>JAFEDD010000019.1:55651-140760 GCA_018241765.1 Pseudomonadota bacterium | reverse complement strand
CAAGAAGAGCGAAACACTGCACTAAGGTCAGCGAGATGATGGCCTACCCGGAAGAATCATTCGGCAATCCAGACAAAGCGGTTAAATCCCCTCCCCCAGCCGCATTCGCGAAACTGAAATGCATTTTTTGTCAGGCTTTTCTCAATGCCAACCGTCTTCTCCCATATAGCTGCTCCCCTGGCATTGCGCCTGGGTCTAGGTAAGCAGGCGGTTTCACCTCGCCTACTCGCAACTGGGTTGGTGGCATCGGTGCTGCCAGACCTAGACGTTTTGGCTTTTCGCTTCGGCATCCCCTACGCCGACTCCTTCGGCCATCGCGGTGCATCGCACTCGTTAGCTCTTGCCTTGCTTCTTGGGCTTATCGCATCGCTAATCGCGTCACGTCTACATACCACTCGGTGCTTGGCGTTCGCCTTCACCGCAATCTCCGCGGCTTCACACGGCTTACTTGACATGCTCACCAACGGAGGACACGGCGTTGCCTTGTGGTGGCCCGCGTCAGGCGAGCGCTTCTTCCTTCCATGGCAAGTCATCGAAGTCTCCCCGTTGAGTCTTCGTCGCGTCTTTGGACCAAAGGGTGTAGAAGTTCTTTTTTCAGAGTTGCTTTGGGTGTGGTTGCCTTGCCTATTCTGCGGCGCCGCCCTTTTAGGCGCTCGCTTGCTTTATCACCGCGCCACGACATCAGGACATCGCCATGCGTAGTTCGCGCCCGTCTCCAGGTCAGGGCGCTCCCTTTTGGCCTTCGGTCCAACTCTGCGCTCGAGCCGACCCGCCGACGCCGGGCAGCCTATATGGACCGTTACGCGCCAGAAAACCCTCCACACCATTATCGAAAAGGATGGTTATGTCGAAAAGAGCCAAGGCGGAACGCCCAAAATTTCACAATGCTTGGGTCGCATTTCAGCCTGTTCGTGTGCCGGTTGCGCAGGTCGGCCAGAAGATTGGTGGGAAAGTTCAACAGAACATCGATTCCAAAGTGTTCACAAATGCCTGCCCAATACGTATGAGCTATGTGCTCAATTCAACTGGGCATCTCATCAAGACAAACCAACACCCAACCGTGAGTGGTGCGGACGGAAAGCGCTATCTGTTTAGGGTCAGCGACATGATGGACCAGCGGGAAAAATCATTCGGGAACCCAGATAAAACGGCCAAATCCCCTTCCCCTGCGGCATTTGCGAATCTGCAAGGCATTTTGGTTGTTCGTGGTCACGGTTGGCGAGACGCCAAAGGGCACGTCACGCTGTGGGACGGTTCGGGATGTTCTGACACGTGTCATTTGCTCAATGATCCAGAGAATGGAACATTCGTTCCGGACACCGCTTCGATCTGGGTGTTGCCATGACTGCGCGAGATATCCAGCTCGCCGTCACTCTTGCCATCATGTCCGCCACGTCGGTCGCGGGTGAACTGCCGCCCAAGTACTCGCAAAAGGCCTTGCTGAAGAATTGGGCGGTGACTCGCTGCCTCGCGGAGGCGTACTCGGATCAGACGTCCAAAGACGATGCCAATGCCTCGGCTGCCGCTTACCTGGAGCGTGGCAAGCAGCCGATGGAGGCTTATGAAAAGCTCGATGAACTAGCCATCCGGTATGCGAAGCTGAATTACGGAAGCGTCTCAGGCTCAAGGCTGAACACCATGAAATGTATCGACCTGTTCAACAGCAAAGAGTTGGACGAGCTCGCGGGCAAACTATCGCGCACCAAGTAGTTCACGCAGGCTACGTGAGGCATCTGACGCAAACGGTTCCTTCACGCGACCGCCTTCGGGCTCCTGCCGCCCTCTTGCCTCCGTTTCGCTTCGCGACACTGCGGGAGGCGGTCGCCTGAGTTTGGGCGTCAGGCTTTTCCTCTCGCCACCGTCACTACCGGGTCAGTCCCGATGAGCGCGAGCGCCATCACGCACCGCGCTGCGGCTCACCCCTCAGGCCAGCGCCGCCACCGCCGCCTTGAAGTCGAGCGTGCCCTCATAGAGCGCGCGTCCGCAGACCACGCCCGCGATGCCGTCGGCTTGGTAGGGCTTGAGCAGTTTGATGTGTTCGACGTCGTGAATGCCGCCGGACGCGTAGACCGGCACGCGCAGCGGCTGCGCGAGGCGCACGGTGGCTTCGATGTTGATGCCGGTGCCCATGCCGTCGCGGCCGATGTCGGTGTAGATGATGCCTTCGATGCCGTAATCCTCGAAGCGTCGGCCGAGGTCGAGCGCGTCGTGGCCGGTGAGCTTGCTCCAGCCGTCGGTGGCGACCTTGCCGTCCTTGGCGTCGAGGCCAACGATGACCGCGCCGGGGAAGGCATTGCAGGCGTCGTGCAGGAAGCCGGGGTTCTTCACGGCGGCAGTGCCGATGATGACGTAGTTGATGCCGTCGTCGAGGTAGCGCTCGATGATGTCGAGGTCGCGAATGCCGCCGCCGAGTTGCACGTCGATGTCTTCGCCGACTTCGGCAAGAATCGACTTGATCGCGGCCTCATTGACCGGCTTGCCGGCGAAGGCGCCGTTCAGGTCGACCAGATGCAGCCGCGTGGCGCCCTGATCGACCCAGTGGCGCGCCATCTGCGCCGGGTCTTCGGAGAACACGGTGACGTTGTCCATGTCGCCCTGACGAAGGCGAACGCAATGATCGTCTCTGAGCCAGCGTAGCCTCGATGCAACGAAGTGGAATCGAGGGAGCACGTCAGGCATTTTGTGCGCGAGAGAGAAGTTGCCTCAGTCGGCAGGACAGCGAACCCCGAAAGCCCAAGCGGTGCTCGGCGCGTAGCCTGAAGGCGTGGCGTTGCAACGCGCGCGGGGCGCGTTCCACGACACCCAACCCAGCAACCATCCCGCCTTCGCTAATCGTTGCCGCAAAGCGGCCCGGACTTCTGCGCCATGACCCATCGCTTGCGGTCGTTGCGTAAGTCGTCGACACGGTCGTGGGCGGGCGGCGGCGGCCCTCGATTCCACTTCGTTGCATCGAGGCTACGGTCGCAACGGTTGCTGCAACGCGCCCCTGGCCGCTCGTCCGCGGAATGGACTGTGCGTGCGATACAGCTCGATGCTGGGAGGCGCATCCATAACGGGCTTAGAGCCCGAAATACGGCCAAAGTCGACCTGAAATCATGAAGAAAGTGCGTCGCGGGCCTCGCAGACGAAATTGTGCATGTCAATCAATGTGTTGTATGCGCATCAATGGACATCGCCAGCGTGCAAGCGACGCGCAAACGGCGTCCGGACGTGAAAGTTGCCGTACAAGCCGCGCCAATCAACGAGAACAGCCAACTTACCCGTGGCGAACATGATCCCGCCACCCGGGCGGAGATCGCGGCGAGCAGCGAATCGGCCAAGGTGGCGGCGCAGCCAACGTAGCCTCGATGCAACGATGTGGAATCGAGGGAGCACGTCAGGCATTTTGTGCGTGAGAAGATGCCCGAGTCAGCAAGATAGCGAACCCCGAAAGCCGAAGCGGCGCTCGGAGCGTTGCCGGAAGGCGTAGGTTGCAACGCAAGCGGCGGGACACACGCCGCCCAACCCAGCAACAATCCCCTTCTTCCAATCGCTGCCGCCAAACGGCGCCGGCTTCTCTGGCGCGACCAAGCGCCTGCGGTCGCTGAGCGAATCGCCGACACGGTCAATGGCGCGCCACAGAGCCCTCGATTCCACTTCGTTGCATCGAGGCTACACTTGCTCGCGATCTCTTGCGCTTGCTCTTGCGTGACGCATCGATCCCGCCGTGGATCGCGCAACACCCCTTGGGACGCAAGCACGTCCGCACGCTCATGCGGCGCATGGACATTGAGGCATAGTGCCCCAAGCCCGGCACCAGCCAGCGCGGGCGCGGCCCACGGCACCAAGCGTTCCCCTACCTGCTCGGTGGCGTTGATCTGAGTCGAATCGAAGCCAACACGCTGTGGGCACTGGACACGACCTACATCCCGATGCGCCACGGCTGCGCCTACCTCACCGCCGTGATCGACGTGGCCGAGCACATCGGCTGGTACAACGAGCGTCGACCGCATTCGTCCAACGAACAAGATGGGACGCCAAAGCAAGCCTATGATGATTCACGACACAAGCAGGCGCAACGGATGCTGGCGGCGGCTGCATAGAATGAACCGAACTGGCGTGCCCCGCGTTACCCGCGAGGGCGCACGAAACGAGCTCGACACAACGAGTTTTCGTGCGCTCTGTGGATAACGCCACACCCTCACGCGACCTTCCGAGTTCCCCTTAACGGTCGGGTTTTTTGTGTTGATGCGCGAGGCCACTTCTTCGCCTTATTTTCGGAACAAACAAATCGATGTGCACAACGGCTACACTCAAATCTACGGTTGGACCGGGACAGCCCAATCTTCCCGAAGATATGCTTACCGTTCGAACGCTGCTCAATGAGCTCGCGATAATTGGTTTGATTCCAGGGGTTAATCAAATCCCGCTAACCGGCAGCTGGGATGCTGCTGTAGCCAATGCACTCCATGCGATTGAAAGGCAGTATTTCTTTGGCGTTGCCGATCCCAACGCAAAACTCGAAAACGATGATACTTTATTTCGTTTCCTGGCGCACACAGCCGCGACCAAAAACTCCGTCGCAAGTTCCCTTTCGGCGGAGGCATACCAACTCGCTGCGGTGATGGTACCAGGTGGCGCGGACATAACCCGACTGATACGAAAAAAAGCGCGCACTGTTGTCAACGGAAAAACCTTCACGCATATCGAATCAGCAAGATTAACAACGCCAGGTAACATTCGCGTACATCTTCCGAATATTCTCACCGCATTGACTAGCAAATCGCTTAATGATACCGATATGTTGATGATGGCGCTCGCAACTATCCGGGCAGAGAGCGCGTCTTTTCGGCCGATTAGCGAGGGCATTTCCAAATACAACACATCCTCAATAAAGAGCGAAGGGCACCACGCGTTTGATCTGTATGACCACCGTACTGATTTGGGTCAAGACGGCCACGGAGAAGGCGCGAAATGGAAAGGTCGCGGTTTCGTGCAACTTACTGGAAGAAGCAACTACATCAATATTGGTGCGCAAGTGGGGGCTACGCTTGAACAAGATCCAGAACTTGCCAATGACCCCATAATCGCCTCAAAAATATTGGCGCAATTTTTGAAAAATCATGAGACTGCGATTCGACACGCGCTGAGCGAAAATGACCTTCGGACGGCACGGCGGTTGGTAAACGGCGGCAGCCACGGACTGACTGGTTTCATCCGCGCATTCTCCGCTGGCAGAAATTTCCTTGGAATCGTCGTTTCACAACGGGCGAACACGACAACCAAGGGCAAACCGAGGCAACGCAAATGAATGCAACTCCACTGGCATCCTTTCGCGCACTTCCCTCGCCTGCACAGGCGGTATTTCTCATGTTCATGTTGGTCGCCTCACCCGTAACACAAGGTGTGGCTGCGACGAGCGAACCGCGCTGCGCAGGCGATGCACGCGAGCGCGCCGCCAAGCTATTGGCGCTGCACGCGGAAACATCGAACGGCGCGATCGCACGTGAGGTTCGCGCGTTGCCGTCCATCAGGAATCCGGCCGATACGAAGCAGCGTTTCAGCGTGCTCGGTGTCGATGGCTATGTTTACAAGGCAACCTACCGCATGCGCTTCATCTACGCCCCAATTTCGGATACCTGCGTCCTGATGGGACAGGAGATTCTCGAGTTTGCACGGCCGTAACTATTCCGCATCCGCATGATCGCCGTCGCTCGTGGACAGAAGACAATGCCAACCCCGTGAGGTGTGAAGTCCGCCACGGAAACACACTACCTCGCGTCCGACGTTCGGGCTCGCGCGTACGGCCTGTCCCATCATGATCACCAAAGTGCTGACCGACAACGGCAAGGAGTTCACCGATCGGCTTTTTGCCCGACGCGAGCGCGAGGCCAGCGGCGCGCATGAATTCGATCGGTTTTGTCACGCGCTAGGCATCGAGCACCGTCTGACCCGACGCCGAACTCCGCAGACCAACGGCATAGTCGAGCGCAAACAGGACGACCGATTACCAGAACATCAATTTGCACAACTTGACACACACAACTCGATGAGCGCGAGCGGCCATCACGCAGCGCGCTGCGGCTCACCCCTCAGGCCAGCGCCGCCACCGCCGCCTTGAAGTCGAGCGTGCCCTCGTAGAGCGCGCGTCCGCAGACGACGCCCGCGATGCCGTCGGCTTGGTAGGGCTTGAGCAGTTTGATGTGTTCGACGTCGTGAATGCCGCCGGACGCGTAGACCGGCACGCGCAGCGGCTGCGCGAGGCGCACGGTGGCTTCGATGTTGATGCCGGTGCCCATGCCGTCGCGACCGATGTCGGTGTAGATGATGCCTTCGATGCCGTAGTCCTCGAAGCGTCGGCCGAGGTCGAGCGCGTCGTGGCCGGTGAGCTTGCTCCAGCCGTCGGTGGCGACCTTGCCGTCCTTGGCGTCGAGGCCGACGATGACCGCGCCGGGGAAGGCATTGCAGGCGTCGTGCAGGAAGCCGGGGTTCTTCACGGCGGCGGTGCCGATGATGACGTAGTTGATGCCGTCGTCGAGGTAGCGCTCGATGATGTCGAGGTCGCGAATGCCGCCGCCGAGTTGCACGTCGATGTCTTCGCCGACTTCGGCAAGGATCGACTTGATCGCGGCCTCATTGACCGGCTTGCCGGCGAAGGCGCCGTTCAGGTCGACCAGATGCAGCCGCGTGGCGCCCTGATCGACCCAGTGGCGCGCCATCTGCGCCGGGTCTTCGGAGAACACGGTGACGTTGTCCATGTCGCCCTGACGAAGGCGAACGCAATGACCGTCTTTGAGATCAATGGCCGGGATGACAAGCATGCGGGAGTTGGGCCGAGAGGCGCTGCGAGACTAGTTCGATACGTGAAACGTGCCGTTCCAGGTGGTGAAGTTTCGGAGAACGCGCAGACCGGCGTCCGCGCTCTTTTCGGGGTGAAACTGTACCGCAAAAACGTTGTCTCGGGCGACCGCGACGCAGATCGGGTCGGGATAGTCGACGCTGCCGGCGATGACCGAGGCGTCGGCCGGTTGCGCGTAGTAGCTGTGCGCGAAGTAGAACGCGCTCTCGTCGGGTACGCCAGCCCAGCACGGATGGCCGCGCATCGCGGGCGCGATGCGGATCGGGTTCCAGCCCATGTGCGGCACCTTGAGCACGCGGCCTTCGGCGTCGGTCAGGCCGCGTGCAAAGCGCACGTTGCGTCCGCGCAGATAGCCGAGCGCGGCGACGTCGCCCTCTTCGGTCGATTCGAAGAGCATCTGCAAGCCCAGGCACACGCCAAAAAACGGCCGATCGCGCGACACGCGGTCGAGCACCGCGCGCAACCCGGACGCTTCCAGCGCCGCCATGCTCTCGGGCATGGCAGCCTGCCCGGGCAGGACGACGCGCTCGGCGGATTCGATTTCGGAGGCATCCGAGGTGATCAGCACGCGCTGGTCGGGGGCGACGTGGGCGAAGGCCTTGGCGACCGAGCGCAGGTTGCCCATGCCGTAATCGACGATGGCGATGGTGGACATGATGGCGTGCGTGCTCGCGTGAGACGGGGGCCGATCAGAGCACGCCCTTGGTCGAGACGATGACGCCAGCTGCGCGCACGTCCGCGCTCACGGCCATGCGCAGTGCCCGCGCGAACGCCTTGAACACGCTTTCGCACTGGTGGTGCGCGTTGCTGCCGCGCAGGCCGTCGATGTGCAGCGTGACGAGCGCGTGGTTGACGAAGCCTTGAAAGAACTCGTGCACGAGGTCGACATCGAAGCTGCCGATCATCGCGCGGGTGAAGGGCACGTGAAATTCGAGCCCCGGCCGACCGGAGAGATCGACGACGACGCGCGAGAGCGCTTCATCGAGCGGCACGTAGGCGTGGCCATAGCGCAGGATGCCGGCCTTGTCGCCCAGCGCCTGCCGGAACGCCTGCCCGAGCGTGATGCCGATGTCCTCGACCGTATGGTGGGCGTCGATGTGCAGGTCGCCCTGCGCCTTCACGCGCAGATCCATCATGCCGTGCCGCGCGAGCTGGTCGAGCATGTGGTCGAGAAAGGGCACGCCGGTGTCGAGCTCGGCCTGGCCGTTGCCGTCGAGGTCGATGGCGACGCGGATGCGGGTTTCCTTGGTGTTGCGCTCGACGGTGGCGGCGCGGGTCGTCGGCTGATTCATGCGGCGATTGTAGGCGTCACGGCGCGGCGAGCGTCTGCTTCAGCGCCGCGGTCAATGCGTCCATCTCGGCGGCGGTGCCGATCGAGATGCGCAGCGTGTTGGCCATCAGCGGATGCAGCGCCGAGAGGTTGCGCACGAGGATGCCGTGCGCCTTCAGCGCCGCGAACACGGCCGCGGCATCGGGGAAGCGCACGAGCAGGAAGTTGGCATTCGACGGGAATACGGTGACGCCGGGCAGCGCGCGCAGTGCGGCGGCCGTGCGCTCGCGCTCGGCGATCATCGCGGCGGCGTGGCGCTTCAGTTCGTCGTAGTGATCGAGCAGCACGGTGGCGGCGACCTGCTGCAGCACGCCGACGTTGAACGGGCCGCGCACCTTGTCGATCTCGTCGATCCAGGCCGCCGCCCCGAACAGGTAGCCCAGCCGCACACCGGCAAGGCCGATCTTCGACAGCGTGCGCATGACGAGCACGTTCGGGAATTCATCGAGCCGCGATGCCCAGCTGCGCCCGGCGAAGGGCTCATACGCCTCGTCGATGACCACGAGGCCGGGCGCGGCGCGCACGATCGCTTCGATGTCGGCGTCGGCGTAGCTGTTGCCGGTCGGGTTGTTCGGGTAGACGACCCAGATGAGCTTGGGCTGTTCGCGTTCGATGGCGGCGAGCGTGGCCGGCAGGTCGAGCGTGAAATCGGGCCGCAGCGCGACGCCGACGTAGCGCCCGGCGCTGGCGAGCGCGGCGTTGCGGAACACGGCGAACGAGGGTTCGAGCGAGAGCACGGTGCCGCCACCGGCGATGATCGCCTGCGACACCATGGTGATCACTTCATCCGAGCCCGCGCCGAGCAGGATGCCGTGGTGCGCGGCGATGCCGAGCCGCTCGCGCAGCTTTGCCTTCAGCGCCGGGGCAGCCGGGTCGGGGTAGCGGTGAAAGGCGGCATCGGCCAGCGCGCGACCGAGTGCGTCGCGCAGCGCCAGAGTGGCGGCGGTGTCGTTGCCGCGATCGAGGTGGTTGTCCTCCATCAGTTCGATCTTGATGCCGCTCCACGGCGGCGTGACGGGATAGCCGCGCACGGCCTGCACCTCGGGGCGCACGGTGGCACGCACGCGGGCCGCGCGCTGCTCGGCGATGGATTCGGTCATGGTTCAGTCCTTGGAACTTGTCCGTAAATAAGAGGGGATGGGCAACGCAGGCAGTTTTGTTGCAATTGAGGCGTCTTTTTCGCAACCATAGCGGGGCTATGGTGAGAAAAAGCAACGAAGAGTGCGACGAAACTGACCCATTGACCGCCCCGGTTTATTTACGGACAAGTTCTTAGTTGGGCAGCCCGCGCGTGCGCCGGCAGACCCTCGGCGTGGGCGAGCGTGGCGGCGGCGCGGCCGAGCGTGGCGGCGCCGGCGGCGGATGCATGAATCAGGCTGGTGCGCTTCTGGAAATCGTAGACACCCAGCGGCGATGAGAAGCGCGCCGAGCGCGAGGTCGGCAGCACGTGGTTGGTGCCGGCGACGTAATCACCCAGCGCTTCGCTGCTGCCATAGCCCATGAAGATGGCGCCGGCGTGGCGCAGTTCGGGAAGCAGCGCTTCGGGCTCGGCGACGGCGAGTTCAAGATGCTCCGGCGCGATGCGGTTGGCGATGGCGCAGGCCTCGGCGAGCGAGCGGGTGCGGATCAGCGCGCCACGCGCGTCGAGGGAAGCGCGGATGATGGCCGCACGCGGCATCGTCGGCAGCAGCCGCTCGATGCTCGCTGCCACGGCGTCGATGAGCGCGCTGCTCGGCGTCAGCAACATCGCCTGCGCCAGTTCGTCGTGCTCGGCCTGCGAGAAGAGATCCATCGCCACCCAGTCAGGGCGCGCGCCGTCGTCGGCGATGACGAGAATCTCCGATGGACCGGCGATCATGTCGATGCCGACCAGGCCGAACACGCGGCGCTTGGCCGCGGCGACATAGGCATTGCCGGGGCCGACGATCTTGTCGACCGCAGGCAGCGTGGCCGTGCCGTAGGCGAGCGCGCCGATCGCCTGCGCGCCGCCGATGGTGAACACGCGATCAACGCCCGCGAGGTGCGCCGCCGCGAGCACCGTGGGGTTGGCGATGCCATCGGGCGTCGGCACCACCATGATGATCTCGCGCACGCCGGCCACCTTGGCCGGCACCGCGTTCATCAGCACCGACGAGGGGTACGCGGCCTTGCCGCCCGGCACGTAGAGCCCGACCCGATCGAGCGGCGTGATCACGACGCCGAGCATCGTGCCGTCGGGCTCGACATCGCGCCAGCCGACGCTCAGCTGTCGGCGGTGGTAGCGTTCGATGCGCTCACGCGCGAGCACCAGCGCGTCGCGGACGTCGGCATCGAGCCCGTGAAACGCCGCCGCGAGTTCGCCCGGCGCACGCTCCAGCGCCGCCACGCTCGGCGCCTGCACGCGATCGAAGCGTGCCGTGTAGTCGAGCACCGCGGCGTCACCGCGCGCGCGCACGTCGGCGAGGATGGCCGCCACCGCGTGATCGACGTTCTCATCGAGCGCGCCGCCCTGCCAGGTCAGCGCATCGAGCGCGGCGAAGAAATCGGGAGCGGAGGAGTCGAGCCGTTTCATGAAATCGGGAAGCGTTGGCGATGCGAAGGCGCGATGAAAGAGGTGGCAAGCGCTATGAGCGCATCGTTGCGGACGCGCCGTGCGGGGACGAAAGCGTCCGCCGATTCTCGTTATGACTTTTTCGTGAAAGGCGCATCCATAAAGGGCTTGGAGCGTGGATAGGGCGAAAGTCGACTATCAATGAAACCACGCGCCAAGCCCGTCATGGATGCGGCTTTGCGCAAAAAGCTGTATGCCTCGAACCGGTGTCCACCACAGCGGCACGAACCCCTGCGGACCCCATCGCGGCAGCCGTCGAATTTTACGGGGCGGGCGGCCCGTTGCGGGCGCCGGCGCCCGCTCACCCCATCGTCAGCAGCGCGAGGGCAAGCCCCGCGGGCAAGGCCTGCACGACGAGGATCATGCGGCTGGCGGTGAAGCCGCCGAAGACGCCGGCCGCCACGACGCAGAGCAGAAAGAAGACTTTCACGGCAAACCCTGCCGCGCCGAGCCAGAGCCCCCAGCACAAGCCGGCCGCGAGAAAGCCGTTGTAGAGCCCTTGATTGGCCGCCAGCACGCGGCTGTGCGTCGCGAACTCCCGCGTCAGGCCGAACACGCGCCGCCCGATCGGCTTGTCCCAGAAAAACATCTCGAGCACGAGAAAGCCGACGTGCAGCAACGCCACGAGAACGATCAAACCATTGGCTGCGCTCGACATCATGTTTCCACTCCACACGGCGCTCGATACGGCGCGCTGCATCCCATTCAAACCGACGCGCGACGGTGCGTCAAGCGGCGCGCGCCGCCGCCATGCGTGGCCGACCCGGTCTCAGCGCTGCGCGCCGACCGAGCGCGCGAAGCTCTCGATGATCGGCATGATGGCCTCGCGCTTGGTCTTCAGTGCGGCCTGATTGACGATGAGCCGCGCCGAGATGTCGGCGATCTTCTCGACCGCCTTCAGGTGGTTCGCCTTCAGCGTGGCCCCACTGGAGACGATGTCGACGATGGCATCGGTCATGCCGACCAGCGGCGCCAGTTCCATCGAGCCGTAGAGCTTGATCAGGTCGATGTGCACGCCCTTGCCGGCGAAGTGGGCGCGCGCCGTGTCCATGTATTTGGTGGCCACGCGCAAGCGGCGACCGCGGCGCATCAGCGCGTCGTAGTCGGTCGCCTCGGGCACCGCCACCATCAGCCGGCATTTGGCGATGCCGAGATCGAGCGGTTCGTAGAGCCCGGTGCTGTCGCCTTCGATGAGGACATCCTTGCCGGCGATGCCGAGGTCGGCGCCGCCGTGCTGCACGTAGGTCGGCACGTCGCTCGCGCGCACGAGCAGCACGCGCACGTCGGCGCGCTCGGTGGCGAGGATCAGCTTGCGCGAATGCTCGGCCTCTTCGGTGACGTCGATGCCGGCGGCGCGCAGCAGTGGCCGCGTGTCGTCGAGGATGCGCCCCTTGGAGAGCGCAAAGGTCAGCATCAGGACACCCGTTCGATGGTGGCGCCGAGACCGATCAGCTTGTCCTCGATGTGCTCGTAGCCGCGATCGAGGTGATAGATGCGATCGATCAGCGTCTGCCCCTCGGCGCAGAGCCCGGCGATGACGAGGCTCGCTGAGGCGCGCAGATCGGTCGCCATGACGTTGGCGCCCTTCAGCCTCGGCACGCCATGCACGACGGCGGTGTTGCCGGTGATGTCGATCCGGGCGCCGAGGCGGCTCAGTTCCGACACGTGCATCATGCGGTTCTCGAAGATGTTCTCGGTCATCACCGCGGTGCCTTCGGCGACCACGTTCATCGCCATCAACTGGGCCTGCATGTCGGTCGGAAACGCCGGATACGGCGCCGTCTTCACGCTGACCGAGCGCAGCGCCCCCTTGCGGCTGACGGTGACGTTGTTGCCCTGCACGCTGATCGTGCAGCCGGCGTCGCGCAGCTTGTCGAAGATCGCATCCATCGCCGCCACCGGGGCATCGAGCAACGTGATCTCGCCGCCCACCGCCGCCACCGCGCAGGCGAAGGTGCCGGCCTCGATGCGGTCGGGCATCACACGGTGCGTTGCCGTGTGCAGTTGCGCCACGCCGTGCACGGTGATGCGGTCGCTGCCGGCGCCCTCGATCTGCGCCCCCATCGCCATCAGGCATTGCGCGAGGTCCACCACCTCGGGCTCGCGCGCCGCGTTCTCGATGACCGTGGTGCCCTCGGCCAGGGTCGCCGCCATCAGGATGTTCTCGGTGCCGGTCACCGTCACCATGTCCATGACGATGTGCGCGCCGTGCAAGCGGCCGCCGGGCGCTCGGGCATTGATGTAGCCGCCGTCGAGCGTGACCTCGGCGCCCATCGCCTCGAGCCCCTTCAGGTGCTGGTCGACGGGGCGCTGGCCGATGGCGCAGCCACCCGGCAGCGACACCCGCGCCTCGCCCCAGCGCGCCACCAGCGGCCCGAGCACGAGAATGGAGGCGCGCATGGTCTTCACGAGATCGTATTCGGCGAGCGGCCGGTCGAGCGTGCTGGCGTCGATCTCGACGCGATGCGTCTCGGTGCGCGCGGCGGTGACGCCCATCTGGTTCAAGAGCCGCACGATGGTGCGCGTGTCGTTCAGCTGCGGCACGTTGGTGAAGGTGACCGGCGCCTTGACCAGCAGCGACGAGCACAGGATCGGCAGCGCCGCGTTCTTCGCGCCCGAGATGCGCACGGCGCCGCGCAGCGGCCCGTTGCCGGTGACGCGCAGCTTATCCACGCTGCACCCCGCTCGCGCCGGCTGCGCTGCGCTGCTCGGCCCACTGTTCGGGCGTGAACGTCTGCATCGACAGCGCGTGCACCTCGGCGCGCATGCGCTCGCCCATCGCGGCGTAGACGCGCTGATGCTGCTTGATGCGGCTGAGCCCGCGAAATTCGTCGCTGACGATGATCGCGTAGAAGTGATGGCCGTCGCCCTCGACTTCGAGGTGAGTGCAGGGAAGCCCCTCGGCGATGTAGTTGCGGACGAGTTCGGGTGTGACCATCATTGCCTCAGTTTGTAGCCGGTGGCGAGCATGCGCAACGCAATCGCCCCCAGCATGATGACGAAAAACGCGACGACGGCGACGCTGCGCCACGGGTTGATGTCGGAGAGCCCGAAGAACCCGTAGCGAAAGCCGTCGATCATGTAGAAAAACGGGTTGAAGTACGACAGTGCCTGCCAGAACGGCGGCAGGGAATGGATGGAATAGAAGACGCCGGAGAGAAACGTCAGCGGCATGATGATGAAGTTCTGGAACACCGCGAGGTGATCGAACTTCTCCGACCAGATGCCCGCCACCAGTCCGAGCGTGCCGAGAATGGCGCTGCCGCCGACGGCGAAGGCCAGCACCCACAGCGGATGCTCCGGCACCGAGGCCGCCGCGCCGACGAAGGGCAGCGTGATGAGCCACACGCCAAGGCCGACGGCGACACCGCGCACCATCGCGCTCAGCACATAGGCGCAGAAGAGTTCGAACGAGCTGATCGGCGGCAACAGCACGAAGACGATGCTGCGCATCATCTTGGACTGGATCAGCGACGACGAACTGTTGGCGAAAGCGTTCTGCAACACCGCCATCATGACCAGCCCCGGCACCAGAAACTGCGCATAACCGACGCGCCCGTCGTAGACCTTGACGTTCGAGGACAGCACGTGCGAGAAGATCAAGAGATAGAGCAGCGTCGAGACGACCGGCGCGATGATCGTCTGCAACGCGACCTTCGAGAAGCGCAGACACTCTTTGCGAAAGAGCGCCTTGAAGCCGGGACCGAGGCTCCACACCGAGTGGTGCCCGGCGCGCACGACCGCGGGGCCGCAGCGTGTGGCCGGTGGCGCGACGGGTGCCGCTCTGTCTTCGCGGTCGACGGCGTCGCTCATGCGGCCTCCGCCGTGGCCGCCGTCGGTGAGGTCAGGCGCAGGAATGCCTGCTCGAGGTCCGCTGCGCCAAGCTTCATCTCGGCAATCGCGATGCCGCTTTCACGAAACGCGGCAAGCAGCGGCTCGAGTTCGCCGTAGCCCGCCAGCGTGAAGCCGAACGCGCCCGTGGCCTGCACGGCGGCACGCCCACGCCATGCTTCGGGCACCGCATCGGCGGCGATCTCGACGGTGATGCCACTCGCCCCGCGCAGCAGGTTCGCCGTGGTGTCGAGCGCGACGACGCGCCCGCCCTTGAGCATGGCCACACGCTGGCACAGCGCCTCGGCCTCTTCCAGATAGTGCGTGGTCAGAATGATGGTGTGGCCCTCGCGGTTCAGGCGCTTGATGAACGTCCACAGGTTCTGCCGCAACTCGACATCGACGCCCGCCGTCGGCTCGTCGAGCACGATGACCGGCGGCCGGTGCACCAGCGCCTGCCCGACCAGCACGCGCCGCTTCATGCCACCGGAGAGCGCGCGCATGTTGGTGTTCGCCTTGTCGGTGAGGTCGAGGTGATGGAGGATCTCATCGATCCAGGCGCCGGCACCACGCACGCCGTAGTAGCTCGCCTGAAGTTCGAGCATCTCGCGCACCGTGAAGAAGGGGTCGAACACCAGTTCCTGCGGCACCACGCCGAGGCTCAGCCGCGCATCGCGTGCCTGCGCGACGGTATCGAAGCCCATGATCCGCGCCTGCCCGCTGTCAGCGCGTGCGAGCCCGGCGAGGATGCTGATCAGTGTCGTCTTGCCGGCGCCGTTCGGGCCGAGCAGCGCAAAGAACTCGCCCTGCTCGACACGCAACGACACGTGGTCGAGCGCGCGGACGTTGGGAAAGGATTTGCAGACGTCGATCACTTCGACGGCCGCCAAAACAGGCTCTGGTTTCACGAGGCGGTGCGGCGCGGCGAATGGGCGCGAAAAAGGCGCGGGAGAGAGGGCGAAACGGCAGCGGGTATTTTATCCGCCCACCACGGCGCCGGATGCGGGCTGGAACAGCGCTTCGACGTCGTAGACGCTCGCCAGCGCCGCCAGACGCGAGGTGAACCCGACGACGCGGCATTGCGGCCCGGCCCGGCGGCGCAGCGCGAGGATCAGCGCGAGCGCGGAGGAGTCGACACGGGTGACGGCGGACACGTCGATCTGCGCGGCGCCCGCCGCGCCAGGCGCAAGCGCCTCCCACAGCGCGTGTGCGTTCGCGAGGGTGATGTCGCCGCTGAGTTGCATGAGTGGGCGTCGGACGCGTCGGGGCGGGTGGCTACTTGTTCTTCGCCTGCAGTTGCTTGACCAGTGCATCGACGCCCTGATCGCGCACGATGCCGTTGAACTCGTCGCGATAGTTGGTGACGAGGCTGACGCCGGCCAGCACGACGTCGTAGGCGCGCCATTGGCCATCGGCGCCCTTCTCCATCGAGTAGTCGATCGGGATGCCCTGCCCGTTGGGCTGGTTGACGACGGTGCGCACGGTGACGTCGGTGTCGTTGGGTTGCATGCGCAGCGGCTTGTAGTCGATGGTGTTGTTGCGGAAGTTGGCGAGCGCGCCGGAGTAGGTGCGCACCAGGAGCGTCTGGAATTCGCGCGTCAGCTCAGCCTGCTGTTCCGGCGTCGCGCGGGCCCAGTTGCGCCCCATCGCGAGCTGCGTCATGCGTTTGAAGTCGAAGTTCGGCAAGAGCTTCACTTCGATCAGATCCCTCAGCTTGGCGGGATTGCCAAGCACCGAGGGGTCGGTTTTGAGCACCTGCGTGACGTCGGTGGCGACCGCCTTCACCTGCGCGTCGGGCGCGAGGTTGGCATGGGCGGACACGAACGAGAGGGCAGCGAAGGCGACGCTGAGCCAGTGAGCGATTTTCATGCGATGGATGGTCCTGTGGGTTGCGATGACCTGCGTGGAACGTCATTCGTCTTTTGGCCGCTTGCCGTCGAGCACGAGACTTTGTCGTCGTTGCAGATACGCGGAGCGGATGAAGCTGTAGCGATCGAGCGCCGCTTGCTGGATGAGTGCCTCCGCCGGAAACAGCGCGACGCGGGCATCGACTTCGCGCAGGCCCAGTAACGAGTTGCGAAGGGGCACGGATGACACCAGCGCCACCGGGTCGATCTTGCCGTCGGCATAGCGTCCGGCCAGATCGCGCACCGACGAGGGGCCGAGGAACGGAACGACGAGGTAGGGCCCCGAGCCCAAGCCCCAATGGCCGAGCGTCTGCCCGAGGTCTTCGTTGCCACGTTCGATGCCCATGTCGCTTGCGAGGTCGAACAGGCCACCGAGGCCGATCGTCGAGTTGATCAGCACGCGACCCAGGTCGTCGCCCAATTTGCCGCCCTTCAGTTGCAGCGCATCGCTGAGCAAGGATTGCGCGTCGGCGGCATTCTGGAAGACGTTGCTGACGCCGCGCTTGACCGGCACCGGCAACACCGCGTCGTAGCCCTTGGCGATGGGGCGGAAGAGGTAGTGATCGAAGGTGTTGTTGAACGAATCGACGCCGCGGTTGATCGGCTCCAGCGGGTCGCCGGGTGCCGCGTTGCGGAACGCGGCGCAACCGCCGAGCGCGACGGCGAGCAGCGCGGTGAGGAGCAGCGCACGCGTCGTCATGGCTTGGCTCCGGGCGTGGCGGCGCCACCTGCGCTCGGCGCCGGTGGCGCGCTGTCCTGCGCCTTGCTGAACATGAACTGCGAGACGAGCTTTTCGAGCTGGATGGCCGATTGCGTCTTCGCGATCTTGCTCTCGTCCTTCAGCATGACGGTGTCACCCCCCGCTTCGAGGCTGACGAACTGTTCACCGAGGAGCCCCGAGGTGAAGATGGCGGCGATGGTGTCGCGCGGAAAGAGATACTGCGAGTAGATGTGCAGGCGCACGATGCCCTCGAAGGTCTTGTCGTCGAGGCGGATCGATTCGACCCGCCCGACGACGACGCCGGCGCTCTTGACCGGTGCCCGCGGTTTGAGGTTGCCGACGTTGTCGAAGCGCGCCTCGATCTGGTAGCCGCGCCGGTCCTCGTTGATGGAGAGCAGGTTGCCAACCTTCAGGGCGAGGAAGAGCAAGGCACCCAGGCCGATGGCGACGAAGATGCCGACCCAGAGATCAATGATTTTTCGGTTCATGGTGGTCAGTTGATTCCGCCGCGGAACATGAAGACGGTGAGCACGAAATCGAGCGCGAGGATGGTCAGCGCGGAGGTGACCACGGTGCGCGTGGTGGCGGCCGAGACGCCCTCGGCCGTCGGTTTCGCATCATACCCTTCGAACACCGCGATCAGACTGACCGCGAAGGCGAACACGATGCTCTTGATGACGCCGTTCATGATGTCGTAGCGCCAGTCGACGGAGGCTTGCATCTGCCCCCAGAACGAGCCGCCGTCGATGCCGATCAATTGCACGCCGACCAGGTAGCCGCCGTAGACGCCGAGCATCGAGAACAGCGCGGCCAGAAGCGGCAACGAGATGACGCCGCCCCAGAATCGCGGCGCGACGACGCGCGCAATCGGGTCCACCGCCATCACTTCCATGGCGGCCAGTTGTTCGGTGGTCTTCATCAGACCGATCTCGGCGGTGATGGCCGAGCCCGCGCGGCTGGCAAAGAGCAACGCGGCGACCACCGGCCCCAACTCGCGCACGAGCGAGAGCGCGACCAGCACGCCCATCGATTCGGTGGCGCCGAAGCGCGCCAGCGTTTCGTAGCCTTGCAGCGCGAGCACCATGCCGATGAAGAGCCCGCTCATCATGACGATGATCAGCGACAGCACGCCGGCCTGATAGATCTCCTTGACGACCAGTTGCGGCCGCACGACCGAGGTGCCGCTCTGGCGCAGGATCGCGAAGTAGAAGCGGGTGACGAAGCCAAGCCGCTCGATGGCGCCGATGCTGGCGCGACCGAGCCGGCGCAGCAGACGTGCCAGCATGCTCATGCGAAGTCCTCGGCGAGCGGCTTGGCCGGGTAATGGAAATGCACCGGGCCATCGGGTTCGCCATCGACGAACTGGCGCACGAAGGGGTCGTGGCTCGCGCGAATGCTCGGCACGTCGCCCTCGGCGATGACGCGGCCTTCGGAGATGAAGTAGATGTAGTCGACGATCTTCATCGACTGCATGATGTCGTGGGTGACGAGGATCGAGGTCATGCCGAGCGCGTCGTTCAGGCGGCGGATCATCTGGCCGACGACCGACAGCGAGATCGGGTCGAGCCCGGCGAAGGGCTCGTCGTACAAGGCGATCTGCGGGTCGAGCGCGATGGTGCGGGCGAGCGCGACGCGGCGCGCCATGCCGCCGGAGAGTTCGCTCGGCTTCAGATTCGCCGTGCCGCGCAGGCCGACGGCGTTCAACTTCATCAGCACGAGATCGCGGATCACTTCCTCGGGCAGGTCGGTGTGCTCACGGATCGGAAAGGCGACGTTGTCATGCACCGTCATGTCGGTGAACAGCGCGCCGAACTGAAACAGCATGCCGAGGCGGCGGCGGTGAGCGTAGATCTCCTCGCGCGACATCGCGGCGACCGAGCGGCCTTCGACCCGCACTTCGCCCACGCTCGGACGAATCTGGCCACACAGCAGCCTGAGGATCGTCGTCTTGCCGCAGCCGGAGCCGCCCATCACGGCAACCAGCTTGCCCCTGGGCACGGTGAGGTTGATGCCGGAGAGGATCAGCCGATCCTTGCTGTAGCCGAAGCTGACGTCGCGCAGCTCGACCAGCGCATCGGCGGCAGCCGCGGCGGCCGGAACGGCGGAGAGGTTGGCGGGCGCGGCAGTCATCCGGTCGATTGTATCGGTGCCAGCACGTTTTCGCTGCATTGCAAAACCGTATCAGCTTTATGCTGAAAGCCGCATCCATAACGGGCTTTCAGCCACATAACCATAAAAGTCGACAATCGGCGTTTCATGGCGTGAAGCCCGTTATGGACGCCATTTATGGCGAAAGTTGTTACGAACGGATGGGCCCTTCGCCACGTTGCACGACGCGTGCAGCGCGCCTTTGGCAGCGCGTCAGCGCGCCTTCAGCGTCTCCGCCAGCGCGTAGAGCGCTTCGCGGTCCTCGCCGGTGAGCCGCGCCGTGACGCGCACGGCGCGCGCCGGCGGCAGTTCGGCGAGCAGTTCGGTGAGCAGTTCGCGCGCGTCGAGCGCGCTCGGGCGGCGCGGCGCATCGTCGCCCGCGACGACGAGCACGAATTCGCCGCGCAGGCGCTCGCCGTTGGCCACAAGCCAGGCGTCGATCTCGCCCGCACCCAGCGCGCTCACCGTCTCGAATCGTTTCGTCAGCTCGCGGGCGATGACGATGCGCCGCGCCGCCGGCAGTCCGGCCGCCAGCGCGCGCAGCGTCGCCTCGATGCGGTGCGGCGCCTCGAAGAACACGCTGGTTTCGACACGCGCGGCCAGCCCTTCGACGAAGCGCGTGAGTTCGCCCTTCGCGGAGGGCGCGAAGCCAAGGAAGGCGAAGGCGGTCGCCTCGATCCCGGCCACCGACAGCGCCGCCGTGACGGCGCTGACGCCGGGGATCGGAATCGTCGGAAAACCGGCAGCACGAACGGCCGCCACCAGCCGTGCGCCGGGGTCGGAAATGGCCGGTGTACCGGCATCGCTCACGTAGGCGACGGCGGCGCCAGCGTGGATGCGGGCGAGCACGTCGGCGGCCGCCGCACGCTCGTTGTGCCCGTGCACGGCGCGCAGCGGTGGCGGCGCGATGTCGAGGAGCCGCAGCAGTTCGCGCGTCACGCGGGTGTCCTCGCAGGCGATGCAGGCCACCCGTGCGAGCACCGATCGCGCCCGCACCGTGATGTCACCGAGGTTTCCGAGCGGCGTGGCCACTACATACAATCCAGCGGGCAAGCCCTCTGCGGCCGCCCCTTCCTGCTGCGTCTGCGCCACGCGCCTCTCCTGTGTCTGCTGTCGAGTCATGATCGCCCCAACCCGTTGCCGACCGTCGCCTTCGTTGTCCCCACCGCCGCGCGGTGCGGCGAGTTCGGGCCTCGCCGCGCTCGCGGCACTCATCACGGCCATCGCGCTGCCCGCCGGCACCGTCGCGCAAACGCCGAGCAGCGGCGCCGCGCCATCGTCGGCGAACGTGCCGGCCGTGCCACCACGGCTGATTTTGTCGCAAGAGGTGGCGACGCCGCCGGCGCAGACCGAGGCGCCGTTGCGCATCGTGCTGCTGTTGCCGACGGAGCAGCCGTTGCTGCGCCGCGCCGCCGCCAGCGTGCGCAGCGGTGCCATGGCCGCGTTTGCCCTGAGCAAGCCTGAGCCGAGCGTGCGTGACTGCCCCTACCCGAACGAGGGCGTGGTGGCGGCCTATGAGCGATGTGTCGATGCCACCGTCGACTGGGTCATCGGGCCGCTCAGTCGCAGCGACGTCGCGGCGCTGGCCGGCGCCAGGCTCGCGCTGGTGCGGCCGACGCTGATGCTGTCACCGCTCGGCGCGACACCGCCGGCACCGATGGCGGTGCTGGCCCCCGATCTCGACTCCGAAGCGGAGGCGATCGCACGCCAGGCCGGTGATGACGCCTGCCGCAAGCCGATCGTGCTCGACACCGGAGGCGCGCTCGCCGGGCGCGTGGCCACCGCGATGACGCTCGCGTGGCGCGAGCGCAACGCCATCGGCTTGCCCGTGGTGACGCTGGGCGCGCGCAGCGCTTGGCGCAAACTCGCCGACGGTTGGCGCCAGGACAACGTCGACTGCCTGCTCTTTTCCGGCGGCGGCGCAACGCTCGCCGAACTGCGCCCCTACCTGCGAGACATTGCCATCTACGCCACCAGCGCCTCCTACGAGGCGCCGCTCGAACGCACGGTCGACTGGACCGGCGTTCGCATCGCGGATGCGCCCTGGCTGATCGATGCCGATCGCGCCGACTTCATCGCCGTCGCGGCTCCGGCGCCCGCGCCGGACGCCCCGGCGCCGTCGCCGACGCTCGCGCGCCTTTATGCGCTCGGCGTCGATGCCGCGCGCATTGCGCTGTCGGCCGCGCGCGGCGCACTGCCCGTCGAATTCGATGGCGCCATCGGCCGACTCACGCTGCGCGATGCGCAATATCGCCGCGTGCCGATGGTCGGTGAATTCCGTGAGCGCGCCTTGGTCAAGGCGGGTTCCTGACGTGCTGCGCGCACGGACGCCGGCCGACCGCCGCGCCAGTGGTCAGGCGTTCGAAGCACGCGCCGAGGCGCTGCTCTCGCGCCATGGGCTGACGCCCGTGTGCCGCAACTGGCAGTGCCGCTTCGGCGAGATCGATCTCATCATGCATGACGGCGCAACGCTCGTGTTCGTCGAAGTGCGCCAACGCGACCGCTCGCGCTTCGGCGCCGCCGCCGCCAGCATCGGCAACGCGAAACGCGAGCGGCTGCGCCGCGCGATCTCGATGTACCTGGGCGCGCTCGCGCACACGCCGCCGTGTCGCGTCGATGCCGTGCTCTTCGATGGCGACAGCGCGCCCGAGTGGCTGCGCGATGTGCTCGGCGAGCGCGACTGACACCCCATGAATGCCATGAACGACGCAACGCAAGAGGATTCACCGGCAACACACTCGGCCCGTGACTGGGTCGCGCGCCACTACCGCGAAGCGGCGGCCGCGGCGCTGCTCGCGGCGGAACGATTGGATGCGGCAATCGCCGAGGCGGCGCAGTGCGTCGTCGCGGCCTTCCTCGACAACCATCGCGTACTCGCCTGCGGCAACGGCGGCTCGGCCGCGGACGCCGAGCACCTCGTCGCCGAACTGATCGGGCGGCTCGAGCAGGAACGCCCAGGCCTGCCCGCGATCGCCCTCACCGTGCCGTCGAGCACCATGACGGCCGTCGGCAACGACTACGGCTACGAAGAGGTGTTCGCTCGGCCCGTGCGCGCGCTGGGCAATCCGGGTGACGTGCTGATCGCCTTCTCGGCGAGCGGCAACTCGGTCAACGTGGTCGCCGCCGTCGATGCGGCGCACGAACGCGAGATGCGCGTCATCGCCTTCACCGGCGAAGGCGGCGGTCGCGTGGGTGAACACCTGCTCGCGGGCGATCATCTGATCGCCGTGCCGGCAAGCCGCATAATGCGGGCCCAGGAATTGCATCGCGTCGGCATGCACGCGCTTTGTGATGTCATCGATCGGATATTGCTTGGAGGGTTGTCATGAAGCCTTGCCTGTCTCTGCGCCAGCTTCTCGTGCTCACCGTCGCCGCGGCGTCGGTGTGGCTCACCGCGTGTGCCCCGCTGGTCATCGGCGGCGCCGCCACGGCCGTCGTGGTGGCCGATGATCGACGCAGCACCGGCGTCTTCATCGATGACGAGAACATCGAGACGCGCGCGCTCTTTCGCGTGAAAAACCGCTTCGGCGAACAGGTACACGTCAACATTACGAGCTACAACCGACAAGTCCTGTTGAGCGGCGAGGCAACGACCGAGGCCGTCCGCCAGGGCGTCGAGCAGGAAGTGAGCGCCGTGCCGGGCGTCAAGCGGGTATTCAACGAAATGACCGTCGGGCCGCTCGCGAGCCTTCTGGCATCGAGCAACGACTCGCGCCTGACCACCATCGTCAAGGCACGTTTTCTCGATGCCAAGGGCTTTCAGGCCAATCACGTCAAAGTGGTCACCGAGGCGGGCGTCGTCTACCTGCTCGGCATGGTCAAGCGAAGCGAGGCGGATGCCGCGACGCAGGTGGCCAGCACGACCGCCGGCGTGAAGCGTGTCGTGCGCCTGTTCGAATACCTCGATTGACCTCCACTAAAATGGGCACCTCGGATGTGACACGTCGAACTCGACACGGTCACCTGCGTTAATCTGGAAGTGGAATGAGATGACGACGTTCACAGTGGATCGTGAAGTTGATGCCCGCGGATTGAACTGTCCGTTGCCGATTCTGCGCACGAAAAAGGCGCTCAACGACATGCTGAGCGGGCAAATCCTGAGAGTCGTCGCGACCGACCCCGCGTCGCAGCGCGACTTTCAGGCGTTTTCGCGGCAAACCGGCAACGCCATCGTCGACCAATCCATCGCCAACGGCGATTACATCTATCTGCTGCGTCGCAAGTAGTCGCCCCACGCGTGCGGCCGCCGCGCCTGTGCCGCAGGCTCGTCAAGGACGCAAGATCGCGAGGATGGCCGCTTCGACCTGACGGTCGTTGGGCTCCAGTTTCAACGCCTGCCGCAACGCGGGAAGCGCGTCGCGACCGCGGCCGTTCTGGAATTGGGCCAGCCCATAGCAGCGCCACGCTTCGGCGTTGCCAGGCTGGTCCTGCGTCCACTGTTGGCAAGCCCCCATCAGCGCGCCATAGTTGCCGCTGCGGCGCGCCGCCTCCGCCTGCTTCGCGTAGCCTTCGACACGCGCCCGCCGCGCTTGCGACGCCCGCGCTTGCCGCGTCATTTCGTCATCCGCAGTGGGTGATGCCGCCGGCGCCACCGCAGGCACGGGCTGCACCGTGCCGCGGGGCGTGTCGGGCGGCGCCGCGGGCGCACCCGTCGTGACGGGCGCCACCGGGGCGCCTCCTCCCGGAGCCACCGGCTCGTCGCCGGCGACCGGTGGCGCCTGCACCGGCGCGCTACGCCGCGGCATCAGATCGGTCATCAGCGCCGACATCGATCCGACGCTCGCGCGAAGCGCTGGCCACCATGTTTGGCCGTCGCTGCGCCACGCAGCGCCGACGGTCAGCACGGCGGCCAGCACGACGGCCACCGCCGTCGCGACCCCTGATCGAGCAAGAGGCCGTGCCATGACCAGCGAGTCGCCGCCCACCTCCCAGTCGTTTTCGCGCCGCCGCGCGCGTTCGAGTTGCCCCGGTAGCCAAACCAGCGCCAGTGGCCACACCCCGAGCGCCGCACCGCGCCACGCGGCTTGCCAGGCGCGACGACAGCACAGCTGAGCCTGGCTTGGCGCCGCGTGGTCCGCCGGGCGCGTTACACCGACCACCACCACCATGCCAAGCAACCATTTGCCAGGCGTCGTACGAATCGTGCGCAGCAGAAGCGCCTCCGCAGGCACTGCGGCGAGCACCGTCAACACCGGCAGCAACAGCGGTGAGCGCATCCAGGCGAACCAGGCATCCGGCCACGGCAACACCACGTCGCCGAGTTGAATGACGCCAAAGACAAGCAATCCGACGATGCTGTAGTCGACGACACGCGCCGCGAAACGTCGCCAGGCATTGGTCGCGGTGACGAACCCCGCCGCGCTTCGCGTGAGCTCCATCAGACGCAGCTTGAACACCCACGCGGTGTCGTGCTGCGGTGCCGGCGCGCCGATGAAAATGGAACTCTCACGCCGCCATTTGATGATGGCAAGACGCGACAGACTGGCCGCTGCCTGCGGCACCGCACGCACACGCGAAGCCCACAACGCCGCAAACACACTCGCCGCAGCCAGCAACGCCGCGCCCCCGAGCCCCACGAGCAGGCGATAGGTCATCGCCCCGCTGAACCACTGCGTCAGAGCGTACCAGAGCAGCAAGGTCGCGAAGGCAAAACCACCCCAGACCAACGGTGATTGCCAGGCCGCGCCTTCCGGCAACGGCTCGGCCAATGCATCGACACCCGGCAACGCCTTGGGGGCCGTGGCGACGATCGAAAGCTGCGAAACCTCGGCGCCTTCGCCGAGCACGCGAGAATCGGTGCCCCCTTCGCTCAGTGGCATGTCGCGCAACCCGGCGCCCCCCACCGGCAAACGCCAGGGACCGCTGCCGACGCCAGGGTTCAGCGCAACGTCGTAGTCCTTGCGGCGCGTGCGATCGAGCAGCATCGAAGCCGCCAATGCGGCAAAGCGCACCGCCTCTTCCGAGTCGCCCGAGGCGTCGCGCGGTACCGCCCAGAACCGACGCACGACCGTGCGCACCGCGACGCGGATGTTCTCCGCGCTGCTATTGGTCGCAATTTCGAGGGCGTCGTAGATGCTCGTGCGCATACTCGGTGGTTTGCCACTGCACGTGTCGCCTCACATTGACGTCGGGAGCCCGTGCCTCTGCCGGCACCACGAGAGACCGACCACGGCGGGCACCAAACGGCGCCGACGTCGACTCGAACGCGTGCTGTTGGGTTGCCCGCATGATAGCGGCAGCAGCATGACAATCGGCAAGCCAATGCGCCGCCGCACAGGCACGCGATGCGGTTTCGCGGCATGAACACAACGGAACAACAAAAACGGCCCCGCAGGGCCGTCTGAGATGGCGTCGGAAGCCGACGTTACTGCGCGGTGGTCGTCGCCGCGCTCTTCGCGGGAAGCTTCTCGCGGATGCGCGCCGACTTGCCCGAGCGATCGCGCAGGTAGTACAGCTTCGCGCGGCGCACATCACCACGGCGTTTCACCTCGATCGACGCGATCAGCGGTGAATACGTTTGGAAGGTGCGTTCGACGCCTTCGCCGTTGGAGATTTTGCGCACGATGAACGCGCTGTTGATCCCGCGATTGCGCTTGGCGATGACGACGCCTTCATAAGCCTGGACGCGCTTGCGTTCGCCTTCGACCACATTGACGCTCACGATGACCGTGTCGCCGGCATCAAAGGTGGGAATGGTTTTGTTCAGGCGCGCGATCTCTTCGGTTTCGAGCGCCGCGATCAGGGATTTGGTGGCACCGCCACGAGCAGTCTTCGACATGATGGTTTCCTATTCGATTTTTCAGAGTCCGAGCGGTGTGCGGCCGTACTCACGCACGGCCTCGTCGAGTGCACCAAGGCCCTCGCGGAACACACATCGGGATCCGTGGACGACGCTTGGCGCGAGACCAAGCCATCGACACGCTGGAAATTCACACGGGCGACACGACGAACGAAGCGAAATCAGCCCGCAGCGTCAGATCGCGGTTGGCCGTGTGAAGCCTTGAATTCTAACGCAATTTCGTCCACCAGCGAACGTTCGACCGAGGACAGCGCCGCCCGCGCAAGCAGATCGGGGCGGCGGCACCAGGTGCGGCGCAGCGCCTCTTTCAATCGCCAGCGGTGCACGGCGGCGTGGTCGCCCTGCGTCAGTTCGGGCGGCAGCGGCGCCGACGCGTCGGCCAGCGCATATTGCGGCCAGTCGAGCCGGGCGGTCTGCGCGTCAGCAAACGATTCACTGAGCGCGGAATCGGCGTCGCCAAGCGCCCCGGGCAACAGACGCACACAGGCGTCGACCACGACGGCCGCCGCCAATTCGCCGCCCGAGAGAACGTAGTCGCCCAGCGACACGATGGCATCGACGTTGGCGTCCACCCAGCGCTGATCGACGCCCTCGTAGCGGCCAGCAACGAACGCGAGATCTCGCCGATCGCTGAATTCGCGAACCCGCGCCTGCGTCAAAGGCGCCCCGTCGGGGCTCAGCAGCACGACGTGCGGCGCTGCGCCGTGCCAGTGTCGCGCAGCCGCGAGCGCCCGGTCGAGTGGCGCCGCCGCGAGCACCATTCCGGGCCCGCCGGCCGCGGGCCGGGCATCGATTGAACGTCGCGGGTCATCCGCATGATCGTGCAGACCGAAGCCCCGCCAACGCCACAGGCCATTGCCCAGCGCCCGTCCGGTGACACCGTAGTCGAGCGCCTGAGCGGCCAGATCAGGAAACGGTGCCAGCAGTGAAACACGGAGTCGCGGCTGCATCATCGGCTCAAGGCATGCACCTTGGTGCGCGGTCAGTCGAGCCCTGGCCAATCGACGTCGACGCGACGGGCGGCCAGATCGACCGAGCGTACGATGGCGTCGACGAACGGGATCAACTCGTCGCGCTCGCCCGATGGCGAACGCACCCGAAGAATCGGCTGCGCCCCCGCGTCGAACACCTCGACGATGGTACCGAACTCGCGTTCGCCATCACTGCAGGTCAAGCCGATCAGATCCACCCAGTAATATTCGCCTTCGGGCAGCGGCGCGAAAGTCGAACGCGGAACGGCCACTTCCTGATTCGTGAGACGAGCGGCCGCCTCCGGCGTATCGATGCCAACCAATTGCGCCACGACGCTGTCACCGTGACGCCGGGCGCGATGCACCGCGAAGTTTGCGCTGCCGATCGTCAGTGCGTCGGCGCGCAACAACGTCTCGGCACTCGCCGAATAGGGATAGAGGTGGAGAGCGCCTGTCAGGCCGTAGGGTCGACCGACCTTGGCGAGGACGACCAAACGCTCATCCACGCCGCGCGTCGAGTGCGATGGGCTCCGTGTCGACATGGCAAGTGTTGCGGGGACATCGCGCAAACCGCGACAGGCCGCCGCGCGTCGCTCGCGATCGCGAGGTGGCGGTTGCCCCCGCACGACGCCCCGCGCCGATCTCTCGATCAGGCGGAAGCGGGCGCCGCCTTGCCGGCCACCTTGACGAGGCGGGCAACGGTGTCGGACATGCGGGCACCGTGGCCAACCCAGTGCGCAAGGCGGTCCGAGGCGATGCGAAAGTTCTCGCCGCCCTCTTTGCCGACCGGGTTGTAGAACCCCAGGCGCTCGATGAAGCGTCCATCGCGGCGGTTGCGCGAATCGGCGACGACGATGTTGTAGAACGGGGCGCCCTTGGCACCGCCGCGCGAAAGGCGGATTACGACCATGACTATGCTCGGTTGACAACCCCCGCGCGGCAGGGCGCCGGACAGGGATCGGGAAGAAACCGGGGCACGTGAAGCGCGCCCCAGTGTCGGTTCTGTGTTTAGCCGAGTATTGTAACGCGTCATCGCCGCGCGGCCCATGTCCGAAGTCCAGTCCGCCCGTCGACGACGCAGCACCTGCCGGTTCTCGATCCGGTCGAAAGCCGCGTTGTCGCATTTTGGCGACGCTCGTGTGACGCTACTGCAACAGAGCGAAAGCAGTGCCGTTTTGCCGCAGTCCGGGCTGTTTTCGAGGAAAAGCCTGTGGCTATAATCGTCTGGTCAAATCAGGCATCATGGCGTGCGGGACTCCCCCGCGTGATATGGCGTCTGGGGTGACTTAGTTAGAATCAACAGCAATTTGAGGCCGGGGCAAAACCCCGGCTTTTTTTTGCCGCAATTCCTGAAAACCCATATAATTCAATAGCTTACGAAGAAATCTGCGAACACCCAGACGCCAGGCGACGCACGCCGCAACGGTGTCGCGAGACACCGCGATGCGCGCGGTCGACGTCGGACGCACCCCGCAGGCAGCGGCCTTGGGGCCGCCGCCGCGAACGCTGGCGGATCACCCCACGAAGAGCGCGATCGACTCCACGTGCGCGGTGTGCGGGAACATGTTGGCGACGCCAGCTCCGGCCAAGCGATAGCCTTTTTCGTGAATGAGAATCGCAGCGTCACGCGCCAGCGTCGCTGGATTGCAACTGACATAGACCAAGCGCTCGATGCGACGGCTTGCCGCCGGCGGCAGTGCCTTTACGACCGCGACGGCACCATCGCGCGGTGGATCGATCAGCAGCTTGTTAACCCGTGGCAGCGTCTCGAACCAACCGTCGGTCACGGCGAACAGGTCGCCCACGGCGAAGTCGACGCGATCGCCCAGGCCGTTGCTGCGTGCATTTTCACGGGCACGTTCAATCAAGGCCGCCGAACCCTCGATGCCATACGTCATGCCGGCTTTCTGCGCGATCGGCAGCGTGAAGTTGCCGAGGCCGCAAAAAAGGTCTGCCACGCGATCCGTCGAACGCACCTCCAGCAGCCGCAGGGCGCGTCGAACGAGCATCGCGTTGACATGCGGGTTGACCTGCGTGAACTCGGTGGGCTGAAAGGCATAGCGCAGGCCGAACTCGGGAAGCCGATAGCCGAGTCGATGCTCCTCACCGGGCAACGGCCGCACCGAATAAGGCCCCTTGGGCTGCAAGTACCACTGCACGCCATGCGTCGCCGCGAAAGCACGCAAGGCGTCGACGTCCCGGTCCGCGAGCGGCTCGAGATGACGCAATACCAGCGTCGGCAATCCGTCGCCCTGGGCGTATTCAATCTGCGGTACGCGGTCACGGGCGGCGAGCCCGGCAACCAGAACGCGTAACGATGGCAGCAGCGCGGAGATGGCTTCCGGCAACACCCGGCACTGCGTCATGTCGGCCACGTAGCTGGATCGACGTTCGTGGAAGCCGACCAACACACCGCCCTTTTTCTCGACGTGGCGAACGGAAAGCCGCGCTCGGTGTCGGTAGCCCCAGTGCGGCCCTTCGATGGGAGGGAAAATCAGCTCGGCGCGCACGCCACCCAAATGCAGCAGCTGATCTTCCAGTACCCGCTGCTTGGTTGCGAGCTGCGCGCGCGCATCCAGATGTTGCATGCTGCAACCGCCGCACACGCCAAAGTGCGGACACGCGGGCCGCACTCGAAACGTGCTTGCGCGCAACACGTCGTCGGTGGCCGCCTTCTCATAGCTCGGCTTGTTGCGAGTCACGTGGGCAAGCACAACCTCGCCTGCCAAGGCACCGTCGACGAAAACGGTCTTGCCTTCGCGACGGGCAACGCCTTGACCTTCGTGATCCAGGGATTCGATGTGCAGCGTGATCGACATGGTGAGCGGCGTACCGACAGCGCCAAGCCACGGCCAGCAGCGCGGCGCGGGTCGTAGCGGCACAGGAGAATATAGACAGGCCGTCGCGACGCACGCAGCCGGGAATTTCCCGATTCTATGATCGCCTGCGATCCGGCGCGGCTACGACGTGCGCACGGAGAGCGAAGCGCGCAGAGTTGCCTGCCTACAATAACACCGCCATGCCCGCCATCCTTGCCATCGAAACGTCGACGCACATCGGCGCCGTCGCGCTGTTGCCGCATGCGCCGCAGACACGCGGCGCAGTCCACGAAGCGACGCGCGACAACAACAAACTGTCGGGCTGGGTGCTACCCGCAGTCGAACGCGTGCTGGCCCGCTCGGCGCTCCCCCCCGAAGCACTCGACGCGATTGCGTTCGGCGCTGGCCCCGGCGCATTCACTGGTGTACGAACCGCCTGCGCCACTGCGCAAGCGCTCGCGTTTGCATGGAACAAGCCTCTGCTGGCCGTCGACTCGCTCGAAGCGTTGGCGATCATCGCGCTGGATACCGCCGCCGAAGTCACCGTCGCGATCGACGCACGCCTCGGCGAGCTATACCTCGCACGGTTTGCTCGAACCCCAGAGGGTGCGGGCATCGAACGCCTGGCGCCGACGCAAGCGCTCGCCGTTTCATCGGTAACGAGGGATGATTCGCTCTGGGTGGGCTCGGGCGCGGTGCTGTGCGCCCCCCCTGTAACGACAGGCGCGTCCCCGACCGACCGCAGCACCATCACCGGCATCGACGATGATTGGGCGATTGGCGTCGCCCGCGTCGCCGCAGCGCAACTCGATCGCGGCATGCGGATGGACGCGCTCGCGGCAGAACCGCTCTACGTTCGCAACGACGTTGCCCTCACCGAAGCGCAACGATATGCGAGGCGCAACTCCACGCGAGAGGCAACGTCATGCTGAGCTCAACGCAAACGCTCAGTTTTTCGAGCGCCCGCGTGAGCCCCATGGCGGAAGCGGACGTCGCCGACGTGCTGGCGATCGAACGCCGCTGCAACTCACACCCGTGGAGCGAACGCAATTTTCGCGATGCGCTCGCCTCCGGCTATCTGTGCCTCATTGCGCGCGAGGCCGGTGTACCGTGTGGCTTCGCCGTCGGTCGCATGTTGCTTGACGAGGCCGAACTGTTGCTGATCGCGGTACTGCCGGAGATCCGGCGTCAAGGTGTCGCAACGTTGCTGTGGAACGAACTTGCGCTGCGCCTTTACGCCAGTGGTGCGCGTCGTATCCATCTTGAAGTACGGCAGTCGAACACTGGCGCCCAACGCTTCTACGCCATGCGCGGCTTCACCATCGAGGGCATTCGGGGTGGCTATTATCCGAGCGGCACCCAGGACTCGCGGCGTGAGGACGCCCTTTTGATGCAGGTCGCGTTACACAGTGCGTCAGCCCATGCCGGCGATGCGGCAAAGGAGTAGCCGTTCTTGACTCAACGTATCGCCATCCTGCGTGAACTCGGGCTCACCCCGGCATGGCGTGAGCGCACGCCCGCACCGCGCGGGTCAGTGCAAGCCACCGACGATCGCTCCGTCGCGGTCGAGAATAGCCCTGCGACGGTCGCTGAAGCTGCCCGCGAGCTGTCACGTGACCAATGCATCGCGTCCGCAACGTGGGACGAACTGACGCACAGCATCGCGAAGTGCACGGCCTGCAAGCTGCACCGTACACGTCACCGCACCGTTCCCGGTGTGGGCGACCGCGCGCCAACTTGGATGATCGTGGGCGAAGGTCCCGGCGAGCAGGAGGACCAACGCGGAGAGCCGTTCGTCGGGGCGGCGGGGCGACTGCTCGATGCGATGTTGGCCGCCATTGGCAAACGGCGGGGGCATGGCGTGTACATCACCAACGTCGTGAAATGCCGCCCTCCAGGAAATCGCAACCCGGAGGCCGAAGAAATCGCGGCGTGCGCCCCCTATCTGCGTCGGCAAATTGCGCTGGCGCAACCGAAACTGTTGCTCGCTGTCGGCAAAACCGCGGCCCAGACTTTACTGAATCGTGACGCCACCGTCGGTGCCTTGCGCGGCAGCACGGCGCAGTATGAGACCACGCCCGTCCAGGTCACCTATCACCCGTCCTACCTGCTGCGTACGCCGATCGACAAAGCCAAAGCGTGGGCGGACTTGCTGCGCGCGCTCGACATTGCCCCCTGAGCCGCATGCCTGTCGCTGCGTAGCGGTGCTTGAAAAAATGATGCGATGCGTGCATATTGCCGAAGTCGACCAACCCCGCACCAAACACGCTGACGGTGCGACCGTAAAGGATCCGTTCATGAAGCGCCTCTTTGTTGCCGTCACCGCTTTCGTCGCCATGGCCGTGCTCAGCGGTTGCGGATACAACGACATGGCGCAGGGCGATCAGTCGATCAAGGCGGCGTGGTCCGAGGTTCTGAACCAATACCAGCGACGCTCCGACCTCATCCCGAATCTGGTGCAGACCGTCAAGGGCTACGCGGCGCAGGAACAGGACACGCTGACCAAGGTGGTCGAAGCGCGCGCCAAGGCAACGAGCATTCAGGCAACGCCCGAACTGGTCAACGATCCGGCGGCATTCCAGAAGTTCATTGCAGCGCAAAACCAGTTGCAGGGCGCGTTGAGCCGACTGTTGGTCGTCGCCGAAAATTACCCGAATCTGAAGAGCGACCAATCGTTCCGTGATCTGCAAGCCCAGCTCGAGGGGACGGAGAACCGCATCACCGTTGCTCGCAATCGCTATATCAAGGCGATCCAAAGCTACAACAACGCGGTGGTTTCCTTTCCAACCAACCTGACCGCCATGATGTTCGGGTTCAAGGAAAAGCCCCAATTCACCGTCACCAACGAGGACGAGATCAAGACGCCACCCAAGGTGGATTTCAGCAAGCCGGCGCCGGCGGCTCCCGCCAAGACGCAGTAAGCTCTGCGCCGACGTCGGCGACACGCTGCGCCGGCTGACTTGAACCCGTGGACGTCATTCAACCGTTCCTGACCCGCGTCCTGCGATCGCGAAGCCTGTCCGCCCTCGCGTGGATCGGTTGCGTCACTGCGCTCGTGCTGGCACTGGGGATCGGGCGTGTCCACGCCGACGACCAAGCCGCGATTCCAGCGCTTGCGTCCCGGCTGACCGATGCGGCAGGGATTCTTGGTGTCTCCGCGCGCGAACAGATCGAAGCCCGGCTGAGCTCCTTCGAGCAAGCGACCGGCGGCCAGCTCGCCGTGCTGATCGTGAAAACCGCCGAGCCTGAAACCATCGAGCAGTACGGGCTTCGTGTGGCCGACGCATGGAAAATCGGCAAGAAGGGCAAGGACAATGGCGCCATCCTCATCATCGCGATGAAGGAGAAAAAGCTTCGCATCGAGGTCGGCTATGGCTGGGAGGGGACCTTGCCCGACGTGGAAGCCAAACGAATCATTCGCGACACGATTTCTCCCTTCTTCAAGCAAGCGCAATATGCGCAGGGCATCGAAGCAGGAATCGACAAAATCCAGTTGGCGGTGAGCAAGGAGGGCACTGCGCTACCGTCCGACGAGAGCAAGCAGTGGGAGCAGAGCCACAATGCAACCGCAGCCGGAAGCACCGGCGAATCGTTGCGCGCCATGGTGCCGACGTTGCTGGGTGTGCTCATTGCGGCGGCATTCCTGGCACCGCCGCTCATCGTGGGTGGCCTCGTTGGCGTGGGCGCGTTCTTGCTGACAGCCTCACTGCCTGCCGCGGCCATCGCCGCCTTCATCGGCTTCATCATCGCACGAATCCTGCGTGGTCTCTTCGGCACGTTGCATAGTGCACCACTGGGAGGACGATCCATCTACCGCAGCGGCGGTGGCGGGAGTGGCGGCTGGTCCTCGGGCGGCGGTTGGTCCTCGGGTGGTGGTGGTGGTGGCGGGTGGGGAGGCGGAGGCGGCGGCTTCGGTGGCGGCGGCGCTTCGGGCGGATGGGGTGACGATTCATGATCCGCCACACGCTCGCGCACCTGTTCACCACACGCCGTCAGGTCAACCGCATGTTCCCGGCCAGTTCACTGGACGCACTGGAGCGAGCGGTCGTCGACGCCGAGCGTGGCTCGAGTGGCCAGATTCGCATCTTCATCGAATCGGCTTGGCCGCTTCTGGAGCTGCGTCGGACGACTTCGCGTCAGCGCGCGCTCGACTGGTTTTCCCGGCTCAGGGTCTGGGACACCGAGCACAACAACGGCGTCCTGATCTACCTGCTCGTCGCCGAGCGCACCGTGGAAATCGTGGCCGATCGTGGTTTCAACGGTCGGGTACCGTCGGCGCAGTGGGCTGCCATCTGCCGCTCGATGCGGCAAGAGTTCCAGCAGGGCGAGTTCGAGCGCGGCTTGGCGGAGGGTATTCGGGCCGTCGGCGAGCTTTTGCGTATGCACACTCCCGCCGCCAGCGCACCGAACGAACAGCCCGACCGTCCGATTCTCGCCTGATCACCCAGCCCAAGGGCAGCGGCAAGACGACTTGCAGCAAAATTGCAGGTTGCGCGCACGAGCGATGCGGGGTTTGCCGCCTCGAAAGCGCCTTCTCGCACCGTAACGCAATGCGAGCGCACCCGCCTCGGCGTCCATGCCGAACGCATTGCCTGTTTTGAATCACCTCTGTTCACCATGACGAACGAAGCCCCTCCGCCCCCAGTCCAAGACGAAAACCACATCATCGCCGAGCGGCGCGCGAAGCTTGGCGCACTTCGAGCGAAGGGCAACGCGTTCCCCAATGATTTCCGGCGCGAGCATCTCGCCTCCGAACTCGTCGCGCGCTACGGCGATCAGCCGAAGGAAGCGCTTGACGCCCTGAAAGCCGAGGTCTCCATCGCCGGCCGGATGCTTCTGAAGCGCGTGATGGGCAAGGCGAGCTTCGCCACAGTGCAGGACATGTCAGGGCGAATCCAGCTCTACATCAACGATGAGGGCGTGGGTGCCGATGCGCACGAAGCGTTCAAACACTGGGATATGGGTGACATCGTTGGCGCACGGGGCACGGTGTTCAAGACCCAGAAGGGTGAACTCTCAATCAAGGTGCGTGAGCTTCGCTTGCTCACGAAATCGCTGCGCCCCTTGCCGGAGAAGTTTCACGGCCTCACCGACCAGGAGATCAAGTACCGTCAACGCTACGTCGATCTCATCGTCAACCCCGAGTCGCGCCGCACCTTCGAAACGCGCTCCAAGATGATTTCATTCATTCGGGAATTCTTCGTGCGCCGGGGCTACCTTGAAGTCGAAACGCCGATGATGCACCCGATCCCTGGGGGTGCGGCCGCCAAGCCTTTTGTCACGCACTACAACGCGCTTGATCAGCAGATGTATATGCGGATCGCTCCCGAGCTCTACCTGAAGCGTCTCACGGTGGGCGGGTTCGAAAAGGTCTTCGAGATCAATCGCAATTACCGCAACGAGGGCATCAGCACGCGGCACAATCCCGAATTCACGATGCTCGAGTTCTACGAGGCCTATCAGGACTATCGATATCTGATGGATCTGACGGAAACGTTGTTACGTGACTGTGCCCGCGAGGTACTCGGCACGACGACCGTGAAATTCGGCAGCCTCGATATCGAGCTCGGAAGGCCGTTCGATCGGCTGACCATGGCGCAGGCCATTCAGAAATACAACCCGCACTTCACGACGGATCAGTTGCATGACATCACCTTCCTGCGTGAAGCCGTCGCTAGCGCCGGTGAAGAAGTCCGAGCAACGGATGGATTGGGCGTGCTGCAGTTGAAACTCTTCGAGGCGAACACCGAGGAGAAACTGATTCAACCGACGTTCATCATGGCTCACCCCACGGATGTCTCGCCGCTCGCGCGCGCCAATGATGCCAACCCGGAGATCACCGATCGTTTCGAGCTCTTCATCACCGGACGCGAAATCTGCAACGGATTCAGCGAACTGAACGACCCGGAGGATCAAGCGGCCCGATTCCAGGCGCAAGCGCGGGCCAAGGATGCGGGTGACGAAGAGGCGATGTTCTACGACGCCGATTACATCAGAGCGCTTGAATACGGTCTTCCGCCAACGGCCGGCGAGGGTATCGGCATCGATCGACTTGCGATGCTGTTCACCAATTCAGCGACGATCCGTGATGTCATTTTGTTTCCGCAGTTGCGCAAAGACGACTGATCGCGTTCGCCACATGTTGTGTTGCACCGACTGTGGCGCGTGTTGCGCCACGTTTCGCGTCGACTTCTCCGTGCAAGAGCTGATGCACCAGGGTGGCGCCGTGCCCGACGGTCTTGCCGATCAAATCACGGCGGGCGTCGCCCGGATGCGGGGCACCGATCAGTCGCCGGCTCGCTGTGCCGCGCTGGGCGGCGAGATCGGCAGGCAGGTGCTCTGCCATATCTACGAATGGCGTCCCGGACCCTGTCGGGAATTCCGTGCGGGCGATGATGCTTGCCAGCGCGCTCGCCGACGACACGGACTGCCACCGCTGTCGAACGATGTCCGCATGAGTCACGTCTAGCGCAATGACCGCGCCCCTCGCCGCCTTCGCCATCCAGACACTGAACGGACTCGCGTCCGCATCCTCGCTGTTCCTGGTAGCGGTTGGGTTATCGCTGATCTTCGGCGTGACGCGCGTCGTGAATTTCGCGCATGGCTCGTTCTACATGCTCGGCGTCTACATAGCCTACACCGTGGCCACCGTCGTTGGCGGCGCGCTCGGTTTTTGGGGCGCGCTGCTTGTCGCTGGCGTCTCGGTGGCGGCTATCGGCCTGGTCGTCGAGGTGCTCGTTTTGCGACGCATTTACCAGGCGCCTGAACTGCTGCAATTGATCGCGACTTTTGCGCTCGTACTGATCATCAAGGACGCAACGCTCGCGGTTTGGGGGGCCGAGGACCTCCTCGGACCACGCGCCCCTGGACTGTCGGGCGCCGTCGATCTTCTGGGTCGCTCGTTTCCTGCCTATGATGTGTTCCTGATTGGCGCCGGGCTCTTCGTGCTGCTCGCTCTTTCGTTGCTGCTTCGAAGAACGCGCTTCGGGTTGCTGCTCCGCGCGGCGACAGAAGATCGTGAAATGACCGATGCGCTCGGCGTGAACCAACGCTTGTTGTTCACCACGGTGTTCGTACTCGGCAGCTTTCTCGCCGGTCTCGGCGGCGCGCTGCAACTGCCGCGGGAGCCGGCGGCGCTCGGCATGGATCTCGCCGTGATTGCGGATGTCTTTGTCGTGGTCGTCGTGGGTGGACTCGGCAGCCTGCCCGGCGCCTTCGTGGCAGCCATCGTCATTTCACTGGCCAAAGCCTGGTGCATCGGACTCGGTGAGACGTCGCTGTTCGGCATGGATCTGGTGTTCAGCAAACTCACGCTCGTCGTGGAGTTCATCGTCATGGCCGTCGTGCTGGTCTGGAAACCCTACGGACTGCTCGGAACGCCGTTGCCCCAGGTGCGAGGCGACGCGGCCCAGGCACCGCTGCTGCGCGCGCCAGGTCTGCGAACCTTCGTCGTCATCGGCCTGCTTCTGCTGACACTCGTCGCGCTCCCGCTCTTCGCCTCCGAGTACACGTTGGTTCTGGCCATCGACATGCTCGTGTTCGCCCTCTTCGCCGCAAGCCTCGGGCTGATCGTAGGCCCCGGCGGCATGGGCTCGTTTGGCCACGCCGCGTATTTCGGCGCGGGGGCCTATGGGGCAGCGCTTCTGACGCAATCGGGAGGCGGTCTCGCGTCAGCCATGTTGGGGGGCGTCACACTCGCGAGCATCACCGCGTTGATATTTGGCTGGTTCTGTGTTCGCCTGAGCGGCACCTACATGGCCATGTTGACGTTGGCGTTCGCCCAAATCGTCTGGTCCGTTGCATTTCAGTGGGACGCCGTGACCGGCGGCAGCAACGGCCTGATTGGCATCTGGCCTCCCGAATGGCTTGGCGAGCGCGCTACGCTTTACTGGTTCGTGCTGGCGGTGAGTGGCACCGCCATCGCTTTTTGCCTGTGGCTCACATTCACCCCTTTGGGTTACGCCGTGCGCGCCTCGCGGGATGCACCATTGAAAGCGCGTGTCATCGGACTCTCACCGCAGCGTCTGCAATGGGCTTGGTTCTGCCTCGCAGGAGCGCTCGCGGGCACTGCCGGCGTGTTGCACGCATTTTCGAAAGGAAGCGTCGCCCCGGACGCACTCTCCATTCCGCGCTCGGTGGATGGCTTGGTCATGGTACTGCTTGGCGGAATCGATACGCTGTTCGGGCCCCTCGTCGGCGCCGCGCTGTTTACCTGGCTCGCCGACTCGTTGGCACGAATCACCGAGTACTGGCGCGCAGCGCTTGGTGCGACGGTACTGTTGACCGTCCTGGCCTTTCCGCGCGGCATCGCCGGTATCGTGACATCCTGGCGGTCGGGCAGGCCCGGACCATGAGCAAGCCGACATCTCCAGAGTCGGCAAGCGTGATGCTGCAAGTACGCGGATTGGCCCGCTCCTTCGGCGGCGTGCGCGCGGTACGCGGCATCGACCTCTTGGTCCGTGCCGGCGAGGCGGTCGCCCTGATCGGTGCCAACGGCGCCGGCAAAACGACGACGTTCAACCTGATCAACGGTCAACTGCGACCGGATGCGGGCACCATTCATCTCGCCGGCCATGCGATCGGCGGCCGTTCGCCAGAAGAACTGTTTCGGATCGGCGTGGCGCGCACGTTTCAGATCACGGCGACGTTCTCCTCCATGACGGTGCGGGAGAACGTACAAATGGCGCTCCTGAGCCACGATCGGGCCTTTGCGCCCTCCTGGCGAGCGCTTGCCCGGCGCGCCGATCGCGCCGGGGCGGAGCGCGCGATGGCCTTGCTCGCCGAACAGGGGCTCGACGCGCAGGCCCACCGTGCCGCCAATGAGCTGGCGTACGGAGATCTCAAGCGACTCGAACTCGCCATGGCCTTGGCGAGCGAACCGCGCCTCCTGTTGATGGACGAACCCACGGCCGGGATGGCACCAACCGAACGCGAGCCGCTGATGCGAAGCGCGCTCGCCGCATGTCGCGTTCGCGGCGCGGCGTTGCTGTTCACCGAGCACGACATGGACATCGTATTCAATTTTGCCGATCGCGTCATCGTGCTGGACCGCGGAAGCGTCATCGCCGAGGGACGACCGGAAGACATTCGACGCCACGACGACGTTCGCGCCGTATACCTTGGTGAGCGGGGCGCGTTTTTGGGTGACAAACGAGCGGGGGCAAATGACGTTGATGCTTGAAGTCGAGCGCCTTTGTGTCCACCACGGACGCGCACAACTGTTGTTTGATGTCGGGTTTTCCGCGCGTCCGGGCGAAGTGCTGCTGCTCGTCGGTCGCAACGGGGCCGGCAAGTCCACGACCTTGAAGGCGATCATGGGTTTGTTGCGCGAAGCGTCCGGCAGCGTTCGCTTCGCGACACGACAGTTGATGGGGCTTGCCCCACACGCCATCGCACGCCTCGGCCTCGGGTACGTGCCCGAGGACCGGCGCATCTTCACCGGCCTGAGCGTGGCCGAAAATCTCGAAGTCGGCCGCATCGCGACACGTGCGAATGTGAGCGACGCACCACACTGGAATCTCGCGCGAATTCGCACCCTCTTCCCTCGGCTCGGAGAAATGCTCGACCGCCCCGGCGCACAGATGTCGGGCGGGGAGCAACAGATGCTCGCGATTGCGCGCACGCTGATGGGAAATCCACGTGCGATCTTGCTTGATGAGCCCTCGGAGGGCCTCGCTCCGATCGTGGTCGATCATCTCATCGACGTGCTGCTTGCGCTGAAGCGCGAGGGGCTTTGCATCGTCCTCTCGGAGCAGAATCTGACGCTTGCGGGCGCCATCGCCGATCGGGCGGTCGTCATCGAGCGCGGTGTCGTACGCTACGAAGGCGATTTTCGGGTGCTGAGCGGCGATACCACGCTTGCCGCCCGCTATCTGGCCGCGTAGGGCGTTTCGCCATCGCAACACACTTGACGCTCGTCAACGTCGATGCAAATCGAGCGGCCCGCGCGCGCCATAACCCGTGCTCTGCGCGAGGAAATCAGTCTCCTGCTGCAAAATATCGGGGCGCGCCGACTGCTTGGCGCGTCACTTTTTTCGTCGGACCCACCGCCATGACCTACGCCGTAAACGATCAGTGCATCAAGTGCAAGTACACCGACTGCGTCGATGTCTGTCCCGTGGACTGCTTCTACGAGGGCGAGAATATGCTGGTCATTCACCCGGACGAGTGCATCGACTGCGGCGTGTGCGAACCGGAGTGCCCCGCCGACGCCATCAAACCGGACTCCGATACCGCGGAGAAATGGCTGAAGCTCAACGCCGAATTTGCGCCGCAGTGGCCCAACATCTCCCGCAAGAAAGCTGCCCCGGCAGATGCCGATGACTGGAACGGAAAGCCCGGCAAATTCGAGCACTTCTCGCCCAACCCCGGCAAGTAGCCTCGGAGCGCGCAGCATCCGTTGCTGCGAGGTGCTCCGGGTCCGCCGTACCCGCACCGATCGACGAGCTCCGCGCCTGATCGGCGCTGCCCGCATTCCATCGCAGACGGCGTGTGCTTGAGGTCGCACGCAGGCACACTAGTGCACTGTTTCGCTTGTCTCAGAGCATAAGGACGTGTCTTCCGCCACGAGCCTTCGTTGTCGGCGCTCGCGATAGCTTGCCATGGCTGCGCGTTGCCCCTGGACACGCAACGAAGTCCATCGCGTCTTCTGCTTCTGATCAACACGAAGCACCACGCCAGGCTCCGTCATGCGTCCGCGCCGCACGCGAGCTCGCCACATGACGCCGGCCTGAATGCCCCCCATCATCGCCCCCACCTCACCCATGACCGCCACGCCCAATCCGACCAAGTCCGACGGCCCTGCGTCAAACCTTGGCGGAGCGGGGCTCGGCACGCGCCTCTGGAAGCACTTCGGCAGCACGCCGTGGTGGCGCCTCGTGCTCGGCGGATTGATCGTGCTCGCTGCGGTCGCTGCACTCACTCTGCCGATCGCCTCGATTCGCCTGCAACAGCGGCTCACCTCCGACGCCGCGCGCCAGGAATTCAAGTTCGCCGTACAACAGGAGATACTGCAACTCACGCGATCCGGTCTCGTGAGCATCAAGCTGATCGCGTCGGATCCCGCCACCGCGCGTGACGTCGACAGCGCCCTCGGCGACGTCGAACGAGAACTGCGCGCAAACAAGAGCGAAATCACGCTTTCCGGCCTTGCGGAGTTGAATGCGCTGATCGCTCGCGAACGAGATGCGGTGCGTCGCGACAGCGCAGCACTGTCCTCCTACGTGGCGGGACTCGATCTCGCGCCAGGAACACCGGCGAGCGACGAACAGCTCGCCGCCCTGAACGAGCGCGTCGCGGCGCTGCAACGCAGCGTCGAGCAACTGGAGGAGTTTCAGGAACGTGCGCGCGAAATCGCGGCGTCTCGCCCGACCGACAAGGCGGCGACGGCGCCCACCAAGATCACGGTCAGTGTGTTCAGCGTCGCGGGCAAACCCCTGCTCTCCGTCGACGGCGCCCGCGTCAACGAGCCTGCCTCGCTCGATCGACAACTGCGCGACGAAATCCGTACGACGATCAGCGCCGATGCGCACAAGGTCATCGTAGGCAACATCATGTTGATCGGTTTGACCCTGCTCTTTGCCTCGTTGTTGATCGCACGCGGTTTCGCCGGTCGCGCGGTTCGCGGCGAGCAGCGCGCTGTCGTTGCCGAGTCGCGGGAGCGCTCCGCGAGCTACGCCAGGCAGCTCGCGGAGGCGCGCCTGATGGTGATGCGTGCCCAGGTTGAACCGCATTTCCTGTTCAATACGCTCGCCCACGTGCAGGCGCTTCAGGAAATCGACCCCCCACAGGCAAGCGTGATGCTCGAGCGCCTGATCGCCTACCTGCGCGCTGCCATGCCGACCATGCGCGAAAGCACGTCCACGCTGGGCCGAGAGATCGACGTCGTTCGTGCCTACCTCGAATTGCTGCGCATCCGCATGGGGGAACGCCTGCGTTATGCGATCGATCTGCCTGACCAGCTTGCTGCGGTCGCCTTTCCGCCCACGATGATTGCGACGCTCGTCGAAAACGCCATCAAGCACGGGCTCGAACCCAAGCGCGACGGAGGCAGCGTCGCCATCCGCGTGCACAGCGTGGATGACCGCGTCGAGGTCCTGGTTGCCGATGACGGACTTGGCCTGGGCGGTTCCGCGACCGCAGGCACCGGCGTCGGCCTGACCAACACGCGCGAACGGCTCGCCATGCTGTACGGTGGTCTCGCGGAACTGGTGGTTGAGCCCAACGCCCCGAGCGGCGTCCGCGCGCTGCTGCGCGTCCCCAAAACTCCGCCCGCGATGGTCGCCGATGCCGCATCGGACGACGCCGACGGCGTTTCTCCCTATACCGTGCAGACAACCGGGCTGCTTGCGCTGCTGTTGGGATGGCTTGGCGCGCACCGCTTCTACGTCGGGCATCGACGCACAGGTGCGGTGCAGGCCGCTCTCGGCGTGTTGTCGCTCCTCAGTGGCGGAGTGCCGGTTTTCCTGCTGCCGCTTCTTCTTTGGGTGATCCTCGATCTCGTCTGGATCGGTACCCGTGATTTCAACGATCGTGAAGGGCGACGCATCGTGCGCTGGTCTGCGGCCGACGCCAGGCCCTACCGCGAAGCGCTGCGCAGGCGCGACCCCGAATCCTCCCGCTATTCGCGCGCCATTGTGCTTGCCTTGGCGGTACCGCTCGGGGTGTTCGGCGCCCATCGCTTCTACGTCGGCCGCATCGGCTCCGGCTTCGCTATGCTCTTCACGCTTGGTGGATTGGGCATTTGGTGGATCATCGACATCGTGCGCGTTGCCAACGGCAATTTCATCGATACTGACGACAAACGGGTAAGCGAATGGGAATGACTCCAACTCTCTCGGCGGTGCTGGCCGAAGACGAAGCGCTGCTGCGGCAATTCTTGAAGAAGAAGCTCGAGAAGCTCTGGCCTGAACTCACGATCGTCGGCGAAGCCGAGGACGGCGTCGCGGCCGTCGAACTCATCGCCACGCTGAAACCCAGTGTCGCCTTTCTCGACATCCGCATGCCCGAGATGACCGGACTCGAAGTCGCCACGCAGATTGCAGAAGCCGCGCCCGACACTCACATCGTGTTCGTCACGGCGTTCCATGAGTACGCGGTTGCTGCGTTCGAGCGCGGCGCCGTCGACTACGTATTGAAGCCTATCGAGGAAGCGCGTCTCAACGCCACCATCGCACGTCTGCGCGAACGCATCGCCTCCGATGACCGCGACGCGCCGACGTTGCCTGACAATCTCGCGCAACTCGTTGCCACACTGAAGCGCGAACTGCGCGGCGACGCGTCCACGCCGCACGAATTCATGCGTTGGATCAAGGCATCGCTCGGCCCCACGCTGAAGCTCATCGATGTGAAGGACGTGCTTTTCTTCAACTCGGACGAGAAATACACGCGAGTCGTGACCGAATCCGAGGAAGCGTTGATTCGCAAGCCGCTGCGAGAACTTCTCGGTGAACTCGACCCCAATAGCTTCTGGCAGATTCACCGTGGCACCATCGTCAATGTCAACGCGATCGCCGGCGTCACGCGCGACTTTCGCGGCGACGCCACGGTCAAGGTGAAAGGACACAAGGAAGCATTGAAGGTGTCCCGCCCATTTTCGCATCTCTTCAAGCAGATGTAGCGCGCCGTCCGCCCAAGCGCTCCAACCGAGCCACGGAGCGGATGGCGGGAGGCGTTTGTCGGCGCCCCACGACAGACAAAATCCTTTGTGATCAATGGGTTATAGCCCGGCGCGGCGATGCGGTCTCCATTCGACGACGGTCCCGCGCGCGCAGGCGGAGGAACCGGGCGTTCCGACAACGATGACGTCGTCATAACCCATTGAATGCGCATGCCTTTACGTGCGCTGGCACGGGCATCGCTCATGGCCTCGCGAGATCAAGAGGAACACCACGTTCAACCGCCAAACGCAGGCTTTCGGCAGGCGCGGGCGATAGCAGGGGAATTTTTGGTCCGTCAAGGCAATCACACGCCATCGGGGGAGGATGTCGAGGTACTCGACGGCGACGGCCAAGGGCGTCGCGACACTGCTGCAACCCATCCGTAGAGAGGAACTTCCGATGCTGAAAAACAGCTTTCTCGGTCGTCGCGACGACCCATCTCCCGCTGCCAACCCTTCGCGAGCGTCACCTGAGTCACCGCGTTACGCACCGCAACCCGACGCACCCGCCCTGTCGGCCGTGGCGGTGACGCCGCTTGCCTCGGCCCCCACGAACGGTCTCAGCAACGCAGGGGCTGAGCGGCGAAGCGCAACGAACGCCCCCACAGCGGCCACGGAGCACTCCGAAACCACGACGGCTTTGGGCGCAACGGGAGCAAGCGGGTTGCCGCGTCTCACGGTCGGACCGAACATCAAGCTGAAGGGAGCGGAGATCAACGACTGCGACACGCTCGTCGTCGAAGGGCACGTGGAGGCCTCGATGGACAGCAAAACGCTGGAAATCCTCAAATCAGGCTCCTACGAAGGCACGGTCACCATCGATGTCGCCGAAATCCACGGCAAGTTCGAGGGCACTCTCACCGCGCGCAAGAAGCTCATCGTGCACGCCTCGGGGTGGGTCAGCGGGACGGTGCGTTACGGGTCACTGCTCGTCAGCGAAGGCGGTGTCGTCAGTGGGGACATCGCCGCCATCAGCGATGACCGTTCATCGCCGCAGGCGCCGCTATTCGCTGGTTACCCCTCCGCGCGCAGCGGCAGCGGCAAACCGTCGGAGCCGAGCCATGTCACGCCCTGAATCGCGCCGCGCCGGCAACACCCGCGCGGCGGTCTCTTTCCGAAAGACGTCGGCGCTCTCGCCCTGGCACGCGCGGGGTCTCGTCGGACGCGCGCACCAGTGGATCGGTGCACGTGAGCGCTTGCTTGCACGCTGGTTCGCCCGCGCTTCACTCGGCACGGCGCTGCTCGGAAGGGCCTCGAATTCATCGTCATCCAACACGTCACGCAGGGACGCGGCGCCAGCGAGCGTTCTGTCGTGGTGGGAGTATGAGAGCCCCATCCTGCGCCAGCTTGCGCTGGAAGCAACGCTGCGGCATCTGTTCTCGTTGATTCCGACACCGGCACTGCGCTGACGCTATCCTGCGGCGGGGTGATGCGCGCGGCCGAATGGCGAGGCACGCCAGCGTGCGCCCAAAATCCTGGCGCAAACGATGTCGCTCGGTTGGCGGTGGATACGTCTACGCTCCAACAACGTCGTCTCCATACACCGCGGGGACGGTTGCACGGGGACCACCGCCATGATCGACTCACCCCTGACATCGGGGACGCCCAACGGTTCGCCATCGGAGATGAGCGTTGCCGCAACGAACGCTTCGTCCGCCCAGGCGAGTCATCCCGCTCAACGTTTTCAGTTCACCGGCAGCGGAGGCGAATATTTCAGGATATGGATCGTCAACGTACTGCTGACCATCGTGACTCTCGGCATCTATTCGGCATGGGCGAAGGTTCGCCGTTTGCGCTACTTCTACAACAACACCCGCCTCGCAGGCTCGAGCTTCGATTTCCGCGGCTCCCCGATCGCGATCCTGAAGGGCCGCGTGATCGCGTTCCTGTTGCTGCTGCTGATCCAGGTTCCCTTTCTCGGAGCCGTCGTGCTGATCTTCTACTTTGCGCTGTTGCCGTGGTTCATCTACCGTTCGATGCGTTTTCACCTGGCGAACACGACTTACCGTAATCTCCGGTTCGCGTTCATGGGCACCGCCGGAGGCATCTATCGCGCAATCCTCTTTCCCATCGCCATCATCCTCATCAGCGTCGTCATGTCGTTCATCGTGCATTTCGCTTCACGCGGAATCGGAAGCGTGATGCTGGCCATTTCCATCTTCGCGTTCTATGGCATCGGTCCCTACATCCAATACAGGATTCGCGCGTACGTCACGGCCGGCAGCCGAATGGGCACCGCCCAATTCGGACTGCATGTCGGCCCGGGACGATACTACCTCGCCTACGTCGTCGCCGTCGGCTACTGGATAGCCTATGTCGCCGTCGCGTTTGCCATACTGGCCACCGTTTTTGGTCTCGATCTATCGAGCCTGCAAGGCACGATGGATGCAATAAAGGAAGGGTCGATCCCGCATCGCGTCGCAATGATCATCTTGCTTGCCGTGTTCTATATCGGCATGCTCGCCGTGGTGCCCTTGGTGCAGGGCATGCTGCAAAACACCGTGTGGTCCGGCACGTCGCTGGAACGCAAAGCCTTCCAATCCGATCTCCGCGTTGCCAACTACGTGGTGACCTGGCTCGGGGTCACCATCCTGACCGTCATCACGATCGGCCTCTATCGGCCCTTCGCCGTGGTCCAGCTTGCACGCCTGCGCCTCGAAGCGCTGTCATGGCAAGGCTCGCCGGACGATCTCATCGCCGTGCAGCGCGCAGGCTCCGACGCGGCCGCTGGCGCCGAAATCACGGACATGATGGATGTGGACTTTGGCTTCTGAGTCCACTGCCGGCGACGCCGCACCGGTTGCGGCACGCTACTTCGCAGCAAGCGGCGGCGCGCGCGCGCGGTCGGCGACGCTCAGTCTGGGCGACGCACCCGGCACGCTGCTACTGAGCCTGACCGATGACGCGACGACACGCGACATTCCCGTTCGCGAACTCGACGCCTCCGAGCGATTCGTCGCCGCGACACGCACCGTTCAACTCGCCGGCGGCGACATGCTCGAGATCGACGACGGCCGTGCACTTTCGCGCCTGCTGACCGCCGCCGGAAATCCCGACGCAATCGTCACTCGCTGGCAGCACAGCAAACGAGCCGCGCTGACGGCCTTGATCATCACGATCGTTCTCGCGATCGCAGGCTACCGCTGGGGGCTCCCGGTCGCAGCGGATTTCCTTGCGCACCATACCTCGAACGATCTGGCCGCCCTGATCGACCGTGCCGCGCTCGCCCAGTTGGATCACCAGACCGATCTCACCAAGAGTCGGCTCGACACCGCCACTCAGGACCGGCTGAGACAGAAATTTTCCGAGCTGACGCTATCGCTGCCGCCGGCGCAGCCCGTCAGCCTGGTTTTTCGACGCATGGGCAACGTAGCCAATGCCTTTGCTCTGCCCGGTGGCACGATCATCGTGCTCGACGGACTGGTGAACATGGCCCCGAACGATGACGCGGTGCTCGGCGTTCTCGCCCACGAACTCGGGCATGTCGAGCACCGACATGGTTTACGGACGCTGTTTCGTTCCGCTGCGGTATCCGCCCTCGCGGCGTGGTACTTCGGCGACTTCTCGTCGCTGGCAACGGTCACGGCCACCCTCACGCAATTGAACTATTCGCGTGAATTCGAGGCAGAGGCCGACAGTGCTGCGCTCTTGCAGATGCAGCGCCACCACATCGACCCTCGCCAACTCGCGGAACTGTTCCGTCGAATCCGCGATCAGGGAGGAATCGCGGCGCCCCCCAAGGATGAAGCCACCTCGCCCGAAGAGCGCAAGGAAAAGCCAGGCAAACGTTGGTCGATCCCCGATTTCCTCAGCACGCACCCGGACATCGACCGACGCATCGAGCGCTTCGAGCGCGCCGGCCGTGTCTCCGCAGGCAAGGTGTGAGCGACGCGCATCGCGTGCCGGCAAGCATCAAGCACCGCCAACGAAGATCTGCGAGAACTCCTCGAGCAGTCGCTGTTTCTGCACCTTGCCCATGGCATTGCGCGGCAATTCGTCGACGACGAACACCCGCTTTGGTACCTTGAAGCTGGCGATGCGCCCCTTGAGAGAACCCATCATGCGCTCGCCGTCGACACTTGCACCGGGTTTCGCCACCACCACCGCAACGACCGCCTCCCCGAAGTCCGGATGCGGCACGCCAATGACAGCCGATTCCGCCACGCCCGCCGTCTCATTGATGAATCCCTCGACTTCAGCCGGATAGACGTTGAACCCGCCGCTTATGAGCAAGTCCTTGCTGCGGCCAACGATCGTCACATAGCCATCGGCATCGATGCGGCCGACATCGCCGGTACGGAACCAGCCGTCATCGGTGAACTCCTCACGCGTCTTCTCCGGCATTCGCCAATAACCCGCAAAGACATTGGGGCCGCGCACCTGAATGGCGCCGATGACCCCGGCCTCGCACGCCAAGCCACGCTCGTCATGCACTCGCACCTCGACGCCGGGAAGAGGGAGCCCGACGGTGCCGCCGCGACGCTCACCATCGGCACGCAGCCACGGGTTGGACGTCAACATGCAGGTCTCGCTCATGCCGTATCGTTCGAGAATCGTGTGACCGGTACGCTCGCGAAACTCATTGAAAGTTTCGATGAGCAACGGAGCCGAACCGGAAATGAAGAGGCGCATGTGGCGGCAGTGCTCACGCGACAAACGCGGCGCCGTCGCGCCCAGCATCCGCACATAGAGGGTCGGCACCCCCATGAACACCGTCGCGTCCGTGAGCCGCGCGATGACTGCGCCGGCATCGAAACGCGAGAACCAGAGCATGCGCGCACCCGCCAACAGCGCACAGTGCGATGCCACGAAGAGCCCGTGTACGTGGAAGATCGGTAGCGCGTGGATCAACACATCAGTGCTCTGCCAGCCCCAGTAATCACGCAGGGTCAGCGCGTTGGATCGCAGATTCCGGTGCGACAACATCGCGCCTTTGCTGCGTCCCGTCGTGCCGCTCGTGTACAGGATCGCGGCAAGGTCATCGTCGTGGCATGCAGCGACATCGTGGCGCGGCGACTGCGCCGCCAGCGCGTGGCGCAGCGTTCCGTCGCCGTCTGCGTCGAGCGTGAAGCAGTGCGCCACACCCGCCTCACGCGCAATGGCGCCGAGCCAATTCATCGACTGGCTCGTGCCGACCACGACGGCCGGTTCGGCGTCGGCGATGAAGTAACGCATCTCGTCCGCCTGATAAGCCGGATTGAGTGGCAGGTAGACACACCCCGCGCGCAACACGCCGAGGTAGAGCAACAACGCATCGACGCTCTTTTCCGTCTGTACCGCGATTCGGCTGCCGGGCGGCAGTTGCAGCGACTCCAGCAGATTGGCAACGCGAGCGCTTTGCTCATCGACTTCACGCCAGGAGTAACGCGCCGTCGTCGAACCACCAGGACCGTCGGTCACTTCGATCGCACAGGTATCGAGTTCGGCCGGGAACGCAGCGCGCAGCGTTGCAAAGAGATTGGCGTTGGTCATCGGTGCCGTTGGACTCTCTGTCTTGCAAGTCCACAAAACAATAACCGTGACATGGTAGCCCGGAATTTGGCCACAAGCGCCGCCACGCACCTCTGAAAGACCTCGGGCGAACTGCTCAGCCTGTCCGATGCGACCCCTGCCGCCAGGATCGGTGGTGGCCCCGACATGCTGCGTGCGCGTCGGGAAGCCGGTCACTGCTACGCTTCGGGCATGCCGCCACACAAAGCTTTCACTCGCCACCGCCTTTCCTTGCGTCAACATAGCGCCGAAGTGCTGACCTGGGGTGAGCGCACCGCGACGCCGGTATTGCTGCTGCACGGCTGGATGGATGTCGCGGCATCGTTCCAGTTTTTGGTCGACGCGCTAAAGCACGATTGGTACGTCATCGCACCCGATCAACGCGGCTACGGCGGTACGGAACCTTTCCGCGAGAACGCGGGCGGCTACTGGTTTCCCGAATACGTCGCTGACCTCGATGCCGTACTCGATCATTTTTCGCCGACGGCGCCCGTGCATCTCGTCGGGCACAGCCTTGGCGGCAATGTGTGCACGCTGTACGCGGGGTTGCGGCCGACACGGGTGGCGCGACTCGTCTCGCTCGATGGGTTCGGCCTGCCCGCGGTGGCACCGGACAAGGCCGCCGAACGCTACGTTGCATGGCTCGACGCGATCCGTACCACGCCGAATCTCGCGAGCTACGCTTCCCGTGACGACGTCGCCGATCGTCTGCAACGCAACAACCCACGACTGAGCCGCGAGCGCGCGCTGTGGCTGGCCGGGCACTGGGCGCAGCGTCGTGACGACGGCCGTTGGCATCTGCGGGCCGACCCCGCGCACAAGCTGCCGTTTCCGACGCTCTACCGACTCGATGAAATGCTCACGATCTGGCGTCGCATCGAGGCTCCGACGCTATGGCTCGGCGCCAGTGAGTCGGAAGCCAAGCGATGGCTGGGCTACGACGACAGCACCCTCGTTCCCGCCGCGGGCGACGAGGTGCGCCCCGACAGCTTCGCCGCGCGCCTGATGGCGATCCGACACTTGCGCTTCGAGACCATCAGCGGCGCCGGTCACATGTTGCATCACGATCAGCCCGAACGCGTCGCGGCTCGTGTCGAAGCGCACTTGCTGGGATGACGTCTTGACGAAGGATCCGTCTCGCTCGATGGCCGAACGTCACTCCCCTGCCCCGCCTGCGCGATGATTCCGCAACCAAGGTTCACGCACACCATGCTGGCCGTCAGCGTGTTGCTGGCGATCGCCGCGACGCTGTCGCTCGCGATCGGCGCCTACCCGATACCGCTGGCCCGAGTGCTCGACGGCACGCTGAGCGACAGCGAATGGTCGGTTCTCACGCGTCTTCGCGTGCCGCGCGTGCTGGCCTCCTGCGTCGGCGGTGTGGCCTTTGCAACGGCCGGTGCTGCGCTGCAATCGCTCTTTCGCAACCCGCTGGCCGAACCAGGCCTCCTGGGTGTGCCCTCTGCGGCCGGCCTTGGCGCGGCGACCGCGTTGATCGTGCTTGGCCACGGTACGGGGCTTTGGCTCGGCGCCCTGATCGGCGCGGGCATCGTCATGCTCGGCATGCTGATGGCGATGCGGCGAACCGCGTCGAACCTGGTGGGTGGCACCATCACGCTGCTGCTGCTCGGGGTTGCCATCAATGCCGCGTGCGCAGCCGGTATCGCACTACTGACCGCGCTCGCAACCGAAGGCGAATTGAAGACGCTCGCGTTCTGGATGCTGGGCAGCTTTGCCTCCCTGACCTGGCCTCAGGTGATCGCGATGGCAACTGCCACCATGCTTGGCGCACTCGCGCTCAGCCGCGAAAGCCCGGCGCTCGGAGCCCTGGCGCTCGGCGAACGATCCGCTCACATGGTCGGCGTCAGCGTCACGCGGCTACGACTGCGCATCGCGCTGGTCACGACAGCGATGGTGGCATGCGTCACCGCGTTTTGTGGCAGCGTCGCCTTCGTCGGGCTTGCGGCGCCGCATATCGCGCGTCTGATGGTCGGCGCAGCACCGCGCCGGGTCCTGCCGCTCTCCGCCCTGCTCGGCGCGCTCCTGTGCGTGCTTGCCGATCTCGTCGCTCGCGCCATCGCCGCCCCCATCGAACTGCCGGTAGGCGCCATCACATCGATCCTGGGCGTGCCGCTGATGGTGTGGCTCGTCACGCGCAGGACAAGCGCCTTGTGAGCACGGAGCGCGCCCTGTTGCGTGTGCTCGGCGTTGGTCGTCGTGCGGGCACGGCGCTGCTGCTGGAATCGGTGTCCTTCGCGGTCGACGAGGGCGCCGTGCTCGCGGTGCTCGGCGCCAACGGCGCCGGCAAGAGCACGCTGATGGCAGCACTCGCCGGCGACAGCACGCTTGACCGCGGCGACATCGAGTTCTCCGGCAAACCGCTTGCGGCCTGGTCTCCACTCGAATTGGCGAGCCGGCGAGCCCTGAACGCCAGCGAACCGCCGGTTCCGTTCGCCATGAGCGTTGCCGACTACGTCGCGCTCGGTCGCCCGTTCGCGGCACCCGATGCCGAGGCGGTGACGGCGGCGCTCGCGGAATGCCACGCCGACCCGTGGCGGGCTCGCGACTACGCCACGCTATCGATGGGCGAGCAACTTCGCGTGCAGCTGGCCCGCTCGCTGTATCAACTGGGCGCGAGCGAGGGGCGCACGCGGTGCCTGTGGTTGCTCGACGAACCGTGCGCCCATCTGGACATGGTGCAGCGCCAATTCGTTCTGAAGCTGATGCAGCGCTTCGCGAAGGCGTTGCAATGGGCGGTCGTCTTTTCGACGCACGACCCGATGGAAGCGCAAGCGATCGCCGACCACGCGCTGTTGATGCGCCACGGCCGCGCGCTGCTCCATGCGCCTACCGAGCACGCACTCGATGAGACCACTCTGAGCGCGTGCTACGGCCAGCCGATCGTGGCGGCACCGGCCTTCATCGCGAAGTAGCCGGCGGGGCCGTGCAGCCCGAAACCGCCGCCCTCAATTCAGCGCGGGATCGAGTTGACTTCCTTCTCCCACTTCTCGAGCAGCCGCTTGCGCTCGGCCGACGAGCCGTATTTGCGGAAGTCGTACTGGATCAGCTTGATGCTCGAAAAACGGGGGGCCTCCGGCGGCTGCGGTGCCGCCTTGTTCGAGGGCAACTGATATTGCTTGGCCTGCGCAGCGAGCTTCTGCGCATCCGGCGTCAGCGCCCAGTCATAGAACTTCTTCGCGTTATCGAGATTGCGCGCCCCCTTCATGATCGACATCGAACCAACCTCGTAGCCCGTTCCTTCGCAGGGCGCCGCCATCTCGATCGGGAATCCGTTCTTCTTTTCGCCGGGCACATCGTGCATGAAGCTCACGCCCACCGCCGCCTCGCCGCGTGCAACGGCTTTCACCGGCCCGGTACCCGACTTCGGATAATTCGAAATGTTCTTGTGCAACGCCTTCAGATAGTCGAACGCCTTGTCTTCCCCCATCAGTTGAACGAGCGTCGCCATCGCGGTGTACGCCGTGCCGGACGCGGCCGGGTTGGCCATCTGCACGTCACCCTTGAACTCAGGCTTGATCAGGTCGGCCCAACAGGCAGGTGGCTTCACGCCCTTTTTGGCGAGCACTTCCGTGTTGTAGCTGAAGCCCAGCGCGCCCGCGTAGATGCCGACTGTCTTGTAGCCGGAAATCTGCGCCTGATACTGCGCCCAGTTGTGCAGGTCCTTCAGGTTGGGCGATTGATAGACCTCGGTCAGTCCCTCCTCGGCCGCCTGCAGATGCGGATCTCCCGTGCCACCGAACCAGATGTCGCCTTTCGGGTTGGATGCTTCGGCCTTCACCTGCGCGAAGGTTTCACCCGAGCCCTTGAACGATGTGTTGACCTTGATGCCCGTCTGCTTGGCGAACTCATTGGCCGCCAGCGTGCACCATTCGATCTGCATGGAACAGTAGATGTTGAGATTGCCCTTGTCTTGCGCAAGCGCTGGGTGCGCCATGGCGGCCGTGACGGCGAACGCGAGTGCGTGAATGCGACGCATGAAAACTTCCTTCAACGAACGATGAAAAACTGAACGCGCGACTACCGCGACGGGCGACGCCTGCTGCGATAGCGCAGCAAGACAGTATAGGAGGAGCCAGCGGCGCCCTGCGGCGACGAGTCCGCCAGGGCCATACGTACGGTCTCGGAAAGCTCCCAATACGCCGACGGCGGCGGCATTTGACGCGTACCGTGCTACGAATTCAGCACGTCCGTTGCCATTGACAGGAGCACCATGACCGCCATCAACACCGAACAGATCATGTCGTGGCTCGCCACACGCGGCGCCGATTTCGCGCTCAAGGTGCTCGCAGCGATCGCCGTCTGGATCATTGGCCGATGGCTGATCGGCGCCGTCATGAAGCTCGTCGAGCGCGCGTTCACGCGCAGCGGTCGACTCGAACCGACCCTCGCGCGCTATCTGACGTCCATCATCAGCGTGCTGCTCAACATCGTGCTGGTGTTGGCGATCTTCGATCTGTTCGGCGTGCAGACAACGAGTTTCGCGGCATTGCTTGCGGGCGCCGGCCTCGCCATTGGAACCGCCTGGGGCGGATTGCTCACCCATTTCGCGGCGGGCGTCTTCATGCAGGTGCTTCGCCCCTACAAGGTTGGCGACTACGTCAATGCCGGAGGCGTCGAAGGCACGGTCACCGAACTCGGACTCTTCACGACGACCATCGTCTCCGGCGACAACGTCACCAACATCGTGGGCAACAACAACGTGTTCAGCGCCACGATCAAAAACTACTCCACGCAGCCGCACCGACGCGTCGACACCGAAGCGAAAATCGCCAACGGCGTCGATATCGGGGATGCCGTCGCCCGCTTGCGTGCCGCATTGCCGATGGTGCAAAACGTCATGGCAACGCCCGCACCCGAAGTCGAGATCAGCAAGTTCACGCCGGAAGGCCCTCTGCTGACGGTGCGCACCTACACGCACACCGATCACTACTGGCAGGTGTACTTCGACGTCAACCAGACCATCGCCCGCGTCTTCGCAAACGCCGGCTACCCGGTGCCCGAGACGCCGCATGTGCAGCGACAGGTCTGAACACGATCCCCCTATGCCGCCATCGAAGACGCAACCCGCTACACCGACCTGCCGTAGACCTCGTTGATCTGCTGCGTCACGCGCACGAAGGTGGTGCATTTCGATAGCGCCTTGAGCGTGCGGGTGCCGACGTAGCAAGCGTAGCCTCGATTCCACTTCGTTACATCGAGGCTACGGTTGCCGCAACGCGCCCTTGGCCACCCGTCCGCGGAGTGGACTGTGCACACGATACAACTCGATGCTGGAAGGCGCATCCATAATGGGCTTGGAGCGCGAAATGCGGCCAAAGTCGACTTGCAATCATGAAGAAAGTGCGTCGCAGGTCTCGCAGATGAAATTGTGCATGTTAATCAGTGTGTTGCATGCTCATCAACGGACATCGCCAGCATGCAAGCGACGCGCAAACGGCGTCGGAACGTGAAAGTTGCCCTGCAAGCCGCGCCGATCAACGAGAGAAGCCAATTCACCCATGGCGAACACGATTCCGCCACCCGTGCCGAGATCGCAACGAGCAGCGAATCGGCCAAGGCGGCGGCGCAGCCAACGTAGCCTCGATGCAACGAAGTGGAATCGAGGGCCGCTGCATCGCGTTCATGACCGTGTCGGCGATTCGCTCGATGGCCGTAGGCGGTTGGTCATGGTAGGGAAGTCGGAGCCGTCTTGCGGCAGCGATTGTCGAAAGGGGATGGTTGTTGGGTTTGGTGTCGAGTGTCTCGCCGCTTGCGTTGCAACGCCGACACGGTCGTGGGCGTGCGGCGGCGGACCTCGATTCCACTTCGTTGCATCGAGGCTACGCTTGCTGTCTTGACGAATAGGGCCGCTCCTCGCAAACAGATTTCTGACAGATTCCCTCGATTCCACTTCGTTGCATCGAGGCTACGCTTGCTGCAATCCAAGCACGTAGTTCAAATCAAACAATCCGAGTTGGGAAAGTTTCGGCCTGGCGAATAGCGACGATCGCCTATATGCTTCATTAGTGATCTTGGCGTGGGTGCCCACTTCATAGGCACATGTGGCAGCCGGTAGCGCCGCGAATAACAAGCAAACTACGGTACCGCGCCATCGAATCGCATATAGTCTCATTTCTCGTCTCCGACCACGCGTAAATATTGTTCGTACAAATCCCAACGACGTGATATCGCAGGATCATTCGATGTCGGTCTGACCATGCCATGGCTTACGTAACCTAAGGCTGCCGCAAATTCTGCCGGTGATACCTTCATAGCCGCAATCGACCTTAGTATTTCTTCCTTTGCGATTACTGAATTGGCGCCGGTTGGAGGACAGGGAGTGAACAGCAGATATATTTGCAATTTGCGCAGCCAGACTGACCGTTGCTCTGGCGATACACGAACCACCACCACCTGATGGCTTTCCCCGCCATCCTTCGACTTGTCATAGTCAAGTTCGTAGCCCGGAATCAGTGGAGTCAGATAGGCGCCCGTACTCTCCCAAATCACGCTGGAATGAAGCCGCGGTGGCTTTTCGAATCGAAATTTGCCTTTGGCGTCGGTTTTGGTGACTTGCTCGTCAGCGCAGCCACGTGTTGTTGAACCATTCCAGTTGTACGCGATGCGCCTACTGACAGTCCACTCCTGATGCACCCACGCATTCGGTATCGGTTTGCCCGTTTCACCATCGATCACCTTGCCGGTAACGACGAAGCCGTTTGCCGTGCAGCCTGTGATGCCTGATAACACCAATGCGATTGGCACCAATCGAAATATTCGACGAAAGAATGAACCCACGCGGTCACGATTCATGGGTGTTCTCCAAAAGACTTTCATGGTCAAAGCCCCTCAATGCACCAGAACCCGTCAAGGTCGACGTTAAATCGAACGGAGCAAGTGTAGCCTCGATGCAACGAAGTGGAATCGAGGGCCGCTGCATCGCGCTCCTGACCGTGTCGGCGATTCGCTCGATGGCCGTAGGCGGTTGGTCATGGTAGGGAAGTCGGAGCCGTCTTGCGGCAGCGATTGTCGAAAGGGGATGGTTGTTGGGTTTGGTGTCGAGTGTCTCGCCGCTTGCGTTGCAACGCCGACACGGTCGTGGGCGTGCGGCGGCGGACCTCGATTCCACTTCGTTGCATCGAGGCTACGCTTGCTGCGGATCGTTACGATCTTCGCCCCCGTCGAACCGTCGAGACAAGCGAAAGCGAAACCTCGAGCGCGCACGGTATCGGACCATCTTGAGCGCCTCCTCGCCGACGCCGAAGGAGCAACCCGCTACACCGACCTGCCGTAGACCTCGTTGATCTGCTGCGTCACGCGCACGAAGGTGGTGCACTTCGACAGCGCCTTGAGCGTACGGGCGCCGACGTAGGTGCAGGTGCTGCGCACACCGCCCAGGATTTCCTGCGCCGTGTGATCGACCGGGCCGCGCGCCTCGAGCAGAACCTCCTTGCCCTCGCTGGCGCGGTATTTGGCGACGCCACCAGCGTACTTCTCCATCGCCACGTCGCTCGACATGCCGTAGAAGCGCCGATAGGTGCGGCCGTCGCGCTCGACGACTTCACCGCCCGATTCATCGTGCGCGGCGAGCATGCCTCCGAGCATCATGAAGTCCGCGCCGCCGCCAAAACCCTTGGCGACATCCCCCGGCACCGTGCAGCCACCGTCGCCGCAGATGTGGCCGCCCAGGCCGTGCGCGGCGTCGGCGCACTCGATGATGGCGGAGAGTTGCGGATAGCCCACACCGGTCATCTTGCGCGTCGTGCAGACGCTGCCGGGGCCGATGCCCACCTTGACGATGTCGGCACCGGCGAGGATCAGCGCCTCGGTGATATCGGCGGTGACGACGTTGCCGGCCATCAGCGTGATGTTCGGATGCGCTTCGCGGAAACGCTTGACGAAGTCGAGGAACGTCTCGGTGTAGCCATTGGCGACATCGATGCAGACGAATTCGATGGCATCGCCGGTGGCGGCGCGCACAGCGTTGAATTTGGCGAGATCGGGCTCGGTGATGCCGAGCGAATAGAACGCGTTGCGGTGCCGCGCGCGGTTGTCTTCGTGGAAAAACGCGACGTAGTCCTCGACACGGTAATGCTTGTGCAAGGCGACGTGCATGTCGTGCCGCGCGAGGGCGGCCGCCATTTCGAAGGTGCCGACCGTATCCATGTTGGCGGCGATGATCGGCACGCTCTCGCTCGAGCGGCCGGAATGGCGGTAGCGATAGCTGCGTTTGAGTTCCACCTTGGCCCGAGAGCCGAGCGTCGAGCGCTTGGGGCGAAACAGTACGTCCTTGAAATCGAGCTTGACTTCTTCTTCGATACGCATGGGGCACCTCGAACGCCACCGATGCGATCATCGGGGCAGGGTTCACGACATTCCGGCCGCAAAGCAGCGCGGGTTCGACGGTCGTCGCATCGGCGACGCCGCACCCGGACGGGCGGGCAACAAAAAGCGAGGCGCCGGCAAACGTTCGTTCGATGGCAACCTCGCTGGGTTGCACGAAATTGTAGGCGCAAGTCGATAGACTTCCGCTTATGCCCGACATCAGCGCCGTCCACGCGGTCTACGCACGCACCGCCCTCGAACATGTGCGTCGCGAGTACCCGAATTTCGTCATGCATTTCGCGCATTCCGCAGCGGACCTGCGCGACTGCGCGCCATCGACGTGGCACCCGATGTTCTACGGCAGCTACGACTGGCATTCGTGCGTGCACATGCACTGGTCGCTGGCGCATCTGTTGAACCTCGCGCCGAAGGCGACACACGCGAAGGCCATCGCGTCATGGTTCGACCGCCAGTTCGAGCCGACGCGCGCGGCAGCCGAGGCCGCCTACTTCGACCGCGAAGGGGCAGCGCACTGGGAGCGCCCCTACGGCTGGGCGTGGCTGCTGAAGCTCGACGCGGAACTCGCGCGCTCGGAACACCCGCACGCGCCGCGCTGGCACGCCGGATTGCACCCGCTCACCACACGCATCGAGCAAGCGCTGTCGCAGCTTCTGGCCACGGCCCCCGCGCCGGTGCGCCACGGCGTGCACTCGAACACGGCCTTCGCGATGCTGCTGGCACTCGACTACGCGCAAGCGGCGGGGGCGCCAGCGCTTTCCGCGCTGATCGAGCGCCGGGCGCGGGCGTGGTTTGGCGAGGATCGCGACTATCGTCTTGCCTTCGATTTTTCGGGCGAAGATTTCCTGTCGCCCGCGCTCACCGAGGCACTCCTGATGTCGAAGGTGTTGCCATCGGCGGATTTCCTTCGCTGGTTCGACGCCTTCTTGCCCGAGCTTGCCCAGGGCGACTGCACGCGGCTGCAACCGGCGTGCGTGCGCAACGAAACCGACGCCCGCCAGGTGCACAACCACGGCCTGAACCTCTCCCGCGCGTGGGCGATGCGCAGCCTGTTGCCGCTGCTCGAGGCGGCGGCGCATCCGGTGGCGCCACACTTTCGCGCGCTCGCCGCGATGCACCGGCGCGCGGCGGAGGCAGCCATCGTGGGCGGCGACTATGTCAGCACGCACTGGCTCATCTCGTTCGCACTGCTTGCCGAAGGTGCTGGCGCATCATGACATTCACCGAGGGAGCCCTTGCGCTCATCATCGTCCTTCTCGTCATCATCGTGATTCTGGTGCTGACGCAGCGCGGTGACATCGTGCGCCGTGTGAGCGGAGAACTCGGCGCGCAGCTCGAATCGAAGCATCGCGCGATGATCGGCGACGTCGGGGGCATGTTCCATCAGGTCAGCGAGCGCGTCGGGCGGGATTTGACGACGGCGAGCAGCGGCACGCGCGAAGTCATCGCCACGTTGCAGGTGCAGGTGGTGCACTCCATCGCGCAGCAGAGCGAGGCTTCGCTGAAGCAGTTGGCGGTGTTGCAGCAGAGCTTGTCGTCGCAGCAGGATGCGCTCAAGCGCGAGGTGCTCGAAGGCATGCTGCTGAAGATGGCCGAGCAGACGCGCGCCAACCAGGAGTTGCTGCAAAGCACGCTGCGCCACATGGGTTTGCAGTTCACGGCGCAGGCCGAGGCGATGACGAAATCGGTCGATGGCCGACTCGAGCAGATCAGCGGCCGCGTCAACGAACGCCTCGATGAAGGGTTCCGAAAGACCAACGAAACCTTCACCAACGTCATGGCGCGTCTCGCCGTCATCGATGAAGCGCAGAAGAAGATCGACGGCCTGACCAGCAACGTCGTGAGCCTGCAACAGGTGCTCTCCGACAAGTCGGCGCGCGGTGCTTTCGGCGAAGTGCAGCTCGAAGCGCTGGTGCGCGACACGCTGCCGCCGGGTGCCTACGCATTTCAGTCTGCCGTGGGCTCGGGCCGTGAAAAGGCGGACTGCGTGTTGACGATGCCCGATGGCGCCTCGCGCATGGCGATCGACTCGAAATTTCCGCTCTCGAACTACCGCATCGCCATCGACGCGACGCTGCCGGAGAGTGAGCGCAACGCGGCGCGCAAGCAGTTCGCAACCGACGTCAAGAAGCACATCACGGACATTGCGAGCAAATACATCCAGCCCGGCGCCGGGGCCGATTCGGCGGTGATGTTCATCCCCTCCGAGGCGGTGTTCGCCGAGGTGGTCGGCAATCACCCCGAGATCGTGACCCAGGCGCAGACGATGCGGGTGTGGCTCACATCCCCCACCAACCTGATGGCGGTGCTGCACACGGTGCGTGCGGTCATCCGTGACGCCGAGATGCGCCGCCAACTGGGCGTCATGAAGAGCGAGCTCGGCAAGCTCGGTGGCGACTTCGGGCGCTTTCAGGAACGCATGGAGAAGCTCGCGACGCACATCAAGCAGGCGCATGACGACGCCGAACAGGTGCAGATTTCCAGCCGCAAGATCAGCGGCCACTTCGAGCGCATCAAGACGGTGGATCTGGAGTCGGTCGAGCCGCGTCTCGCTCCCGCAGCGACGCCACCCTCGGGTGAGGGCTAGGCACGGAGCGCGGATGTGTTTGCTTGGTTGAAGGAAAGGCGTCGAAAGCGCCTCCTCGACGATTGGGCGATTCCGGACGCGCAATGGCAGGCGGCGTTGCACGAACTGCCCTTCCTCGACCATTACGACGCGGCAGCGCTCGCCCGGCTGCGTGAATTGAGCACGCTGTTTCTGGTCGAGAAGAACATCGTCAGCGGCGCCGACGACGGCCCGCATGCGCTCGATGTGACGCCGCTGATGCGCATCATCATCGCCGCGCAGGCCTGCCTCTTGATCCTCGGACGCGACGAGAGCGTGACCGAGGCGCTGCACGACTATGGCGGGTTCGACAACGTGGTCGTGCATCCCGACGATTTTCCGTCGACGCAGGACTACGAGGACGAGGCCGGCGTCGTGCACACCTCCGATGAGATGGTCCTCGGCGAGAGCCTGCCGCAGGGGCCGGTGCTGCTTTCGTGGCCCGCCGTGGAGGCAGGCTACGAGGACAGCGGCATGGCGCTCGTCATCCACGAGTTTGCCCACAAGATCGACCTGCTCGACGGCGAGGTCGACGGCATTCCGCCGTTGCATGGTGAGGCGCGACGCACCTTCGCGCACGCCATCGGCGCAGCCTTCGATGACTTTCGCCACCGAGTGGAAGGCGACGAGGACACCGCGATCGACCCCTACGCCGCCGAAGACATCGGCGAATTCTTTGCCGTGAGCTGCGAAGTGTTCTTCGCCGAACCGGAACTGCTGCGTGAGGAATACCCGGACTATTTCGGCGAACTGCGCCGCTATTTCTGCATCGATCCGGTGGCCGGGCGCATCCTCGGCTGAGCCCGCGCCGCGCGCGCACGGGTGTGCTCGCACACGCAAAATCTCGCATCAACTTTTTGCTGCAAGGCGCATCCACAACAGGCTTGCAGCAACAAAACGATGAAAGTCGACTTCATGCGAAATCGCGCGCCAAGCCCGTCATGGATGCGCCTTTCGACAAAAAGTTGAAGCGCATTGTTGGTCGCAACGCCCCCGCCGGCGATGCCGTGAAGGTCAGCCGCGGGCGTCGTTCACCTGCTCGTTGAATTCGGCGAGGCTCTGCGCGGCGCCAATCTCGCGCGGCAGCGCATCGCGCACCGAGAACACCCCGAGGATGCGGGCGCCGGCGCCGATGACCGGCAGATGGCGAAACCCGCGCTCGATCATGATCAGCACGGCGTCGGCCACCGGCGTCTCCGGCGTCACGCAGTAGGGGTTGCGCGTCATCACGTCGGCCACCCGCGTCTTGTCGGGCGCCAGGGCGCGGGCGAGCACGCGCGTCATCAGGTCGCGCTCGGTGACGATGCCGAGCAACTTGCCCGGCGGCTCGACGATCAGCACGCTGCCGCAATTGGCGCCGGTCATCAGGCAGGCGGCCTCCCACACCGAGGCCGTGGGGCCGAGGCTCACCACATGCTTCTGCGACATCGATTGAAAGACGGTGCGTTCGCTGCTCATGACGTGGGCTCCTAGCGCAGCGACGCGTTGATCTTGTCGAGCGCGCGTGCGCCAGGACACAGCTCCGCCCGTCCGAGCGTGTTGAGCGGCCGCTCGGTGGTGTTGAACGCCGTGTGCAGGTCGGTGGCGAGCGGGTCGACGTAGAGCAGCCCGGTGACGATTTCGCCGCGCGCCTGCTGCTCGTGCATGTAGTTCATCGCCGCAAGACGGTCGGTCGGGTCGTACTCGGGATGCAGCTTGCGCAATCGCAGCACGCTGCCATCGTGCTGGCGCACGTCGACCACTTCGCCCGGCGCGTAGTCGGTGGTGATCTCTTCGTGCTCGCTGATGAAATCGATGCGGCTGACGGCATCGTTGTGCTCGCGCACGTAGTCATAGCTCTTGGTGCTGCCGGCGTGGTTGTTGAAGGTCACGCAGGGGCTGATGACGTCGATGAACGCGGCGCCGCCGTGCTCCATCGCGCCCTTGATGAGCGGCACCAGCTGCGCCTTGTCGCCCGAGAAGCTCCGAGCGACGTAGGTGGCACCGAGTTGCAGCGCGAGCCCGACGAGATCGATCGGCGCATCGGTGTTGATCGCGCCCTTCTTGCTCTTCGATCCGCGGTCGGCGGTGGCCGAGAACTGCCCCTTGGTCAGTCCGTAGACGCCGTTGTTCTCGACGATGTAGGCCATGCGCACGCCGCGCCGCATGGCGTTGGCGAACTGCCCGAGCCCGATCGAGGCGGAGTCGCCATCGCCGGAGATGCCGAGATAGAGCAACTCGCGATTGGCGAGATTGGCGCCGGTCAGCACCGAGGGCATGCGGCCGTGCACGCTGTTGAAGCCGTGCGACGCGCCGAGGAAGTAGTCGGGCGTCTTCGAGGAGCAGCCGATGCCGGAGAGCTTGGCGACGCGGTGCGGCTCGATGTCGAGCTCCCAGCATGCCTGCACGATGGCCGCGGAGATCGAATCATGGCCGCAACCCGCGCACAGCGTGGAGATGCGCCCCTCATAGTCGCGCCGCGTGTAGCCGACGTTGTTGCGGGTGAGCGTCGGGTGATGCAGCTTCGGTTTGGCGATGTAGGTCATGCGGCCTCCATGGCGCGCTCAGGCGTTGCCTTGCCTGCCGCTTCGATGTGTTCGGCGATGGTGCGGGTGATGAAGCGCGCGGTGATCGGCGTGCCGTCGCAGTGCAGCACCTTGATCAGTCGCGCGGGGTCGATTTCGAGCTCGTTGATCAGCATCGAGCGCATCTGCGCATCGACGTTCTGCTCGACGACGAACACCCGTTCGTGCGCCGCGATGAATGCCGGCACCGAGTCCGGAAACGGGAACGCCCGCAGCCGCATCGCGTCGACCGCGATGCCGCGCGCCTCCAGCACGTCGAGCGCCTCGGCCATCGCCGGCGATGTGGAACCAAAGTAGATGACGCCCCAAGGCGTTTTTTGCTTCGCCGCACGCTCGACCGGCTGCGGCACAAGCGTCGCCGCCGTTTTGAACTTGCGGCGCAGCCGATCCATGTTGTAGAGGTAGTCCGGTCCGCGCTCGGAATAGCGCGCGTAGGGGTCGCGCGTGGTGCCGCGCGTGAAGTAGCTGCCCTTGGTCGGGTGGGTGCCCGGCAGCGTGCGCCAGGGGATGCCATCGCCGTCGACATCCTTGTAACGCGCGAATTCGCGTCCCGCGTCGAGTTCCGCCGCGCTCATCACCTTGCCGCGATCGTAGTCGCGCTGCTCGTCCCACTGGAAGGGTCGGCACAACCGCTGGTTCATGCCGATGTCGAGGTCGGTCATCACGAAGATCGGGGTCTGCAGGCGGTCCGCCAGATCGAGCGCCGCCGCGGCGTGCTCGAAGCACTCGTGCGGGTCTTGCGGGAACAGCAGCACATGCTTGGTGTCGCCGTGCGAGGCGTAGGCCGTGGAGATGAGGTCGGACTGCTGCGTGCGGGTCGGCATGCCGGTCGAGGGGCCGCCGCGCTGCACGTCGATGATGGTGACCGGAATCTCGGCGAAATAGGCGAGCCCGATGAACTCCGTCATCAGCGAAATGCCGGGGCCGGAGGTGGCCGTGAACGCCCGTGCGCCGTTCCAGCCCGCGCCGACGACGACGCCGATCGCCGCAAGCTCGTCCTCGGCCTGCACGATGGCGAAGTTCTGGCGCCCACTCGCCGCATCGACGCGGTACTTCGAGCAATATTTCTGGAACGCTTCCGCAATCGATGTCGACGGCGTGATCGGATACCACGCCGCCACCGTCGCGCCGCCGTAGACGAGCCCGAGCGCGATGGCACTGTTGCCGTCGACGAAGATCTGCTCGCCGACGTGATCCCGCCGCTCGACGCGCAGCCCGATCGGCGCCGCCAGATGTTCGCGCACGTAGTCGCGCCCGAGGTGCAGCGCGCGCACGTTCGATTCGAGCAGCCGCTCCTTGCCGCGATACTGCTCGGCGAACAGCGTCTCGAACACGGAAGCATCCACATCGAGCAGCACCGACAGCGCGCCGACGTAGATGATGTTCTTGAAGAGCTGACGCTGGCGCGGGTCGCTGTAGGTGGCGTTGGCGATGGCCGTCAGCGGCACCCCGATCACGTTGACGTCGGCACGGAACTTCGAGGCGAGCATCGGGCGCGTGCTGTCGTAGAACAGATAACCGCCCGGCGCGATTTCGGAGACGTCGGCGTCCCACGTCTGCGGGTTCATGGCGACCATCAGGTCGACACCACCGCGACGTCCGGCATAGCCCTTCTCGCAGACGCGGGCCTCGTACCACGTCGGCAGCCCCTGGATGTTGCTCGGAAAGATGTTGCGCGGCGCGACCGGCACGCCCATGCGCATGATGGCCTTGGCGAACAATTCGTTCGCCGAGGCAGAACCGGATCCGTTCACGTTGGCGAACTTGACCACGAAATCGTTGACGGCGGTGATGGCGTTCATCGTCTCGGTGCACCCTTCGGCATGTTGTTCCCTTCCGTTCATTCGGCCGCAGCGGCCAGCACGCGGCGCGGCGGCGCCTGATCGCGGCAACCGGGCCCTGCGTGCGTGACGTCGAGGCGGAATTTCTGCATGTCCCAGGCGCCGGTCGGGCAGCGCTCGGCGCACAGTCCGCAGTGCAGGCACACGTCCTCGTCCTTGGCCATGATGCGCAGCGTCTTCAGCGGGCTCGACACGAAGAGTCCTTGATCGAGATTGGTCGCCGGCGCCGTGAGCCGCGTGCGCAGATCCGCCTCGTCGCCGTTCTCGGTCAACGTCAGGCAGTCGGTCGGGCAGATGTCGATGCAGGCGTCGCACTCGATGCACAGCGAATCGGTGAACACCGTCTGCACGTCGCAGTTCAGGCAGCGCTCGGCCTCCTTGAACGCCGTGGCCGCGTCGAAGCCAAGCTCCACCTCGACCTTGATGCTCGCCAGCGCCCGCTCGGCCTTGACCCAGGGCACCTTGAAGCGCGCATCGTTGGTCGCCTCGTTGCTGTAGCTCCACTCATGGATGCCCATCTTCTGGGACACCAGATTGGTCATCGGCGGCGGCCGCTTCGCGACGTCCTCGCCGTGCAGGAAGCGATCGATCGATACCGCCGCTTCGTGCCCGTGCGCCACCGCCGTGATGATGTTCTTCGGCCCGAACGCCGCATCGCCGCCAAAGAAAACCTGCGGCAGCGTCGACTGGTGCGTCGTGCTGCCGAGTTTTGGCAGACCCCAGCGGTCGAACTCGATGCCGCAATCGCGCTCGATCCACGGAAACGCGTTTTCCTGACCGACCGCGACCAGCACGTCGTCGCAGGGCACGAAGACATCGGGCTCGCCGGTGGCGACCAGCGTGCGGCGCCCCTCGGCGTTGTACTCGGCACGCACGATCTCGAAGGTCATGCCGCGCAGGCGGCCGCCCTCGTGCTCGAAGCTCTTCGGCACGTGGTAGTTGAGGATCGGGATGCCCTCGTGCATGGCATCCTCCTTCTCCCACGGTGAAGCCTTCATCTCCTCGAAACCGCTGCGCACGATGACCTTGACGTCTTCGCCACCGAGCCGCTTGGCCGAGCGGCAGCAGTCCATCGCCGTGTTGCCGCCACCGAGCACGATCACGCGCTTGCCGATCTTCGTGATGTGGCCAAACGAGACCGAGGCCAACCAGTCGATGCCGATGTGAATGTTGGCCGCGGCCTGCGCTCGACCGGGCAGATCGAGATCTCGGCCGCGCGGCGCGCCGCTGCCGACGAAGATCGCGTCATAGCCCGCACCGAGCAGCGCCTTCATGGAATCGATGCGCTCACCGGCGCGAAAGCGCACGCCGAGATCGAAGACGTAGCCCATCTCCTCGTCGATCACTTCCTCGGGCAGCCGAAAGCGCGGAATCTGCTGGCGCATGAAGCCGCCGGCCTTCGCTTCGCCATCGAACACCGTGACCTCGTAGCCGAGCGGCGCCAGATCGCGCGCCACGGTGAGCGAGGCCGGCCCGGCACCCACGCACGCCACGCGCTTGCCGTTGGCCGGGCCGACCTGCGGCATGCGCGCCTTGACGTCGCCCTTCATGTCGGCGGCCACGCGCTTCAAGCGGCAGATCGCGACCGGCTCGGGCTTCACGCCGTTGTTCTCCTCGACCCGACCGCGCCGGCAAGCCGGCTCACAGGGCCGGTCGCAGGTGCGGCCGAGGATGCCGGGGAACACGTTGGCGACCCAGTTGACCATGTAGGCGTCGTCGTGACGCCCCTGCGCGATCAGCCGGATGTATTCGGGGACCGGCGTGTGGGCGGGGCATGCCCACTGACAATCGACGACCTTGTGAAACCAGGCCGGGTTGGTGGTGTCCGTGCGTTGCAACTTGCTGCCTCCTTTGCTAAGAAGGCCGCTGCCGTCCGACGGAAAACGACAACCACAACGAGACAGGTCGGACGTGCAGGGTCTTCGTCGACCCCCGCCGCACGCCGCCGCGCATTGCCGCGGCGCACAAGACGAGTGCCGTGGGCCAGTCTATGCCAAGCTCGTGCGGCGCGTCTTGTCGCGCATCAAATTTGCCGGTGTCGGCGATCGGGTGAATGCGATCGACCCGCTGCCCAAACTCGCGCTTTCCGGGGCCTGCGGTGAGCAGGTCGAATCCGGAGACTTTCGCTTGCGCGTACCGCCATCTCTCAAACGGGCCACTATGCCGCGCCCGGGGCCTGACAACCCTAAAACGCCAGCGTCGCCGGAAGATACTTCGCCAGCAAGTCCTCGTAGTACGGCTTCACCTCGGCGAGGCTCGGGCGGTTCGGGTTCTTCGAATAGAGGTCGTACGGATTGAAGCGCTGCACCCAGGGTTTCATCGCATCGTCCTGCGCGTTGCACAGGTGCTGGTATTCGTTCTCGCGATGCCACGCATAGAAGCTGTGATAGCGGATCATGTAGAGCCCTTCGAGCGGCAGATAGGGCTTGACCATGTGATAGAGGTATTCGTCGTGCCCCCAGCTCAGCTGCACGGCGTCGAGTCCGCAGTTGGGCGCGTAGACGCCGTATTTCGTTTGCAGTTCGGGGCGCTGCCGGTCGGGGTTCAGCGCGAAGAATTCGCTCCAGACGACGCGGTCGGAATACGCGCAGCCGGTCGGGAAGGTGTCGCCCACCACCGCCCACTGCGGCTCACCGAACAGACACAGCACCTTCCCGAGATCATGGATGAAGCCGGTGAGCACCATCCATTCGGGTTCGCCGTTGGCGCGCATCGCCTCGCCGGTCTGGATCAGATGATCGATCTGCGGCAGCGCGATGTCGGGGTCGCTGTCGTCGACCAGCGTGTTAAGGAAGTCGAGCGCCTCCCACGGCGACATCCGACGGCGGTTGAAGCGCAGGAAGTCGGCCTTCTTCGCGAGCACGAAGTCGTGCGTCTGATGCATGTGGTTCAGCCGATAGAACTCGCGCACGGTGTCGAAGCCGTCCGCGCGCTGCGGCGCGGCGTAGTCGCGGTAAGCGGTTTTCTTGTCGTCGCTTGCAAGGAGGGTCGTGGTCATGCTGTCTCCGCCAGTTTTTTCAGGTTGTTCAAGCTCACATCGAGATCGGGGCCGATGACGCGGCCCATCACGAGGCCGAGCCAGCGAAACACCGGATAGACGCCGACGTCGCCCTGCAATGTCCAGGTGACGCGGGTGCCGTCGCCTTCCGGCGCGAAGGTGATCTCGCCGGCGGCCGGCTTGGTGTCGCCGATCGTCAGTTCGTAGTCGATGCGCCGGTTGCCGTCGACGGCGCGCCACTGCATGCGACCGTTGCCCTCGCTGCGGCTTTGCCAGGTGACGGTGGCGCCGGTGGCGGCGTCGGGGCCCGAATAGTTGAACTGCATGTCCGGGTCGCGCTGGTGCCACAGCGACCAGCGGCGCCAGTCGCGCTGCTCGGCCACCAGCGCGAAGACGCGGGGGGGCGGCGCCGCGATGGAGACGCCGCGCTCGACGCGGTAGTGCTCGGGCAGCAGAAAGCCGGCCGCGATCAGCACGATCATGAGGCCAACCGAATATTTGACGATGCGAAGCGCGAGATCCATGTCACCAGCGTTGGTCGTGACGAGAGGCAATTGTCACCCAGCGCCGCGATTCGTGGCGCACGGTGACGCGGAAAGGACGCGCCAGGGTCGGCGAATCGGCTACATTGCGGCGGCGCAGCATCGGGCACGCGCCGTCGGCTGTCAACCCACGCCGCCGCGCTCCGTTATCGCCGCGCCCGCCCGATCCGGGCGGCCACCCCACGCCGAGGAACCACGATGTCACGCACCCTCTTCGCCCTCTCCCTCTTCACGCTCGTCAGCGGCAGCGCGCTCGCGCAGGGCACGCCCATCCGCATCGGCGAGATCAACAGCTACAAGGCGCAACCCGCCTTTCTCGAGCCCTATCGCAAGGGCTGGGAGCTGGCGCAGGAAGAAGTCAACCGCGCCGGCGGCATCAACGGCCGCCCGCTGGAGACGGTGTTCCGTGACGACAACGCCAACCCGAGCGATGCGGTGCGCGCGGCCGAGGAACTGCTGACGCGCGAAAAGGTGGCGCTGCTCTCCGGCACCTTCCTGTCGAACATCGGTCTCGCGGTCGGGGACTTCGCGCGCCAGCGTCGCGTGCTCTTCGTGGCGAGCGAACCGCTGTCCGACAAGATCACCTGGGGCAACGGCAACGCCTACACGTTCCGCCTGCGCGCCTCGACCTACATGCAGACCAGCATGCTGGTGCCCGAAGCCGCGAAGCTGAACAAGAAACGCTGGGGCATCGTCTACCCGAACTACGAATACGGCCAGTCGGCCGCCAATTCGTTCAAGAAGCTCTTGATCGCGGCGCAGCCGGCCGGCGGCGTGGAGTTCGTCGAACAGGCGCCGCCGCTCGGCAAGATCGACGCCGGCGCCGTCGTGCAGGCGCTGATCGACGCCCGCGTCGATGCCGTGTTCAACGTCACCTTCGGCACCGACCTGCAGAAGTTCGTGCGCGAAGGCAACACCCGCGGGCTGTTCAAGGATCGTCCGGTGGTGAGCCTGCTGTCGGGCGAGCCGGAGTACCTCGACCCGCTGAAGGAGGAAACGCCCAGCGGCTGGATCGTCACCGGCTATCCGTGGCAGTTCGTCGATACGCCCGAACACAAGGCCTTCCGCGACGCCTACCTCGCGAAGTACAAGGATCATCCGAGGCTGGGTTCGGTCGTCGGCTACGCGACGGTGAAATCGATCGCCGCGATGCTGAAGAAGGCCAATTCGACCGACGTCGCGAAGATGCAGGCCGCGATGAAGAACCTCGCCGTCGACAGCCCGTTCGGCCGCATCACCTGGCGCGCGCAGGACAACCAGTCCACGATGGGCGCCTTCGTCGGCCGCCTCGCGCAAAAGGACGGCCGCGGCATCATGGTCGACTGGCGCTACGTCGACGGCAAGAGCGTGCAGCCCACCGACGACGAAGTGAAGCGCCTGCGCCGCGCACCGTAACGCCGCTCCGCGCACGCCGCGCACCCGTCCAAGCTCGCGCGGCGTGCATCAGCTTTTTCCGCAAATGACGTCCATGACGGGCTTGTCGCTCGTTTTGCGTGAAACTCGACTTTCGCCATTATCGGGCTGCAAGCCCGTCATGGATGCGGCTTCCGCCATCAAGCCAATGGCATGTCAGCCGGCAGGCGCGGGCTCGACCGCGCTTCGCGGTAGGCGCGGGCTCGACCGCGCTCGGTTGCGTTCGACGACGCGTGGCGGCGATCGACAACGCCAGAGCGACGTCAAGCCGTCGCCTACAACCGGTAGGCGCGGGCTCGACCGCGCTTCGCGGTAGGCGCGGGCTTGACCGCGCTCGGTTGCGTTCGATGACGCGTGGCGGTGATCGACAACGCCAGAGCGACGTCAAGCCGTCGCCTACAGCCGGTAGGCGCGGGCTTGACCGCGCTTGGCCGCATTCGATGACCGCTGACAATGACCAACCCCCCGAAAGCGACGTCAAGCCGTCGCCTACATCAGGTAGGCGCGGGCTTGACCGCGCTTCGCTGTAGGCGCGGGCTTAACCGCGCTTGGCCGCATTCGATGACCGCCGACAATGACCAACCCCACAATAGCGACGTCAAGCCGTCGCCTACAGCCGGTAGGCGCGGGCTCGACCGCGCTCGGTTGCGTTCGACGACGCGTGGCGGTGATCGATCGCGCCAAAGCGACGTCAAGCCGTCGCCTACAACCGGTAGGCGCGGGCTTGACCGCGCTCGGTTGCGTTCGACGACCGCCGGCGATGATCAACCCCACAATAGCGACGTCAAGCCGTCGCCTACAGTTGGTAGGCGCGGGCTTGACCGCGCTTGGCTGCCTTCGATGACCGGCGGCGATGATCAACCCCACCAAAGCGACGTCAAGCCGTCGCCTACAGCCGGTAGGCGCGGGCTTGACCGCGCTTCGGAGTCTTCGATGACCGATTGCGATGGCTGACCGTGCGCGAGCGACGTCAAGCCGTCGCCTACATCAGGTAGGCGCGGGCTTGACCGCGCTTGGCCGCATTCGATGACCGCCGACAATGACCAACCCCACAATAGCGACGTCAAGCCGTCGCCTACAACCGGCAGGCGCGGGCTTGACCGCGCTTCGGAGTCTTCGATGACCGATTGCGATGGCTGACCGTGCGCGAGCGACGTCAAGCCGTCGCCTACAACCGGTAGGCGCGGGCTTGACCGCGCTTGGCCGCATTCGATGACCGCCGACAATGACCAACCCCCCGAAAGCGACGTCAAGCCGTCGCCTACGGGACGCGCGACGTCAAGCCGTCGCCTGCGGTCGTGGCGTGCTGGCGAGCAGGTAGATCTCGGCACTGCGGTCGCGTGAGGCCTCCGGCTTGCGGCTGACGACGCTTGCGAACTGCCGTTTCAACTGTTGCAGGAACTCCGGGAAGCCCGGCCCCTGATACGCCTTGATCAACAGTCGTCCGTCGGCCTTCAGGTGGGCGAGCGCGAACTCGGCCGCCAGTTCCCCGAGATGGATCGCGCGCGGCGAATCGATACTCGCGACACCCGTCATGTTGGGCAGCATGTCGCTCATGACGAGGTCGACGCCGGCGCCGCCCAACTTCGCTTCGAGCTCCGCCAGCACCGCGTCGTCGCCGAAATCGCCCTCGATGAACTCGACCTGAGTCATGCCCTGCATCGGCAAGAGATCGATGGCGATGATGCGACCGCGCGGACCGAGCGCGCGCTGCGCGACCTGACACCAGCTGCCGGGCGCGGCACCGAGATCGACCACCACGCTGCCGGGCCGCAACAGGCGATCCTTGCGGTCGATCTCGATCAGCTTGTACGCCGCGCGCGAGCGAAACCCCTCGCGCTGCGCACGCTGCACCCAAGGGTCGTTGACGTGCTCGACCAGCCAGTCCTTGTGCGATTTGTGACGTTTGCCGGCGGGGTTGAGCATGGCGGTCGTGGGGCCGAGGCCGATCAGGCGGTGATGGAGCGAAGCGGCAATTATCGATGGCGCGGCGATAATGGCGGCCTTCGCGCCCTGCGCGCCCGTTCTCGAAAGCTCCTGCCATGTCGTCGACCTCCGCCCTGTCCGCCAGTGCCCGCCGCGCGTTGCGCGCCGCCGCGCATCATCTCGACCCGGTGGTGATGATCGGCCAGCATGGCCTCACTGCCGCCGTGCTGCATGAGATCGATCTCGCGCTGACCGCGCACGCCTTGATCAAGGTGCGCGTGCAGTCCGACGAACGCGAAACGCGCGAGGCGTATCTGGCCGAAATTTGCGCCAAGCTCGGCTGCGAAAACGTGCAGCACCTGGGCAAACTCCTCGTGCTGTGGCGCAACGCCGGCGACGCCAGCGCCGACGAGTCGGGCGACGAAGCGGCAGCGCGGCCACGCAGCCCCGCGCGCGGGCCGCGGCGCGGCCTGGCCTCGGCGCCGCCGGCGCGCGACAGCGAGCGCGCGCCACGCGCCCGTGGCGCTCGCGGCGACGACTTCGACGAGCGCCGCGCCCCGTCGCGGCCGCGCGCGGCGCCCCGCTCGCGTGAGGGCGGCGCGAGCGACGATTTCGCGCCGCCACGCCGACGCTCGCCGGAAGGGGGAGGCGCTCGAAGCTATGGCGAGCGTGGCGGCTATGGTCAACGCGGCAGCGACGGACGACGTCGCGACGACGACGCCGCCCCGCGTGCTCGCTGGGGTAGCCGCCGCGACGAGGCCGGCGGCGACGGCCAGGCGCGCGGCTACGTCAGGCGCGGCACCGCGCCGGTCGACGATCGCGGCGACGCTGCGCCGCGCGGTCGCTTCGCAGGGCGCTCGGGCGGGCAGTTCGATGACCGTCAGGGCGAGCGAGGCGCACCTCCGCCGCGCGGTCGTGCGCGAGCCGGTGCAGCCACCGGCGGCTTCGAACGTGACCGCCCGCCCGGCAACAGCCGCCGCGCCCGTGGCACACCGGGTGCCGCCAGTGGTGGCGCCGGGCGCGGCGAGTACGCGCCGCGCGACACGCGTCGCGGCAGCGCCGGAGGATTCAACCGTCGCGGCGACGCTCCCGCCGCCACGGCGCCGAAACCGCGCACGCGGCGACGCCTGGGCTGAGCGCGCCGCGGAAACTCAGCGCACGACGTTCACCGCGTGCCCGCCAAAGCCGGCGCGCATCTGCGCGAGCAGTCGCGCGGCATAGTCGCCACGGCCCTGCGTCGCGAAGCGGGTGGTCAACGCAAGCGCCGTCACCGGGGCGGGAACGCCCAGCTCCACCATCGCCTCGACCGCCCAGCGCCCTTCGCCCGAGTCCGCCACATGCGGCGCGGTGGCAGCCAGCGCCTCGGGGTCATGCAGCGCGCGAGCGGTCAGTTCGAGCAGCCACGAGCGGATGACCGAGCCATCGCACCAGGCATCGGCCACGGCAGCGAGCGGCATGGCGAATTCCTCCTTCGCTTCGAGCAGCGCAAAGCCTTCGGCCAGCGCCTGCATCATGCCGTACTCGATGCCGTTGTGCACCATCTTCGCGTAGTGCCCCGCGCCGACCGGCCCGGCGTGCACGAGCCCCCGCCCGCCCTCGGGCGCGAGCGCCATCAGCAGCGGTTCGAGCCGCGCGTAATCGGCCGCCTGCGCGCCGACCATCAGGCAATAGCCGTGCGCGAGGCCACCGATGCCGCCGGAGACGCCAACGTCGGCGAAGGCGGCACCGTGGGAGCGCACGCGCGCGGCGCGGCGCTGCGAATCCTTGTAGTGCGCGTTGCCGCCATCGACCAACAGATCGCCCGCGACCAAGGTCGGCAGCACGTCGTCGATGGCGCGCTCGGTGATCGCCCCGGCCGGCAGCATCAGCCACACGATACGCGCACCCGGCACACCCGTCGCGAGCGCTTCCGCAAGGCTCGCCACGACGCGGCAATGCGCCTCGCCCTCGATCGCGGCGCGCGCCTCGGCGCTCGCATCGAAGGCCGTCACGGCAACGCCGTGCCGCGCCCAGCGCCGCGCCATGTTGCCGCCCATGCGGCCAAGGCCGATCAGGATGATCTGCATGCATTCACTCCGTTCATCAGTCGACGGCGCTGCCGTCAGGCCGGCGGCGCCACGCGCTCGACTTCGTCCTTGGTGGTGAGGCCGAGCGCGATCTTGTGTGCGCCCGACGCGCGCAGCGGTTTCATGCCGTCGCGAAACGCCTGCTCGCGCAATTCGTCAATGCTGGCGCCGTGCGCGACGAGCTTGCGCAACTCGGCGCTCATGACCATCACCTCGTAGAGACCGAGCCGCCCGCGATAACCCGTCATGCGGCACTCGAGGCAACCGCCGGCCGCGTAGGTGACGCTCGGTTTGCTCGCACGATAGGGGCGCGTCAGCGCGGCCCACTCGTCGTCCTCGATCGGATCAGCCGGCACGCGACAGCTCGGGCACAGCGTGCGCACCAAACGCTGCGCCATGACGCCGAGCAGCGTCGAGTTGACGAGGTACGGCGGCAACCCCAGATCGACCAGCCGCGTGATCGCGGTGGGCGCATCGTTGGTGTGCAGCGTCGAGAGTACGAGATGTCCGGTCAGCGCGGCCTGCACGGCCATTTCGGCCGTGGCGAGGTCGCGAATCTCGCCCACCATGATGATGTCGGGGTCCTGCCGCATCAGCGTGCGCACGCCGTTCTCGAAATCGACGCCAATCTGCGGCTGCACCTGCATCTGGTTGAACTGCGGTTCGACCATCTCGATCGGGTCTTCGACCGTGCAGACGTTCACCTCGGGCGTCGCCAGCGCGCGCAGCGTCGAGTACAGCGTCGTCGTCTTGCCCGAGCCGGTCGGCCCGGTGACCAGCACGATGCCATGCGGCCTTGATGTCATCTGCTGCCAGCGCGTGAGGTCATCATCGCTGAAGCCGAGGTCGCGGAAATCGCGCATCAGCACCTCGGGGTCGAAGATGCGCATGACGATCTTCTCGCCGAAGGCGGTCGGCATCGTCGCCACGCGCAGCTCCACCTCCTCGCCCTCGGGCGTGACCGTCTTGATGCGGCCGTCCTGCGGGCGACGCTTCTCGACGATCTCCATGCGCGCGAGCAGCTTCATGCGGCTCACCATCGCGGTGAGCACCGCCTGCGGAATCTGGTAGACCTGATGCAGCACGCCATCGATGCGAAAGCGCACGATGCCCGAGTCGCGACGCGGCTCGATGTGGATGTCGCTCGCGCGTTGCTCGAACGCGTACTGCCAGAGCCAATCGACGATGCGCACGATGTGGCGATCGTTGGCGTCCGGCGCGGCGCCGCCCTGCGCGCCGAGCTGCACCAATTGTTCGAACGACGAAATGGCGCCCTTGTCGCCACCGGCGTGCTCCTGCGCGCGACGCACCGACTGCGCGAGCGAGAAAAATTCCGCCACGTAGCGCTTGACGTCGATCGGATTGGCGAACACCAGATCGACGCGCCGCCGCAGCAGATTCGAGAGCTCGGGAATCCACGAGCGCACGAAGGGTTCGCTGGTGGCGACGGTGACCGCTTCGGGCGTCACCGCGATCGGCAGGATGCGGTAGCGGTTGGCATAGCTCGAACTCATCACCGACGCCACGGCCGCGAAATCGACCTTCAGCGGATCGATGTGCACATAGGGCACGTCGATGCGCGCGGCGAACCACTCCGACAGTGCCTCCAGCGTCAGCACGCGCTGCGGAGGCCGCGCGGCGCGCCACTTCTGCTCGGCGATCAGCGTCAACGGATGCTCGTAATGACGAAAGCGCGACGTCGCCCGAAGCTGCGCGAGCGCATCGGCATCGACCAGATGATCGGCCTCGACCTCATGCAACACCTGATCGAGCGTGAGCGGATGGTCGCGCCCGTCGGTGGGACGCAACCGCGCGGCAGCGGGCGTCGGAGCGGGTGGAGATTGCATCGGGCTATTTTGCTACACGGCCGGCCGCGCCCGAGGCGGCGATGCGGCGGGCGCTTTCCGGCACCGCTCGGCGCCCGCATAATTGGGCGCACCGCAACGCCCGACTTCGCTTCGTCATGCTCGTCAACTGCGCCGCCTACATCAACGGCATCCGGCAACCGGCGTTCGACATCGATGCCATCAGCGACTTCCTGGCCGCCCCGCAGCCGCCCGGCGCGATGGTCTGGGTTGCCCTCTTCGAGCCGCCGCCGACGCTGCTCAACAAGATGCAGGAAGAGTTCAACCTGCACGAACTCGCCATCGAAGACACCAACCGCGGTTCGCAGCGGCCGAAGATCGAGGAGTACGGCAGCACGCTCTTCATCGTGCTGCACACCGTCGAGCGGCACGGCGACGACTACGTCGACGGCGAACTGCACATCTACTGCGGCGAGCACTTCGTGCTGACCGTGCGCCATCGGGCCGAGACGGGTTTTCGCAACGTGCGCAGCGAGCTCGAAAGCGAACCCGAGTTTCTCGCGCTCGGCCCCGGTGCCGTGCTGCACGGGCTGATCGACACCGTCGTCGACCGCCTGTTCCCCGAAGCCGATTCGCTCGAAGACCGGCTCGACGCGATCGAAGAGACGATCTTCGATGCCCGCACCGATCGCCGCGCCGCCGCGCAGATGCTCTACGCACTGAAGCGCGACACCATGTGCGTGCGCCGCGCCGTCACGCCGCTCGTTGAGGTATGCGGGCGGCTCCTCACGCACAAGCACCCGATCTTTCGCGAGCCGCTGCGGCCCTACTTTCGCGACGTGCTCGATCACGTCACCCGCATCCAGGAATCGCTCGACAACCTGCGTGACATGGAGAACGGCGCCACGCAGACCAACCTCTCGCTGATCGCGCTCGGCGAGAACGAAGTGACCAAAAAGCTCGCCGGCTGGGGCGCGATCCTCATGGTGCCGAGCATCATCGGCACCGTCTACGGCATGAACTTCAAGAACATGCCCGAACTGGAGTGGACCTACGGTTACCCGGTCGCCGTCGGCCTCATGGTGGCGGCCAGCGCCGGCCTCTGGGCCTATTTCCGGCGCATCCGCTGGGTCTGAGCGCCTGTGCCCCTCGGAGCCGACGCAGCAATGCCCTCTCGCCCCTCCCGCGCCACCCTGCTGCGCACGCTGCATGACTCCGCAGCGCGCTTCGATGCCGCCTCCAACGCGCAGCGGCGTGACGCGCTGCGACGACTGAGCGCGCTGCCACTGAAGGCCGATGCCACGCTCGGCGCGTATCACGACACGCTGCTCTTCCTCGCCGCCCATCCGCCGGATGCGGCCACGCTCGCGCAGATCGAGCGCGAATTCCGCCGCATCGCGCGTTTTCTGAAGGCGCTGCGCGGTCGCCATCCGGCGGTGCTCGCCGAGCGCGGGCTGCCCTGGGTCGACACCGTCACCCGTTTCTCGCACGACTGCGTGCGCTGGCTGCTCGGCTTGCCGCAGGTCGCCGTGAGCATCGACTCGTTTGGCGAGGCGCTCCTCGACCTGAACGCGGTGCTGAAGCTCACGCTGCCCTCGCTCGAGCGCGGCGAGACGACCGCCGGATACGACAACGACGGACTGCTCACCTCACTCAAAGTCCGCCCGTCGCAGCGACTCGCCTTTCTCGTCAACGAACTCAGTCGGCTCGACGACCGACCCCTGGTCAAGGATCAGCTGTTCGAAGCGCTCGATCTGTACGTGCGCGTCGCGCCGCGCAGCGAGCGCTTCAGCAAGGCATGCAACCGCCTGCCGGTCGCCGCGCCGTTCTTTCCAACCGAAAACCTCCGTCGCTTCGACGCCGCGGCCGTGATGGACACGCCGCTGCCGCCGCCACTGGCGCTCGATGAGGCCGAACGGCAGCACGCCATCGACGTCATCCGCCTGACGATGACGCTCACCGTCCGCGAGACCGACCCGGCCACCTACCTCGATGCCTCCACGCTGCGGCTGTATGAGCTTGGCCGCGGGCTCACCTGCGCCCTCTTCGGCATGGTGGCGGCACGGCAACTGCCGCTCGAGTCCTACATCGGCTTCACGCTCTTTCGCAACGGCTTTCCGGTCGCCTACGGCGGCTCATGGATCCTCGGCGAGCGCGCCACGTTCGGCATGAACATCTTCGAGCCGTATCGCGGCGGGGAATCGGGCTATCTGATGTGTCAGTTGCTGCGCTGCTATCGGCACGCATTCACGGTGCGCCATATCGAGGTCGAGCCCTATCAATTCGGCCTCGACAACCCCGATGGCATCAAGAGCGGCGCGTTCTGGTTCTATCACCGCTACGGCTTCCGACCGCTGGTGCCGGAACTGCGCCGCTTGGCCGAGCGCGAACATCGACGCATCGCCCGAGGCGACGGCTATCGCAGCAGCGAAGCGACGCTGCTGCGCTTCACCGAAGGCAACGTCGCGCTCCATTTCGGCGGCGCGGTGCCACCCCAACTGAGCGACATCACCGCGCGCGTCACGGCGATGATCGCGCGCCGCTACGGTGGCGACCGCATCGCCGCCGAGCGCGACTCCCGCGAGCAATTCAGTCGCCTCGCGCGCTGGCCGCACGCGCTGAACACCGACGAACAGCGCGTGCTCACCGAAGTCGCCCTCGTCTGGCGCGCACTCGACGTGAACGAGCGCGACCGCATCGACCTCCTCGCGCAGATGGTCACCACGAAACCCCGCGACCCGTGGCGCTATCAGGCGCTGTTGCGGCGGTTTTTTGCGACGCCGGAATAGCGCGGCAGGTGTCCCTTCATCGCCGTTGCTGCGCTTCAAACACAGCGAGACTGCCCCGCTCGCACCGCGTGCAACCCGGGACGTTTCGAGGGAAGCTCGTCGATGCCGAGCGACTGGCTCGCGGATTCGTGCGTGCCGACAACACGCAGAGCGATCTGCGGCAGCGGAAGCGTTTAATCAGGCACTTCGCCTCGTCGTCGCGACATACACCCCCAAGGCGACCAGCGTGGCGCCACTCGCCTTGCTGAGCCAACCTGCACGACGCCGCCCCGGAAAATCGGACCGCACCAAGCGTGCCGCCCCATAGACCGCCGCGACATCGACAAGCGTGTTGAGAACGACGCACACGAAGCCCATGACAGCGAGCTGCATCGCCACCGAATCGCGCCCGACCAGGAACTGCGGCAGAAACGCCAGAAAGAAGAGTGCCGTCTTCACATTGAGCGCCTCGACCACGATACCTTCAATCAAAGCACGACGCGCGCCATTCGATCGAACAACCACGTTCGCCACCGGTGCCTTGGAGAGGAAGAGCCTGACCCCGAGGTAGATCAGATAGGCGGCACCCAAGTACTTGGCGAAGGAAAACGCCAACGCCGACTGTGCGAGAAGCAGCGACAGCCCCGTCGCCGCCGCGACGACATGCACCATCCCGCCGATGCCCGTGCCGACGCAGGACGCCAACCCCTCGGCCCTGCCACCCGCTGCCGTACGTGCAACCACGTACGCGATGCCGGGACCAGGCGTGATAGCCAGGAGCAGTGCAGCGAGAAGGAATGAGAGGGATGGGAGCATGGGGTTTATCTGTAGAGCACCGGGAAAAATAACACGATGAATTCAGATTTCGAAAAGGTCAGTGCCATTCCTTTTATCAAGAAGGTGCCCATAATTTTTTATAAAAAGCACGTATCCGAACAGTCTGCAACATAGACATCATAAAAAAATTCGCTTGTGACATTCAAGTACTGAAACGATCCATACGATGAAAAAGCAATCGCGCGAGTGGATTGCCAGCACCGCAAGAAAGATTTGAAATCAACAGGAAAGCCGTCCGCCGCAGATCCGATCTGATAGTATCATGAAGAGTATAACGAGAACGAAACTGACTAAAGGCAAAAGCGCCAAATAGTTACGCCACTGATGCCCTTCCTTGAGCGCCCATAAACCACCACTGGAAAAAAATCCAATAGCAACAAGTACAGGATAGGAGGCAATTGAATAAAATAACCCTCTTGCTATCCAGCTATTCTCTGACCCAGGCGCATCAAAAAGCATAGCGCTGAACATGAACATAATCGCCCAAGGAGCGAGCCCGAGAAGAAAAATAGCATTGGCAATTATACGCAACATAATCAAAACAATTAAGAGAGTTGGACGACCGTCGATGATATTTGGCACTGCGGGCGGAGGCAAATCCGAGAAATCCGCCGTGGCGCTCCAGAGTCGAAGATGGCTTGGTTTTCATTTGGTGCCCGTGAATGCGGAGCTCAGGTCAAGCGAAACACCAGAGACGTTATCTCTCACTTTCGCGGAAACGAGATATTTACCGGGGAGATCTTTTGGTTCAAGAATGATTTTGAGGTACTGGACCGAAAGCTCGAGCATTCGCGGCGCCGGCTTATCCTGCCAAACCTCCATGAGAGGTGTACTTGCATAAATTTTGCCGTTCGGCTGATAAACACGAAACTGCATCGTAACGTTGCATTGTCCGGACTTTGTTGGCGTGCAATCTTTGAAGACGACAAACGCATTCGCTTGACTGCCAATGGGTACGGAGTTAACGGCAGTTATCTCGACAGTTTCGCTGGGTGTATCCCAGTCCCTGAGCAAGCGCTGAGCATCGGGCACAAGAATGAGGTGCGCTCCGAACGCGCCAGCCGACTTGCGGTATTCCGTGTCAGGAAGGCGCTCCCCAGACTTGCTGATCCAATCGGCATGTGCGTTCGACGTAATAACACCAAGGATAAGAATTTCAATCACGCACAAAAGGAAGCGCATATGGAATCCAATACCTGAATCAAGGCGAACAATCGAGCACGGATTATTGAAATGACTTGATCGCGGCATTGCCTCGTACTCAAATTGTCAATTTTTACAGTGATGGTAGCGCCAGGAATCCGTTCAACAATCTTGTGGAAAATGATCCATTCATTTTCCGGAAGTGAATTCTTTCCGCGATATTTGAGACACCATGTAAGGTGCGAGTAACGTCACGCGTCGGTCCCTCACCCGTCCTCCGCCGTACCTACCGCCTCCGCCAACCCTCCAACCCACGCCGCAGGCGTTCAAGGCCGGCGTCGAGGCGGGCGTGGTCGCTGGCGAAGCACCAGCGCACGTAGCCTTCGCCTTCTTCGCCGAAGGCGGCGCCTGGCGCGAGTCCGAGGCCTTGCGTGCTGACGAGGTTCTTGCAGAACGCGAGCGAATCGGTCATGCCGTCGATGCGGAAGAACGCGTACATGGCGCCGGGCGGTGGCGGCGCGTGGACGCCGGGCAGCGTCGCGAGGCCGGCGCAGAGGTGGTCTCGCGAAGCGCGCAGCCGTTCGCGCGTTCGCGCGACGACCGTGTCACCGCGCTCGATGGCGGCGAGCCCGGCGCGCTGCACGAAGACCGGCGCGCAGGAGGTGTTGTATTCGATGACCTTGCCGAGTTCTTCGACGAAGGCGGGCGGGGCGACGAGCCAGCCGAGCCGCCAGCCGGTCATCAGCCAGGCCTTGGAGAAGGTGTTGGCGCTGATCAGCCGGTCGTCGCGGTCGGCGAGGTCGAAGAACGAGGGCGCGACGGCGTCGGCGCCGAACACGAGGCGCTCGTAGGCGTCGTCGGAGAGCAGCCACGTGCCGTGGCGGCGGCAGCGTTCGAGGATCGCGCGCTGCTCGGCGCGCGTCAGCGTCCAGCCGGTCGGGTTGTTCGGGGCGTTGAGGATGCACAGCCGCGTGTCGGGCGTCAGCGCGGCGAGCAGACGGTCGAGGTCGAGCCGCCAACCGCCGTCGTCGAAGTCGAGCGCGACGCAGTGCACGTCGGCGCCGAGGATCTTCGGTATCTCGACCAGATTGGGCCACAGCGGCGTCACGCAGACGACGCGGTCGCCGGGGTTGACGAGGCACTGCGCGGCGAGCGAGAGCGCGCTGACGCCGGAGCTGGTGAGCGCGATGCGCTCGGGGCCGAGGGCGGAGGCGGTGTTCGGGTGCAGCCGCGCGAGGTAGGCGGCGATGGCCGCGCGCAGTTCCGGCAGCCCGAGGTTGTGCGAATAGAACGTCTCGCCGCGCGCGATGCTTTCGGCGGCGGCGTTGCGGATGAATTCGGGCGTCACCTCGTCGGGTTCGCCAAACCAGAACGCGAGCACGTCGTCGCGGCCCATGCCGGCGTTGGCGACCTCACGAATCTTGGACGCGCGCAGCCCGACGATGCGCTCGCGCGGAAGGAGATGGGTGTCTTGAGTCATGGCGGCATTATCGCCGTCATCGCGTCCGCTCCGCTTTGCGCGTTGGCGCTTTGACTTTTTGCTGAAAGCCGCATTCATGACGGGCTTGGCGCTCGATTTGCGGCAATGTCGACTTTCGGCAATTTCGCTCTGCAAGCCCGTTATGGACGTCATTTGCATGAAAAGTCATTGACGTGCCCGTGCCGCCGCGGATGCCGATTTCGGCGACGGCGCGTTCGTACAATCGACCCATGACCGAGCCCGATTTCGTCCACCTGCGCCTGCACAGCGAGTATTCGATCGTCGATTCGACGCTGCGCATCAAGGATGCCGTAAAGCTCGCGGCCAACGACGGGCAGGTGGCGCTGGCGATCACCGATCTGGGCAACCTGTTCGGGTTCGTGAAGTTCTACAAGGCCGCGCGCGGCAAGGGCATCAAGCCGATCTGCGGCGTCGATGCGTGGGTGGCGCCCGAGGAGCCCGGTGGCGAACCCTGCCGCGTGCTGCTGCTGGCGCAGTCGCACGCGGGCTACCTGCGCCTTTGCGACTGGCTGACCCGCGCCTGGCGCGATCACCAGCATCGCGGCCGCGCGCTGATGCAGCGCGAATGGTTCGACGCGGCGGGCACCGAGGGCGTGTTCTGCCTGAGCGGCGGGTGGTTCGGCGAGATCGGCGTGGCGTTGCGCAACGGACAGGAAGCGCACGCCTCGCGCGCGCTCGCGTTTTGGCGCGCGGCCTTCCCCGAGCGCTTCGCGCTCGAATTGCATGTCTGCGGCTTCGACTTTGAGCAGGCGGTGAACGCGGCCACGGTGGCGCTGGCGCGCGCCACGGGCACCCCGGTGGTGGCCACGCACCCGATCCAGTTCGCGAGCGAGGAAGACTTCAAGGCGCACGAGGCGCGTGTCTGCATCGCCGAGGGCGAGACGCTCGACGACGCGCGCCGCACGCGCCGCTTCAACGAGCGGCAACGCTTCGTGAGCCGCGCCGAGATGGTCGAGCGTTTTCAGGATCTGCCGCAGGCGCTCGCCAACACCGTTGCCATCGCCCGCTGCTGCAACCTCGAACTGCAACTGGGCACGCCGACCCTGCCGAGCTTTCCGCTGCCGCCCGGCGTCACCATCGAAGAGCATCTGCGCAGCGAAGTCATGCGCGGGCTCGAAGCGCGGCTCACGACGCTCTACCCCGACGCGGCCGAACGTGAGGCCGCGCGCCCGCGGTATCTGGAGCGCTCGGAGTTCGAGATCGCGACCATCGTGAAGATGGGCTTCCCCGGCTACTTCCTGATCGTCGCCGACTTCATCGGCTGGGCCAAGGCCAACGGGGTGCCGGTCGGTCCCGGGCGCGGCTCGGGCGCGGGCTCGCTGGTGGCCTATTCGCTGGGCATCACCGACCTCGACCCGCTGCGCTACAACCTGCTCTTCGAGCGCTTCCTGAACCCCGAGCGGGTGTCGATGCCTGACTTCGACATCGACTTCTGCCAGGACGGGCGCGACCGCGTCATCGACTACGTGCGCCGCAAGTACGGCAGCGACAGCGTGGGCCAGATCGCCACCTTCGGCACCATGGCCGCGAAGGCCGCCGTGCGCGACTGTGGCCGCGTGCTCGGCATGCCTTACGGCTTCGTCGACGGCGTGGCGAAGCTGATTCCCTTCGCGCCCGGCAAATGGACGACGCTGGCGCCGGCGCCGACCGACCCGGCCGCCCGCGAATCGAACACGCTCTATGCGCGCGAACTCGAACCGCTGCTGATCGAGCGCGAAAAGAACGAACCCGAGGTCGCCGAATTGCTCGATCTCGCCGCCCAGGTCGAAGGGCTGCCCCGAAACGTCGGCATGCACGCCGGCGGCGTGCTGATCGCGCCGGGCAAGCTCACCGACTTCTGCCCGCTCTACGCGCAGGACGACGGCGCACCGATGGTGAGCCAATTCGACAAGGACGACGTCGAGGCGATCGGGCTCGTCAAGTTCGACTTTCTCGGGCTGACCACGCTCACCATCCTCGACTGGACCGTGCGCTTCTGCAAGCGCATCGACCCCGCCTTCGACCTGGATCTCGATCGCCTGCCGCTCGATGATCCGGCCGTCTACCAGCTCTTTCGCGAGACGAACACCAACGCCATCTTCCAGTTTGAATCGTCGGGCATGAAGGATCTCATCGCGCGCACGAAGCCGACGCGCATGGAGGACCTGATCGCGCTCAACGCGCTGTACCGGCCCGGCCCGATGGAGCTCAGCCCCGACTATACGGCGCGCAAGAACGGCGCGCAGGAGGCGCAGTACTACGACCCGCGCCTGAAGCCGATGCTCGAGGAAACCTTCGGCATCATGGTCTATCAGGAACAGGTCATGCAGGCCGCGCAGATCATCGGCGGCTACTCGCTCGGCGGCGCCGACCTGCTGCGCCGCGCGATGGGCAAGAAAAAGCCCGAGGAGATGGCCAAGCACCGCGAAATCTTCACCAAGGGCGCACTGGCCAACGGCGTCAGCGAGGCGCTCGCGCGCACGTTGTTCGACGACATGGAGAAGTTCGCGGGCTACGGCTTCAACAAGTCGCACTCCGCCGCCTACGCGCTGCTCGCCTACCAGACGGCCTACTTCAAGCACTATCACTGCGCCGCGTTCATGGCCGCCAACCTGAGCGCCGTCATGAACGACACCGACAAGGTGCGCGCGCTGATCGAGGATGCGCTGGGCAACGGCCTCGCCTTCGAGCCGATCGACATCAACCGCGGCGAGTACCGCTTCGTGCCGCTCGACCGCAAGACGCTGCGCTACGGGCTCGGTGCCGTCAAGGGCACCGGCGAGGGTGCGGTGCGGGAAATCCTGCGGGCGCGCTCCGAAGGTGGCGCCTTCCGCGACCTCTTCGACTTCTGCCGCCGCGTCAACACCCAGACCGTCAACCGGCGCACGGTGGAAGCGCTGGTAAAGGCCGGCGCCTTCGATGCGCTGCATGACAACCGCGCCAGCGCCTTTGCGAGCGTCGCCGCCGCCCTTGCCGAAGGCGAACGCTCACGCGCCAACGCGGCGCAGAACAGCCTTTTCGGCGACGACACCGAAGCGCGCGCCGCACCGCTCATCGAAGCGCGACCGTGGACGACGCTCGAGCGGCTCGCGCACGAGAAGACCGCGCTCGGGCTCTACCTGAGCGGCCACCCGTACGACGCCTACCGCAATCACCTGGCACCGATGACGACGATGCCGCTGGCGAAGGTGGCCCCGAGCGACTATCGGCAGCGGCTCACCGGCATCATCAACGCCGTGCGCGTCATCAACACCAAGAGCGGGCGCATGTGCTTCCTCGCCATCGACGACCGCACCAACGTCATCGAGGTTTCGCTGTCTGCCGATCTCTGGGAGGCGAACCGCCACTGGTTGAAGGAAGACATCCCGATCGTCATCGAAGCGAAGATCACGATGCGCCAGGACAGCGCCACGCGCGTCTCGGCCGATGCGCTCTACGACGTCGATCAGGCCCGCGAGCGCTTCGGCCGTCGTCTCGTCGTCAAGCTCAACGGCAACAGCGGTCGCGACGAAGCAGCCGCGCTGCTCGCCACGCTGAAGAGCTACCGGCCGGGCCCGACGCCGGTGCACATCCGGGTCGTGCGCGACGGCTATCACGGCACCGTGGCGCTCGGCGACGCGTGGCGCGTGCGGCCGCACGGCGAGCTCTTCGCACGCATCGACGCCGAGCTCGAGTTTTAG
>JAFEDD010000019.1:0-55522 GCA_018241765.1 Pseudomonadota bacterium | reverse complement strand
GAAGTGTCGATCTTTTTGATGATCGTGCTGACGCTGGTGGCGAGCTCGGCCGCCGTGGCGCGCGGACGGCACATCCGCATCGAGTTCTTTGCCGATGCCGGCTCACCCGCGCGCCAGCGCGCGCTGGCGCGGCTGGGCGCGGCGGCGATGGTGCTGCTGTTCGCGACGCTCACTGTGCTGTCGGCGCGCGTGCTGTGGGACGACGTGCGCTTCGGCGAGACCTCGCCCGGCATCGGCGTGCCGCAATGGTGGTACACGATGTGGCTGCCGATCCTGTGCGCGGCGATCACGCTGCGCGCCATCGGCCTGTGGCGGCGCGGTGGCCAGCCGGCGCCGGATGAGGGCGCGCTGGCAACGTCGGCCGCCGTGCGCGACGAGGAGCGCGCGCCATGATCGCCACGCTGCTCTTCACGCTCTTCATCGTGACCATGCTGCTCGGCGTGCCGATGGGGGCAGCGCTCGGGCTGGCGGGCATCACCGCCATCGCACTGGCCAATGGTGAGACGACGTGGTTCGGGCTCCTCGCGGTGCCGCAGAATTTCTATGCGGGGCTGGGCAAATATCCGCTGCTGGCCATTCCGATGTTCGTGCTGGTCGGCTCCATCTTCGATCGCTCGGGGGTGGCCTCGCGGCTGGTCGATCTCGCCACGGCCATCGTCGGACGCGGCCCGGGCATGCTGCCGCTGATCGCCATCGCAGTGGCCATGTTCCTCGGCGGCATTTCCGGCTCGGGGCCGGCGACGGCGGCCGCCGTCGGCGGCGCGATGATCGCGGCGATGACGCGGGCGGGCTATCCGGGCGCCTATTCGGCCAGCGTGGTCGGCGCGGCGGCGGCGACCGACATCCTGATTCCGCCGTCGATCGCCTTCATCGTCTATTCGGTGCTGGTGCCGGGCGCCTCGGTGCCGGCACTGTTCGCGGCGGGCATGATCCCGGGCGTGCTCGTTGGGCTCGCGCTGATCGTGCCGGCCGTGTGGCTCGCGCGCCGCCATCGCATGGGGGCGAAGGAGGCCGACCTGCCGCGGCCGCCGTTCTGGCGCAGCCTGCGCGCGGCGGTGTGGGGACTGGCCGCGCCGGTGGTGATCCTGGGCGGCATGCGCATGGGCTGGTTCACGCCGACCGAGGCGGCGGTGGTGGCGGTGTTCTATGGTCTCTTCGTCGGCATGGTGGTGCATCGCTCGATGGGCGTGCGCGACCTGTTTCCGATCCTGAAGGAGTCGGGCGAACTCTCCGCGGTGATCCTGATCGTCGTCTCGCTGGCCGGCATCTTCGCGTTCTCGCTGTCCACACTCGGCGTCATCGACCCGATCACGCGCGCCATCGTGAACTCCGGTCTCGGCGAGTACGGCGTGCTGACGCTGATCGTGCTGCTCTTGGTGGTGGCCGGCATGTTCCTCGATGGCATTTCGATCTTTCTCATCTTCGTGCCACTGTTGTGGCCGATCATGCAACACTATCGGTGGGACGCCGTCTGGTTCGGCGTGCTGCTGACGCTGATGGTGGCGATGGGTCAGTTCACGCCGCCGATGGCGGTGAACCTGATGGTGTCGTGCCGCATCGCCGGCGTCAGCATGGAGACGACCGTGCGCTGGGTCGTGCCGATGGTGCTGGCGATGGGCGTGGTGGTGCTGATGGTCATCGTCTGGCCCGCACTCGCGCTGTGGCTGCCCGCCGCGCTGGGTTTTTGAGGGAGCGCGCGGCTCCCGCTTTTCGTTCACACGTCCGTTCAACTCATGATGCTCTGGAGGCTACCGATGATGAAACCCCGCCGCACCCTGCTCGCCGTCGCCGCCGCTGCGGCCTTGACGGTGGCGCTGCCCGCCGCCGCGCAGGCGCCCAGTTACAAGGCCGAATACCGCATGTCGCTCGTGCTCGGCCCCGCCTTTCCGTGGGGCAAGGGCGGCGAGATCTGGGCCAACAAGGTCAAGGAGAAGACGCAGGGGCGCATCAACATCAAGCTCTATCCGGGCGTCTCGCTGCTGCAAGGCGACCAGACGCGCGAGTTCTCGGCGCTGCGCCAAGGCGTGATCGACATGGCGATCGGCTCGACGATCAACTGGTCGCCGCAGGTGAAGCAGTTGAATCTCTTTTCGATGCCGTTCCTGATGCCCGATTACGCCGCCATCGATGCGCTGACGCAGGGCGAGGTAGGCAAGCAGATCTTCGACACGCTCGACAAGTCGGGCGTGGTGCCGCTCGCTTGGGGCGAGAACGGCTACCGTGAGCTCTCCAACTCGAAGCACGCGGTGAAGACGCCGGCCGACCTGAAGGGACTGAAGATCCGCGTCGTCGGCTCGCCGCTCTTCCTCGACACCTTTACGGCGCTGGGTGCCAATCCGACGCAGATGAGCTGGGCCGATGCGCAGCCCGCGTTCGCAAGCGGCGCCGTCGACGGGCAGGAGAACCCGCTGTCGATCTTCACGGCGGCGAAGCTGCAAAACGTCAGCCAGAAATACATCACGATGTGGGGCTATGTGGCCGACCCGCTGATCTTCGTCGTCAACAAGGAGGTCTGGAACTCGTGGACACCCGCCGATCGCGAGGCCGTGCGGCAGGCGGCCATCGAGGCGGGCCGCGAGGAGATCGCGCTGGCGCGCAAGGGTCTGGTCGAAGCCGGGCGCCCGCTCTTGAAGGAGATCGAGGGCCTCGGCGTCACCGTGACGCAGCTCACGCCGGCCGAGCGTGAGGCGTTCGTCAAGGCAACGCGCCCGGTCTACGACAAATGGAAGCCGCAGGTCGGCGCCGATCTGGTCAACGCGGCCGAAAAAGCCATCGCCGCGCGCAAGCATTGATCGCAACGAGGCCGCCGTGGGCGGGGAGACAACGCAGATGGAAAGTTTCAAGGCTTGGCTGACGTCGCAGGACGGCAAGGCGGTGAAGACCGAGTGCGTCGACATGACGATCGATCAGCTCGACCCGGGCGAGGTGGTCATCGATGTCGAGTATTCGACGGTGAACTACAAGGATGCGCTGTCGGCCACCGGCGCCGGTCGCATCATCCGGCGCTTTCCGTGCATCGGCGGCATCGACCTCGCCGGCACGGTTGCCTCGTCGACCGATCCGGCCTTCAAGCCGGGCGATCGCGTCATCGGCACCTCCTACGACATCGGCGTCGCGCACCACGGCGGCTACGCGCAGAAGGCGCGGCTGCCGGCGTCGTGGCTGGTGCCGATGCCCGCGGGCATGTCGAGCTTCGACGCCATGAGCTACGGCACCGCCGGCTTCACGGCGGCGCTCGCCGTGCATCGCATGCTGCACGACGGGCTGCGCCCCGGCAACGGGCCGGTGCTGGTCAACGGCGCGACGGGCGGCGTCGGCATGGTGGCGATCGAGATCCTCGCGAAGCTCGGCCATCACGTCGTCGCCGTGACCGGCAAGGAGAAGGATGTCGAACTGCTCAAGGGCATCGGTGCCGCCGAGGTGCTGGTCCGCGGACAGTTCGAGATGACGGAGAAGCCGCTCGGGCCGGAGACCTACGCCGGCGCCGTCGACAACCTCGGCGGCGAGCAGTTGTCGTGGCTCACGCGGGTCATGAAGGTCGGCGGCACCCTCGCCAGCGTCGGGCTCGCCCAGGGCTGGGAAGTGAAGACGACGGTCATGCCCTTCATCCTGCGCGGCGTGCTGCTGCTCGGCATCGACAGCGTGAACTGCCCGATGTCGCTGCGGCGCGAGCTGTGGCAGCGCCTCGCCGGCGAGTGGAAGTGCGCGGCGCTGGCGAGCCATTGCCGCACCGTGTCCTTCGCCGAACTGCCCGGCGTCTTCGATGCCTACGTCAAGGGCGCGGTGACCGGCCGGACGGTCGTGAAAATCGCCTGAGCGCCGGATCGGCGAACGCTCCGGCGCGCGCTCCGCGCCGGACCATCCCCCCAACGGGATGCATCAGCTTTTTGCTGGAACCCGCATCCACAACGGGCTTGGCGCTTGATATCGCCAAAAGTCGAGACACGCATGAATTGGCCGTGGAGCCCGTCATGGATGCGGCTTTCAACGAAAAGCCAATCGTTCGGAACGTGCTGAACATGCCACGGTGACGACGGGTCGCCGCGCCCGGTCAACCCGCCTGCCGTGCCGTCGCCACCGTGCGCGCGAGCGTTTCGAACTTGGCGTCGCCAAACACGTAGCGCGCCAGACCGAAGGCACGCACGACGGCCACCGCGCTGACGCGGCGCGGCGCGCCGGTGCGGTCGCGCTCCTGATTGCCGCCGCTGCGCGTGTTGCCAACGATGCGGATGACGCCGCGCGGCGTCACGCGGGAGGCGAGCCAGGCGAGAGCGCGACGCAGCGCGGGCTCCACCCGCCGCTGCATCTCGGGCGACGCCGCGTGGTCGTAATAGCGCAGCAGATAGACGAGCCCTTCGGCCTGAAAACCACTGTCGAAGCCGCCGCGCTCGAGGAAGTAGCCCGCCGCCTGCTGTCGCTTCAGCCCCCGCGCGACCATGTCGTCGCCGACCTGCACGAGTTCGGTGTCGCCGAGGTCACGCCCGCTCGCGGCCAGCGCGTAGCCGGTCACGAAGCGCCGCGAGCTGTAGACATCCTGTTGCGCCAGCACGGCGGCCGGGTGCGTGCCGTCGGCGATCCAGTGGGCCGCGCGCGCAAGCTTCGGGCGCATCGCGTCGATGCGCTCACGATACGATGCGGCGAGACCGCTCGCCTCGAGCAGCCACAGCGAGTGCGCGGTCGCCGCGACGAAGTAACTCGCGCCGAGGTAGGGGTCGGGGCACGGAAAGCTGCCATCGGCCGCCTGCCGTGCATAGCCCCATTCCAGCGCACGCAGACCGGCGTCGATCAGGTCGCGCCGGTTGTGGTTGACGCCGGCACCGATGATGGTGTCGGCAAAGCGCTGCTCTTCGATGTACCACTCGCCGCCCTTGCGTGCCGCGATCTCGAAGCCGCGGTTGACACCCATCGCCCCGGAGCGCTCGACCTGATGCAGCAACACATCGGGCTGGTGATAGAACGTATCGGCAAGAAACGCGCTGCGCTCGAATTCGGCATCCTGCCCTGCCCCCACCGACTGCCGTGGGCGAACGCTCGGCGGTGACGCCGCGGGACGCTCCGGCACCGCCGTAGCCGCCGGCGCGGGATAGTCGACACCGCGCTCCGGCGCCGTGAAGATGCTGCACCCGGCAAGCAGCAGCGCTGCGGCCAACGCGCCCGCGATGACACCACCGTGACGCCGTCGCCGGCGCATGACGTTGAGCGTAGCGCTAGTCATGGCACTAGTTCGCGGGCTTGCTGACGGGATCGCCCGCCGCTCCTGATCTTGCACCGCCCTTCCCGCCGCGCTTGCCCGCGGCTTTGGATGCCTTCGGTGCTTTCGGTGCCTTCGGCGGCTTCGCTGCCTTGGCGTTCGTGCGTTTGGCCGTCGACGCGTCCTTTTGCCCCGCCCCCGCCTGCCCCGCCTTGCGCATCGAGGCGCGCTCCTGCGCGGCGAGCTTTTCGCGCTCACTCAGACGCTGGTTCAGCGCGGCATCGTCGCGACGCATCTGGGCATTGCTCTCTTTCGCCCGCGCCTGCTGCTCGGCGCTGTCCTGCGTCGGCGTGACCGCCGTGCCCGCCGGACAGGGCTTGTCACTGTAGGTCGTCTGCCCGCCTTGATCGCAGCGGTAGGCCGTCTGCCCGAGCGCAAGCGTGCCGACCAGCATGAGGGGGAGACAGGCCAGACACAGAGAAAGACGCTTCATGAGATCACCTTCACAACCTGGAAACCGCAGTTGGATGCGCCCGTCGGTGCCGGCCACGGCGTGCCGGGCAAGGCGCGACGACGCCGCGCACTGCCGTGCGCAAGGAGGATCAACGCCGCACGGCGCGTCGTGGATGGTGCTGACGGGTGCATAGCGCGATCACCCAACCGATGAGCGTGATCAGAGCCGATGAAGTCGATATCCATGCGATTTTTGAGAAGTTTGAGAGCGGTCAACTGCGGTTTCCAGGTTCAATCGTCGTAGCGGGCGGCGCAGAACACGGCGCCCTCGTTCTTCCACACCGCAGACGCCGGAAGGCGCGCGTTGAAACCGTCGATGACGTAGCGATGGTTCACGCTGGCGGAGTTGAACAGCCGTGTCACCGCCGCCATGTCGGGCGGGCAGGTCATGCCCGGCGTCAGCACCGGCTGCACCCGCAGTGGCGAGCCTTCGTCGCGCGCCCAGGGCTGCGCGACCACCAGCGCGCAGTCGCTCGCGGTCGCGCCGTAGAAATGCGTGTTCAGCGTGCCGCCATCGAACGCATAGAAGCGGCACATCGGCGTGCCCATCGCACTGTCGGTGCGGAACGCGGCGAAGCGCTGGCCGGTGCGGCTCCAGAGCGCGGGGTAGCTGTCGAGCAGCGCGATTTCGTTGCGGCGACCGGTCATGAAGTATCGCCCCGACGGCGTGCCGACGTACTCGACGACCTCGAGTTCGTCGCGCGGGCCCCACGCCAGCGTTTTCCGGATACGCAGGCGATCATCCGCGCCACCGGCTACGCGCTCGATCATCGAAAACGCGGTGCGGTCGGCCTGCTGGCGCGAAAGCTCGGCGCGCAGAAACGCGAAGGTCCAGCCGAAGACGTCGGGCGCGTCCTCCACGCGAAAGCCATGCTCCATGCCCTCGATGGTGACGAAGTATTTGCTTGCGCCCAGCGCCTCGACCATCTGCGAGGTCCGGCTGATCGGGGCGACGACATCCGCCGTGCCGCCGATGCCAAGGTACGGCACGCGCACCGAGCGCACGCCCTGATTGCTGGCACCGAACATCGCCTGAAACGAATAGCCGGAAAACGGCACGTAGCCCACCACGGCCTTGTAGCGAGGATCGCGCACGATGACCCGTTCAGCGCCGCCCCAGCTCGTGGTCATCTTGGCGCCCTGCACCAGCATCATCGCCATGCCGCCGAGCGACGCGCCGAAGCCCACGATCTGATCCTCGTCGATCGCCGCAGCGTACTCGGGCCGCGCGAGCAGCGCATCGAGCCCCTGCTTCAACCCGAGCGGGCGGATGGCCTGCATCTCGGCAATCTCCGCATAGCGCGTGAGCACATACCAGTAATCGGAGAAATCATTGAGCTTGATGCGCGAATAGCGGGCATCGGCGTGGAACGGCGCCAACACGATGTAGCCCTCGGCCGCAAGGCGCCCCATGACCCGCACGTAGTCATCACCGAGCGGCGAGCCGGCCAACCCGTGACTGAGCACCAGCAGAGGCCAGCGGCCGTCGGCGGAATCCGGGTTCGCGGCAAAGATCGGCATGTCCGCCCCGCGCTGCATCCTCGGCACCCGCGCCCCGGACGGCAACCCATAGTCCGCCCGCGTGTTGTCGGAGCGCGTCGGGTAGCAGACGATGGCCGCATAGGCCAACGTGCGCCCACCCTGCCGTTCGAACACGTCGTTGTCGGCGCGTGCCGGCACCACCACCGGATAGGTCAGCGCATGCGCCGGGTCGACCAGCAGATCGGTCACGTAGCGCGGCGCGGTCGGGCCGGGGTTGCCCTCCCAGTAATCCGGGCCGGACTCGCCGGGCCGCAGCCGCGAAAAATCCTGCTCCACGTTGCTGCAGCCAACGGCGAAGCGGCCCTCCAGCGAGGGCGGCACGGCGTCGACCGCGTGGGCGGCAAACGCCACGGCGCCACAGCCGGCCCACACCGCCAACCAGCGCTGCGCACAACGAAAGGAGAAAACCATGTTGATCAAAATGGCGACGAAACCCCGTGCGCCTCATCTGGCGCAGCATGGATGGTAGACGCATCCGCACGGCGCGATGCGACAAAAAAAAGCGGGGCCCGCGGCCCCGCTTTCCGTGCGCGCCGGAAACACCGGCGCAGCGATCAACGCTTAGCTGCGGTTCCGCGCCCGCAACCGGGCTCCCGCGCTCGCCAGCAGCACCAGCGTCAGGATCCAGAGCAGCCACGTCGAGAGCGTTGGAACCGTCATGAACTCGGCCAGGAAGGTCGTCGCATCGGCGACACCCGGCAACGCCGGATCATCCGAAAGCACGGATGTCGAGCCGGCGCCAGCCACCGTTTGGTACGAGAACTCGGCCTGATTGCTGATGCGGCTGCCCGAGGCGGCCGCCGTGACCGTCGCCTGAATGGTCACGGTCACGCTGCCACCGGCCGGCACGGAGCCGTGCCATGTCACCGTATTGCCACTCGCCGCAGCGGTGCCGGCGCTCGCCGTCACACCGGTGACGGTCAGCACCCCCGGAACCACGTCGAGCAGGCCCAGCGTGGAGCTGTTGAGCGTTGGCGCGTTGCCGGTGTTGGTCATCGTGATCGTGTAGACGACCGCTGCGCCGATGGGCACCGGCGAACGCGGAACCGATACGGTCTTGGTCACGCCGACCAGCGCTTCCTGAACCGTGAAGCTCGTCGGGTCCGCGCTGCCCGATACGGCCGGATCGTCGGTCAGGGCAGACGACTCGTTGGTGCCGTTGCCATCGGCGTCGAACCTTGCCGTTCCCTGGTTGCTGATCACCGCGCCCGGCGCGCTGCTTCCGATGCTGGCCACGATGGTGATCGTGACACTGCCGTTGCCGGGGATGCTGCCGTTCCAGGTCACCGTTCTGGAGGACACGTTGGCAACCGCCGTACCGGAGGAGGCGCTGGCGCTGACCAGGGTGAGCGACGATGGCAACACGTCGGTGAATTCGTCTCCCGGATTGTCGAATTGCGCCGTCGCGAGCGTGTTGCGCAGAACCACCGTGTAGGTGACGTTCGTTCCTAGCGCAAAGCTCGCGCCACTGACCACTTTCGTCGCCGTGATGTTCGCCGGAGACGATACCGTCGTCGATGCATCGGCGTGTGCGGCCGGTGCATTCTCCGCCGTCGCGTTGGCGGAAAGCGTCAGCGTGCCGATCATGGCAGGCACCGTCACGGTAACGTCGAGTTGCGCGGTCGCACCCGCAGCGAGGCTGGGCAACGTCCAAATGCCCGTGCCTGCCGCGAAGCTGCCGGAGCTTGCGGCGCCAGACAGGATCGTGGCGGCAGGATTCCGATTGGCATTGACGCTGATGTTCAACAGCGTGTCGACTCCCGTATTGCGCAGCGTGATGCGAAACACCGAACTCGCCCCCGGGTTGACGTTGGCGGCCGTCTGCAGCACGTTGGTGATCGACAGGCTCGTTTGCGCAGCGACCGTGAAGGCTTGGCTTGCCGAGTTGTTGGACGCCACCGGATCCGGCTCGTTGCCCGCGACCTGCGCGGCGACAGAGATGATGCCGCTTCCTGTCACCGTCGCGATCACCGTGAGTGTTTGCGTGGCACCGCTGGCCAGATTGCCGATCGTCCACACACCCGCACCGGGCGCAAATGCGCCGCCGCCATTGTCCGAGACATAGGTCAGCCCTGCGGGCAGCGGGGCGGTCATCACCACCCCGGTCGCCGCCGCCGGCCCGTAGTTGTTCACGGTATAGGTCAGCGTGACGTTCTGACCTTGCGTCGGCGCAGCCGGATTTGCGGCGATCGCAACGCCGAGATCGGCCGTCGCAGCTCCTTGCAACGTGACCACCTGCGCGCGTTTGCCACTTGCATTGTGGTGATGCAGGATCAAGGCGCCGAGTGATGCGTTCGTCGCCATGTTGGCGATGTTCCAAGCCACCGGCAGCGAGGCGCCATTGAGATCCTGCGCCATGTGCGTCCCGCCGAAATTGAGGCCCTGTGCAGCGTAGTTCCATGCGTACGGGCCCGGCGCCTCGTCGACGTTGGCCCCCGAGGTGCGCCCGCAGATCGGGTTGTTGCCGAAGCAGGTCTGCACCTTGTAGCGGAACGAGGTCACCCCTGCCGCGAGGCCCAGCTGGGCGGGCGTTGCCGCAAGGATGATGACGTTGTTGCCGAACAGCGCGCTGTTCGCCTGCGCCGCGCTGAGGCGGTTCACATAGGCGGCCGGCCCGGCGGACGACACGGAACCAGGTGGGATGAACACGCCATTGACGAACACATCCTGACCCGAGGTCGTGGTGCCGAAAAGATTCGACAGCGTCCCGGTGTTCGAGTGGAACAGGATGCGATCGAACGAGCCATTCGAGTCGTTATCGACGTGGATGTTGAACGAGACGTCGGTCGGACTGCCCCAATCGCCCCACGTCGCAATGCCGAACAACACGAGGTTGTTGACCGGATCATAGGCGGTGCCGACATAGCGAACGTTCAGCGCGGCGGGAATGCTCGTGTTGCGCGGACGGCTCACCTGAAGCTCGAACGGAGAGACGCGCGACACATCGGTCACCGGGAACGTGCCGGAACAACTCGGGCCGGCACCGAGCGTACCGGTGCACACGTCGGCCCCCGTCAACGCGAGTGTCGTGCTCCCAGTGGGGTTTCCGCCGGTATTGACGACGCTGGCCGTCGCCATATCGGACGCAGGACGAAGCGCCGCATACACCGGAACCCGCAGCACGACGTTCCCGGCCTGACTGAGATTCAGGTATCCGCTCTTGTTGGTCAGGTAGTGGCGCGGCATGCCGCCAAGCGCTGCGAGCGCGGACGGTGCCGTGACCGACTGCGCGGCATCGGCGCTGACGTCACGAACGTGATCCATCTGCGCCGCCGTGCCGGCCACCTGGACGTCGACGAACGCCGTGCCACCCGCGGGCACGGTAATGCTGCTGCCACCGGGCAGTGAAAACGCGATGCCGGGCGCATCGTTGGCGACGTCAAAGGCAAGCGAAAACGACTGCGCCGTGGTGCCGTAGTTCACGACGCGAATGCGCTTGACCTGCGTCTGCGTGCCCACGACTTCTCCAAAAAAGGCAAGATTCACGGCGCCGGGCTCATCGGCGTTGAACGCTGCGACCGTGCTTTGAAGCGCCTTCACCGGATCGATTCGTCCGGCGCCGGACCGATCGACCCCGATCCGATTGATGTTGCCCGCGAACTGATAGACGTCATGCAGCGATGTGTTCATCGCCATCGCCTTCATTTCCTCGACGCTGCGGTCGGGGAAGCGTTGCTTCAGCAAAGCCATCATCCCTGCGGCATGCGGGGCCGCCATCGACGTGCCTGACAGGACCAGATTCTGGCTGCCGGCAAGATAGCCGGAGGCGTTGGCTGTCTGGCAACCCGTGCTCGGGGCGGTGCCAGTGCAGGTGACGCCGGTCTGCGCCGCGGTAATCGAGATGCCCGGCGCCGAAAGATCCGGCTTCACCCCATTGAGTCCGGTGCGAGGCCCGCGCGAAGAAAACGAGGCCAGGATATCGCCCTGCGACGTCGCAGGGAATGTCGCATTGACCGTATCCGACGCAGCAAGGCGCGCTTTCAGTGCATTCGCCGCGTCCAGCGTGATCATCGCCGCGGGAATGTCGACCGGTCCATTGACTGTCCCGCCCATTGCAATCGGAGAACCGGCCGCGTTGTTGCCCACGATCACGGCAATCGCTCCCGCCGCGCGCGCCATCTCGTACTTCACGCCAAACCCGCAGGTGCCGCGGTCGACCAAGGCGATCTTGCCGGAAACGGCACTCGCGTTGGTGAGCGCCGCACAGGCGAGCGTCGATGAGCCTGAGAGCGCGAGCACGACGTCGCCGGTTTGTCCCGCCGAGGCCGCCGTCGGATTGTTGCTCGCATCCACCATGGAGCTCGCTCCGGCGACATAGTCACCGGCGATGCTGGCCGGCGCGTTGACCCGAACGAAAGCGCCAGGAACACCGGCATCGCCCACGGCCGCCGTCGCAATCACCCGCTGCCCAGCGCCGGGCGCCCCGCTGATCGTGTAGGTATCCCCGGCGTTGCCCGCCGATGCGACGACGATGACACCCATGCGCGCCGCATTGTCAGCCGCCATGCTGCTCGTGTTCGAAAGCGACCCGTAGTTCGAGCCGAGCGACATGTTGATGACGTCGAGATGATCCGACAGATCGTTGTCGCCATTCGGATCGAGCGCCCAGTCGATGCCCTGAACCGTGACGGCGGTGCTTCCGCCGCAACCAAAGACACGAATCGCATAGAGTTTGGCCTGTGGAGCGACACCCGGGCCGAGTTTCAGCGAGGAGAACGGGGTCGACGTGTCATAGGGGCCGGTGAACGGCGTGCCATCGCTCTTGACGCCACCGCCGCCAACCGTCGACGCGACGTGGGTGCCGTGCCCATTGCAGTCCATCGGATCGGGGTCAGGCGCCGGCGCGTTGCTGCCGGTATAGGCGTCGCCCACCAGATCGATGCCGCCGACCACCCGCGCGGTGGGGAAAATCGGTTGTCCACCAATCGTGTCGGTAATGACGGTGCGATTGTTCGCCTGATAGTCCGCCAGCAACCCCGTTCCGCCGAAGGTCGCATGCTGGTAATCGACGCCGGTGTCGATGACGCCGACACGGACACCCTGGCCCGTCACCCCCATCGGCGTGGTGCCGGCCCAGGCGTTGGGTGCGCCGATGAATGGCACGCTAGTCGATAGCGTGGGATATTCCTGCTCGATGACGTGAACGGCCTTGACGCCCGGAAGACTGCGAAGCGTCGCAATGTCCGACTCCATGACGTAGTAGGCGATTCCGTTGACCGCCTTGCTCACCGCGTAGATCTGCGCTGCCGCGATGCCGCGACTGACGATCGCCGAACGCACCGCTGCCTGCTCGCTGAGGTTGCGATTGACCTGAGCGCTCGCGGCGCTGACCGCTGCCGCGGTCGCGCTGACGCGGCCGAGTGCGCTGTTCGCGTCATAAGTCGAGCCGTAGACGCGCGCCGCTGGGGCGCCGCTCAATTCAACGAGCACGGGAACCCGATGCGCCTCGGTTCCCGTCGCGGGCAGCTCGGAAAGCTCTTGCGCCGACACGGGCGCGACGAGGCATGCGCCGAACAGCCAAGCCGCCGCGGCGAAATGAATGGAGAGATTGCGGAACGTCCTGCGCCAGCCAAGCGCGCGGTCTTCAGTCATGGTAACCCCCGAAAATTAGGCGACGAGACGACGGGCAGAGCACGTCATCCCGTGACGTCACCGCTGGTCAGTTGCGTGATTGGACTTCTGGACGAGCAACGCGCCAGCGGCAGTGCCATGCAGTATAGCGACGGTTTTGGTTTCGTTTCCGAATTTCCTTATTTTTCGACGAGCGCAACCCGCCCGCTGCGATACCCCCACCACTGAACGAGCAGCACGGGAGTGACGACTGCGAGACCGATCCACAGCGCAGTGAGGCCGGGTGCGATCATGATCAGCGCCCCGAGCACGGCGACCAGACGCTCCCAAAGGCGCATCTCGACCAGCATGAAGCGCGACATGGCCGCCGCGAGCAGCATGATGCTGCCCGCGCAGGAGACGAAGGCAACGCTGAAATCCCACCACGTGAAGCCCTTGGTGACGATCAGCAACGCCGGCGAAAAGACGAACACGAAGGGCACCAGCGCCTTGCCGAGCCCGAGCCGGAACGCCGTGTTGCCCGTCTTGAATGGATCCGAGTTCGCCATGCCGGCTGCCGCATAGGCGGCGAGCGCCACCGGTGGCGTGATGTCCGCGAGCACGCCGTAATAGAAGACGAAAAAGTGCGCCACGATCGGCTCGACCCCCATCTGCACCAACGCGGGTGCGGCGACGGTGACCATGATCAGGTAGTTCGCGGTGGTGGGAATGCCCGAGCCCATCAGGATGCACACGAAGCCGGTCATGAAGAGCGCGGCCAGCAACATCAACGCCTGCTTGCTGGCCAACCACGCCGGCAGCACGTGGATCAGGAAGTCGGCAATGGCCGCCGACCAGGCGTTGACGATGTAGCTCACCTTGAAGCCCACGCCGGTGAGGGTGACGACGCCGATCACGATGCCGACGGTACCCGCCGCCGCGCCCACGGCGAGCGCGTACTTGGCGCCCGTCGCAAAGGTGTCGATCAGCTCGCGTCCGGTCATCCGCGAGGGCATGTCGAGCGCGCGCAGCAAGCCGAGGAAGACGACCGCCGCGATACCGAACAGCACGACGCCGTAGTTCTCGAGTTGCCCGGAGATGACGATGCCGAGCACGATGTGCAGCGCCGCCATGACGGCGAGCCCGAGCTTCGTGTTGCGCGTCTCCGACGTGGTGAGACCGACGATGATGCAACTGGTGATACCGGCGAACGCCGACACGTACGGCGTGAAGCCATTCATCAGCGTGCCGACCAAGAGGATCAGCGGCAGCAGGGTGGGCCACCGGCGCCGGAAGCTGTCGCGAATATCGGGCAACTCCTCCTCCGTGAGGCCGCGCAGCCCGGTGTGTTTGGCTTCGAAGTGCACCTGCCAGAACACGCCAAAGAAATGCATGAACGCGGGCACGATGGCCGCGATGATGATCGTCATGTAGGGCAGGCCCAGAAACTCGATCATCAGGAAGGCGGCGGCGCCCATGATCGGCGGTGTGATCTGGCCGCCGGTGGACGCGGCCGCTTCGACCGCGCCGGCAAAGTGGCGCGGGTAGCCCACGCGAATCATCGCCGGAATGGTGAGCGAGCCGACCGTCACCGCATTGGCCACGGAGGAGCCGGAGAGCATGCCGAACATGGCCGAACCAAACACGCTGACCTTGGCCGGCCCACCGGCATAGCGCCCGGCCACCACCGACGCGGCGTCGAGGAAAAGCTGACCAAGCCCGATGCGCGTGGCGAGCACGCCAAAGAGCACGAAGTGGAAGACGTAGGTCGCGACGACGCCCACCGCGACGCCGTAGATGCCCTGACTGGTCAGGTACTCGTGGTTGACCAGCTGCGCCCACGTCGCGCCCGGATGCTTGAGCAGCCCCGGAAACTGCTGCCCCCACAACGCATAGACCATGAAGGCGATGGCGATGATTGGCAACGGCCAACCCATCGAGCGTCGTGTCGCCTCCAGCATCAGCACGATCAACGCCGTGCCCATGACGACGTCCGACGTATCGGGGTTACCGATGCGAAAGGCGAGATCATCGAAGACCCAGGGAATGTAGAGCGAGGCGGCGGCGACGGCGATCGCACAAAGCCAATCGTAGAGCGGCAGCCCGAGCGGGTGGTGCCAGCTCGCGCGCTGCTGCGCCGAGGCGTTCTTGTTGAAACCAAAGACCAGAAAGATCAGCGCCAGCACGAACGCGAGGTGCACGCCGCGATGCGTCGCCTCTCGCAGCAGGCCAAAACCCGCCGTGTAGTAATGGAAACACGACAGCGCGATGAGCAGCACCGTGACGGTGGTGGCCGCGAGGTTCGCCATCGGGCGAAAGCGCATCTCGCTGTCGTACTTCGATTCGAGTTCGGCGAGCTTGTCTGCGTCGATCGGCGTGGTGGCCATGCGTCCCTCCTTCTTGTCATGGCATGACCGCGACCGTAACACATCGCAATCGAGGCGCCCCAAAATGAAAAAGGGGCCGAACGTGCGGCCCCTTTTCTTATCGCGTCGAAACCTCTATTTGATGAGGCCGACTTCCTTGTAGTACTTCTCGGCGCCCGGATGCAGCGGAATGCCGGCGCCCGCCACCGCATTGGCGCGCACGATGGCTTTGCCCTTGGCGTGGCCCGAGTCGAGCGCCTTGCGCGTGTTGTCGTTCCACAGCGCCTTGGTGATGTTGTAGATCAGCGTGGCGTCCTGCTTGGCGCTGGTGACGAGTTGCGCACCGACGGCCAGCGTTTTCACGACGCCCACACCCTTGTAGGTATCGGCGGGGATGGTGTCGACCGAGTAGAAGCCATACTGCTTGACGAGCTTGTCGGCTTCCGGCCCGCTGATCGACAACAGATCGATGCCACCCGTCGCGGCGAGTTCGGCGATGGCGCCGGCCGGATAGCCACCGACGAAGAAGAACGCATCGAGCGAGTTGTCCTTCAGCTTTTCGCCTGCGGCATTGGGCTTCAGGAATTCCGGTTTGATGTCCTTCTCGGAAATCCCGTACGCCGCGAGGATCGCCCGCGCGTTGACCAGCGTCCCCGATCCCGGCTCATCGAGCGAAACGCGCTTGCCCTTGAGGTCCGCGATCGACTTGATGTTGGCCGCCTTGCGCGCCACCAGATGGAAACTCTCCGGGTAGAGGTTGGCGATCAGGCGAACGTCGGTCACCTTCGGCTTGCCTTCGAACGTGCCCGTTCCGGTATACGCCCAGTACGCCACGTCGGCCTGCGAGAACCCGGCTTCGGCGCTGCCGCTTTGGATCGCGTTGATGTTGGCGACCGAACCGTTCGACGCAACCGCGGTGGCGACGAGGCCGGGCACGGTCGGCTGCGAAATGGCGTTGGCGATCAGCCCGCCGATCGGGTAATAGGTGCCCGCCGTGCCGCCCGTGTTGATGCGGAAAAACGTCTGCGCCGAGGCGCTGCCGACGCCGACCAGGGCAATGCCCGCTGCGGCGATCAGGGTCGTGATCAATGAACGTTTCATCGTGTGAAATCCTCCGGTTGCTGCTGAAAGGAATGTCCGCGTGAACCTGCCGGCCCGTGTTCCGGTCGGTGGCGCAATGTTTTGCGCGGTTTTGCGCGGTGATTGACGCGCCCATTTTAGGTGCAAGCAGGCCGATTGCGGCCATTTTGACTCATGCCGGTTTCGCATGAGCGCAGACGTTACGGTACCGGCATGCCGATCAGCGCGCGGTGGCGAAACTCAGCGCGACCGCACCGCGCCCGACCGCCAGCGCGTTCGCCATGCTCATCTCGGTCACCTGAAGCTCAACGTCGTGCCGGCGACAGGTTGCGGCCAGCGCGCTGATCGGTGGCCACTCGCGGATCGCGGCGACGTCACCGGCAAAACTGAGGCAGACGACGGGCGACGCAAGGCCATGCTCGATGCGCTCGCGCGTGCAGGCCACCGCACGCTCGATCGCCGCGTCATGGTCAGATAGCTGCCCCAGCAGCCGACGATCGCCACGATGCACCAACAGCAGCGGCGTTCGCTCGAACACGCGCCCCAGGCCCAACGCGAACCACGGTGCGCCACGCTCGACCGCGAGCTCACCGCGCCGCCGAAAGTACGTCGTGTCCCCCGGCGCGATGATCGTTTGCACCTGTTGCCGCAGATGGTCGAGCCGAGCGACCACCCGCGGGGCAGGTGCGCCGTGATCGAGCAGCCGCCAACACTCGCTGACCAGCACGCCGTGGCCGTTGAGCGCCGTCGCGGCTTCAACCACCAGCACCTGGAGCGCGTTCGCGGGGTCGCCGGCGGCCTGTTGCCTGCCTCTTCGCAGCATCAGCTCATGCGCCGCTGCGAGCGCGTTGGCGTAGGCGCCGTCGGGCCGCGATGAGCGCACGATGACGATGACGCAATCGGCGTTGCCAAGCCGCTCTTCGACACAGTCGACGATGCCGACCGAACTGAGAGGAAGCGCTTCGCCAGCGTCCTCCGCAGCGATCAAGTCGTGGCTGAAGAACTCCCGTCGGCGATCGCCATCGGCCGCGCCGCGGCGCCCATCGGTACGGCTGCCGCGGACGTTGCGCACGCGCAAAGGCAGCACGACGATGCCCCGCTGCGCGAGCCAACCATCGGGCAGATCACAACTGGCGTCGGTCGTGATCAGCGTCGCGCCAGTTGGGCGGGCTTCGCGCGCCGCCGCGGACGGAGCGACACCATGCGGCGGATCCGGCGGAGACGGCGCACGTGCCGCGCCTGCCACGCTCGGTGCAACGACACCCTCACCCGAACGGGTGACAGTGACTGCGTATGGCGGATTCATGACGGCGGCCACGATGCGTTTTCCCCAGGGGCGCCGACGCACTCGCGCGCGCGGGCCGTCGCCCGGCGAGCCGACGTGAGTGCACGCGCCGCTAAAGGGAAAAACGCAATGGCGCGCCGCGTTGCGCCAGTTCGGCGCCGCTCCGCGTCAAAGCACGGGGCGTTTGGTCGCGAATGCCACCGAGAAGGCTTCGGAACCCACGCTGACGCCACCGGTCAGGCTCATCGTCGAGCACAAGAGCTCGACGCCGCGCCACTCGCAGGCGGCGCGCAAGTCGGCGAATCCGGGCCAGGCCTCGATCACGTCGATCGGCCCGGCGTAGCTGACACAGATCGTGGGCACCGCAAGACCCTGCTGGACGTGCTTGGTGCACAGTTCGAGCGTGCGCTCGATGGCCTCGGCGTGTCCACGCACCTTGAAGAGCGGTCGGGTGTCTCCGGCGTTGGCGTGGATCACCGGCTTGATGTCGAGCCGCTGCGCGACGTTGTAGCCAAGCCAGGACAGCGAGCGGTCGCCCTTGTCGCGGGCGCGGTTGTACAGGCAAAACAGATCTTTCGGCACCACCAGCGTATGCACCTGCGGTGCAAGCTCGCGAATGCGAGCGGCCACGGCCGGTGTCGGCATACCCGCATCGAGCAGGCGAACCGCCTCCGTCACCAGCACGCCCTGGCCGGTAAATCCGGTGCCGCTGTCGATCACCCAACTGCGGAACGGGTCGCGCCGCCCGAGCTCGCGCCGGGCGCGGTTGTGCGGTGTCGTGAGCGCCTGCATCGCGGCCAGCGAATTGAGGTAGATGCGGCTACGGCTCGACGCGATCGATATCTGCAGCGCGAAGTCGATCTCCGATGTGAGGTGCGACAGCAGGAACGTGCAGGTGTCCGCAGGCGTCATCGGTTGCGTCGATGCCGCCACGTCGTGCCCGGCGTGGTCGCTGGCGAAGAACTCGACGGCGGTTTCCTCGTCGCGGCCGTCGATCAGCGTGCAGCCATCGACGCGAACATGGATCGGCAACACACAAACGCCGTGTTCGCGCAGCCACGCCGCAGGCAAATCGCATGCGGCATCGACCACGAGCAGCGTGCGCGCGCGATCGGTTTGCGAGCGCTCGACGACATTCGTGGCGACCACCTCGTCGAGCGTCGCAAAACGGCGATCATTGGCGGCGGTATTGGCGTCCAGCGGGGAAAGGAAGGCGTAGGCGGGGGAGGAAGGCATGGGGTTGTGCTGCGGAGCGATGAAGGCGCCGCTACGGCCGATGTTAGGTGGCAACCACCACCGTGAACACGCCTATGGCTTGGCGCGCAGCCTCTTTCAGAATGGTGAATCAGACGATTCCCCGCGCATATGATCACGGCATACGTCCCGAAGCGATCGACGCCGCCCCGCGCCTGGCGCGACCGAGCGCTCGTCGCACCGTGCCGACTCGGTAGAATTCGACCCCTCTCTTCGCCGCGCCTGACTCGTGCCGAGTCTCAGGCGCTCTCCTGTGCCCGCCTGGGGCGCCCCTATCCCGAATGCCATGAGCACCTCCGCAAACGCCGGTCTGCGCAATATCGCGATCATCGCCCACGTCGACCACGGCAAGACCACCCTCGTCGACTGCCTCCTGAAGCAATCCGGCACCTTTGCCGCGCACGAGCACGTCGCCGAGCGCATCATGGATTCGAATGACATCGAGCGCGAGCGCGGCATCACGATTCTCGCGAAGAACTGCGCAGTGACCTACAAGGGAACCCGCATCAACATCGTCGACACGCCAGGGCACGCGGACTTTGGCGGCGAAGTGGAGCGCGTGCTCTCGATGGTCGATGGCGCGCTGCTGCTCGTCGACGCCGTGGAAGGCCCGATGCCGCAGACGCGCTTCGTGACGAAGAAGGCGCTGGCGCTCGGACACAAGATCATCGTCGTCGTCAACAAGGTCGACCGTCCCGGTGCGCGTCCTGGCTGGGTCGTCAACCAGACATTCGACCTCTTCGACAAGCTCGGCGCGAGCGAGGAACAGCTCGACTTCCCCGTCGTCTTCGCGAGCGGACTCAACGGCTGGGCAACCCTCACCGAAGAGAGCACCGGGCAGGACATGCAGCCGCTCTTCGACACCGTGCTGGCGCGCATTCCGGCGCCAAGGCTCGACGACACCGCGCCGTTGCAACTGCAGATCTCGGCGCTCGACTATTCGAGCTACGTCGGCCGCATCGGCATCGGCCGCGTGCACCGCGGAACCATTCGTCCGGGACAGCAATACGCGCTGCGCTACGGCGACGAGGACCGCGGTGTGGCCAAGGTCAATCAGGTGCTCACCTTCAAGGGCCTCGAACGCAGCGAAGCGACACAGGCAAGCGCGGGCGATATCGTGGCGATCACCGGTATCGCCGACATCGGCATCGGCTACACGCTGTGCGACCGCGAGCAGCCCGAAGGGCTGGCACCGATCGCCGTGGACGAGCCTACGCTGACGATGAGCTTTTGCGTCAATACGTCGCCGCTCGCCGGGCGCGAAGGAAAATTTGTCACCTCGCGCCAGATTCGCGACCGGTTGCAGCGAGAACTGCTCTCCAATGTCGCCCTGAAAGTCGAGGACACCGATGACGCCGATATCTTTCGCGTGTCCGGCCGCGGCGAACTGCACCTGACGATCCTGATCGAGAACATGCGACGCGAAGGCTACGAACTGGCGGTCGGCAAGCCGGAAGTTCTCTTCAAGTCGATCGACGGCGAACCGCATGAACCGATGGAGGCGCTGACGGTCGACGTCGAGGAGGGGCATCAGGGCGGCGTCATGCAGGCGCTCGGCGAGCGTCGCGCCGAGTTGGTCAACATGGAGAACGATGGCCGAGGCCGCGCCCGCATCGAGTATCGCGTTCCGGCTCGGGGGCTCATCGGCTTCCAGAACGAATTCATGAACCTCACGCGCGGCACCGGACTGATGTCGCACATCTTCGATGGCTATGCCCCCCATCGCGGTGATATTCCCGGCCGCCGCAACGGAGTGCTGGTGTCGCAGGAAGATGGGAACGCGGTGGGCTACGCGCTGTTCTCATTGCAGGAACGCGGGCGCCTGTTCGTTGCGCCGGGCGACGTGGTCTATGAAGGCATGTTGGTCGGCATCCACAGCCGGGACAACGACCTGGTCGTCAACCCGATCAAGGAGAAGAAGCTGACGAACGTGCGCGCCGCCGGCAAGGATGAAAACATTCTGCTCACGCCGCCGGTCAAGCTCACGCTAGAGTACGCCGTCGAATTCATCGAGGACGACGAGCTGGTCGAGGTGACGCCGCAGTCGATTCGCCTGCGCAAGCGCCATCTGCTCGAACATGAGCGCCGCGCCGCCGCGCGCCGCGCGGAAGCGGCAGCGTAGCGACAGCGTGCGCATTACCCGGAACGGAAATCCGGCGTAGTTTTCAGCGAACCCAGCTGCGCGGCATCCGGGCGTTCGCCGCGCAGCGCGCTGCGCATGACTCTGGCGAAGTGGTGCCCGGGCGCGCCAGCACAGATGCGCATCAGATCATGGTCGCAACCAAGGCGCTCGAGCGCTCGCGTATCGACACCGCGAGGGGTCACCGACGATGAGGCCGATCTGCGTCTTCAGCGCCGTCAACGGCGCACACTCAACGTCCGACCAGAGCCTCGGTCAGCACGCGCCCCTCGCTCGCGCTCGGCATGCGGACATTCAAGAGCTGCGCAAGCGTCGGCGCGATATCCACCGTCTCGACATAGCGCGTATAGCGGCCGGCCTTCAGCCACTTCGGCCCGTGCATCAAGAGCGGGACGTTGGTGTCGTAGCTGTAGGGCGAACCGTGTGAGCTGGCGCTGCCCGGGTTCGCGTTCTTCGACTGAAAATAGTGAAACGGCTTCGGGATCACCATGATGTCGACGGCCGAAGGTTGGTACCACGCACGCTGCGCGAGCACCCCCACGCGATGGCGCGGCAGATCGCCCCGTTCGAGCTGGGTTCGGGTGAACGCGAACGCGATACCGGGTTGCGCCATGGCAGCGCGCGCGATGAACGTTTCAACTTCCTCGCGGTTGAGTCCCTTGCCATCGATCGCGGCGTAATCGAGCGTCCAGCCGCCCGTCATGTGCTGCGTGACGAGTTTCGGCAGCCCAAACTTCTTTTCCGCGAGTGCACTGACCGCGTTGCGCACGTCGGTCGGATCGATGCGCGTCGAGTCGAACCCACGCGCGGCGCTGAATTCCGGTGTATTCATGAAGCCATGGTCGGCCGTGAACACGGTCAGGACACGGTCGCGTCCAGCCCAGGATTCAACTTCCGAGAAGAACCGCGCCAGCGTGCGATCGAGGCGCAGCAGATGGTCCATCGACTGCACGCTTTCCGGCCCGAAGTTGTGATTGATGTAGTCATGACTGGAAAAGCTGACGGTCAGGATGTCGGTCACCCCCTTCGGGTTTCGGCCAACCGACTCCGCCCTCATCAAGGCGAGCGCAAAGTCGGCCGTCATCTCGTCGCCATAAGGGCTCGGCAGCAGCATGCGGTAGTAGATCGGGCCCGGTTCCGTTTCGCCGGTGCCGTAGCGGTAGCCCATCTGCGACGTCATCTGGTGATAGACGGCCGCCTTCTGCCCCTCCGGCAGAGCCCGCGCATAGGCGCGGGCATCGTCGAGCAGCACGTTCCACTGTGCCCCGAACCAGCGATTCTGCGGTGATTTGGCGTAATACTCCTCCCACCACGCCGGATGCTTCTCCATGTAGTAGCTCGTGCTGGTGAACCGCCCGGTCTTGGTCGAGTACATGTACGCGCTACCGCCCCGGCCCGCCATGAGGATGGCGCCGCGATCCTTCCCGGACACCGAGAAGACCCGACTCGCGTTCATGTTGGCGTAGCGCAGTTCGTCACCGAGCAGACTGACCTGCAGGTTCTTCGGACTCACGCCATCGTCGTCGGTCGTAGGCGTGCCGTCGAGATAGCGATAGCGCGCATCCGCCGTGTTGTACACCGTCTTGCCTTCGCGCGACTTCCAACTGTTGCCGATGATTCCGGTCTGATACGGATAGGCTCCCGAGAGAATCGTGGCATGACCGACCGCGGTCACGGTGAACGCGTGAGCTTGGTGAGCGTCGGAAAACCAGGCGCCCTGATCCATCAATCGCCGAATGCCTCCGGGCACGAAGAGATCATAGTTTTTCAGCAACTGCTCCTGCGGCAAGCCGTCGATCAGCACGACGACCAGCAGTTTCGGCGGTGCGATGCCGCCCGCCGCGACCGCGTCCTTCGCCGCCGCCCCCGAGGCGAGACCGCCGAACACCGCCATCAGAGCCACCACGCGCAACCATGTCCGAACCATCGACGTCTCCTTGAAATGCGAGCCGATTGTAGAAGTGGCTCGCGCGCTACACTGACCCATGGCTCACAAAAAACCCTTGCCGGAAACGGCGCTCATCCACCCGCCACGCCCGGTCGCCGGCGGCTTTCGTTCACTGGTACCGGGCACCGAGCGTGCGTCGACGGTGCTGTTCGACAGCGTGGCCAAGTGGCGCAATCGCTCCGGCTTCGACGAGTCGACCTACACCTACGGGACGACCGGCACACCGACGACGCGCGACTTGCAGAACCGCATCGCCGAGTGGGAGGGCGGGTTTGCGACGGTGCTGTTCCCCTCGGGTTTGGCGGCGGTGGTCTACGCGCTGCTTCCCTTCGTCGTCCCCGGGGATCACGTGCTCGTGCCCGCCAACGTATACGACCCGGTGCGGACGTTGGCCAACGGCCTGCTCAAGCGCATGAACGTCGCCGTGGAGGCCTACGACCCGCTGGTCGGAGCCGGCATTGCCGCGCAAATCAAGCCCACCACGCGCGTCGTGTGGGTGGAAACGCCGGGTTCAATCACGATGGAGGTGAGCGATCTGCCCGCCATCGCGCGCGCCGCACACGCCGCCGGTGCCTTGGTGGTCGTCGACAACACCTACAGTGCCGGCTGGTATCTGCGCGCCTTCGAACTCGGCGCCGACCTCTCCGTCCATGCGCTGACCAAATATCCTGCCGGCCACAGCGATCTCGTCATGGGTTCGGTCACCACGCGCGACGAGGCGACGTGGCGGGCGGTCAAGGACATGGCCATGCAAACCGGGCAATGCTGCGCGCCCGACGACATCTATCTCGTGTTGCGCGGCATGACCACGATGCCGCTGCGCATCCGGCACGCCGAACAGGTAACGCTTTCGCTGGCTCGATGGCTGAAGACGCGCCCGGAGGTGAAACTGGTGCTCCATCCGGCGCTCCCCGACTGTCCCGGTCACGACATCTGGAAGCGCGACTTCACCGGCTCCACCGGCATTTTCTCGATCGTGCTGCAAGACGACTACGGCGCCGACGCCGCCGCCCGCTTCATCGAGGCGTTGCAGTACTTCGGCATCGGCGCGAGCTGGGGCGGGAGCGCATCGCTCGCGCTCACCTACGATCTCGACCGGTCACGCAGCCACTGGCCGCACCGCGGCGCGCTGGTGCGTCTTGCCATCGGCTTCGAGGATGAGCGCGACCTGCGCGAAGACCTCGAGCGCGGCCTGGCCGCCCTGCATCACAGCGAAGGACCGGCGCAATGACCCGTGTCTACGATTTCACCGTCAAGACCGGCAACGGCAAGGCGCAGAGCCTGTCGAAATATCGCGGACAAACGCTGTTGATCGTCAACACGGCAAGCCAGTGCGGCTTCACGCCGCAATACGAAGGGCTGCAGGCGCTGCGCGACGCCTATCACGCGCGCGGCTTCGAGGTGCTGGCGTTTCCTTGCAACCAGTTCGGCGCGCAGGAGCCGGGCGACGCCCACGCGATCGCACAGTTCTGCGACCTCAATTACCACATTCAGTTTCCGGTGTTCGCCAAGATCGACGTCAATGGCGAGGGCGCGGAACCGCTCTTCCAATTCCTGAAGAGGGCCGCGCCCGGCCTGCTCGGCAGCGAAGCGATCAAGTGGAACTTCACGAAATTTCTCGTCACGCCAGACGGCAAGGTGAAGCGCTTTGCGCCGCAGGACACACCGGCATCGATTGCCCCCGACATCGAGCGGTCCCTCGGCTGATCGACTCCCATGCTGCGCGAACCCGACGTCCTTCCCGAGTGGCAGATCGCCACCTGGCTCAACGTCGAAGCGCCGCTCGAATGGCGGGAGCTGCGCGGGCAGGTCGTGCTCGTGCATGCGTTCCAGATGCTCTGCCCCAGCTGCGTGGCGCACGGCATTCCGCAGGCACTCGCCGTCGAGCGAACATTCCGCGGTGAGGGGGTGCGCGTCATCGGACTGCACTCCGTGTTCGAGCATCACGAGGCAATGACCGAGGTCGCGCTGCGCGCCTTCCTGCACGAGTACCGCATCGGCTTCCCGGTCGCCATCGACCGGCCCGGTCCCGAGGGCGACCGGCTGCCGTGCACGATGGCGGCGTGGGGCCTGCGCGGCACGCCAAGCCTGATCCTGTTCGACGCGCGAGGGGCGCTGCGCCTCCATCATTTCGGTCGCATCGAAGACCTCGCGCTCGGCGCCGTGATCGGGCAACTGCTGACCGAGGCGCGTGCAACCTGACGCACCCAGCACGGTTCGCCGCATACTCCGCACCCAGACTCCGGAAAGCCACGATGAAACGTATCAAGAAAATCGCTCTCGGCACACTGATCGTGCTCGTTCTCGCAGCGCTCGGAGGCTGGTTCAGCCTCGATCGTGAAGCCCGTGGGCTGCTGAAGACGTTGCCGACCAACCGCGATCTGCTCTTCTGGAACGAAGCGCAACGGGATGCCGCCTTCCGCGCGATGGACCGCATTCCGCTGCTCGCCCGCTGGCACACGGCCAAGCCATCCGGCACGCCGCGCGCCCTGCCCACCGGGACGCCGCTGGCGATCAAGGTCGATATCGATCGCTACATGGAGGGGCAGCGCAGCGCCGCGCTGCTCATCATGCAGGGCGGACGCCTGCGACTGGAGCGCTACGGACTCGGCTTTGACGGCAGCGGGCGGTGGACGAGCTTTTCCGTCGCCAAGTCGTTCACCTCCACGTTGGTGGGCGCGGCCTTGCGCGATGGCTACATCCGCAGCCTCGACGACAAGGTAAGCGACTACATCCCGGCGATGAAAGGGTCGGCCTATGACGACGTCAGCGTGCGGCAATTGCTGACGATGACCTCCGGGGTACGCTGGAACGAGGACTACGCCGACCCGCAGTCCGATGTCGCGCGTTTCAACAACTACCAACCCGAACCCGGCGTCGACGCACTGGTCGGCTACATGCGCCAGCTGCCGCGCGCGGCCCCGCCCGGCACGCGCTGGAACTACAGCACCGGCGAGACGAACCTGATCGGCGTCCTGGTCACACAGGCAACGAAGCGGCCGCTCGCGCAATACCTCCAGGAAAAAATCTGGCAACCGCTCGGCATGGAGCAGGAGGCCACGTGGCTCCTCAGCAAGACCGGCCAGGAAATCAGTGGCTGCTGCCTGCAAGCCACGCCGCGCGACTTCGCCCGCTTCGGTCAATTCATCCTCGACGGCGCCATCGTCGCGGGCCAGCGCATCGTTCCCGACGACTGGCTCGCGCAGGCCACCCACAAGCAAGCCGACATCGGCCTCCCCGGCCGTGGCTACGGCTACCAGTGGTGGACCTATGACGACGGCAGCTTCGCCGCGCGCGGCATCTTCGGTCAAGGCATCTTCATCGACCCGAAGCGGCAACTGGTGATCGTCTCCAACGCCGATTGGGGTGGCGGTGCGCGTGACCCGAAGGCCATGGCCGCGCGCGAAGCGTTCTATCAGGCGGTGCAAGCCGCCGTCGACGAGGCGGCGAAGGGCTCCTGACGCGAGCCCGGTGTCCGCAAGCGCCCGCGGCACGGCGCTTTGGCGATAATCCGCGCACCATCTGCCCTGACGGAGCCGCTGCGCCGCCCATGAAGCCCACCCTTGCCTCGTTCGCCGCACTGATCCTCGGCACGGCGCTTGCCAGCGCCAGCACGAACGCCGCGGCCACCGACATGTCGAAGACGCTGCGCGTTGCGTTCCCGGTCGACGTCACCGGTTTCGACCCGCAGGCGACCAACGACCTCTATTCGGCGCACATCAATACGGCCATCTTCGATGTGCTCTACGAGTATGACTATTACGTTCGCCCATCCAAACTGCGCCCGGTGCTCGCCGAAGCGATGCCCGAGATTTCTGCCGATGGGCTGACCTGGACGATCCGGCTGCGCAAGGGAAGCTATTTCGCCGATGATCCCGCGTTCAAGGGCAAGAAGCGCGAACTGGTGGCGGACGATCTGATCTACGCCTGGAAGCGCATGCTCGATCCGAAGATGCTGTCGCCTTCGCTGTGGCACATCGACGGCAAATTGGTGGGTGCCGACGAATTGGTGGCCGAGGCCAAGGCGAGCGGCAAGTTCAACTACGACAAGCCGATCGCCGGTCTCAAGGCGCTCGATCGCTACACCGTGCAATTGAAGCTGAAGCAACCGGACTACCTGCTGACGGAGCTGATGCTGAACTACAACTGGTCACCCGTGGCACGCGAAGTGGTCGAAGCCTACCGCGACCCCGGCGGCCGCGTCATGAATCACCCGGTCGGGGTCGGTCCATACCGCATCAAGGAGTGGATCAAGGGCAACAAGGTCATCCTGACGAAGAACCCGAACTATCACCGCAGCTATCCGCTGACCGAGGGCGAAACGGCCGAAGATCGCGCGATCATCGCGAAATACCGTGGTGCGGAAATGCCGCTCGTCGGCAATGTCGAAGTGAGCATCATCGAGGAGTCGAATCCGCGACTGCTGACCTTCAAGGCGGGCGGACTCGACTATGAGTTCGTCGGCAACGACCTGATCGGCAACGTGCTCAGCGACGGCAAATTGCTTCCGGAATATGTCGAGCGTGGCGTGCGCCATCAGCGCGCCATCGAACCCGCGTTGAGCTACGACTACTTCAATCTCGATGATCCGATCGTCGGTGGCTACAGCCCGGACAAGATCGCGCTGCGGCGGGCGATCATCATGGCCTTCCCGACCGACGACTATGTTCGCGTCGTCTTTCGCAATCAGGCCGAGCCGGCCAACCAGATCATCCCGCCGACACAGACCGGCTACGTGCCGAATCTGCCGAACGTCAATCAACAGGATATTCCACTCGCCAACGCGCTGCTCGACTACTTTGGTTACAAGGACCGCGACGGCGACGGCTGGCGCGACATGCCCGATGGCTCGCCACTCGTCATCACGCGCTCCTCGACCCCGCGCTCCACGGATCGTGAGGCCGACGAGCTCTGGAAGAAGGCGCTCGACTCGCTGAAAATCAAACTCGCGATCAATACGCAGAAGTGGCCGGACCTGCTCAAGCAGGGTCGCGCCGGGCAGCTCCAGTTCTGGGGCCTGGGCTGGATCTCCAATTCGACCGACGGCAACTCATTCGTCCAACTTCTCTACAGCAAGAACATCGGGCAGTCGAATTTTGCCCGCATGAAGCTCCCGCTCTATGACCAACTCTACGACAAGGCGCAAACGCTGCCGCTCGGTGCTGAACGCTGGGCGCTCTATCGCGCGATGAACCAGATCGCCACCGTCTACTCCGTCTGGAGTCCGGGCGTGTTCCGCTACCAAAACGTGTTGATTCAGCCGTGGCTGCTGAACTACAAGCGCATGCCCTACCGTCAGCACTTCTGGCATTTGATGGACATCGACGAAGCGAAGCGCACGGCGAAACCCTGACGCGCGGGCACACGAAAAAGCCGGCTCCGAGCCGGCTTTTTTTTGGTGCCGCGACAGGGTCGTGGCGACCTTGCCCGTGCGTCATTCTTTTGGACGCTTCTCGCCCTTCTCTTCTTTCGGCGGTTCGCGGTGCTCGGGCTTCGCACGCGGCGCCGCTCGCTCCTCGGCTTTCGCGCGCGCCGCCTCACGCTGCTCGGCTTTCACTTCGCGCTGTTGCGCAGCCGCTTTCGCGCGCTCCGCCGATTCCGCAGCGCGTTCGCGCGCGCGCTCGGCAGCTGGCATCTGACGCGGTTCCAGCGCCGGCGCTGAAACGGCGGGAGTCGGCCGCGATTCCTGCGTACGTTCCGTAACCGGGCGCGACTCGGTCACCGCCGGCCGCGCTTCACCGGCGCGCAGCGGCTCCATGCGGCCACTCGCCGCGTCCGCAGGGCGTACGACACGCTCACGCTCCTGCACGGCGTGGTTTTCCTGCGCACTCGGTGGAGCGAGCCGCTCCGCGGCCGGCGCGAGTTCACGCGGTGCGGTGTGTACCGCCGTGGTCGGTGGCCCGACATTCACGCGCTGCGCCGGAGGTAACGCAAGTGGCGCGTGGTTGGCAACGCCGGCAAGCTGCACGCGTTCGCGTGATTGCGGCACCGGCGCCTGCCACGCAACGTGCGCCGGTCGCGCCGCCGCGAGCGCCGCCTGCGACGGCACCTCCGACGAAAACGCGGCATGGTTTGCCGTCGCGGTGGCGGGCGCCATCACCGTCACATTGCGAACGTTGGTGATGTTCGTGGTGTTGTTGATCGTCGTCCGTTCGTTGATCGTCACGTGGGTGTTTTGTACGACGCGCATGCCCGGGTTGATCAGAGCAGGAGCGCTGACGACGACAGCCGGCGCCGTCCCGATCGGCGCTGGAACGATCAATCCGGCACGCGAACCCGGAGGCGCAGGCACGAAAACCCCCTGTGGCCCGATGGCAGCGGTACCAAACGCCCCCGCCGCGGTGACCGACAACGTCAATCGCAGTGTGGGTGCCGGCGCTACGAAGCGAACGCCCGGTGCCGCCCAGAAGCCGTTGACGAAGACCACGCCGTCGCCACGATGCTCGTAGTACGGGTCGAACCAGACGTAACCCAGCGTCGGCGGGCGAGCCCAGTAGCCTGACGACCAGACCCAGCGTTGGTGCCAGACCCAGTACCCCCCTACCCATACGGCGCCCGGAAACGGCTCCGCAGGCGGCACCTGGACGAGAAGCGGTGGCGGCGCCCATGGCACGAAGATCGGATCGGGCTGGCCGATGACCATGTCCTCGTAAACGCTGACGACGGGAGGCGGCGCCACGGCGGGCACGGTGGCGGCCACCGGCGGCGGGCTCTCGCGCACGACGACGGGCCGCTCGATGACGGTGCAGGCGCCGAGCAGGCTGACGAGAACGCCTGCGGCGCACAGCGTCAGCGTCGACGGGACTCGCATGGTGGGGCGGGCGGCAACGCTGTCGCGGTGCCGACGAAGGGTAGTGGTTGTGGTCATGGCAAACTCCATTGAATCGCGACGTCGCGCCGTAGCGTCCTGCCCCCCTTGTGCCGGACACCGACGTCGCCGACCCGACGCAGGAGGCGCCGGGCTCGATGGCATCGCAGGTGCTCTCGAAACGGCAGGCCGCGTGGGCACGTTGACGGCGCCCACGCGATCGTGACCAAGGTCACGAACCCGGCATCCATGGCCGACGCCGACATGACCATCGCCACCATCGCGATCACGGACGTCGCATCCGCAGGCGCCACGACGTCTGTATCGATGACGCTGGACTACCGAACGGAGGCGCGTGATGGCTCACTTTTTCATCGACGAGGGCGCGAGCGCCGCGACGATGCCGCCGACCGCGGAGGCCACCGCGCGCACCGGCGGTGTACGCTCGCTCGGGTTGTGGGGCGGTCGGGTCGGCCGCGAGATGCTGGTGCCGCAAAGCGAGGACGATTCGATCGCCTACGTCGCGCAGGACCCGTTCGGGCGCAGCAACGTGCCAACCTGGTCGAGCGATGGCAACGGGCATCTGCACGGCATCTCCATCATCGGTCGCCGCGAAGGCACCACCGACATCGTCGCGAAGTTGCCCAGCAATGGCAGTGTCTGGGCGCGCATCCATGTGCGCGTCAGCGGCGCCGGTGGTGGCGGCGGAGGACACCTCACGGTTCGCCTGCACGACCGCCGCCTGCTTGGCATGTTGCCGCGCTCCAACGCCCGCCAGCGTACGGTCGAGACGAGCGAGGCGATTTCGACCGGTCAGACCATCCGCAACGTCACCGCGGCCGCGCGTGCGCTGCAGCGCGAGCCCACCGGTCTGCCTCTTCGGCTCGAGGTGTACTGCCACGGACTCGAACTGCGCGCCGTCGATCGCCCGATGAACCGCAACGCCGACTGGTTGCGCCAGCTCTTTCTGGCCGCGTTCGGCGCCAACGGTCAAGGCGGCGCCGGGTTGGTGCTCGGCGCCGACCTGGTCACCCATCGAAACGTCATGAGCGTCGGCTTCGGGCAGTGGGCTGGCCTGTTCGATCTCATCACACTGTATGCCTGTGGTCCGGCCTACATCGAACCCGGCGTCGTCAGCGGGCTCGCCAGCCCCGGCGACGGCTGGGCGCTGTGCAAGGCGATTGCCACACAGACACGCACGCCCGTTCGCGCGTCATCGGCGACGCAGTTCTACTCGATCGATCTGCTCTCCGGCGAACTCGACTTCGGCGACTGGGAAGGCAGCGTCTACACGATCGATCCGTAACCGGCTCATGAAACCAACGGCAACGGCAATGCGGGTTCGAACTTGCAGCGGCGACTGACGAAGCGGGTGCGAATATTGCGCACGTTGTGCTCGGCGGTGAACACACGTCGCACGAGGCTCTGATAGTCGGCCATCGTGCTCACCACGACAAACACCGTGAAATCGACGGCCGGGCCGGTCTGATAGACCTGCGTGATGGCCGCCTCGGGCGCGACGAGCCGCTCGAACGCGACGAAGGCCTCCGCGTTCTGCACATCGAGCGTGACGTCGATGATCGCGGACAGCGACGCACCGAGCGCCTCGGGCGAGAGCAGGGCGACCGAGCGCTCGATGATGCCGTGCTCGCGCAACGCCCGCACGCGGCGCAGCGCCGTCGCTGGCGAAGTGAACGCATGCGCGGCGAGTTCGGCATTGGTCTGCGCGGCGTCACGTTGCAATTCGGCCAACAGGCGCCAATCGAGGGCGTCGAGCGTCGCCGTCACGGCCGCACGCGCCATGGTGTCGGCGCTGCATGCGCTTGGACGGCCGCGCCCGAAACGTGCCCATCGTGACATCGGACCGGTTCGCCGCGAACGCTTGAGCGGACGGTGTTGCCGCATTTTTCATGCATCATTCGCACCACCATGGAATTTTATTGCACACAATGCATTGACAAGCAAATTCATTCATTATCGTTTGGATTTTGCAATTTTACTGCACGTCATTATCGCTATGCTTGCGCCGCGCTCGCGTGGTCGACATCGCCGTCGGCACGCGCGGCGCGTTCGTCCCATACGGCACCGGAAGGAAGGCATCGCTCTCATGTGCGGCATCGTCGGCGCGGTCGCGTCAAGAAACATCACCCCGATCCTCGTCGCCGGGCTGCAACGGCTCGAATACCGCGGCTACGACTCGTGCGGCGTTGCCGTGCATGCCGATGGCGAACTGCGCCGGGCGCGCAGCGTGCATCGGGTGGCGGAGCTCACGCGTGAGGTGACGCACAGCGGCCTCGCCGGCACCACCGGCATCGCGCATACGCGCTGGGCGACCCACGGCGCGCCCGCGGTCGCCAACGCCCATCCGCATTTTTCGCGTGAGCGCATTGCGCTCGTGCACAACGGCATCATCGAGAACCACGAAGCGCTGCGCGCGGAACTGATGGCGCAGGGCTACGCATTCGCGAGCCAGACCGACACCGAGGTCATCGTGCACCTCGTCGATCACCACTACGATGGCGACCTCTTTGCGGCCGTGCAGGCGGCGTGCGCGCGCCTGCTCGGCGCCTATGCCATCGCCGCGTTCTGCCGCGACGAACCGCATCGCGTGGTCGGTGCCCGATTCGGCTCCCCGCTCGTCGTGGGCGTCGGCCACGGCGAGAACTTTCTCGCGAGCGACGCCATGGCGCTGGTCGGCGTCACCGACCAGATCATCTACCTCGAAGAGGGCGATGTCGTCGATCTGCAAATCGGGCGCGTGTGGATCGCTGACCGCGAGGGTCGCGACGTGACGGCGGCGCGACCGGTGCACACCGTGCACGCACATTCAGGGGCTGCCGAACTCGGTCCGTACCGGCACTACATGCAGAAGGAAATTTTCGAACAACCGCGCGCCATTGCGGACACCTTGCAGGGCATCGAGGCGATCGTGCCGGAAATTTTCGGTGCGAAGGCCGGTGCGGTCTTCGCCGAAATCGACTCGGTGCTGATCCTCGCCTGTGGCACGAGCTACTACAGCGGCGCCACGGCGCGCTACTGGCTGGAGAGCATCGCGCGCATCCCGTGCACCGTGGAAGTGGCGAGCGAGTATCGCTATCGCGACAGCATCGCCAACGCGCGCACGTTGGTGGTCACCATCTCGCAGTCGGGCGAAACGGCCGACACGCTCGCGGCGCTGCGTCACGCGCGCACGCTCGGCCATCGGCACACACTCACCATCTGCAACGTGGCGACGAGCGCGATGGTGCGCGAATGCGAACTGGCCTGCATCACCCGCGCCGGTGTGGAGATCGGGGTGGCGTCGACCAAGGCGTTCACGACGCAACTGACCGCACTCTTCCTGCTCACGCTGACGCTCGCGCGGCTGCGCGGCCATCTCGATGCGGCGCAAGAGAGCGCGCACCTGCGCTCGCTGCGCCACCTGCCGGTCGCGCTCGGCAGCGTGCTCGCGCTCGAACCGCAGATCATCGCCTGGGCCGAGCGCTTCGCGCGGCATGAAAACGCACTCTTCCTCGGGCGCGGCCCGCACTACCCGATCGCGCTCGAAGGGGCGCTGAAACTCAAGGAGATCAGCTACATCCACGCCGAGGCCTACCCGGCGGGCGAACTCAAGCACGGGCCGCTCGCGCTCGTCACGGCCGCGATGCCGGTCGTGGTCGTCGCCCCCAATGATGCGCTGATCGAAAAATTGAAGAGCAATCTGCAGGAAGTCCGCGCCCGTGGCGGCGAGCTCTTCGTGTTCGCCGATGCCGATTCGAAGATCACGGCGAGCGATGGCGTGCACGTGATCCGCCTGCCCGAGCACTACGGCGTGCTCTCGCCCATCCTGCACGTGGTGCCGCTGCAACTGCTCGCGTACCACACGGCCACCGCACGCGGCACCGATGTCGACAAGCCGCGCAACCTCGCGAAGTCGGTGACCGTCGAGTAGGTGCCGGGGGCTTGTTCATCATTGCTCCAGCACGCGAGCAGTTCAGGGGCCGCGCACGTTCGGATTCAGCCCGCGCGTGGGGTAGATGGGTCGCCACGCAGCACGCCGAACATCTGCCCCTGCTCAGCGAGTGCGTCGACCCGGACTTGATCGCCGCAACGCAGCGGTTTTTCTGAACGTATGTGACGGGTGATGGTCGCGTAACGAAGCATGCAGCGGGCTTGGCGCAGGCTGTACCTGCGGGCAGCGTGCTGGCGCAACCCGCCTACGGTCGCATGCGCCCGATCGCGGCGTCGATGCCGGCCGCGTCGCGCGTGGCGCCGCTACCTGTCGCCGCGTTGACCAGGGAGCTGTCGCGCAGCCCCAGCACATGGCGCAAGACGAGCAGACCGTCGGTCAAGGCAAGCGCGCTGCCGTCAGCATCAACGTCTAGCTGCAGGCGCAGGCGATCGAGATAGGCCACGATCGCGGTGGCGTCCGAGCGTTGCGCATTGGCGCCGACTGCGCCGGCGACGAGCGCGTCACCACGGAGGCCGAACAGATAGCGCAACACCAGTACACCGTCAGTCGCCGCGTCGAAGCTGCCATCCTGGTCAATGTCAAGCGAGCCGCTCAGCGTGGTCGCAGCGAAGCTCGCATTGACGCTGCCAAGCCGCACTGCCGCTGACGATACATCGTAATAGCTCATGGATGACAGCACGCGCAGCTTGATCAAATCCCCCGCAGACACGCTGCCGGCGGCTGCGCTCCACGCGCTCCACGATGTACCGGCATCGGTCGAAACGGCGTATTCACCGCCCGTTGTCGAGACCGCGACCGGCACGGTGATACCGCTGACCGTTGCACTGGCGGATTCAATCCAGCTTTCAAGCGGGACAGCGGTCTGCGCCGCAAAGCTGATCGCGTCCGGCGTCGCGTCGATTTCATAGGCACCCATATCGATGCCGGAGCCCACTGGCCTTGGCGCGCCATCAAGATCGCCCGATGGCGCGCCGCTCGCGGTGCCGGTGTCGACCACGGGTGAACCACCCTGGGGCCGGAAGTTGTCCACTGCCGGGCTGACAAACAAGGGATCACTGCTGATGGTACCGCTGCCCAGCGTAACGGTGGCCGGTGACGCCGGCTCGTTGTAGATCGTCCCGATGTCGGAGAACGTGGCATCGATAGTCAATTGGCCGGCGGCACGGTGATCGAGATAAAAGTCGGTCGCTGCGGGGTTGGTCGCGGTGTTGCCATACACGATTGAATTCTTTGCCGTGATGTTGACGGTGCCGATCAGTCCGTCCACCGACATGCCGCCGCCATAGCCACCCCCGTAGTAGCTGTACTGGAAGGCGTGGTTGGCCGTCACCGTACCGTTCAGCAGCGACAGGTTGACCGTGCCCGGATTGATCAAGCCGCCGTAGCCATCAGGCGCGGCTGCCGCAACATAAAAGCCGGCGCCGTACATCGCGGTGTTGCGGGCGACCAGCGTGTTCGTCAGCTGTGCATTGAGCACGGCGGCGTTGTCGGCAGCCAAGTAAAGCCCGGCGCCGGCGTAGAAGGTGATGGTGTTGTGCACCACGCGAACGCGGTTGAGTGTGAGGTTGAGCACGCTGCCAGCACCATGCGCTTGGGCGCCCACACCCGCGCCATAACCGTGGCCAGCGCTGTTGTTGTCGATCAGGCAATTGTCCAGCGTGAGGTCAACGACACCACCGCCGTTGGCCGCGGCGGTCACCCCCATGCCGATTTCATAGCTGTCACCGCTACCGCCGGTGACGCGAAAACCATCCAGGTTCAGCGCGACGTTTTGCCCGGCAATGGCTTTGACGACAACAATTCCTGGCACCGGCAAGGTGATAACAGTCGTCGATGGATCGTTGCTGCGTGACGAGAAATCCTGCGTCCATCCGCCTCGAAGCAGGTAGCGCCGTCCTTCGGGAATGGTGACCTTTTCGCTGTAGGTGCCCTGTGCGACACGGATCGTCGCCACGCTGGCAGCCGGTGCCGCATCGACAGCGCTCTGGATCGTGGTGTGCGGGCAGGCAGTACAAACATCGAGTGCAACGGCCGGCCCGCCAACCGTCACGGCAATCGGCACGCTCGCTGCCGGCAGATTGCCGCCACTGCCTGACCAGATTGCCCACGCGCTGTAGGCTCCTGCGGCAGGATAGCTGATGGTGCACGCCGCTTTGCCCGACGCCACGGCTACGCGGTCGCACCACACCTCGCCGTTGACGACGAAGGTGACGCTGCCGCCCGTGCTGTTGGCCGGGGGTGACGCCGTCAACACCATCGGCTCACCGGCCGCCACCGGGTTGGCATTGACCGCAAGCGCCAGCGCGCCGGAGCTGGCAACGCCGGCGCGTGCTGCCGCTGCGACCTCGCTCGCCGACAGCGCCCGATCCCAAACCTTGACCTCGTCGATGCGGCCGCCCGTGTTGGTGACGGTGCAGCCAACCGGACAAATGCCCCCGTACGGCCAGTAGCCCAAATAGAAGTCGCTTGCCAGGTAGCTGGTCGTGGCACCGGCGACTGTCTGCTGGTTTTCCAGTACCCCATCGACGTAGAGCGAGAAGGTGTCGCCGGCACGGGTGATCGCAAGGTAGTGCCATTCGTTCAGCGCAAAGCCCCTGCGGCTGCTGAACAGGGAAATACCCGCCGGTCCACCGTCGTAAATGTAGAGCCCGAAGCGCGTGCGCTGGGAACCACCGGTCTGCCAGTAACCAACGGTCAACGTGCCGCGGTTGAGCAGCGGGCAGGCAATGCCGTCGCTGCACAGCGACGGGTTCATCCAGCCCTCGATCGTCCAGTCACCGGACATGCCGAACGCCGGGATCGACACGTAATCGTTGACGCCGTTGAGGCTGAACGCCTGGCCCGTGATACCTGCAGCAAACGTCGTGCTGTTGTGCAAGTTGCCATGATGGGTACCGATGGCATCGAGCGCGTTGCCTTCTGCCGGCCAGTGCGCGATAGGTTGCGCGGCGGCAAGCGCGGCCATCGTGGCGGAGATAACGGCGCAGGCCAGTTGCGGCCATACTCGCCAGCACCATCCAGTCGAAACAGAGTCACCCACAGCAACCTCCGAGCCCGGTTTCAGCAGCCGCCGACGATATGCACCGCGCGGCGCTTTTGTCCTTGATTAGGCTATGGACTTCGCCACGCGAGGTCGTTGACATGTGTCATGTGCCGACCGCGTCGCAGTCGACCCCCTGCTCTACGTTGCATTCAAGCAGCATCGATCCGGCGGTTACCGGTGCCGCGCAGCGCGCCAAGCTCGGCAGGCAGCGCCCAGGCAGCATTGGCGTGCGCTCCGTGAATCCCAGGCACGGCGAGCGTCGCGAACATCAGCGCGAAAGGGGCTTTGGATCAGCGCTTCCCTAGAGCGCGAAGTCGTAATCGATGATTAGCGGCGCGTGGTCCGAGAATTTCCGTTCGCGATAGATCTGCGCTCGTCGGGCGGTGGCGGCGATGCCGGGGGTCGCGATCTGATAGTCGAGGCGCCACCCGACGTTGTTGGCGTAGGCGTTGCCGCGGTTGCTCCACCATGTGTATTGCTCGGGCCGAGGGTCGAGGCGGCGAAAGACATCGACAAACCCGATCTCGTCGAACACTTCGGTCAGCCAGGCGCGCTCGTGCGGCAGGAAGCCTGAGTTTTTCTGGTTGCTGCGCCAGTTGCGCAGGTCGATCTCGCGGTGCGCGATGTTGAAGTCACCGACGATGACGATCTCGCGGCCGCTGGCGCGCAGCGCCCTCAGATGCTCGCGAAAGGAGAGCAGAAAGCGGTCCTTGCTCGCCTGGCGCTCCGGCCCCGCCGACCCGGACGGCAGATACAGCGAGACGACCGTCGCGGCGCCGAAATCCGCTTCGAGATAGCGCCCCTCACGGTCGAATTCGGGCACCCCGAAGCCGGTGCACACCCCGCTCGCCGCGCGCCGCGACCACAGCGCGGTGCCGGCGTAGCCTCGGCGCTCGGCCGGGTTGAAGATCGCATGGCTGCGCTTGGGGCGTTGCAGCGCCTCGGGCACGTCCTCGGGTGTGGCCCGAAGCTCCTGCACGCAAAAGACGTCCCAGCCGCGCAGCGCGTGCATCCATTCGGCGAGCCCCTTGTCGTGGGCGGAGCGGATGCCATTGGCGTTCAGGGTCACGATGCGCATGGGAAGGGCGATGGCGCCATCGAAGGCGCGGCAATTGGGTGAAAATCGAATTTTCTTCGATCGCCCCGAATCATGACGCAGCCGCCGCCAACCCTCTCCTTCCGCCAGCAATTCCTGCGCTTCGCGCTCGATTGCGACGTGCTTCGTTTTGGCGAATTCAAGACGAAATCGGGGCGGCTGTCGCCGTACTTCTTCAACAGCGGGCTCTTCAACAGCGGCGAATCGCTGCGCCGGCTCGGCGCGTATTACGCCGACGCCGTCCTCGCCGCCGGCGTACCCTTCGACATGACCTTCGGCCCCGCGTACAAGGGCATTCCGCTGGTGTCGGCGCTGGCCATCGGACTTGCCGAAAAAGGTCACAATCTGCCGTATGCCTTCAACCGCAAGGAGGCGAAGGATCACGGCGAAGGCGGGCTCATCGTCGGCGCACCGCTGGCCGGTCGCGTGCTGATCGTCGATGACGTGATCACCGCCGGCACCAGCGTACGCGAGTCGGTGGCGCTGATTCGGGCGGCAGGCGCCACGCCGGCGGGCGTGCTGATCATGCTCGACCGCCGCGAACGCGGCACTGGCACGCTCTCTGCAGTGCAAGAGGTAGAGGCGACGTTTGGCATCCCCGTCGTCGCCATTGCGTCCTTGCCTGATGTGCTGGAACTGGTGGCCACCGAGCCCGCGCTGCACGCCCATCAGCAAAAGATCGAGAGCTACCGTGCCCAATACGGCGTCCCGTCCTGACCGCGTCCCGTCTCGCCCCCGACCCCTTCGGCCGTGGCGGCCTTGCGCGCTGCTCACCGCGCTGACGCTCGCAACGACCGCAACGCTCGCCCAAGCGCAGCTCTACAAATGGGTCGATGAGAACGGTCGCGTGCAATACAGCGACAGCGTGCCGCCGAGCGCCACCGACCGCGCGCGCAAGGAACTGCGCACCGACGGCACCGTGAAGGGCAGCGTCGAGCGCGCGCTGACCGCCGAAGAGAAGCGCGCCGCCGCGCTGCGCGCGGCCGAAGAAGCAAAAGCGCAGGAAGCGCAGCGCGAGCAGGAGCGCAAGGACCGCGCGCTGATGGCCACCTACCCCACGCTGCTCGACCACGACCGCGCCCGTGGCCGCGCGCTGGCCACGCTCGACACCGACATCGCCGCCCTCGCCGAGCGCGAGGCGCTGCTCACGAAGGCGGCCCAGGGCGTGGCCTTGACCGCGCCCGAACAGGCGCGCCTGCTCGCCACCAGCAAGTCCGAGGGTGACGCGAAGACGGCGCCCGGCAAGGCCGCCGCCAGCGCCAAGTCGGGCTCCGGTCAGACGCTCGACGCCAAGGCCGAACTGCCGCGCGTCAGCGAGCTGCTCTCACGAAAACGCCGCGAGCGCGCCGAGCTCGCGGCCAGCAACGCCGCCGAGCACACCCGGCTGGCGGCCCTGCTCGAGGCCGAGGCAGCCCGCCTCGCCGCAGCCAAGGCGCCGCCCGCCGCCACGCCCGCCAAGCCCCTGCCCGACCCGAAGGGCAGCAAGCGCTGAGTCCGAACAGGGCGACGCGCGGCGCACGCCGCGCCGTGTCGGCGTGAGTTTTCCTTGAAAATCAAATACTTACGGTTTTTCGCCGTTGCCGGGGACGAAAAGCCGTCGCAACGACCACCAAATTGCCCTACATCTTTTGAGTGAAACCCGCATTCAAAACGGGCTCAGAGCGCGATTTCACCAAAAGTCGACTTTTCGTGATTCGTGCCGCCAAGCCCGTTGTAGATGCGCCTTGACGTGAAAAGCTGATGATCCAAGACGGCGAGGGTTATCCTCCACGCCCATGAAAATCGCGTTTCACGTCGACCCGGTCGCCCGGCTGAAGGCATACAAGGATTCCTCGGTCGCCATGATGCGCGCCGCCCAGGCGCGCGGCCACCAGCTCTTCGTCATCGAACCCGGCAACGTCTTCGCCAGCCACGGCATCGTGCAGGCCTTCGCGCAGCCGATCGCCGTCAACGACGACGAGCACGACTGGTACGAGCTCTACGAACGCGCGGCGCAGCCGCTCTCTGCCTTCGACGCCGTCATCGAGCGCAAGGACCCGCCGTTCGACATGGAGTACATCTATCACACTTACCTCTTCGAGCGTGCCTGCGAGCAGGGCGCCCATGTCTTCAACCGCCCCGGCGCCATCCGCGACAACAACGAGAAGATGGCGATCCTCAAGCACCCGGACATGATCGCCGCGACCACCGTCACGCGCTCGGCGGCCGTGCTGCGCGAATTCGTGCACGAATACGGCGAGGCGATCTTCAAGCCGCTCGACGGCATGGGCGGCAGCGGCATCTTCCACGTCCGCGACGGCGACCGCAACCTCTCGGTCATCATCGAGACGCTGACCCACCTCGGCACGCAGAGCATCATGGCGCAGCGCTACCTGCCCGAGATCGCCGCCGGCGACAAGCGCATCCTGCTGATCGGCGGCGAGGTCGTGCCCTTCGCCCTCGCCCGCATTCCGATGAGCGGCGAGACACGCGGCAACATGGCCGCCGGCGGTCGCCCCGAGGCGCGCCCGCTCAGCGCGGACGACCGCCGCATCGCGGAAACGATGGCCAAGCGGCTGTCGGCCGAAGGGCTCTTTCTGGTCGGGCTCGACGTCATCGGCGACAAGGTCACCGAAATCAACGTCACCAGCCCCACCGGTTTCGTCGAGATCACCCGGCAAACCGGTTTCGACGTCGCGGCGATGTTTATTCGCAACTTGGAGTCCGCGCTCCAGCGCTGAGCCCTGGATTTTTGCCGCAGCGCAGCAATTTACCTGTTAGCATGAATTCATGCGCACGCCGGTGACCGTGGACAGCACGGCCGGATCGCGCGATGATTGACTTTCCGCCTCGGCAGCGACGCGCTCGCCACGAGGCCGAATCGAGGGTGCGGCATGGTCGGTATTCTCCTCATCACCCATGATCAGCTCGGCGAGGCGCTGATCCAGTGCGCCTCGCACGTGCTTGGGCGCCGTCCCGACGCGCTCGCGGCGCTGCCGGTGGCGGCCAACCAGTGCCCCTCGGATCTGGTCGACGCCGCGCGCAGCCTGATCCACGAGATCGACGATGGCGACGGCGTGCTGATCCTCACCGACATCTTCGGCGCCAGCCCCGCCAACCTCGCCTGCCGGCTGCTGGCACCGGGCCACGTCGAAGCGGTCGCCGGCGTCAACGTGCCGATGCTCGTGCGCGCGCTGAGCTACCGTGACCGCGGCATGGACATGCTCTTGAAGCGCGTGGTCGGTGGTGGCTGCGAGGGCGTGTTCCAGATCGAAGCCGACCCCGTGCGCGGCCCGCAGGTCGCGCACTCCGCAGCCAACGAAGGGTTGCCCGCACTCAAACCGCATTGAACCCACATTGAAACGCAACGCGACACCCGAGCGTGGCGCCGGGCCTGATAAAACACGGCGCATATGCAAAAGCGCGACATCGAGATCACCAACAAACTCGGACTGCACGCCCGCGCCTCCGCGAAGATCACCCAGACCGCCACCCGCTTCCAGTGCGAGGTGAACCTGCTTCGCAACGACCGCCGCGTCAACGCCAAGAGCATCATGGGCGTCATGATGCTCGCCGCCGGCAAGGGCATCACCATCCAGATCGAAACCGACGGCCCCGATGAAGCCGACGCCATGCAGGCGCTGGTTGCGCTGATCGAGGACAAGTTCGGCGAAGGCGAATAGCGGCACCGCGCCGAAGACGCGAACTCACTGCGTGCCGCGCGCACGGTCACGATGAAAGGCCTCGCGCCAGACCACGAAATCGCCCGCCTCGATGGCCACGCGCATCTCGCGTGCAAGGTTCAGGTAGTAATGCAGGTTGTGCACGGTGTTCAACACCGCGCCGAGAATTTCGCCGCAACGGTGCAGGTGGTGCAGGTAGGCGCGGCTGAAATGGCGGCAGGTGTAGCACGTGCACGATTCATCGAGCGGCCGGTGGTCATCGCGAAAGCGTGCGTTCTTCAGCTTGATGTCGCCATGACGCGTGAAGAGCCAGCCGTTGCGCGCGTTGCGCGTCGGCATCACGCAATCGAACATGTCGAGCCCGCGCTCGACGGCGTAGACCAGATCCTCCGGCGTGCCGACGCCCATCAGATAGTGCGGCTTGTCGGCCGGCAGGCGCGGCCCGATGAAGTCGAGGATGCGATGCATGTCCTCCTTCGTCTCGCCGACCGACAACCCACCCACCGCGATGCCATCGAAGCCGATGTCGACGAGCCCGGCCAGCGACTCCGCACGCAGCGCCTCGAACAGCGTGCCCTGCACGATGCCGAACAACGCGTTGTCGTTGCCCAGACGCCGGAACTCCTGCTGCGAGCGCAGCGCCCAGCGTCGACTCATCAGCATCGAGGCCTGCGCCGCCTCGTACGTCGCATCGGCCGGCGTGCACTCGTCGAGCTGCATGACGATGTCGGAGCGCAGCGTGTGCTGAATCTGCATCGACACCTCGGGCGACAGGAAGAGCCGATCGCCGTTGATCGGAGAGGCGAACTGCACGCCCTCCTCGGTGATCTTGCGCAACTCACCGAGCGAGAACACCTGAAAGCCGCCGGAATCGGTCAGGATCGGCCCGCTCCAGCCCATGAAGGCATGCAGTCCGCGAAACGATTCGACGATGTCGCAACCGGGCCGCAGCCACAGATGGAACGTATTGCCGAGGATGATCTGCGCGCCGATGTCGGCGAGCTGCGCCGGCGTCATCGCCTTCACCGTGCCGTAGGTGCCAACGGGCATGAAGATCGGCGTCTCGACGACGCCATGCTTCAGGTGCAGACGTCCGCGCCGCGCGTGGCCATCGGTGGCGAGCAGTTCGAACTTCATGGCGTCCTCGCGAGCAGCATCGCGTCCCCGTAGCTGAAAAAACGGTAGCGCGCCGCGATCGCATGCGCGTAGAGCGCGCGCACGTGCGCGTACCCGGCAAAGGCCGACACCAGCATCAGGAGCGTCGACTTCGGCAGATGAAAATTCGTTATCAACCGATCGACCACCTGAAAGCGGTAGCCCGGCGTGATGAAGAGATCCGTCTCGCCCTCGTGCGCGGCAAGCCGTTCCACGCCGCCCAGTGCGCGGGCCGCCGCTTCGAGCGTGCGCACCGTCGTCGTCCCGACCGCCACCACGCGCCCGCCGCGCGCCCGGCACGCGGCAATCGCCTCCGCCGTCGCCTGCGGCAGACGATAGCGCTCGTGATGCATGCGATGCTCCGCGAGCCGCTCGCTCTTGACCGGCAGAAAGGTGCCAGCGCCGACGTGCAGCGTCACCCGCGCCATCGCGACGCCGCGTGCGCGGCACGCCGAGAGCACCTCATCATCGAAATGCAGCCCTGCCGTCGGCGCCGCCACCGCGCCCTCGTTGGCCGCGTAGACCGTCTGGTAGCGCTCGTCATCGGCCGCACCGGCCGCGCGCTGCATGTAGGGCGGCAGCGGCACCTCGCCCGCCGAGCGCATCAGCGCGGCGAAATCCTCGGCTGAATCGCCGAGCAGCCGCAGCACGAAGAAACGATCCTCGCGTCCCGCCACCTCGGCCGTCGCGCGCCCGGAGATGCGCAGCCGCGTGCCCGGCTTCGGCGCGTGGCTCGCGCGCAGTTGCGCGAGCGCCACGGTGGGCGAGAGCACGCGCTCGATCAGGATCTCGACCGCGCCGCCGCTCTCCTTCGTCGCACGCAGCCGCGCGTGGACGACCCGCGTGTCGTTGAACACCAAGAGATCGTTGGCATCGAGCAGTTGCGGCAACTCACGAAACGTGCGATCGGTCGGCGGCAGCGTGCGCCCATCGAGCAGCCTGCTCGCCGAACGCTCGGGCAGCGGGTATTGCGCGATCAGCTCCGGCGGCAGCGCGTAATCGAAATCGGACAGGGAGAAGGCATCGCCTTCGGCAGGTTCGGGCACTGGACAGGCGCTCGCTCATCGATTGAGCGGGCATTGTAGAGAACGCAGCGGTCGCAGCGCGCTGCGCGAATGCCGCCGTGCGCGCAACGCCGAAGGCCAACCGCAAGCGAACTACCTGGCGGCGCTCAACACGAAATAGCCGACCAACTTTTGCTTGCTGCGCGAACTCTTCGTGTACATCGCCACCGCGAACGCGCTCTTGCCTTGCGGGTAGACCTCGACGAAGTCGTAGCCCGGGTTGTTCCAGTCGAAGACCACGCGCTCGATCGCCTTCTCGCGCATCTGGTTCTGCACGCTCTTGGCGATCGCGACCCACGGAATCTCGCCCGCAAAGTGGTAATAGCTTGCCGACTCGATCGTGTAGCGGCCGCGCAGGAACGCGGTCACCTCAGCATCGAGCGCTGCCACGTCAGCCGACGCCGTGGCAGCGTCAACCGGCTGCACATGCTCGTTGACCGGAGAGATAGCGGTTACCGTATCAGCCATGCTGCACCCCGACGAAAATAGCGCCAAGACGGCGGTTGTCACAAAGAAAGTTTGCTTGATCATCGAACGCTTTCAACGCAAGCGCCGATCGCTGACGCGGAATGACCGTAACCCACCGGTGTCGACCAACGTCCGCAACGGCACCGAGATCAATGCCGAGGCGGCATCTTTGCCTTCACCGACGCCCATGTTGGTGCCCCAGGGGTTGCGCAGATTGACCGTCCACGCGCCGTGCCCAGCCTGCGTCTCGACAGCACGGTATAGACGTGATCGTCGACCAGACCGTCCTGCGGCACGGGTGTTCCGAGCGCCTTCTCAAGCCAGTTCCGCTTGTCGATTTCGGGCACCGACCACAAGGTGACGAATTTCTTCTGCTTGAGCGCCAGCGCCACGCGCGAACCGAGCAGTTCGATCGCCTGTTCGCGAGTCAATGGCGGCTCCATCGTGAACGCAATCTCGGTACCCAGAAATCCGGTGATCGCCATCATCGCGTCCTTCGGCCAGCCACCGTTGGCGATCTTGTTGTAGCCCTCGGCCAGCCCGTCCTTCGGGTTGGAGTCGAACATCTTGGCGTAGGCCGTCTCGAACACGGCGGGCCACGCATTCTCGTCCTTGTTGGTGTTGTCCATGTAGCTGCCGCCCTGGCGATTGATGTTGTCGGCCAGTTCCGTCTGCGTCACATGGACGTATTTGATCTTTCCCTTCATGTCGAACAGGCGGACGATGAAATGGTGCGACGCGCGGTCGTAAGCGATCGAGCTCTTGATGTACTGCGGGCGCTGGCGTGCCACCGCCGCGAGCGTGGCGACGAAATAGCAATCCCCGAGCGCATCTTGTTTGACGTCCGTCGCACGCGGCCCAAACCGCGTATACAGGTTTTTTTCCGTGAACCGGGGTTGAGCGGGAGCAGGCATGACGGACACCGGGGAGTCGTTGACATTGCATGGCACGTCGACGCTTCGTCCTCAGCGGAAGAGCGCCTGTCCGTATCAGACGTACGGACGCGACGTTTTGCGACAGGCGAGCATCTCGGACCGCACCAACGGCTTCGAACGCGCCCCGAGTTTCACGACTCGGCGTCGGGGCGCGGACCCGGTCGTCATCGCGCTACGGCTTCTTCGGCTCCGGCTTCACTTCGCGCACCGGGCCGACCTGCACGGTGCCGGTGTCGGCCTGTTCGTTGACGGCCTTCAGCGCGGAGGTCTCGACGAAGCGCTGCACGTGCGCTGCGAGCTGCTCGGGCGTGAACTGCGCCTGCACGTCGAGCGCGGCGGAGTCCTTGTTGACGATCTTGCGGAAGTCGTAGCGCGATTCGCTGCGCAGCACCTTGAGCGTCTTGGCGTCGAGCGTGACGACCTGCACATAGAAGAACGGGGCGACGAATTTCTTCGAGCGCACCTGCTCGCGGGCGGTGTCCTCGACGGCATCCTCGACCAGATCGCCGGAGGTGTCCCAGTCATTGCCGAGCGGCTGCACGTAAATGCCGATGCCGGTGAGTTTGCCGCCCATGCCCTGGCGCTCGCTCATCAGCCATTTCGGCACGACGACGATGATCTGGTCCCAGTCCTTGCGCGCGGGGTTCGCTTCCAGCACCGAGAGCACGTGCTGCATCGTGAGCGCCTCGCGATCCTGCGGCAGCGCGTTCTGGATGTCGGGCACGCCGCGCATGGCGAGCAGCACGCGCTCGCTGTCCGGATATTCCTGCGCGACGGCGCGGTCGAGGCCGCGCAGCACGGCGTAGTTCAGCGCATGGTCGGGCACCACCAGCGTCTTCCTGACGAAGTGGTCGATGAAGTTCGAGCCGACCGATTCCTTCTGCCGCACGTACTGGAACTGGTCTCCCACGGCGGAAACCAGCGCAAAGTTGCGTGGCTTCGCCGGCGCCGGGGCGGTGACGGGCGCCGCAGCGGCGGCCGGAGCGGGGGCGGGCGTCTGCGCGTTCACCGGGCCGCCGACGGCGGCGCCAAGCAGGCACGTGGCGGCGAGGATCAGGATCGCGTGGGAGACGGCAGAGGCGCGGAGGTTCATCATCGTGGTGAGCGCCAGGGGCGCGCAAGTGCAGGCAACAGCGCGCAGTGTCGGCGATCGGCGGGCGCTTTGCAGCGCCGCTGCGACGAATGGCACGATTGTTGGTGCGAATCACAGGCGGCGCGCGCCAGCCCGGCTTCACGGGCTCAATGGAAATCATGGCTCGCCACGGCGAGCGAGCCGATCAGCTCGCTGCGGTCGTCGAGCCGTGCGGCGATGAGGTGGGTGACCGGCCCTTGCCGCTCGAGCGTGCCGGTGACGAGCATCAGTCGCGCCGTCAGCAGCACGCGGCGGTCGCGCTCGGCGACATCGCGCCACACGATGATGTTGCTGTTGCCGCTTTCGTCCTCGAGCGTGACGAAGGTGACGCCGCTCGCCGTGGCGGGTCGTTGCCGACAGGTGACCAGCCCCGCCACGCGGACGCGGCGGCCGGAGGTGAGACCAGCGAGATCGGCGGCGCGACAGACGCCGCTGAGTTGCGGGCGAAGCAGCGAGAGTGGGTGCTCACGCAACGTGAGGCCGGTGCTCGCGTAGTCGGCCAGCACCTCTTCGCCGGGCGCGAGCGGCGCCAGCGCCGGTGGCGTCTCGGTGTCGGGCGGCGCCAGCGGCAACGCCGGCACGGCGGCGAGCGCAGCGCTCCACAGCGCCTGATGGCGATGCCCGGCAAGCTCGCGCAGCGCATCGGCGCGGGCGAGGAGCGCCGCCTCGTCGCGCCCGAGCGCGGCCCGTTCGAGCAGGTCGCGCACGCTGCGAAACTGCCGCACCGCACGCGCCGCGTCGATGCGTCGCCCCGCCGCCTCGGGCAACCCCGCCACCTGTTGCAGCCCGAGCCGCAGCATCGGCGCACCGCCATCCCCATCCGCCGCCCGCGGCGGCAGCACGAGATGCGCCTCCCACGTGCTTTGCAGCACATCGATGGCGAGCACGGTGACGCCAGCGCGGCGCGCGTCCTGAATGAGCTGCGAGGGCGAATAGAAACCCATCGGCTGGCTGTTGAGCAGCGCGGCGCAGAACGCGGCCGGATGGTGGCACTTGAGCCACGCCGAGGCATAGACCAGAAGCGCGAAGCTCGCGGCATGCGACTCCGGAAAGCCGTAGGTGGCGAAGCCTTCGATCTGGCGATAGATCGCCTCGGCGAACTCGGGCCGGTAGCCGTTGGCGAGCATGCCGCGCGTGAGCTTGTCCTTCAGGTGCCCGAGCCCGCCCTGCCGCTTCCAGGCGGCCATCGCGCGGCGCAACTGGTCCGCTTCGCCGGCGCTGAAGCCGGCCGCCACCATCGCGAGCTGCATGACCTGCTCCTGAAAAATCGGGATGCCGAGCGTGCGCTCGAGCACCGCCTTCACCGCCGCGCTCGGATAGCTCGCCGCTTCGAGGCCCTGCCGACGCTTCAGGTAGGGATGCACCATGCCGCCCTGAATCGGCCCCGGCCGCACGATGGCGACCTCGACGACGAGATCGAAGTAGTTGCGCGGCCTGAGCCGCGGCAGCATGTTCATCTGCGCCCGCGATTCGATCTGGAACACGCCGGTGCTCTCGCCACGGCAGAGCATGTCGTAGACGGCCGGGTCTTCCGGCGGGATGTCAGTGAGCGTGAAGGGGCGCTGCGGCGTGCGGCCGAGCGCTGCGCCGACCAGCGCGAGTGCGCGACGGATGCAGCTCAGCATGCCGAGGCCGAGCACGTCGACCTTCATCAGGCCGAGCGCGTCGATGTCGTCCTTGTCCCACTGGATCACGGTGCGCTCGGGCATCGCCGCGTCCTCGATCGGCACCAGACGGTCGAGCCGCTCGCGGGCGATGACGAAGCCGCCCGGATGCTGCGACAGGTGACGCGGAAAGCCTTCGAGCTCGCCGGCCAGCGCAACCAGTTGCCGCACCTTGCGGCTCTGCCCGTCGAAGCCGAGCTCTTCGAGGCGCGTCGCGGTGTCCTCGCGGCCGTCCCAGCGGCTCAGGTTGCCGCTGATGCGATCGAGCTGATCGGGCGCGAAGCCGAGCGCGCGGCCGACGTCGCGCAGCGCGCCCTTGCGCCGATAGGTGGTGACGCTCGCGCACAGCGCCGCACGCTCGCGGCCGTACTTGCGGTAGATGTACTGGATCACCTCCTCGCGGCGCTGGTGCTCGAAATCGACATCGATGTCGGGCGGTTCGTTGCGCTCTTTCGACACGAAGCGCTCGAAGAGCATGTTCATGCGCGCCGGGTCGACCTCGGTGATGTGCAGGCAATAGCACACGGCGGAGTTGGCGGCCGAGCCCCGGCCCTGACACAGGATGCCCTGGGCGCGGGCGAAGCGCACGATGTCGTACACGGTCAGGAAGTACGCCTCATAGCGCAGTTCGGCAATCAGCGCGAGTTCCTTCTCGATGAGCGCGGCGACCGACGGCGCAATCGCGTCGCCATAGCGGCGGCGGGCGCCGGCCCACGTCTCCCCGCGCAGATAGTCGCTCGGCGTCATCCCCGGCGGCACGATTTCCTCGGGGTATTCGTAGCGCAGCATGTCGAGCGTGAACGTGCAGCGCTCGGCGACGTTCACGCTCTCGAGCAGCCATTCGGCTGGGTACAGCGCGGCCAGCGCCGGCAGCGGCCGCAGCACGCGCTCGGCGTTGGCGCTCATGCGTGGCCCGAGCGCCGCCACCGTGGTGCCCAGACGCACGGCGGTCAGCACATCGTGCAGCGGCTTGCGCGAAGGCTCGTGCATCAGCACATCGCCGCAGGCGGCGATCGGCAGCCGGTGCCGCCGCGACAGCGCGAGCAGCACCTCGGCGCGGATGCCATCGTCGGCGCGCAGCAGACGGCTGTAGCCGAGCGTGCGCGGCAGATGCGCGCAGGCCTCGAGCAGCGCCGCCGTCGTCGCGCCATCGCCGGTAGCCGCAGGCACGATCAGCGCCGAGCACTCGGCCACGGCGGCGAAGTCATCGAGTTCGAGTCGATAGCCACCCTTCGCCACCCGCTGCCGCGTGCGGCTGATCAGCGCTGCGAGATCGCCATAGCCGCGTCGCGTGTGCGCCAGCAGCACCACGCGTGCGCCCGGCGCGGCCTCGGGCGCGCTGTCGCGGCGCTGCTCGCCCAGCACGAAGCTCACGCCGGTCAGCAGCCGACAGCGCTCGCCTGCGGCTTGCGACGGCAGCGAGCGCGCGGCGCTCCAGGCGCGGACGATGCCGGCGAGCGAAGCCTCGTCGGTGAGCGCGAGCGCGCGATAGCCGAGCGCGTGCGCCCGCGCCACCAGTTCCTCGGTGTGCGAAGCGCCCACCCCGAAGCTGAAGTTGCTGCGGCAGAAGAGTTCGGCGTAGACCGGCAACATGAGTTCAACCGAACACGCCGTGCAGAAACCAGGCGTTGCCCGCACGCTCGCGGAACACCCACCACAGCCGCGCATCCGGCGTGCGCGCGACGTAGTAATCGCGCTCGGCGGGCGGTGCCCCTTCCGGCTGCGACCAATCCTCGCGCAGCCGCTCGGGCGTGCGCAGCGGCAATTGCGGCAGCAGTCCACGCAACTCGCGCTCGCTCAAACGGCGCGGCGGCTCGATGAGCCAGGTCGGGCGCACGTCGATGGCGGCGGGCTCCGGCGCCGCTTGGTCAGGCATCGATGCGGGCATCGGCGCAGGTGCCTCCGCCTCCACCGCCCGCGACTCCGGCAGCGGGCCGTGCGGCTGATGCGGCGCGCGCAGCGCCGCCTCGCCCAGCCGCGCCCGCAGCACGGCGCCCAGCGCCTGCCCCTGCCGCTCGCGCTGGCCGCTGCGCTCGAAGAGATCATCGACGTGGCCGCCGGCCACCTCGATCTGCGTGCAATGCAGCTCGATGCGCGAGACTTCGTGCGGCACCGGCTCGCGTTCGAGCCGCGCGGCGAGCAGCCGCTGCCAGTGCTGCGCTTCGCGCAACGGCTGCCCGGCCTCGAGCGTGATCGCCGTGCCGTGGCGACGCCCGGCGCTCCAATGCAGCCGGATCGCCGTCGTCACCGACGCCCGCGCTTCGAGAAAGCACTGCAAGCGCTCGAGCAGCGTCGTCACGCCCGGCATCCACTGGCCCGCCTCGGTCACCGGCTCGGCAAACTCGACATGCTCGGCGAACGCGTCGGGCGGCGACCAGAACGGCAGCATCAGCGGCGCCTCGCCATAGGCCTGCGCGAGCGGCATCGTCAGCGCCTCGCCGAAGCGCTGGCGCAGCGCCGCCGACGGCAGCGCCCGCACCTCGCGCAGCACATGCAGCCCGAGCGATCGCAGGGCCGTCAGCAACGCGGGCGACCAATCGGCGTGACCGATGGCGAGATCATCGAGCCACGCCGCTGCCTCGGCCGGTGTCTCCAGACACAACGAGCGCTGCGTGCGCCCGAGCCAGCGCGCCGCCAGCGCCGTCGGCGCCAACACCGCATGTGCGCTCGCCGCGTTCGCCTCCACCCGGCGCAGCGCCTCGGCCAGCAGCGCCGCCGCGCCGCCGAACAGCCGCAACGAAGCGCCCACCTCGAGCAACAACCCGTAGTCCGCATCGATATGGATGTTCGGCGTCAGCGGCGTCAGCGCCAGCGCCAGCCGCCGCAGCAACGCCTGCTCGCGCGAGCGCTCGCGCGGCAGCGTCAGCAGATCCCGCGCCAGCGCGTGCGCCTCGGCCAGCGTCAGCCACGGCCGCACCCCGAGCCGCGCCGCAGCCCGGTTGCGCGCCACGATGCGCGAACGCCGCCCATCGTCGGCAAACACCGCCACCGGGCCATGCTCCACCAGCGGCCGCGAAAACGCCTGCAATGGCAGAGCGGGCAGATACAACGCAAGCCAGCGCATGCCCCACCCCGCTCAACGCCACGCCGCCACGGCACCCGCCCGCACGGCGGACGAAGCAGCAGCCAACGACAGAAAGACAACGAGCGACATGAGCATGACCTGTATATCAATACAGTATACCCAACGCCACAAAAACCGCCCGCACCTCCCTTCAAAACGGCATCAACTTTTCAAGAAAATGGCGTCTATGACGGGCTTGGAGCGCGATTTTCCAATATGTCGACTTTCGGCATAATCGAGCGCCAAGCCCGTTGTGGATGCGGGTTTCATTTTTAAGTTGATGACGAATTTCTGTGGACACTCCACGAACACGCCCCCGTATCCGGGCGTCGTGGCATGGCGCGTTTTACGGCTCGGTCATCGCATCATCGCTTGCCAGTTGCGCCGTCGCCACGGTTTCCGGCGCCTGGGGACGCTCTGCCGACACGACACGTGACGCCCTGACCACCTCCCCGTCCCGCATCGCCGCCTGCGCCGCAGCGGCGTGGTCGACGCCGTGGCGCACGAGGTGATCGAGGCGGGCGTTGCCGCGCCATTGCCGATACACCGGCGCCTGCACTTCGGCGCGGTCGAGCGTCAGCAGCGGCCGCGCGAGCCAGCGGCCACGGCACTTGATCCAGCGCAGCCGCAGCTCGCGATGGTCGCTGTCGAGCGCGATGCGCAACCAGGCCGGCGACGGGTTGGCTGCGCATTCGGGCGGGCGAAAATGGAAGAACGCCGTCGGCTGCCCCAGCACCGCCAGTTGCAGCCGCCGCAGCGCATCGGCGGGGCACTGCCGGCTCCAGAGCAGCAACGCCGCCACCGCGCCGCCGCGCAACCACTGCTCCGCCGCCCACAGCGCATCGGGCGCACGGCGGCCCTTGCCGCGACGCGCCGCCCCCGCCTCCGGCGCCGCGCACAGCACCTGCTGCACGCGCGCCGCATCGACGCCCGCCTGTTGCAGCGCCGGCCCGTAGAGCCCATGCGGCGGCGCCACCACGACGATGCGCCCGCCCTGCGCACTGCACCGCGCCAGCGCCGGTAGCAGCAACGACAGCTCGCCGCGCCCGCAGCCATCGACGAAAAGCTCCGTCATCGCCCCGCACGGCCAGCCATGCCAAGGCAACTGCGCATCGAGCGCCGCAAAGCCGCTGCTCAGACCCCCCTGCCCCTGCGCCACCCCCGCCCCCACCAGCGAGCGCAACGCGCCCTCATCCCCCCGCGCAGCGGATGTGACAGCGGCAGCGACTGAGATTGAGGCAACGGCGGACGGCATGGGTATCGTAAACTGTATATCGATACAGTATACCCAACGCCATGCCGTAGCCCTGCCCTCACCTCAAAAAGGCAATCAACTTTTTCGTCAAATGACGTCCATAACGGGCTTCACACGCCATTTCATCAAAAGTCGAGTTTTGGCCAAATTGCGCTGCAAGCCTGTTGTGGATGCGGGTTGCGCGTTGGAGTTGTTTGGGTTAGGAGGCTTCCCGAGACACGACGGAACTCGCGGAAGCGATCCCCCGTAGGCGCGCGCTTGACCGCGCTTGCTTGCAAGCGACGCACGAGAAGCGACGTCAAGCCGTCGCCTACGACAGGCAGGCGCGGGCTTCTCCGCGCTCATACGCCCCCCCCGTAGGCGCGGGCTTGACCGCGCTTGCTTGCAAGCGACGCACGAGAAGCGACGTCAAGCCGTCGCCTACCACAGGCAGGCGCGGGCTTCTCCGCGCTCATACGCCCCCCGTAGGCGCGGGCTTGACCGCGCTTGCTTGCAAGCGACGCACGAGAAGTGACGTCAAGCCGTCGCCTACGACAGGCAGGCGCGGGCTTCTCCGCGCTCATACGCCCCCCGTAGGCGCGGGCTTGACCGCGCTTGCTTGCAAGCGACGCACGAGAAGCGACGTCAAGCCGTCGCCGACGACAGGCAGGCGCGGGCTTCTCCGGAATCCTGTTCGAAGGTGCGTTCCTTATCACCACCCCTCCCGCCGTGATAGAACCGCCCCATGCGCGAAATCATCGATGGCGGCGGGATGCGGTGGCTGGTGGCGCCGCTGGAGGCGTCCTACGGGCATGTGTTGCTGCTGTTCAGCCTCGCCGAGGGTGAGGGCATCCGCCACAAGACGCTGCCGGTCGAGCATCTGGCCGAGGCGGAGCACTGGCTGCTCGATTTGCCTGATGCCGACCTGATGCTGTTGCTTTCGACGGCGACGCCGTGGGATCCGTCGGCTCCGACGAGCGCGATCAGCAACCCGTAGCCGTCGATGGCATCCGCCGCACTGCGGCGGCGCTCAGCAGCGCAGCGATGCCGTGGCCGACTCGCGGATGGCGGCGAGCGTGGGCTCCAGCCCGACGTTGTTGCCTTCGAGCACCCGCTCGGCGCGATAGCTCGAGCGCACCAGCGGCCCGGAGACGACTTCGAGAAAGCCCATGCCGAGCGCAATCTCGCGATACCGCGCGAATTCGTCGGGCGTGACGAAGCGCGCCACCGGCAGGTGATTTTTGGTGGGGCGCATGTACTGCCCCAGCGTGACGACATCGACGTTGGCGGCGCGCAGGTCGACGAACGCCTCCTCGATCTCGTCGTCACGCTCGCCCAATCCGAGCATGAGGCTGGTCTTGACGACGGTCTGCGGCGCATGGCTCTTGGCGAAGCGCAGCACGTCGAGGGTCTGCTCGTACCCTGCACGGGCATCGCGCACCGGATGCGTCAGCCGGCGCACGGTTTCGAGGTTTTGCGCATAGGTGGCGAGCCCGGCGTCGAGCACCTGGGCGACGAGATCATGCCGCCCCTGAAAGTCGGGCGTCAGCGCCTCGACCGCCGTCTCCGGCGTGCGCTCATGGATGGCCCGGATGCAGCGTGCGTAGTGGCCGGCACCGAGGTCGGGCAGGTCGTCGCGGTCGACCGAGGTCAGCACGACGTACCTGAGCCCCATCAGCGCGACGGCGTCGGCCACGCTGGCCGGCTCGTTCGCGTCCAGCCAGCCGTGCGGGTTGCCGGTGTTGACCGAGCAGAACTTGCACGCGCGGGTGCACACCGAGCCCATCAGCATCAGCGTGGCGGTGCCGCGCCCCCAGCACTCGGCGATGTTCGGGCACTTCGATTCGGCGCACACGGTGGACAGCCGGTGCGTGCGCACGATCTCGGCGACTTCCTGATATTTCGCGCCGGTCGGCAGCCGCACCCGCAGCCAAGCGGGCTTGCTGCCGACGTCGGGCACCTGCGTGAGTTCGCTCGGGCGCAACCCATCCATCACGGCACGGGTGCCCTCCGGCGTGACGAACTTGGCGCCCGAGGGCGGACGGACGGGGGGTGTGGCGGCGTCGCTCATGCGCGTTGGCCTCTTGACGGAACAGCCTGAATTTTAGGCAAACCCCGAACAAGCCCACCGCGCGCATGGCATTGAGGCAGCCACCGTCCGTGCATGCGATCATTGCGCCATCACGGCAACGCACACTGCGTCCACAAGGCACCATGAAGACACGCATCACCGAGCTTCTCGGCATCCAACACCCGATCATCCAGGGCGGCATGCACTACGTCGGCTTTGCCGAACTGGCGGCCGCCGTCTCCAACGCCGGCGCGCTCGGCATCATCACCGGCCTCACGCAGCGCACGCCGGATCTGCTCGCCGCCGAAATCGCGCGCTGTCGCACGCTGACCGACAAGCCCTTCGGCGTCAACCTGACCTTCCTGCCCACGGTGAACGCGCCGGACTATCCGGGCTACATCCGCGCCATCATCGAGGGCGGCGTGAAGATCGTCGAGACGGCGGGCAACAACCCCGCGCCGTGGATGCCGCTCATGAAGGAGCACGGCATCAAGGTCATCCACAAATGCACCTCGGTGCGCCACGCGCTGAAGGCCGAGCGCATCGGCTGCGACGCGGTGAGCGTCGATGGCTTCGAGTGCGGCGGGCATCCGGGCGAGGACGATGTGCCGAACTTCATCCTGCTGCCGCGCGCGGCCGAAGAGCTGACGATTCCGTTCGTCGCTTCGGGCGGCATGGCGGACGGCCGCTCGCTGGTCGCCGCGCTCGCGCTCGGCGCCGAAGGCATCAACATGGGCACACGCTTCATCGCCACGCGCGAGGCGCCGGTGCACGAGAACGTGAAGCGCGCCATCGTCGCCGCCAGCGAACTGGACACCCGTCTCGTGATGCGCCCGCTGCGCAACACCGAGCGCGTGCTGAAAAATGCCGCCGTGGAACGCCTGCTCGAGAAAGAACGCGAGCTCGGCGCCAACCTCCGCTTCGAGGACATCATCACCGAAGTCGCCGGTGTCTATCCGCGCATCATGCGCGAGGGTGATATGGATGCCGGCGCCTTCAGCTGCGGCATGGTCGCCGGACTCATCCACGACATCCCGAGCGTGCAGGAACTCATCGAGCGCATCATGGCCGAAGCGCATCGGTTGATCCACGAACGTCTCGCCGCGCTCGCCGCCTGAACGAGCGCGCAACACGCCACGCCCAACCCGCCGCTGACGAAAGGAGCCGCGTCATGACCCATCCCCACCTTGCACGTCGCCGCGCCATCGGAGGCCTCGGCGCACTCGCGCTCGCCGGCGCGCTCGGCCCGATCGCCTGCGCGCAACCCAAGCCGGGGACGGCGGCCGCCGACGCCCCGCGCATGCA
>JAFEDD010000018.1 GCA_018241765.1 Pseudomonadota bacterium | reverse complement strand
AAAAAGCCATTGCGTCGATTGCGGCATGGTATTGCGGGAAAACCCCTACTTGCAAATATGCGCGTTGACGCATAAAGTATTCAACCTTGACGCAAATCAAAAAACAAAGGAGGGCGCGTGGAGGAACTCGGGCCCGTTTTCGACAAGGTGGCTCGCTACTTTTCGCTGTTGTCTGACGCCTCGCGATTGAAGGTCATCCATTCGATCTGCCACGTCGAACAAAGCGTCAACGAAGTCGTCGCCGCGACCGGGTTGTCGCAGAGCACGGTGTCGCGCCACCTCGCCAACCTGCACCTGTCGGGCGTCGCGTCGCGGCGCAAGGCCGGGGCGCAGGCACGCTACGCGATCACCGATCGCACGTTGACGGAGATCTGCCGCAGCGCCTGCGTGAGTCTGGTGTCGCGTGAACTCGACACCCGCGAAGGCGCGGCGCTGCATCAGGGGGCGGCGCGCTTCATGCGCGACGCTGCCCCCGAACCGACGCTGAACCTCGCCACGCCCACCTATGCCGCGTTCGCCGCCGGACGCGAAGGACATAACGCACCATGAGTCGTCTCCCCACCCGCCCCGGGCGTCTGCAAAAGGCGCCCGAATTTTTCCTGACGCGCGATGCGATGACGTTGTCGCGCGACGATCGCCGCAGTTTCCTGCGCCGCGCCTTCGTGGCCGCCGGTGGTGCGGCAGGCGCGCTGGCGCTGCCCAAGGCGTTCGCCGCCGACGGCGACGCCGGCGACCCGGCGATCCTCACGCTGCCCGCGCACAGCAAGGGGCTCGGACAGCCGGTCGCAGCACGGCCCTACGGGTTGCCCTCGAAGCACGAGGACAACCTGCAACGTCGTGAAAGCCCGGGCCTCACCCGAGTCAGCGCCGCCAGCGTGAGCTTTGCGCCGCTGCAAGGCCTCTTCGGCATCATCACGCCGAACGGGCTGCACTTCGAGCGTCACCATCAGGGCTGGTGGGACATCGACCCGGCGCAACACCGGCTGATGATTCACGGCCTCGTCAAGGAGGCCAAGGTCTACACGATGGACGACCTGATGCGCATGCCCTCGGTGTCGCGCATGCACTTCATCGAGTGCGGCGCCAACACCGGCATGGAATGGGGCAACGTCGCGGTGCCCACCGTGCAATACACGCACGGCATGCTCTCCTGTTGCGAATTCACCGGCGTGCCGCTCAAGTGGCTGCTCGATGATTGCGGCGCCGACGTCAAGACCGGGCGCTACGTGCTGGCCGAGGGTGCCGACGGCAGCGGCATGACGCGCACGATCAACATGGCGAACGCGTTGGACGACGTGCTCGTCGCCTGGGCCATGAACGGCGAAATGCTGCGCCCCGAGAACGGCTACCCGCTGCGCCTCGTGGTGCCCGGTGTGCAGGGTGTGTCGTGGGTCAAATACCTGCGCCGCATCAAGGTCGGCGACCAGCCCTTCGCCACCAAGGACGAGACGGTGCACTACGTCGACATGATGCCCGACGGCCAGCACCGTCAATACACGAGCATCCAGGAAGTCAAGAGCGTCATCACCTCGCCCTCGGGCGGGCAGATTCTGGTCGATCGCGGTTTCTTCAACGTGACCGGCATCGCATGGAGCGGTCGCGGCAAGATTCGCCGCGTCGACGTCTCGGTCGATGGCGGCAAGAACTGGAAGGCGGCGCGGCTGGAGACTCCGATCCTCGACAAGTGCCTGACCCGCTTCAACCTCGACTGGACGTGGGATGGCGGTGATGCGATCCTGATGTCGCGCGCGACCGATTCCACCGGTCAGGTGCAGCCGAGCATCGGCGCGTTGCGCAAGGTGCGCGGCACCCGTTCGATCTATCACAACAACGCCATTCAGAGCTGGCTCGTATCGCCAAACGGGGAGGTCGGCAATGTCCAGATCGGTTGATTTGCGCACGCTTCGGCGGCGCGCGCTCGCCTCGGCCACCGCCGCGCTCATGGCCGCCGGCATGGCGGCGCATGCCGACGCACCGGCGATGCTCGGCAAGCTCGGGCGCGCGGCCACGCCGGCCGAAGTGAAGGCATGGAACATCGACGTGCGCGCCGACTTCAAGGGCTTGCCGCCCGGCAGCGGGAGCGTCGCCCGGGGGCAGGAAGTGTGGGAAGCACGCTGCGAGAACTGCCACGGCACGTTCGGCGAATCGAACGAAGTGTTCTTTCCGATGGTCGGCGGCACCACAGCGGCCGACATCAAGAGCGGCCACGTGGCGGGGCTGCTCGACCCGAACGCGCCGGCCCGCACGACGCTGATGAAACTGGCGCAGCTCTCGACGCTGTGGGACTACATCAACCGCGCGATGCCATGGAACCAGCCCAAGAGTCTCGCGACCGACGATGTCTACGCCGTCACGGCCTATATCCTGAACCTCGGCAACATCGTGCCGGCTGACTTCGTGCTCTCCGACAAGAACATGGCCGAAGTGCAGGGGCGACTGCCCAACCGCAACGGCATGACGCGCGAACACGGCATGTGGGACGTCAACGGCAAACCCGACGTGCAGGGCTCCGCCTGCATGAACCAGTGCGCCAGCGCGGTGGCGATCACCAGCCGCCTGCCCGAGTACGCGCGCAACGCCCACGGCGACATCGCGCTGCAAAATCGCATGATCGGCGGCGTGCGCGGCGCCGAGACGGCGTTGCCCGCGCCGAGCACCTTCGTCGCGCTGGCCGCGCGTCAGGCACCGCCGGCCTCCGGCGTGGCCCCGGCGCAATCCGAGGGGCTCAAGCTCGCCCAGTCGCACGCCTGCCTCGCCTGCCACGGCATCGGCAACAAGATCGTCGGGCCGGCACTGCTCGACATTCACAAGAAGTACGCCGCGCAGCCCAAGGCCGACGCCGTGCGCCTGCTCATCGTGCGCATCAAGTCGGGCGGCACCGGACTGTGGGGCAACACACCGATGCCGGCGCAGGATCACGTCCCCGACGTCGAAGTGCGCACGCTTGCGGACTGGATCGCCACCGGAAAATTTCAGTGACCGATCTCACTTCAGGGTATAAGAGTATTCGAATCACCAAGGATGCATGCCACCGGCATGGCGCCTAGAATTCAACTGAATCAATTTTTAGGAGGAGAAACCGATGCATACCTTTGATATCGGGCGTCGTGACGCACTGCGTAGCGGTGCCAACTTCGCCCTCGTGGCCGCCGCCATCAGCGCCGGTGTGCTGCCGACGTCGGCGTTTGCCGACTGGAACAAGGCCGCCTTCGACGCCAAGAGCCTCAACGACGTCGTGAAAGCGTTTGGTGGCAGCAGCGTCGACAAGTCCGGCGACATCACGATCACCGCGCCCGACATCGCCGAGAACGGCGCCGTCGTGCCGATCGCCATCGCCAGCAAGATTCCGAACACCGAGTCGATCGCGATCCTGGTCGAGAAAAACCCGAACGCGTTGGCGGCGCAGTTCGACATTCCGTCGGGCACCGAGCCCAACGTCGGCACCCGCGTCAAGATGGGGCAGAGCTCCAACGTGTTTGCGGTGGTCAAGGCCGGCGGCAAGTACTACGTCGCGACCAAGGAAGTGAAAGTCACGCTCGGTGGTTGCGGCGGCTGAGTGAAGGGGGGCGACGCGGCGCGGGAGACACCCCGCCGGGCGCGTTCGCCAAGCGGTTTTCAAGGCAATTTGAACGACGGTCGGCACGACGCTGAACCATCGAAGAGGAGACAGTCATGGCAGATCCGATGCGCATCCGCGCACAATTGAAGGACGGCGGTGTCACCGAGGTGCGCGTTCTGATGGCGCACATCATGGAGACCGGCCAGCGCAAGGACGGCTCGGGCAAGATCGTGCCCGCGCACCACATCCAGAACGTCACCGCCACCTGGAACGGCAAGACCGTGCTCACGGCGCAGTTTGGCCCGGCGGTGTCGCAGAACCCCGTCATGAACTTCAGTTTCAAGGGCGGCGCCAAGGGCGACAAGGTCAGCGTCAGCTGGAGCGACAACAAGGGCGACAAACGCACCGACGAAGCGACGATTTCCTGATCGTCACACAAGCGCGGACGGCGGAGCGATCCGCCGTTTTGCATTGGCCAAGGGAGGAGAGCAAACCATGAAGTCACAGACCATCGTGACGCTGGCGGCAGCCGTCGTGCTGCCGTTCGCGATGTTGGCGCACGCCGACGACACGCAAAAGGAAATCGAGCGCTATCGCCAGATGATCGCCGACGGCAACCCGGCCGAGCTGCTGGAGATGCGTGGCGAGGAACTCTGGAAGCAAAAGCGCGGCCCGAAGAACGCCACGCTCGAAACCTGCGACCTCGGGCTGGGGGCGGGCAAGGTGCAGGGTGTCAACGCCGTGCTGCCGCGCTACTTCGCCGATGTCGACCGCGTGATGGATCTCGAGTCGCGCCTCGTGCACTGCGAGAACACGCTGCAGGGCTTCAGCATGGCCGAGCTGACCAAGAACCCGCACTCGATGAAGGCGGGCGAGCGCCAGACCGACCATGAGGCACTGGTCGCCTACATCGTCGGGCAATCGCGCGGCGCCAAGGTCGATCTGCCGCAAACCCACCCGAAAGAGCTCGAGTCGTATCTGCGCGGCGAGAAGATGTTCTTCTTCAAGGGCGGCCCCTACGACTTCGCCTGCGCGACCTGTCACGGCGTCGACGGCCAGCGCATCCGGCTGCAAGACTTGCCGAATTTTCAGAAGCCCGACAACGCGCAGCGCGCGTTCACCACGTGGCCGGCCTATCGCGTGAGCCAGGGCGCGATGCGCACGATGCAATGGCGCCTGCTCGACTGCTTCCGCCAGCAGCGCATGCCCGAACTCCAGTTCCTCTCGCAGGCCTCGATCGACCTGATCACCTACATGGGTGTGAAGGCCAAGGGCGGCGTCATGGACGCTCCAGCGATCAAGCGGTAGGAGAAACGCATGAACATCAAACCATTCCGACTTGCCCATTGCCTCTTGTTCGCGGCGTCGGCGCTCGTGCTCGGCGCGTGCGCCACGACGCAAACCGGCCCCACCGCCGCCGACAACGCGCGCGAGGTCGAAGCGCTGGCTCGCCGCCATCCGGCGCCGTACGACGCCAAGCAGGTGAGCGATGCCGCTGTGCTGCAAGCCATGCGCGCGTCGTTCAAGGATTCGCCCTCGGCGAGGCTGGACCGACTCGATCAAACACCGTTGCAGGCGGCGTGCACCGAAGCGTCACGCCATGGCAAGGCACTCGACCCGAAAGTACGTGAGCAGCTGCAAGCCGCAGCGCTTGCGTCGGTGAAATATCCGGCCGACGGCAAATACCTCGGTGACTGGAAGCGCGGCGAGGCGATTGCGCAGAGCGGCCGCGGCCTGCAGTACTCCGACCCCGTCGGCACCATCGCTGGCGGCAACTGCTACGCCTGCCATCAGGTCGACAAGAAGGAAATCTCCTTCGGCAACATCGGCCCGACGCTCTGGCATTACGGCAAGACTCGCGGTCAGAGCGAGGAGATCGTCAAGTACACCTGGGCCCGCATCTGGAACAGCCACGCGTTCAACGCCTGCGCCAACATGCCGCGCTTCGGCGACGCCGGCATCCTGAACGAGGCGCAGATCAAGGACGTGATGGCGTTGCTGCTGGACCCGGCGAGTCCGGTCAACCAGTAACCACACCGTTCGTGGTGAGCTTGTCGAACCATGACGCATCGATCCCCTCTCCCGCAGGCGGGAGAGGGTTAGGGTGAGGGGCTCGTCGCATGAAGTTCGCTCTTTGCAACCAGCGCGCTCAGTGGCCGCGCGGGGCCAGTCACTTTCTTTGCTTCGCCAAAGAAAGCAACCAAAGAAAGGCAACCCCAACGCTGCGTTGGATGTAGAGCGCGACGCAAAGATTTCGGCAATTCGGGCCGAGTTCACGCCTTACCGCGGAGAAGTCGCTGCAGATATCTACCGCGCAAAGCAGGAGTCACGCATCACAAACGTTGAGTTGGAGTACCAACGGAAGATCGACGCACAGGAAAGGTACATCAGTCAGATAGAGACGCGTCAGGTCGCTCACGAGAAGCGCAAACCCGATTGAAACCGGGCTGCGTAGCCCGGATGCTCGAATCCGGGTTCCCGTAAACGTCATCGCGAAGCGATCAAGACTTCGTTCGACGGGGTCCCCATGGATTCGCCCCGAGGAGCGCAGCGGCAGGCGGTCCAAGCGGCGCAGCATGAGCCCACGGGTTGCGCGTCAGCGCAACATTCGGGCGATTTCTGCGACGCCCGCCCGACGCGAGCACCGCAGGGAAACGGCGAATCCCTGGGGTCGCCTTCTTTTGGTTACTTTTCTTGGCGAAGCAAGAAAAGTGACTGGCCCCGCGCGGCCACGAAGCGCGCTGGTTGCAGACCAACCAACGTTGCGAAGAACAAGTTTGGTTGGTATCAATTTGGGTGCAATGAGATTGCACCCTACGGTTTACGGGTTCATGGTTCGACAGGCTCACCACGAACGGAACGCACGGTCTGGATTCCCGCCTTCGCGGGAATGACACGGGAAAAATATGCAACGTAGAGAATTTCTGAATATCCTGGCCATCGCCTCGGCCGCGGGCATGGCGCTCGACAGCAAGGCGCTGCTGGCGGCGACGCCCTCGGCGGCCGACAAGTTCTACGACGTGCCACGCTTCGGCAACGTGCACCTGCTGCACATGACGGACTGCCACGCTCAACTCAAGCCGATCTACTTTCGCGAGCCGCGCGTGAATCTCGGTTTTGGCAGCGCGCTGAACCGGCCGCCGCATCTGGTCGGCGAGCACCTGCTGCGCGCGTTCAACATCCGCCGTGGCGGGCGCGACGCCTATGCCTTCTCGTCGGTCGAATTCGAGGCCAGCGCCAAAACCTATGGCAAGGTCGGCGGCTTCGCGCACCTCGCCACGCTGGTCAAGCGCCTGAAGGCCGGCCGACCCGGTGCCTTGCTGCTCGACGGCGGCGACACGTGGCAGGGCTCCGCCACGGCGCTGTGGACGGTCGGTCAGGACATGGTGGACGCCTGTCTCGCCCTTGGCGTCGACGTGATGACCGCGCACTGGGAGTTCACGCTTGGCGCCGCGCGCGTGCAGGAAATCGTCGAGAAGGATTTCAAGGGCAAGGTCGACTTCGTGGCGCAGAACGTGAAGACGACGGACTTCGAAGACCTCGTCTTCAAGCCCTATACGCTCAAGGAGATGAACGGCGTGCCGGTGGCCATCATCGGTCAGGCGTTTCCGTATACGCCGATTGCCAATCCGCGCTATTTCACGCCCGACTGGAGCTTCGGCATTCGCGAGGAGGACCTGCAAAAGACCATCGATGAGGTGCGCGGCAAGGGGGCGCAGGTCGTCGTGCTGCTCTCGCACAACGGCATGGACGTGGACCTGAAGCTCGCCTCGCGCGTGCGCGGGCTCGACGCCATCCTCGGTGGCCACACGCACGACGGCGTGCCCGGCGCGATACCGATCAAGAACGCAGGCGGCACCACGCTCGTCACCAACGCCGGCTCCAACGGCAAGTTCCTCGGCGTGCTCGACTTCGAGGTGAAGGACGGCAAGGTGGGCGACTTCCGCTACAAGCTGTTGCCGGTGTTCGCCAATCTGCTGCCAGCCGACGCCGCGATGGACGCGCTGATCACGAAGATTCGCGCGCCCTACGAGGCGAGGCTCGGCGAGCGGCTCGCGACGACCGACGCGATGCTCTATCGGCGCGGCAATTTCAACGGCTCGTTCGATCAGCTGATCCTCGACGCGCTGATGGAGGTGAAGGGCGCGCAAATCGCGTTTTCGCCCGGCTTCCGCTGGGGCACGACGCTGCTGTCGGGGCAGGCGATCACGCGCGAGCATCTGATGGACCAGACCGCCATCACCTACCCCTACACCACCGTCACCGACATGAGCGGCGAGATGATCAAGACGGTGCTCGAAGACGTGGCCGACAACCTCTTCAACCCCGATCCGTACTACCAGCAGGGCGGCGACATGGTGCGCGTGGGCGGACTGCAATACACGATCGATCCTCTGGCCGCGCAGGGCCGACGCATCAGCGACATGCGCCTTGGCGGTGTGCCGATCACTGCCGACAAAACGTACAAGGTCGCCGGCTGGGCACCGGTCGCCGAGGCTGCCCGCGACGCCGCGAAGGACGGCAAGAGCGAACCCGTGTGGGAGACGGTGGAGACGTGGCTGCGCAGCAAGCGTCGCGTCACCACACGCAAGCTGAACCTGCCGCGCATCCTCAACACCGAAGGCAATCAGGGCATCGTCTGACGCCCGTGAAGCACGCAGCGCGATGATGAAATGGTCAATGGCTTTTTGCTGGAAGGCGCATCCATGACGGGCTTGGCGCCGGATTTGCGGAAAAGTCGATTGTTGCCGAAATCACGCGGGAAGCCCGTTACCAGCGTCATTTGAACGAAAAGTTGTTGCCATGAATCGTCGTCAGTTCGCAAGTTTTCTCGGGTTGTTTGCGTTCGCCGGTGCCATGGCGTCGGCGAGCACGGTGCATGCCGCGGCGGTCGGTGACGCGCTCGCGTTGCCGGCAACGACGCTCATCGACGGCAAGGTCATCGCGCCCGACTACTGGAAGGGCAAGGTGCTCATCGTCGAGCGCTTCGCCACGTGGTGCCCGTTCTGCAAGGTGCAAAACCCGAAACTCGATCGGCTGCTGAAGGCGAACCGCGCCAAAGGACTCGAAGTGCTCGCGCTGTCGATCGACAAGAACGCCGCCGAAGTGCCCAAGTACATGCAGCAGCACGCCCTCACGTTTCACGCCGCGATGATGACGCCCGAATGGCAGCGCGTGCTCGGCGACGTGAAGGGGTTGCCCGTCATCTGGGTCGTCGGGCGCGACGGCAGGCTCAAGCAGATCGAAGCCGGCGAATTGCTCGACGAAGACGTCGCCGAACTTGCGCGCTGGCTACAATAGCGCACTCAAACGACGCGCCCGATCCCCTCGCGGCGCCGTCAAGGCAGCGCTCCAGCCGGGGTGGCGGAATTGGTAGACGCAGCGGATTCAAAATCCGCCGCTAGTGATAGTGTGCGGGTTCGAGTCCCGCCCTCGGCACCAGATGCATACATCGTGCAACGAAAGCGAACGCTTCCACCGTTTGCTTCTGCCAAGCGCCGGTGTTGCGCTGAGCGAAGCTTTCCGCGCGCATCGCGCACGCCTTGAAATCCGCTACGCTACCCGTCATGAACGCGAGGCAGCAATCGTGGCACAACATCCCGCGATACGCCGGCACGGCTCGCTGCCGAATGCGCAAGTTGACCAGCCAACCTCTCGCTCGGATTGGCCGGCTTCGTGGTGTGCCGAATGGGTTGCGCAGTCTCATGAGAAAACGCAGGCACCGTGCCGATGCGGCTTTTGTTGACGATGACGAAAGGGGCGACTGACGATGCCACTGCTGCCCCGCATTCTGCTGATCGAAGATGACGCCGAGCGCATTGCCAAATTCAAGGCCTGGCTGGAAGGAACGCCCTTTGTGCTCGTCAATGCCTCGACGGGCGGTCAAGCGCTGGGGCTCGTCAACCGCGCCGAGGGGGTGGCCGGCATTTGTCTGGACCACGACTTGAACACCGCCCCCAAGACCGAGATGGATGCCATCACCTCCGGCACCCATGTGGTGGCAGCGATCATCCATCGCGTTCCGAAGCACATTCCGATTCTGGTGCACTCCATGAACGTCGTGCAAGGCGAGCGCATGGCGACTCGACTCGCGGGATCGGGTTTCAGCGTCACCCGCATCCGCATGGAGGCACTGACCGAACCGAGCTTCAAATCCTGGCTCGAAGATGTGCACGACAACTGGGACTGGGACGAAGCATGAACGGGCGTGCAGCATCGCCGCCCGTTGCCTTGATGGAACTTCGATGATCATTGGGGGGAAACATCGATGGCGAGACTCAAATCCGCGCCCGAGGGGCCGCTGTCGCACGCGACGCTGAAGCAGCGGCATCGACTCATCCGGGCGTCGCACCCAACGTCGCTGACGCTGCGCATCCACAGGGCGCTCAGTTGGCTCAACCGCTCCGAGCAGTGCGACGATGTCGATGGCCGATTCATCTTTCTGTGGATTGCCTTCAATGCGGCATACGCGCACGAGATCGATGATGGCGAGCGGATGTCCGACAAGACCGCCTTCGTGGCGTTCCTGAAGAAGATTTGCGAACTCGACCGCGACCGGCGCATCGGCGCCCTGATCTGGACCGAGTTTTCCGGAAGCATTCGCGTGCTGCTCGAGAACCCATACGTATTTCCCGCGTTCTGGGATCATCAGCGAGGCCGCATCGCGCAGAGCGAGTGGAAGGAGCGCTTCGCGTCGGCCAAAAGAGCGGCACAAACGGCGCTCGCCAGCGGCGACACGGCGAACCTGCTGGCGATCGTCTTCGCGCGGCTCTACACGCTTCGCAACCAGATCTTTCACGGTGGCGCCACCTGGGGCGGCAAGGTGAACCGTGAACAACTGCGCGATTGCACGAACCTGCTCGCGAAGCTCGTCCCGCTCATCATCGCGCTGATGATGGACAACCCGACGACGCTGTGGGGCGACGCGGTGTATCCCGTCGTCGAGCAGAGCGACTGAATCGGTATCGACGTCATCGCAGGTTCAGGGTGGTTGTTTCAGGCATCGTTTGGCGCTACTCTGCCCGGTTCCTCCTTCGATTCCTGTGAGCCCATCCGTGACGACCGCGACGACATCGAGCCATGCCTCGTCCCCATCACCCGACGCCACGCTTCAGTTCTACGGCGATCTGCAGCGCGCCTTCGATTTCTTCAACGCGCGGCTGTTCGACGCGGCGCTGCCGCCGTGCCTGCTGACATTGCGCTCGGCTTCGCGTGAGTTCGGCTATCACCACACCGACCGCTTCATCGACGCCCAGGGGCGTCTGGTCGACGAGCTCGCGCTGCATCCGGGCTTCTTCACGCTGCGGCCGGTCGAGGAAGTGCTCGCCACGCTCGTGCACGAAATGGCGCACCACTGGCAGGCGCACTTCGGCCGCGAGAGCAAGTCGAATCCGCACAACCGCGAGTGGGCGGGCAAGATGCGCGAACTCGGCCTGCAACCGTCATCGACGGGGTTGCCCGAAGGGCGTCAGACGGGTCGATCGATGACCCACTACATCGTGCCGGAGGGCCGGTTCATTCAGGCGTGCCGAGAGTTGTTGGCGGGCGGTTTCGCGCTGCGCTGGTTCGACCGCCATGCCCCGCGGACCGGCTACGACAGCGCGAAGCGGCAGCAGCAGTTGCGCGATGCCGGAGTGGCCGTGGCCGTCTCGCCCGAACCGGCGAACACCATCACGCCGATCTCGCCCGACGTGTCGGTCGTCATCGAACCGCCACCCGCGCGGGAGAACGATCGCGTGCGCTACCAGTGCCCCACCTGCGACACCCGAGCGTGGGCGAAGGCTGGCACCGATTTGCGTTGCGGCAACTGCGATGTCGATCTGGTGAGCGAATGAAGGCGAAGCGTGTCAACCGTTCGAAGTGTGCATGGACGTGACCGATGTCAGTGTCGACTTGCGGCAGGGGCATGTCGATGCGGCGATCCGCTACGGGTTCGGGCAACCGGCGGGCCTGCTGCGCGCGACGCTGTTGCACGAAGCTGGCATGCCGGCCGGGCTCGCACGCAGACGGGTGCCGCGCGGACCAGTTGCAGTCACGGTTCGATGGCGGTGGAAGCGGGCGATCCGTGGCGAGGGCATGGCGCTCGCCCGCAGCACGTGGGTGGTCGATGACATGGCGCTCGGCCGGCTGGTCGCGCCGTTTCCCGTCTTGCGTCTGAACGCCGAACGCGGCTGCGACCTCGTCCCTCGGCCCGGCGCGCAGGATCACCCGAAGATCGTCGCGCTGCGGCGCTGGTTGCGGGCGGAGATCGAGGCGTTCCCGGTCATGCCGGGTTGAAGTGCCGGCGCATCGCCGCCTGACCTGCGCCTCAGTCGTCGGGCTGGTGCTCCATCAGCAGGTACGTGTTGTAGGCGTTGATGCGGTTGGCGGCGGCGAAGAGCGGCAGCTTGTCGAAGGCGCTCCAGTCGGTGGCCTTGTAGGCTTCCTCGAACGGTGTCATGTCCTGCGCGGCGCGACCCATGGTCTTGCGCAGATAGGCGAGGTAGTCGCGCGTCAATTGCATGTCCTTGCGCGCCTCGGTCGATACCGGGCCGTGGCCGGGGACGATGATTTCGGCGCCGAAGGTGAGCAGCTTGTCGAGCGAGGCGATCCAGCTGCGGCTGTCGGCTTCGCCGACGAAGGGGATGCGGTTGCGAAAGACGAGGTCACCCGCGTAGAGCAGCTTGCGCGCCGGCAGGTAGACGACCAGATCGTCCTTCGTGTGCGCAGGGCCGACCGGCTCGATGACGAACTTCGTGTCGCCGACGGTGAGCTCGCGGCGTGCGTCGATCCACTCGGTGGCGGGCACGAGGCGCGTGCGCTCGTCAATCCACGGCGCGAGCTCGCTGCGCGAGGCGTCGAGCCGCAGCCGCGCGGTGTCCGAGTTCAGGTATTCACGACCGGCGCGCTGCGCGATGATCTTCGCGCCGAGGTCGGCGAACACTTGCAGCCCATAGACGTGATCGGCGTGATAGTGCGTGACGATGACGTGCGTGACCTTCTGCGGCGTCACCTTGGCGATTTCCGCCAGCAGCCGCTCGGCGAGTGCGGGGGAACCGAGCGCGTCGATGACGACGACCCCGGCCGTGGTGACGACGAAACCGGCGTTCGAGATGAAGTTCTTATTGGCGGGCGAGCCGAGTGCGGCGAGTCCTTCGACATACCAGCAGCCCGGCGCTGCTTCGCGCGCTTGCATGCGCGGGGCGTCGGCGGCC
>JAFEDD010000017.1 GCA_018241765.1 Pseudomonadota bacterium | reverse complement strand
GTGCTCGTGTGGCTCTTGTGGCCGTTTCTCGCCACCATGGCCTTCGCCCTGATTGGTGTCCCGCCGCTGTCGAGTTACTACATGTCGACGCACGGCTACCATCGCTGCGAGCGCTTCGAGCTTGGTGCAACCCGGCGATGGTTCACCGATTGGGTGAAGGATCCGAAGTGGTGCGTGCCCGGCAAGGGATCCGACTGGGTCAAGGAGCAGGCGGCGAAAGAGGCAAGAGAGGCGGCCGAGAAGCCGCGCTCGCCATGACGGCCGTGCCCTCGGCAAGTACGCCGTCGGAAACGTCGAGTCCGGTTATTACCTAGTTCAGGAGCATGCGTTGATGCTGCTCGAATCCATGAGTCGTTCGCGCTGCGAGGCATCGGAGCTTGCCAGGAGGGACGCAGCGCGGTTGTTCTTTCGTCGCTGTGGCTGAAAGTACCGCCATGGCGCGCAAACGAACGGTGATTTCTGATGATGACGTTCAGCAGGTCAGGAAGGTGCTCTGGTGGGTAATACCATTGATGCTCGCTTTTGTTTGGCTTGCCGTCATCTATTTTTTCCAAACGCTCGGTCTGATCCGTGACGTTCATGCGGGTGAGCCCATCGTTAGCGTTTGGCCGACGATCGCAACGCCCATCCCTGCCGCGCTCCTCTTCTTGACAGCAGTTATCGTCGGCGTTTTTCGGGCAATACCTTGGCCGCAAGCGTCTGACTACGTGCAGCGTGTGCTCGTGTGGCTCCTGTGGCCGTTTCTTGTTGCCATGGCTTTCGATGTGATCGGCGTCCGCCCACTGGCGAGCTACTACATGCCGAAGCACGGCTACCATCGCTGCGAGCGCTTCGAGCTTGGTGCAACCCGGCGATGGTTCACCGATTGGGTGAAGGACCCGAAGTGGTGCGTGCCCGGCAAGGGGCCCGACTGGGTCAAGGAGCAGGCGGCGAAAGAGGCGAAAGAGGCGACCGAGAAGCCGCGCTCGCCATGACCGTCGTGAGCACCGAGCGCGATGGGCAGAATTCGAGTTCTGATACAAACCGAGCGCGAACCAAGCGTCGTGGTTTCGATTCGCGCACCGCGTCACGTGCCGACGAGCCGACTCGCCATGGTGTGACGCACTTTTATTGTGGCTGCGCACGCGCCGCCTTCCGGAGACCCCTCCCATGTCGGAACCCGTCGTGAACGAACCCGCCCCAGCGTCGGAGTTCGGCCCCTTTGGACTGCGCCTGCTCGCGCTGTCGCGCTGGGCAGCCATCCTCGGTGGCCTGTGCTTCATGGCACTGGTGGTCATGAGCATCGTGTCGATCGTGGGCCGCAAGCTCTTCGCCATGCCGGTGCCCGGCGATGTCGAAATTCTGCAAATGACGGCGGCGTTCGCCTCCGCGTTGTTCTTTGCGTGGTGTCACATGAAGCGCGGCGATGTGAAGGTCGATTTCTTCACCGCAAAGCTCCCGCCACGCATCGTGCACACGCTTGATGCCCTGGGTTCGCTGCTGGTCGCCGTGGTGGGGCTCTTGCTCGCGTGGCGCACGGGCGTTGGCGCGATCGGCGTCATGCGCTCGGGCGAGACGAGCATGATCCTCGGCGTGCCGCAGTGGATTTCGCAGATGCTGATGGTGCCGGGCTTCGCGCTGCTCGGCGTGGTCGGGCTCTACATGATGGCGCACTGCTGGCGACTGCGCAACGCACCGACGACCGAGGTGAAGCCATGAGCGGCATCGCGGTCGGCGGCACCATCTTCGCCATCCTGATGGCGATGCTCGTCATCCGCGTGCCGATCGGCATTGCGATGTTCGTCACCGGCGCCGGTGGCTATCTGGCGATGACCGGTTGGGAGTGGACGCCGCTGCTCAACGTCCTGAAGCAGGTCGGCTATGCCCGATTGTCGAATTACGACCTCGTCGTGATTCCTCTCTTCCTGCTGATGGGGCAATTCGCAACGCATGGCGGCTTGAGCGCCGCGCTCTTTCGCTGCGTGGCGGCCTTCCTCGGGCACCTGCGCGGCGGCGTCGCGATGGCGGCCATCGGTGCCTGCGCGGGCTTTGGTGCGATCTGCGGGTCGTCCCTCGCCACGGCGGCGACGATGGGACAGGTCACGCTGCCCGAACTGCGCCGCTTCGGCTATTCGGGCGCGCTGTCGACCGGCGCACTCGCGGCGGGGGGCACGCTGGGCATCATGATTCCGCCGTCGGTGCCGTTGGTGATCTACGCGATCCTCACCCAGGAGTCGATCGGCAAGCTCTTCGTCGCGGCGGTCATCCCCGGACTCATCGCGACGATCGGCTACATGCTGGTGATCCGCATCGTCGTCACGCTGAAGCCGGAAGCGGGCCCGGCCGGGCCGCGCGTGGCGTGGCCCGAGCGCATGCGCGCGCTGATTCAGGTGCTGCCCGTGGTCGGCGTGTTCGTGGTCGTCATCGTCGGCATCTACGATGGCTGGGCCAACCCGACCGAGGCTGCCGCCATCGGGGCGGCCGCGTGCGGCGCGCTCGCGGTCATCACCGGCGGCATGCGCCGTGACGGCATCGTCGCAAGCCTGCTCGGCACCGCCTCCGCCACCGCCATGATCTTTCTGGTGCTGCTCGGCGCCGACATGCTGAACACCGCGCTCGCGCTGTCGCAGATGCCGGTGGAGCTGGCCAACTGGGTGAAGGAGACCGCGTTGTCGCCGATGCTGGTGGTCATCACCATCCTCGCGATCTACGTCGTGCTCGGTTGCGTGATGGATTCACTCGCCATGATCCTGCTCACCATCCCGATCTTCTACCCGATCGTCATGGGGCTCGATTTTCATGGCATGACCCCGACCGACAAGTCGATCTGGTTCGGCATCCTTGCGCTGATGGTGGTGGAGATCGGGCTCGTCCACCCGCCGGTCGGGCTCAACGTCTACATCATCAACCGGCTGGCCCGTGACGTGCCGCTGGTCGAGACCTTCAAGGGCGTGATGCCGTTCCTGGCCTCCGACTTCATCCGCATCGGGTTGCTGCTCGCCTTCCCGATTCTCGCGCTCTATCTGGTGGGCGGGCACGGCTGACCCACACGGGCTGCCGCGCCCTGCGCGCTGACGCGCGCCCAACCGCCGTGGTCAGGCGTTGCCGCCCTCGCGCGCCATGCGTGCCGCGTATTCCGCCTGCTTGCCGGCGCGGCGTGCCGCGCGATTGCCGCCGAGAGCGGGCTCGGTCTGCGCCGGCCCCGGGGCGCGTTGACCACGGCGTTCGCTACGCGTTTCATGGGCCCACGGGCCGCGCGCGGCTTCGCGTGGACGCCCCTCCCGCGCCGGCGCACCGGCCTCGGGCGCGCCCTGCTGCCACGCGCGCGGAGCGCGAGCGCGACCTTCGCTCGCTGCCGCAAACATTGCCCCGCCGCGCTCGCGGTAACCGCGAGCGCTCGATGCTTCACGCGCGAAACCCATCGCGCGCTCGCCGCCTGCATGCGGCGCGGCGCCATAGCGCGATTCGCGTTCGTGGCGGGGATGACGGTCGAAGCGGTCGTGATGCTCGCGCGGCGAATGACGCATGTCGTCACGCCCGCCGCGGTCGAAGACCGGCGCCGGGCGGCGGCGCGGCTCGTGACCGGGGATGACGGCGGCAGCGAGCGGCTGCTCGGTGAAGCGTTCGATCGCGCGGATGCGGTAGCGGTCGCGTGCGCCCGCCAGCGTGACGGCGAGACCACTGCGTCCGGCGCGTCCGGTGCGGCCGATGCGATGCACGTAGTCCTCGGGTTTCAGCGGCAGGCCGTAGTTGATGACGTGGCTGATGGTGGGCACATCGATGCCGCGCGCGGCGACATCGGTGGCGATCAGGACACGGATGCGCCCGTCGCGCAGCGCCTGCAGACGGCGATTGCGCACAGCCTGCGACATCGCACCGTGCAGCCCCGCGGCTTCGTAGCCCGCCTCACGCAGTTCATCGGCCAGCAGATCGGTTTCGACCTGCGTTGCGGTGAACACCAGCGCCTGATCGAGCCTGTCGTCGTTCAGATAGTGTTCCAGCAGCGCGTTCTTGTGATCGAGGTCGTCGTACCAGTGCAGACGCTGCTCGATGTGCTCGTGCCGATCCTGCGCGGTGGCAAGTTCGATGCGCTGCGCCGATCGCGTGACCTCGGCCGCGAGCGCCATGATGCGCGGCGCGAAGGTGGCGCTGAACATCAGCGTGCGCTCGCGCTGCGCGGTCGCCGTGTGGATCGCGGCCAGATCTTCGGAGAACCCGAGGTCGAGCATGCGATCGGCTTCATCGACGACCAGCGTCTGCACGGCTTCGAGATCGATCTGCCCGTTGCGCGCGAGGTCGAGCAGACGGCCGGGCGTGGCGACGACCAGCGTCGCGCCGCGCAGATCCATCAATTGTTTGGCGAACGGAACACCGCCGACGACACTGGCAATGCGCACGCCTTTCAGAAAGCGCACCAGCAGGATCGCTTCGCGCGCGACCTGCTGCGCAAGCTCGCGCGTGGGGCACAACACGAGGATGCGCGGGCGGCTGCGGCCACGACGCGGCGCAGCAGCGGCCGGTGCGCTCGGCGCGGCACCGGCACCGAGCGCGTGCAGCGCGGGCAGCAGGAACGCGGCGGTCTTGCCGCTGCCGGTCTGACTGGAGACGAGCCAGTCGCCGCCGGCGAGCGCCGCGGGGATGGTCTGCGCCTGCACCGGCGTCGGCTCGCGGTAGCCGATGACGGCGAGCGCCTTCAGGAGCGCGGCGTCGAGGCCGAGCGCGGCAAAGCCCGCATCGGTGGCGGAATCGGAGGGAGGCAGCGCGGTGGCTGCCGAATCGTTGGGCGTGAAATGCATGAACTATTCCAGAAGCAGGGCCAGCCGCGCCCCTGGCGCGCACGATGAGCGGCGCGCGAGCGCGGACGGACGAGCGAACGTGGCCTCGGAAGGTTGTGAGGCCGGTGAGTCGGAAACGAAGAAAAACACGTCGACCCACCAGCGAGCGAGCCCGTCCCGGCAGCCTTGGCCGGGATGACGCGCAGCGTGCGACCGAAGTCGCGCGTGACACGCCGGGACTCGCGCGGGCGCCGCCTTCGCGGGGGCGCACCGGGACGTCTGAAGGACGAAGCACTATTCAGCGAACGTTGCCCCCTTTTCAGGCGGCAACGCAAATTATCGCATGTTGCAGTGCAAAAAGCCAGCGGCCGCCTCGAAGTACACGCGAGGCGGCGCGGGCTCAGCCCGTCGCCAGGGCGATGACGACCCGCGCCAACGCGATCAGCGTGCCGACCAGCACGCCCGCCGCGATGACGCCGGCGACGACGAAGTGTTTCGCGGACAGGCCGGGCGGCGCGTCGGCGTGCCGCTCGCCTCGGCCGAGCGCAGGAAGCGCCCACAACAGCGTGCGCAGCGCGTAGCGAAAGCAGCGCAGGTGATCGGTGGTTGGCGGCGAAGCGCGGTCGGGTTCGGGCGGTCGGGTCATCGGGCGTGCGCGGTGAACGGGAAATGGCGTCGATTCGGGTTGAAATTTCGAAGCAACTTGTACCTGAAACCCGCATCCATGACGGGCTTGCAGGTCATTTTTTGATAAAGTCGATAATCGCCCAATATTCGCTCCAAGCCCGTCATGGATGCGGGTTTGACGAAAAAGCTGTTGATCGACCCCGGCGACTTCACGAGCGCGACGGTTCGCGCCGAGAACCGACGCAAAATGCAGAACCACGCCTTGTCGTCGCGGCGCGGGCAACCCACGGCAGCGGCCTCACAACCAGCGGCGCACACGCGCGCGGTAAGCCTCGTACTCGGCGCCGAAACGTCGCGCGAGCGCCTCTTCTTCGGCAGCGATCTGCCAGCGCGACATCACGATGACGAAGATCGGCAGCAGCGCCAGCGCCGCCCACTGCCCGAGCCATAGCGCCCATGCGGCGAGAACCACGAGATCGGCCACGTAGATCGGGTTGCGCGAAAACCGGAACAGGCCGTGCGTCACCAGGCGCGAGGCACGTTCGGGGCGCATCGGGTTGACCGTCGTTCGCTCGCGGTGCATCGTCCACGCCGCGGCCGCCATGATCGCCAGTGCCGCGAAGAGCAGCACCACGGCGAGCGCGCCCCGGCCAGCGAAGTCCAGGCGCAGCGTCGGCCACAGGCGATCGATCGCCCACATGAACAACCCGAAGAGCACCACCATCGCGGGCGGCGGAATCAGCGTACGCATGGCGTGCAGTGTATGACGAGCGCCGGGGCGCCAGAACGCCGCGCCGAGCCCGTTGCCGCAGGCGGCGCCGGTGCGCGGTCTCAATCGTCGCGCGGCAGCTTGGTGAGGATCAGCCGGTTCGCCCGCGTCAGGCGCAGCCAGTACGTCTCCTCGCCATGCGCGATGTGCAATTCGCGGTGCGCGCCGATCAGCGCCGCCAGCGCGACCCGGGGTGGAGCGCCGCCCGCGCTCGCCCCGCCGGACGCGTCGGCGCGGTGGGCGCCGTCGCTGACGCTGGCGATTTCGGCGTCGTCCGTTGCGGCGATCTGCGGCATGGTGAGCCGCGCCCCGATTCGTTTGCGTGCTGGCGAATTCATGTGATAAGCTTATCGGTAATGCGAATCGTTTGCAATACGTTTGCGTTCACACGCGACGTTCTCGACAGGCGATCGACCCACTGACGGGCCCCCGAGCGAATTCGGTTCGACCCGGTCAGCGCGCGGCGCGAAGGCGCACCGCACGACCGACGTCCGCCAAGGAGATTCACCCATGCTCAATGTGTTCGTCATGACGCTGCGCGAAGGCATCGAAGCCTTCCTGATCGTCGCCATCACGCTGGCCTACCTGAAGCAGACGCAGCGCCACGCGCTGGCGAGCGCCGTGTACTGGGGTACCGGCGGCGCCGTCGCGCTCTCCGCCATCGCCTCCTACTTCTTCGCCCAGGCCGACAACAAGCCGCTGTGGGAAGGCATCCTCGCCACGCTGGCCGCCGTGCTCGTGATTTCGATGACGGTGTACATGCTGAAGGCGGCGCGGCACCTGCGCACCAACATCGGACGCGGCATCGAAGCCGCGCTCGCCAACCGCGACACCCGCGCCGGCTGGTGGGCGGTGCTCGCCTTCGTGCTGCTGATGATCACCCGCGAGGGCATGGAGACGGCGCTGGTGCTCTCCACGCTGGCGCTGGAAAAGGGTTCGGAAGCGCTGTTGACCGGAGCCATTCTCGGCGTCGGTGGCGCCGCGCTGATCGCGTGGCTATGGGCGCGCTTCGGCCGCCGCGTCAACCTGCCGCGCTTCTTTCAGGTCACCGCCATCTTTCTGTTGATCTTTTCGTTGCAACTGGTGATCTACGCCGTGCACGAATTGTCCGAGGCGAACGTGCTGCCGGGCGTCGACAACGAATGGCTGCACCTGGTCAGCGAGCCCTACGGCCCCGAAGGCTATTGGGGCCAGATGCTGACCTGGTCGATGGTCATCGTCCCGCTGGCGTTCCTGCTCTGGGTCGGCGTTCGCGCACGGCTGGCACCTGCCGCCACCGCCGTTGGCTCGGCGAGGCAATCATGATCGTCTGCGTCTGCCACGGCATCAACGAACGCACGCTGCGCCAAGCCGTCGATGCCGGCGCCACCACCATGAGCGATCTCATCGGCGCCACCGGCGTCTCGACCTGCTGCGGCTGTTGCGCCGACTGCGCCCGCGACGTCCTCGACCAGGTGCTGGCCGAACGGCTGCCGCTGGCGGCGTGAAGGCCGCCGCGTCGAGCGAACGCATCGGGCATCGGCGTGACCACGCGGCGCGTGCGCTACGATTGACCGCCACCGCCATCGGGCGCCGCCCATTTCGCAGGAGCTTCCCATGAAAGGTGATCCTCAGGTCATCAAGCATCTCAACCGCGCGTTGCACAACGAGCTGATCGCCATCAACCAGTACTTCCTGCATGCCCGCATGTTCAAGAACTGGGGCCTGGTGAAGCTCGGTGAACATGAGATGCACGAGTCGATCGACGAGATGAAACACGCCGACCGGCTGATCGAGCGCATCCTCTTTCTCGATGGCCTGCCCAACCTGCAGGAGCTCGGCAAACTGCATGTCGGCGAGGACGTGCGCGAATGCCTCGAGTGCGATCTGAAACTCGAAATGGCGGCGCATCCGGATCTGCGCGCCGGCATCGCGCACTGCGAGAGCGTGCAGGACTACGTGAGCCGTGATCTGTTGCAGCAGATTCTGGACAGCGAGGAAGAGCACATCGACTGGCTCGAGACGCAATTGCAACTGATCGATCGCGTCGGTCTCCAGAACTACCAACAAAGCCAGATCGGGCTCGCTTCCGGCTCCTGAGACGCCGCGAAAAGAGGCGCCGACGCGCACGGCGCCGACACGTTGGCGTCGCGCCCCGTTTGAAATTGACACCCGTTTCGAACGGGCGTTATAGTCCGCCGCGCCAAGAAGAAGTCGAATGAGGCTCAACGCGTTGGACGTCGGCTCGACGGGCAGCGCCAGAGCAACGGTCCACGGGGCCGGCCGCATGGACGCAAGGAGGCGTCAAGGCGGTCGGGACACCGATGCCGGGAGACGATTGCTGACTTCGACGGGCTGCGCCGCACGCCGGAACCGAGGCGCGTGGCGCGCAGAAAAAGCGCAACAACGCATCGTCCGCAAACGTCACCCAGGAGGAACACCCATGACACTGAAGGAAATCGGCTGGCGCCGCATCGCCATCGGCGCCGCTGCCGTCGGCCTCGGCCTCGCCGCGCTGGCGCACGCCACCAACTACACGCTGTGGATCAATGGCCGCACCGGGGGTGGCCAGCTTGGCAACTATGCCGACTTCACCTATTGGGGTGCGGCCGGCACCGCCGCAGGCGTCAACAAGAAGGCCGTGAACTGGGACGGCTACAACACCATCGCCAACCAGAACTACCTCGTCCGCAACGCGCTCGACTGCTACTGCACCGGCAACAACTGGTGCTACCTCGGCGCCCACAGCGCCGGCAATCTGCAGGTCGGCTACACGCTGGCGATGTACGGCGGCTCGACCCGAACGATCACCAACGCGAGCCCGAATTCGGGCGGCACGTGCAGCGCCTCCGGCGCCGGCACCCAGACGGGCTGGAACATCAAGTGGGTGGACATCGCTGGCGGCGCCGGCGGTGGCTCGGAGCTGGCGAACGCCGGCAGTTGGGCGATGAGCGAGCCGTTGGTCAGCGATCTGAAAACCGCCACCGCCCGTGCGATGTACGACCACAATCAGACGCGCGGCAAGATTTTCTACATGTTCGCTGGCGCCAAGGGAACGCTGTATTCGGGCATCCTCCCCGGGCAGGACGACGAGGCGATCGCCTATCACTCGAGCGGCGGCATCTCCGGCTCATCGGGTGGAGCCTATTGCAATCCCTCCGACTGGCTGTGCAACGATCTGACGCTCGGCACCGCCGCCGCCGAGGGTGGCCGCGCCAAGTGGAACAACCACAACGTGCAGTTCCGCGACGACGGCGAAGCCTGGAACCACTACACCAACGGCAAATGGGGTGGCATCGTGTCGCGCGCGGTCGCTGACATGGTGGCCAATGCCAAGTAACGCGGAAGCGCTCCCTTGCGCCGATTGCTGATCGCGCTCACGCTGATCGCGTTGGCGATCACAATCGGCGGCGGGCTGCTTGTGCTGCGGCGGCTCGCCTTCCCCGAGCCGCCGAAGCCAACCCCGGAGACACTCGCCGCAAGCACGCCCGATCGATCGGACACCCATGGCGTTCAGGTGACGCCGCGCCACCCCGGCACGCCCCCTGACGGAGCACCCAACGATGCATCAGGGCTCGCCGCGCTGAATGCCGACCCGAAAGCACAGGAGGCGATGGCCCGGCAGCGCTTGCAGCGCGCCACCGAAGTGCTGGAGCACTATCGCGCGCAAAGCCAATATCCCTTCCATTCGCGCCCTGCGCGCGAGCACGCGGACCAGATCTACCCGAACCGACCGGTGCAGGAAGTCGGCCCCCTGGTCAACCCCGGCCAGAAACCCGCGCCCGGCGTGCGCCTGGTCACCACCCAGGAGCGCGTCTTCGTCGCCGGTGATGAATCCGTGCTGTTCACCGTCGCCGCGGTCGATGACAGCGGCTCGATGCTCCCGCTCCGGGTCACGCGCGCCATCGCGCTCGACCCGCCGAAAGATGGCAAGCCCTCGCAACGCAACAGCGTCCCCCTCGCGTTCAACGACGAGGGCAACGCCGGGGACGCGAGCGCCGGCGACGGCATCTGGAGCGTTAGGCTGACACCGGCGACGCAAGGCTTCGCCGGACACTTCGGCACCATTCGCGTCGAATTGCAACTCGCCGTCGGCAACCTCACCGGTACGAGCTTCTTCGATGTGTTCTATACACCCGATCCGCCCGCGCTCTGGGTTGGCGGCGTGCGCGACGCGGTCGAAGCGGGTTCGCTGAACTTCTACCTCAAAGCCAACGTGTTACGCCCCGGCCGCTACATCATCACCGGGCGCATCGATGATGGCAAGGGCGCGCCGTTCGCGCTCGTCAATTTCAATGACGAACTCGGCAAGGGAGCGCAGGAAATCAAGCTCAACCTCTTCGGCAAGCTGATCGTCGACGAAAAGCCCGTGTTTCCGCTGACGCTGCGCGACGTCGACGGTTTTCTGCTGATCCCCGACGCCGACCCCGACCGCGCGCTGATGGCGCGGCGCAACGGCCGTCTGCACGTCTCCAAAACCTATCCGCTGAGCGCGTTCTCGGAAGCGGAATGGGACAGCGAAGAGCGGCGGCGCTATCTCGAGGAATACGGACGCGACGTCGAATCCGCGCGAGCGCACCTCGAGCACATCCGCCGGTCGCTGAAGCCGTAGCGGTTCGCGCCACATCTATCGCGCGATGGCGACGAGATTGCGCCCGCGCGCGCGGTCGCTTTGCGGGCGACGCGGTGGTCAGGCCGCCATCGCGGTTTCCTCGCGTGGAGTGCCCAGCGTCTCCGCATCGAACGCAGCTTTCAGCTTTGCTTCCTTCGCCTTCGCTGCCGCGACGTGGCGCTCCTTGACGTGGCCAAAGCCGCGGATCTCGTCCGGAATGCAGGCGAGCTGCACGGCAAGCGCGTGGTTGTGCGGTGCGAGCTTGGCGAGCAGCTCTTCGATCAGCTGCCGATAGTCGATCTTCAGTTGCCGCTCCATGCGCCGCTCGTCCGTGTGACGGAAGACATCGAACACGCCGCCACGCAACCCCTTGCGCGCGGCGAGGAAGCGAAACGCCTTCATCGCCCAAGGGCCATAGGCGCGCTTGCGCAATTCGCCACTCACCGGATCGCGCCGCGCAAAGCGTGGTGGCGCGAGGTGGAAATTGAGCGTGAAATCACCCTCGAACTGCCGCGCGATGCGCGCTTCGAATGCGCCGTTGCTGAAGAGACGCGCGACCTCGTATTCATCCTTCACCGCCAGCAGCTTGAAGTAATAACGGGCCACGGCTTCGGTCAGCGCCGTGCTGCCCGGCACCCGCGCCGCTTCCGTTTGCCGCACGAAGGCGACGAAATCGCGATAGCTCTGCGCATAGGCCGCATCTTGGTAATCCGCGAGGTAGGCCGAGCGATCCTCGATCAGTTCGTCGAGCGATTCGGGCTGCTCTTGTACCTGCGTGCGCTTCGGCGCCACGATGGCGCGGACCCGCGCAAGGTCGGCCGCCGCACGCCGCCCCCAGAGGAACGCGTTTTGGTTCATCGCCACGGCGACGCCGTTGAGCTCGATCGCGCGCAGCAACGTCGCCTCCTGCAGCGGGATCAGGCCCTTCTGCCAGGCGTAGCCGAGCACGAAGAGATTGGTCGCGATGGAGTCGCCGAGCAGCCGCGTGGCCAGTTGCGTCGCATCGACGAAGTCGGCGGCGCCCTCACCGCAGGCCTGGATGATCTGCCGCTCCATGCTGCCGAGCGGAAATTCCAAGTCGGCGTTTCGCGTGAACGCCGCCGGCATGACGACGGCCGCGTTGATCACCGCGCGCGTCGCGCCCGCCGCCATGCGCGACAGCGCCTCGTCGCCCACCGTCGTCAGCACATCGCAGCCGAGCACGAGATCGGCACGTCCCGCGCCGATGCGCGCCGCGTGCAGCGATTCCCCCGCAGCGGCGATGCGAACATGGCTCATGACGCTGCCGTTCTTCTGCGCCAGACCCGACATGTCGAGCACGCTGAACGCGCGCCCTTCGAGGAAGGCCGCCATGCCGAGCACCTGGCCGACGGTGAGCACGCCGGTGCCCCCGATGCCGGTAACCAGAACACTGAACGTCGCTTCGATGGCCGGGATGGCGGGCGACGACAGCGCCGGGAACTCGGCATCGGCAAGCGAGTCGGGTTTGCGCAACGCGCCGCCTTCGATGGTCACGAAGCTCGGGCAGAAGCCTTCGACGCACGAGTAGTCCTTGTTGCAGCTCGACTGATCGATGGCGCGCTTGCGGCCGTATTTCGTCTCGAGCGGCACTACGGATACGCAGTTCGACTTCACGCCGCAATCGCCGCAACCCTCGCAGACCGCTTCGTTGATGACGACACGCCGTGCGGGGTCGGGGAACTTGCCGATCTTGCGCCGCCGCCGCTTCTCGGCCGCGCAGGTCTGGTCATAGACGATGACCGAACAGCCGGTGACTTCGCGAAACTCGCGCTGCACGGCGTCGAGCGCTGCACGATGATGCACGCTGACCCCCTCGGGAAGCACGACGTCGTCGTACTTCTCGGGCTGATCGGTCACCACCGCGATGCGCTGCACGCCCTCGGCGCGCACCTGCTCGACGATCGCTCGCGGCGTCAGCGGTCCGTCGTGCGGCTGCCCACCGGTCATCGCCACGGCATCGTTGAAGAGAATCTTGTAGGTGATGTTGACGCGCGCAGCGACGCACTGCCGGATCGCGAGCAAACCGGAATGATGGTAGGTGCCGTCCCCGAGGTTCGCAAAAATGTGCCGCTCCTGCGTGAACGGCGCCTGGCCGACCCATGGCACCCCCTCGCCGCCCATCTGCGTGAAGGTAGCCGCGCGGTCCATCCAGAGCGCCATGTAATGGCAACCGATGCCAGCGACCGCGCGCGAGCCTTCCGGGATGCGCGTGCTCGTGTTGTGCGGGCAGCCCGAACAGAAATACGGCGCACGGACGATGGGGATCGTCGCTCGCGCCCGCGGTTGCTCACGTCGCTCGATCGCAGCGAGCGCATCATGCACGGCCGCCTCGCCATGCCGTCGCGCCAGTCGCGCCGCGATGACCCGCGCCACCATGGAGGGCGTCAGTTCGCCCGATGCGGGCAACAGCGGCGTGCCGCGCGGCAGCGCCCACTCGCCGCCCACGTCGAACTTGCCGATCACGCGCGGCCGCTGCCCTTCCGGCATGTCAAAGAGCTGCTCGCGCAGCTGATACTCGAGCACCGGCCGTTTCTCCTCGACCACCAGCACTTCCTCGAGCCCGCGCGCAAACTCGCGTGCGCCCTCCGGCTCCAACGGCCAGACCATGCCGACCTTCATCAGACGGATGCCGAGCGCAGCCGCGCGCGCGTCATCGATGCCGAGATCGGCCAACGCCTGCCGCACGTCGAGATAGGCCTTGCCCGCGGCCATGATGCCCAAGTGCGCCTCGGGCGCATCGACCACGACGCGGTTCAGCCGATTCGCACGCGCGTAGTTCACCGCGAGATAGATCTTCGTGCGATGCATCAGCTCTTCCTGCTCCGGCGGCGTATGCGGCCAGCGCAGGTTCACTCCGCCTGCCGGCAACGTGCCGTCGTCGGGGAGGATCGGGCGCACGCGATCGACATCGACCTCGACCGCCGTCGTCGTCTCGATGACGTCGGTCACCGCCTTCAGCGCGACGTAGCACCCCGAGTGGCGACTCATCGCAAAGCCATGCACGCCGAAGTCGAGATACTCCTGCACCGTGGCCGGATAGAGCAACGGGATCACGGCGCTGATGAATTCGTGATCCGACTGGTGCGGCAGCGTGGAGGATTTCGCGCCGTGGTCGTCACCCGCCACCAGCAGAACGCCACCGTGCGGCGCACTGCCGGCGTGGTTCGCATGCTTGAAGACGTCGCCACAGCGGTCGACCCCCGGCCCCTTGCCGTACCACATCGCAAACACGCCATCGACCGTGGCGCCGGAGTTCAGATGCATCTGCTGCGTGCCCCAAACCGCCGTCGCCGCCAGTTCTTCGTTGACGCCGGGCACGAAGCGGATGTTCGCGGCTTCGAGATGCCTGGCCGCCTTCCATGCGTTCTGGTCGATCGCGCCGACCGGCGAGCCGCGATAGCCGGTGATGAAGCCGCCGGTATCGAGGCCGGCGCGCTGATCGATCTGCCGCTGCAGCATCAAGAGCCGCAGCAGTGCCTGCGCGCCGTTCATGAACACACGCCCCGTGGGCAACGTGTAGCGATCATCCAACGCCACGTCGCGCAACGCGCGCTGCACCGCCTCGGGCAGTACCGCGAGGGAAACGGGGGACTGCGACATAGACGAAACCTCCTGCCTGAACCGCCCGCGCGCCGTGCGCCTGCGGACATCCGGCGCATGCGTTCGCAGCGGGCGTCGGGCGCGCTCTGCCGCGGCCCGTCAGCCGGAACTGTAACCGCTGTTGCAGCGCGTCAAGGCGACGGCCACGATGGCGACGCAACACCACTAGTGCAGTGTTTCGCGTAGATTGGCACAAAAAAATGCGATGGATTTTGGTTCGAATCGAGGCGCAAAGCGCAGCAATAGCAAGCTATGGCGAGCATTGGCAACGAAGAGTCGAGCCAAAAGACGCGCATTTTTGTACCAAGAAGAGCGAAACACTGCACTAGCCTTTGGCGCGGCGTAGCATTGCCGCATGAACCGGAAATCCGACTTTGCTTTCTTTCATCGACTGCGCGTGCGCTGGGCCGAGGTCGACATGCAGCGCGTCGTCTTCAATGGCAACTATCTGCTGTATTTCGATGTCGCGTTCACCGAATACTGGCGCGCGAGCGGGCTGCCCGGCGTTCAGGCGCAGCAGGAAGCCGGCGAAGAACTCTTCGTGCGCAAGGCGCAGATCGAATACCACGACAGCGCCGGCTTCGACGATCAGCTCGACGTCGGCGTGCGTTGCGCAAGGCTCGGTCGCAGCAGCCTGCACTTCGCACTCGCGATCTTTCGCGGCGAAGAGCATCTGATCGACGGCGACATCGTCTACGTCTACGCCGACACCCGCGCACGTCGCTCGCTGCCGGTGCCCACCGCTTGGCGCGAGTGCATCCGCAGTCGGGAGCGCATCGCACCGGCCGAGTGAGCCTCGGGCCGGACGGCGCGTCTCAGCGCGGTCGTACCGGAATGCGCCAGATGAAGAAGGCGAGAATCAACGCCATCGAGAGCAACATCAGGCGATGCCACAGCGCCGGCACCACGGCGATCGAGATGCCGAAGGTCACGGCCATCACCGCATAGGCCCACGGCTTCACGCCAGGCGGCATCGCGCGATGCGCTTCCCACTCGCGGATGATCGGGCCCATCACCCGATGCCGAAGCAACCACTCGTGAAAGCGCGGCGAACTCCTCGCGAAGCACGCCGCCGCCAACAGCACGAACGGCGTCGTCGGCAGCACCGGCACGAAGATGCCGACAACACCGAGCGCGAGCGAGACGATGCCGGCGACCAGATAGAGCCAGCGCATCGGGGCCGAGCGATGCACCCGGGACGGGGCGGGCAGAGATGGAGGGGGTTCGCTCATGATGTGGAGCTGATTATCGACCAACGAGCGATGGCAGGCGACGCACCACGTCACGGTGGCGATGCCGATGCCGATTTTGCGATCGCGCGCGATGTCGCTCTCGACGATTCACCGATAATCGACCGGATAACGATAACGTCGCTCGGGGAGTACGGCGCGCCACGCTGGCCGCGCCCGCCATTGCTGGAAGGAGTTCGCCGTGGCCAAAATGAAGATCGAGGGTTCCTTCGTCGCGCTGATCACGCCGTTCAATCGGGACGGCAGCGTGGATTTCGAAGGGTTTCGCACGCTGCTGCGTTTTCAGGAGGATGCCGGCACCGCTGCCGTGCTGATCATGGGCTCGACTGGCGAGGTGTCGATGCTGAGCCCCGAGGAGCGCCGCCGCATCATCGTCGAGACGGCGAAGATGAAGAGCGGGCGCATGAAGTTTTTCTACGGCTGCACTGGCAACAACACCGACGCCACGATCGAATACCTGAAGTTTGCCCACGCCAACGGCGCCGACGGCGCCATCCTCGCAGCCCCTGCCTACATCTGCGCATCGGAGGCGGACATCGAGGCGTACTTCCTCGAAGTGGCCGATGCCACGGCGCTGCCGCTCGGCATCTACAACAACCCGCCGCGCGTGAAAACGGACCTGCACTGGGATCACCTGCTGCGCATCTTCCGGCACCCGAACTACGTCGTGCACAAGGAGTCGACCACGCGCGTTGGGCAAGTGGCCCAGGTGCTTCGCGCGCGGACGGATGTCTCCGTGATGTGCTGCGACTCTCCCAACCTTGGCCTCGTGGTGCCCACGATGAGTCTCGGCGGTCACGGCACGGCGAACATGACCGGCAACATCGCGCCGGCGGAGCTTGCGCTGATCTCGAAACCTTGGCTCGACGCGAGCGTTTCGGTGAGTTTCCGCACCGAGTACCTGCGCATGTTGCCGATGCTGCATTACTCGTACTCCGCGATCAACCCGGTGGCCATCAAGTCGCTGATGCAGGCGGTGGGACTGCCGGCCGGTGATTTGCGCAAGCCCCTGAAGGCGATCGACGGCGAAGCCCTTGCGAAAGGCCTGCGCGCCGTGCGGGAGCTCGAGCTCGACCGGCGCTACGGCTGGAGCTCGGCCGCGCTGAAGGCGGCGTGACCGAACGCCGCCCCTGAATCCCCTCTCATTTCCTGACATCGACGGAGAATCCCTCATGATCCCTTTCTCGAAGCACCGCCGCAAGGCAACCTTTGTTCTCGGCGCCGCGATCGCCGCACTCGGCACTGCCGGAGTACCCACGAGCACGCTGGCACAGGAGGCCTGGCCCAGCAAAACCATCACGCTGATCGTGCCGCACGCTGCCGGCGGGCCGGTCGATTCGGTCGGCCGCTTTCTGGCCGAGAAGCTGCGCGCGGAGCTCAAGCAGAACGTCGTCGTCGACAACCGTGCGGGCGCCTCGAGCATGATCGGCGCCGCCTACGTTGCCGGCGCCGCGCCCGATGGCTACACGCTCTACATCAACGCATCGATCCATTCCATCAACCCGCTGCTCTACAAGAAGAGCATGAAGTACGACGCCGTGAAGGACTTCACCCCGATCGGCATGATGGCGCAGGGGCCGCTGCTGTTCGTCGTCAACCCGCAGGTGCCCGCCACCACGGCGCGCGAGTTCGCCGCCCTGGTGCAGGCCAACCCGAAGCGCTACACCTTCGCAACCGGCGGTTTCGGCGCGGCCGATCATCTCGCGTCGGCGTATTTTCTGCATGAGATCAAGCAGGCGAACATCCCGATCGCGCTCTACAAGGGCGGCGCACCCGCGCTGTCGGATCTGATGGGCGGCCAGGTGTCGGCGAAGATGGACGCGATCATCACCTCGATGCCACTGGTCAAGGGCGGCAAGGTGAAGGCGCTCGCGATCACCAGTCGTACACGAAGCGCGCTGCTGCCGGATGTGCCGACGATGCAGGAGTCCGGCTTCAAGGATTTCGAGTTCTACAGCTGGTACGGGCTTTGGGCGCCCGCGAAGCTGCCCGCCGCCATCCAGCAGCGACTCGAAGGCGCGCTGCAACGCATCGTGACGACGCCGGAATGGAAGGAGCGTATGGCAGCGCAAGGCTTCGAGGCGGTCTATCGCAACGGCGCCGACTTCTCGCGCTTCATCGACAGCGAGATGAATCGCTATCAGACCATCATCACGGCGGCCGACATCAAGGCCGATTGATCGCGACGACGTCGCGGGCGCTCGCGCACTGCCGCGCGGGCGTACCGCGGACGGCCTCATAGAATCGGAGAGCATGCGCCGCGTTGCGCGCTCGCCCCTCCGTTCGCGCCTTCCACCATGACCGATTGCATCACGCTCGACCCCGAACGCGGCCACCCCGACGCCTGCGTCATCTGGCTGCATGGCCTCGGTGCCGATGGTCACGATTTCGTGCCCATCGTTCCCGAGCTCGACCTGCCACGCGGGCACGGCATGCGCTTCGTGTTTCCGCATGCGCCGATGAGGGCGGTGACCATCAACGGCGGTCAGGTGATGCGTGCCTGGTACGACATCGTCAGCCCCCAGCTCGACCGGCGAGCCGACGAGGCCGGCGTGCGCGAAAGCCAGGCAACGCTGGAAACGCTGATCGCGCAGCAGCGCGCCGACGGCATCGCGAGCGAGCGTATCGTGCTCGCCGGTTTTTCGCAGGGCGGCGTGATCGCGCTGCACACCGGATTGCGCCACGCCGAACCGCTGGCGGGGATCATCGCGCTGTCCACTTACCTCGCCTGCGCCGATTCGCTCGGCGTCGAGGCCAGCACGGCCAATCGCAACGTGCCGATTCTGATGGCGCACGGCACGTTCGATCCGGTGGTTCCGCTGACGCTGGCCAAGGTGTCGCAGGCGCGGCTCGCGACGCATGGCTATCGCGTGGCGTGGCACGAGTATCCGATGCAGCATGCCGTGTGCGCCGAGGAGATCGCGGCCATCGCCGCCTTTCTTCGGCGCGTGCTTTCGGTCTGACGCGCGGGCGTCGGGGCGCAGCAAGATGAACGATGCCGCGACGGCGCAGGTGAACGGAAGCGCTGCGCTCGACGCGCTGCTGGCCGAACTGCACGACCCGGAGGTCAGGCGACTGGCGTGGACGATCGGCGCGCCCTCGCTGTTCGACGCCACCGACCCGCGTTGGCAGGGACGACTGCGCGACGACGCCTGGTCGGCGCGCGAGCTCTCGCGCATGCGCGACTCGCTGCTAGCGCTCGATCGCGCGCCGGCACCGCTGCACGCGGCGCTCGGGGCACCGGCGACGCCGCTGCCGCTGGGCCATGTCTTCGAGCGCTTTGTGCGCTTCTGGCAGGCGGCGCGACCGGAGGTGCGCGCGAGTACCGGCGGTCTCGTCGTGCGCGAGGAGGGGCGCACGGTGGGTGAGTTCGATGTCGTGCTGCTGCGCGCCGACGGCGTCGTCGAGACGCTGGAAGTCACCGTGAAGTTCTACCTGAACCTGCGCCCCGAGCTGGGCATCGCCGGCTGCATCGGTCCGCGCTCGTTCGACCGCATGGCCGACAAATTTGCCAAGATGAGCACCCGGCAGACCGCACTGGGCGACACCGCAGCGGGGCGCGCCGCGCTCGCGCGCTGGTGCGCGGAGGCGGGTGGCGCGACGTGCAGCGCCGATTCGCTGATCGTCCTGAACCACGCGCTGTCGCGTGGCTACGTCTTTCATCCCGACGCCGCGACGCCCGGCCCGATCGAACTGTCGCCCACCCACCAACGCGGACGCTGGCAGACCGACGCGCGAGAGTTGCCGCGCGGGCTGTGGCGCGCGCTCGCCGGCCGCGAATGGCTGGGGCCGTGGCGCGGCCCGCTCGCCGAGAGTGCGTGGATGAGCGACCCGGCGATGCCGCGCCTCGTTGCCCGCGTGATCGAGGACGATGAAGGGCATCCGGAATGCGAACGCCGCTTCGTCGTTCGCTCCGATGCCGGGTTGCTGCGTGCCTTCCCCGAACCCCCGGAGCACGCCGCCTGGCAATGCCTCAACGAACGCGCAGGCGGTTGAGACTCAGCGCGCGGGCGCTGCGCCAGGTTCCTGCGGCTCCATGACCGCGCGCAGGGCATCGATCTCGGCATCCACCTTGCCGAGCACGTCGCGCAGCACGGCGCGATTGTCCGCGCCCTTGGCCGGCGGCGCGTGGCGATAGCTGACCGGCGTATCACTGAAGCGCAACGGGCTGGCGACCATCGCGACGCGACCGCCGCCCTGCTCGGCAGGCCGTTCGAGGTCGAGACGCATTTGCCGATGCCGCACCTGAGGATGCGCGAACACCTGATCGTAGGTATTGATCGGCGCATGCGGCAAGCCAGACGCGGCCAGCGTATCGAGCCAGTGCTGGGTCGGACGCTGCTGAAAGATCGCGTCGAGTTCGCGCGTCAGTTCGGCGCGATGGGCATTGCGGTCTTTCATCGCAGCGAACTGCGGCCGCGTGGCGAGCGCGGGGGCGCCGATCGCCTCACACAACCGGCGCCATTGGCTCTCGTTGCCGGCGCCGACGATCATGTAGCCGTCGGCGGTCTTGAACGAACCGTAGGGCGCAAGGTTCACGTGCGCATTGCCGACGCGCGGCGGTTGCTTGCCGGTGATGAAGTAGGTGGCGATCTGGTTGGCCCCGAACTGCACGATGGAATCGAGCAACGCGATGTCGATCTGCTGGCCGCGCCCGGTGCGATGACGCGCCTCCACGGCGGCGAGGATCGCGATCGTCGCATTCAGCCCCGAGAGCACGTCGGTGACCGCGATGACCACCTTCACCGGGCCGCCGCCGGCGCCGCCATCGGCAACATCGGCGTGACCATTGATGGCCATCAGGCCGCCTTCGGCCTGGCACAGAAGATCGTAGCCCGGCCGCTCGGCGTAAGGGCCGTCCTGCCCGTAGGCGGTGATCGAGCAGTAGATGAGCCTCGGGTTGATCGCCGCGAGCGTCGCGTAATCGAGGCCGTAGCGCACGAGATCACCGCACTTGAAGTTTTCGACGAGGATGTCGCATTGCGCGGCGAGCTCGCGCAGCAGCGCCTGCCCTTCGGGTTTCGCCATGTCGACGGTGATCGAGCGCTTGTTGCGGTTGCAACTGGAGAAGTACGCCGAATCGGTAGTCGGCCTGCCCTCGCCATCGGCGATCCACTGCGGCCCCCAGGTGCGCGTGTCGTCACCCGTGTCGGGCCGCTCGACCTTGATGACATCGGCGCCGAGATCGCCGAGCGTCTGCGTGCACCAGGGGCCGGCGAGCACGCGCGTGAGATCGAGAACACGGAGGTGGGAGAGCGGGCCGGACATAATCACCATCATCGTGCCGAACATCGATCGGCGTCATTGCAAGCGCCTGCCATTATGAGCTACTACCAGCATCACGTTTTCATCTGTACCAACGAGCGCCACGACGGCCGCCCTTCCTGCGGCGCCTGCGGCTCGGCCGCGCTGCGCGACTACGCGAAGAAAAAGGTCAAGGGGCTCGGCCTCGCAGGCCAAGGGCGCGTGCGCATCAACAACGCCGGCTGCCTCGATCGCTGCGACGAGGGGCCAGCGATGGTCATCTACCCCGAGGAAGTCTGGTATCACTACGAATCGGAAGCCGATATCGACGAAATCATCGCCGAACACCTGCAAAACGGCCGCGTCGTCGAGCGTCTGCGCATCTGAGCGACGGTAGGCGACGGCTTGACGTCGCTCGCGTGACTGCCGGCCATCGAACACAGCGAAGCGCGGTCGAGCCCGCGCCTACAGACGAATGCGCGGCGACGCGCGGTCGAGCCCGCGCCTACGGGCAGGGTGTAGGCGACGGCTTGACGTCGCTTGCGTGCCATCGCCGTGCATCGAACGCAGCGAAGCGCGGTCGAGCCCGCGCCTACAGACGAATGCGCGGCGACGCGCGGTCGAGCCCGCGCCTACCGGCAGGGTGTAGGCGACGGCTTGACGTCGCTCGCGTGCCATCGCCGTGCATCGAACGCAGCGAAGCGCGGTCGAGCCCGCGCCTACCGGCAGGGTGTAGGCGACGGCTTGACGTCGCTTGCGTGCCATCGCCGTTCATCGAACACAGCGAAGCGCGGTCAAGCCCGCGCCTACAGACGAATGCGCGGCGACGCGCGGTCGAGCCCGCACCTACCGGCAGGGTGTAGGCGACGGCTTGACGTCGCTTGCGTGACGGTGCCGGCCATCGAACGCTGCGAAGCGCGGTCGAGCCCGCGCCTACAGACGAATGCGCAGCGAAGCGCGGTCGAGCCCGCGCCTACAGACGAATGCGCGGCGACGCGCGGTCGAGCCCGCGCCTGCAGACGAATGAAGCGCGGTCCAGCCCGCGTCTATAGCGCGTCGAGGACCGTGGCGGCGAGTTCGCTGCGGCAGATGATCAGGCCCTCGTGCAGCACGACGTCGGGGCGATTGAACGTGATGGGTTCACCGCGCAGATCGCTGACATGCAGGCCGTGCGCGAGCGCGACGCCGACGGGTGCCGCGGCGTCCCATTCGTTCATGCCGCCCGCGTGAACGTACGCGAGTGCTTCGCCGCGCACCACGGCCAGCGCTTTCACACCGGCCGACCCGAGCGGGTGCAGCGTCGCACCGAGCGCGTGCGCGACTCGCGCAGCGAAGGCGGGCGCGCGCGTGCGGCTGACAACGACGCGACGCCAACTGATCGCTTCCGGCTCGCTCGGCGCAGCGGACGTGTCGACCGCGACGCACACGCCGCGCGCCGCTTGCGCGACGGCCGCCACGCGCACGCAGCCCGCGCTGACCAGCGCGATATGCACGGCCCAGTCATCGCCACCGTCGCGAAATTCGCGCGTGCCGTCGAGCGGGTCGATGATCCACACGCGCGCCGCGCCCAGACGGGAGCCGTCGTCGGCGGACTCTTCCGAAAGCACGGCGTCGTGCGGCCGCGCCTGCCTCAGTGCCGAGAGCAGCAGCGCGTTGGCTTCGGCGTCGCCCGCCGCGCCGAGCGCCTGCGCATCGAGCGCGCTGCACGTCGCGCGCAGCGCGAGCAGATGCGCGCCCGCGCGTTCGGCCAACGCCCGCGCCAGCGCAATGTCGGTCACCGGAAATTCGCGTTGGATCGTCATTTCACGGCAGCAACTTTTTCACGTAACGACGTCCATGACAGGCTTGGAGCACGAAAACACGAAAAGTCGACTTTCAGCAAAATTTCGCTCCAAGCCCGTCATGGATGCGGCTTTCAAACGAAAGTTGTTGCCAAATTGGGTCGGTCGCAGCGGTCGCACGCGACGCGATCAGAGCGTCAGCAACTGCTGCCGATGCGACTGTGTCGGTGCCACCCCCTCGCGCTCGTAGGCGTCGAAAATCGCATCGACGATTTCCTGCGGCTCTTCGAGAATCTGCATCAGATCGATGTCGCCGGGCGCGATCAGACCATCGCGCAGCAGCGTCGAGCGCATCCACTCGATCAGACCGCCCCAGAACTCGCGGCCGACCAGGATCAGCGTCTTGTGCCGTGCCTTGCCGGTCTGCACCAGCGTCAACGCCTCGGTCAGCTCATCGAGGGTGCCAAAGCCGCCGGGCAGACACACCAGCGCCGACGAGGCACGCACGAAGGCGAGCTTGCGGTTGAAGAAATATTTGAACGCGATGCCGAGGTCCTGATAGGGGTTCGCGTGCTGCTCGTGCGGCAACTGGATGTTCAGGCCGATCGACAGGCTCTGGCCGCCGAACGCGCCCTCGTTGGCGGCCTGCATGATGCCCGGCCCACCGCCGGAGATGACGCTGAAGCCGGCATCCGACAGCGCGCGAGCGATCGCCACCGTGCGCTGGTACCACGGGTTGTCGGGGGCGATGCGCGCCGAGCCGAAGATGGCCACGGCCGGCTGCACGGGACGCAGCTTCTCGGAGGCATAGACGAACTCCGACATAATCTGCAACGCCCGCCATGCCTCCTGCCCCGGCGTGAGATCGGCGGCGCTGGTTGCGCCCTTCAGACGCTCGATCCTCGCCTTCTTGCTTTCGTTGTGAACGGCCATGGCTGATTCCCGCAAAAAACTGCTTCTCGTCGACGGTTCATCATACCTGTACCGTGCATTCCACGCGATGCCCGACCTGCGCACGCGTGCGGGGGAACCGACCGGCGCGATGCGCGGCGTGCTCGCGATGCTGCGGCAACTCGTCGCCACCGAGGCGCCGGACTACTTCGCCGTGGTCTTCGACGCGCCGGGCAAGACCTTTCGCGACGACTGGTATCCCGAGTACAAGGCCAACCGCTCGCCGATGCCCGATGCGATGCGGCCGCAGATCGCGCCGCTGCACGACATCATCCGCGCGCACGGCTGGCCGCTCCTGATGGAGAGCGGCGTCGAGGCCGATGACGTCATCGGCACGCTCGCCCGCGCCGCCGAGCGCGACGGCATGCAGTGCGTGATTTCCACCGGCGACAAGGACCTCGTGCAGCTCGTCACCGCGCACATCACGCTCAAGAACACGATGTCGAACGAGACGCTCGACGAAGCGGGCGTCATCGCCAAGTTCGGCGTCCGCGCCGACCAGATGCTCGACTATCTGACCCTGATCGGCGACAGCGTCGACAACGTGCCCGGCGTGCCGAAGGTGGGCCCGAAGACCGCCGTCAAATGGCTCGGCGAGCATGGCACGCTCGACGCCATCGTCGCCCACGCCGACCAGATCACCGGCGTCGTCGGCGAAAACCTGCGCGGCTCACTCGTGTGGTTGCCCCAGGGCAGGCAACTGCTGACCGTCAAGTGCGATCTGACGTTGCCCTATGCACCGGCCACGCTCACCATCGCACCCGCCGACACCGCAGCTCTCATCGGCTACTTCGAGCGCTTCGAATTCAAGGGCATGGCGAATGAACTGCGCAAGACGAGCTCGCTCGCCCCCGAGGAGCGTGCCGATGCGCACGTGATGCAGGCGCCCGAAGGACGTGGCGAGACTGCGGGCACAACCGCCCTCGTCGCGCCGATGGAGAAGAAGCCGCGCGCCTATCGCACCATCTTCACCGACGCCGAGCTCGACGCCGTCATCGCCGCGATCAGCGTCGCCGAGCTCACCTGCTTCGACACCGAAACCACGTCGCTCGAGCCGATGCTCGCGCAACTGGTCGGCCTCTCGTTCGCGTGGACACCATTCGAAGCGGTGTACATCCCGCTCGCGCACCGCTACCCCGGCGCCCCGGAGCAGCTGCCGCGCGACGCGACCCTTGCCAGGCTCAAGCCGTGGTTCGAGGACGCCAGCCGCGCAAAGCTCGCGCAGAACGCGAAGTACGACGAACATGTGCTGCTCAACCACGGCATCGCCGTGCGCGGCATCGTGCACGATACGCTGCTCGAAGACTACGTGCTCGAGAGCCACAAGCCGCACGACATGGATTCGATGGCGCTGCGCTTCCTCGATGAGAAGACCATCAAGTTCGAGGACATCGCCGGCAAGGGCGCGAAGCAAATCGGCTTTGACGAGGTCGACATCGCCCGCGCCAGCGACTACAGCGCCGAGGATGCCGACGTCACGCTGCGCCTGCATCAGGCCATCTGGCCGCAGCTCGCGCGCGACGACAAGCTGCGTTACGTCTACGAAAAGCTCGAACTGCCCACCCGCGAAGTGCTCGTGCGCATGGAGCGCAACGGCGTGCTGATCGATGCGGCGCTGTTGCAGCGGCAGTCACACGATCTCGGCATGCAGGTCAACGCACTGGAGCAAAGGGCCTATGAACTGGCGGGGCAGCCGTTCAATCTGGGCTCGCCCAAGCAGCTCGGCGAAATTCTCTTCGGCAAGCTCGGCCTGCCGGTGAAACGCAAAACCGCCACCGGCCAGCCCTCCACCGACGAGGAAGTGCTGACCGAACTGGCGGACGATTTTCCGCTGCCCAAGCTGATTCTCGAACACCGCTCGCTGGCCAAACTGAAAAGCACCTACACCGACAAGCTGCCCCGCATGGTGAACCCGCACACCGGGCGCGTGCACACCAACTACGGGCAGGCCACGGCCGTCACCGGGCGCCTTTCGAGCAACGACCCGAACCTGCAGAACATTCCCGTGCGCACCCCGCAGGGCCGCGAAATCCGCAAAGCCTTCATCGCCGCACCGGGCAGCGTGATCGTGTCGGCCGACTACTCGCAGATCGAACTGCGCATCATGGCGCACATCTCAGAGGACGCCTCGCTGCTCGATGCCTTCGCGAAGGGGCTCGACATCCACAAGGCCACGGCAGCCGACATCTTCGGCATTCCGATCAGCGAGATCACGCCCGAGCAGCGGCGCTACACCAAGGCCGTGAACTTCGGGCTGATCTACGGCATGGGCGCCTTCGGTCTCGCCTCGCAACTGGGCATCGAGCGCAACGCTGCGCAGCAGTTCATCGACAAGTATTTCGCGCGCTATCCGGGTGTGGCGCAGTACATGCAGCAGACGCGCGAATCGGCACGCGCCAAGGGCTATGTCGAGACGGTCTTCGGGCGTCGACTGACGCTGACCGACATCAACGGCGGCAGCGGCCCGCGTCGCGCGGGCGCCGAGCGCGCCGCGATCAACGCGCCGATGCAGGGCACGGCGGCCGACCTCATCAAGCTCGCAATGATCGCCGTGGACGAGTGGCTGCGTGGCGAGCGCCTCGCCAGCAAGCTCATCATGCAGGTGCACGACGAACTGGTGCTCGAAGTGCCGGCGGCCGAGCTCGACGTGGTCAAGCGGGCGCTGCCCGACAAGATGACCGGCGTCGCCAGCCTGCGCGTGCCACTGGTCGCCGAAGTCGGCGTCGGCCCGAACTGGGACGAAGCGCATTGAACACCGACGCCCGCCCGAGCGCCCCCGCACAAACACGCACGACGACCGCATGGAGGCGCAGGCTCGACCGAACCCCATGTAGGCGCGGGCTTGACCGCGCTGGATGTAGGCGCGGGCTTGACCGCGCTGCGTCGCGCGCGAACACCGTCACCACCAACCAACCGCCGCGAGCGACGTCAAGCCGTCGCCTACACCCTGCCCGTAGGCGCGGGCTTGACCGCGCTCCGCAACGTTCGATGCACGGCTCCGTCACGCGAGCGACGTCAAGCCGTCGCCTACAACACGCCGGTGCGGGCTCGACCACCGCCCCACTCGGCACAACCGCGCGGCCGGTGCCTTTCCTATCCCACCGCAGGCGCGACCACGCCCCATGTAGGCGCGGGCTCGACCGCGCTGGATGTAGGCGCGGGCTTGACCGCGCTGCGTCGCGCGCGAACACCGTCACCACCAACCAACCGCCGCGAGCGACGTCAAGCCGTCGCCTACACCCTGCCCGTAGGCGCGGGCTTGACCGCGCTTCGCAACGTTCGATGCACGGCTCCGTCACGCGAGCGACGTCAAGCCGTCGCCTACAACATGACGGCGCGGGCTCGACCACTGCCCCACTCGGCAGAACCGCGCGCCCGGTGCCTTCGCTGTCCCACCGCAGGCGCGATCGCGCTGGATGTAGGCGCGGGCTTGACCGCGCTGCGTCGCTCGCGAACACGGTCGCCAACAACCAACCGCCGCGAGCGACGTCAAGCCGTCGCCTACAACACGCCGGCGCGGGCTTGACCACCACCCCACTCGGCACAACCGCGCGGCCGGTGCCTTCGCTGTCCCACCGCAGGCGCGGCACGCCGTGTCGCCGCCACGAAACATGAGCCACACACCCACACGGCGCGCGGCACGCACGGCGCTCGACCTCCAGGCCGTGCGAGCCGATCTCGAACATGAGTTCGGCGAACAAACCTTCCGGCGCGGCGTCGACTACGTCGCCGGCAAGCGCATTCGCATCCTCTTCGCGCAACGCGACGACGAGCAGGTGTGGCACCTGCTGGCGAGCGTGCGCGGCACCGCGCCGGAGCCCTACATCACTTCGGTCGAAATGGAGTTCTACGAGTACGGTGTCGACATCATCGGGACGCAGTGCAATTGTCCCGTCGGGCACCAATGCAAGCATGCGGCCGGTCTCGCCTACCAGTGGGCAACCATGCAGCCCGAGCGCGGCGGCACGCTGACGGGTCAGCCCGCCGCCCCCATCGGCGAGCCGCTGCCGCCCGCCGCTGCGCCCGCCCCGGTGGCAGCCGCGTCGCCCCGTGCGGCCATCGACCCCGAGGCCACCAGCACCAAGAGCGTGGCGCTGCCAACCGAGCTTTCGATGTGGCTGCGCGCGGGCATCTCGTCGGCGTCGCGCAGCTTCGCGAAGGACGTCGAAGCCGCTGCCAGCAAGCCCGCGCCCGACCACGTCGCCTATCTGCTCACGGCGCGCGGCGAACTCACGCTCGCCAGAGCGCGACGACTCAAGACCGGCGAGATGCGGCTCAGCGCGCAGAATCCCTCGCTCGCCTGGGTCACGCACAACCAGAGGCCACCGTCCTACGTCATGCCAGAGGATGAACCGATTCTTCGCATGATGGCGGCCACCATCGGCATGTATGCATCGCGACCGGTGCTCGCGCTCGAGGGGGCGACCGGCACCACGTTGCTCGACCTGGCGCTGGCCACGCGCCGCCTGTGGCTTGCTCCCGACGCCGTCGCCGAGCGCGCGAGTGGTGCCCGCGCGCACACCACAACCGACGCGAGCTCGCTGGGCGCGCCGTTCTCGATGGGCGAATCGCTCGCCGCCACCCTTGCCTGGTGCGAAGTCAATACGACGCAGGGGCCGCGCATGGCGATACGCGCCAAGGCAGGCGCCGACGCCGAAGCCCCCGCTCTGCCCATCATCACGCTCACACCACCGCTGGCAATCGACGCCGAGCAGCGGCAACTGCGTCCGTTGATCGGCGCCGTCTCTCCGGAGACGCTGGCACGTCTGGTCGCGCTGCCGCCACTGAACGCGAACGATGCCACCGCCTGGGCCTTCGTCGACGATGCGCTGCGCGAGCTGCCCGATTTCGACGCCATCCCGCGTTGCCCGACCATCGTCCCGCCGGATGCCACCGGCGGGGAGCCTGCGTTGCCCGTGCCGCAGGCGGTGCTGCGCTTTGCGCTCGTCGAATTCGATACGGCCATCGGCTGGGGCCGGAAGGCGCGAGTGCAATCGCACGTGTTCCCGGCCGCACAACTGTTGTTTCGCTATCCCGATGGGCGCGTCGTTGCGTTTCGGCGCAGCGGATTCGATCACGCCATCGAACAACGACGCGTCGGCAGCGAGCTGGTCGGGCAGTGGCTGCGCAACGTCCGCGCGGAAGCGCAATGGGAGATGCGCCTGCCGAATCTGCTCTACAGCGCAGCGCGCATCGAGCCCGCGCTCGCCTACGCCTATGACGCTCCGGCGCTGTTCGAATCGCTCTGGGGTCTACCCGATCACGACTGGTCGCAGCACGGCGCGATGGTGCTGGCGCAAGCGCAGATGTCGGGCTTCGCCATCGAAATCGAAGACGGCTTCCCGATCTCGATGACCGACATCCCCGAGCCCACGCTGGAGCTCGCTCCGGGCACCGAAGCCGGCTGGTATCGGCTGTCGTTCGGCGTCGACATCGACGGCAAGCGCGTCGACCTGGCCCCGGCGCTCGCCAAGCTCATCGGTGCGCAGAAAGACCCCGAACAATGGCTTGCGGCACTGCCGACGGTCGAGCACGTGCTTCTCTCGGTGCCCGTGCCCGACCGCGTGAAGGCCGCGCAGGTGGTGCGGCTCGGCGGCGAGCGCGTCGCCGCCATCCTGCGCCCGGTGTTCGACTGGTTCCACGGCGGCGGCGTGCATCCGATCAGCGAATTGCAGGCGGCGCTGCTGCCGGAACTGCCCAATGCGACCGTGCAGTACTTCGGGCGCGACCATCCGCGCTGGCTCGCGATGCGTGAGCGGCTGCGCGACGGCGCGCAATTGACCGCCGTCGTCGCGGCGCCTGGTTTCGCGGCCACCCTGCGCCCGTACCAGAACCACGGTCTGTCGTGGCTCACTCACCTCCATGAACTCGGCATGGGCGGCGTGCTCGCCGACGACATGGGGCTGGGCAAGACCGTGCAGACGCTGGCGCATCTGCATCGTCTGCAACGACGGCAGCGCGCCGAGGAGGCGCCCGCGCGAACCAAGTCGAGCGCACGCGCCAAAGCGAAGGCGGCAGCCGCACCGCCCACGACCGCCGTGGACGGCGAAACGGCGCGCAAGCCGAGCCTCATCATCGCACCCACCTCGGTCCTCGGCAATTGGCAGCGCGAGGCCGAACGCTTCGCCCCGACCCTGAAGGTGCATCGGCACCACGGCATCGCGCGCGCTTCTGCTGCCACGGCGTTCGCTGGCGCGGACGTCGTCCTGACCAGCTACCCTCTGCTGCAACGCGACGCAGGGTTGCTCGCCAGCATCGAGTGGGACGTCGTCGTGTTCGACGAAGCGCAAACCCTGAAGAACGCCAAGGCCAAGACCTACGTCAGCGCGCAGGCGCTACGCGCGCAGCAGCGCCTCGCCCTCACCGGCACGCCGATGGAGAACCACCTCGGCGAGCTGTGGGCGATCTTCAACGTGCTGGTGCCCGGCCTGCTCGGCTCGCTCGAGAACTTCAACACCACGTTCCGCCATCCGATCGAACAACGCGCCGATGGCGAACGCATGCAGCGACTGAAGGCGCGCGTGCGCGCTTTCATGCTGCGCCGCCGCCGCGATCAGGTGCTGGGCGAATTGCCACCGAAAACCGAGTACACCCGCTGGATCGAACTCGAACCGGCGCAAGGCGATCTCTACGAAGCGCTGCGCACGGCCGTGCACGAGGACATCCGGCGCGTCATCGAAACCAAGGGACTCAAGCAGAGCACCGTGCATATCCTCGATGCCCTGCTCAAGCTGCGCCAGGCCTGCTGCGACCCGCGTCTGGTGAAGCTGCCGGGGAAATCCGCCCTCGCCATGAAGGCCGGATCCGCCAAGCTCGACTGGCTCGCAACCCACGTGCCGGAACTGCTCGAAGATGGCCGCAAGCTCTTGATCTTCTCGCAGTTCACCAGCATGCTCGCGCTGATCGCCGAACAGTTGAACGCGCTGCACATCCCCTTCGTGTTGTTGACGGGCGACACCACCGATCGCGACACCCCGATCAACGAGTTTCAGTCAGGCAAGGTATCGGTGTTCCTGCTGAGCCTGAAGGCCGGTGGCGTCGGCCTCAACCTGACAGCCGCCGACACGGTCATCCACTACGACCCGTGGTGGAACCCGGCCGTCGAGGCGCAAGCCACGGCCCGCGCGCACCGCATGGGCCAGGACAAACCGGTCATCGTCACCAAGCTCGTCGCCAAAGGCACGCTCGAAGAGCACATGCTCGCCATGCTCAACCGCAAGCGCGACCTCGCCGCCGCCTTGCTCGACGGCGGCGGCAATGCGCTGACCGGGTTGACGCTGGCGGATGTCGATGAGTTGTTGTCGCCGTTGGCGGGATAACGCGACACGCCCGCGGTTTGGTTCTTCGAAAGGCTTGGAAAGCCTCTCCCCATTCGTGGTGAGCTTGTCGAACCATGAACGCATCTGGTCCCCTCTCCCGTGAGGCGAGAGGGCCAGGGAGAGGGTGACGGTTGCGTTCCGAACACGTGTTGAGCGCGCCACCAGCGCGCTCATGCCGCGCGTGGCAGTAACTTTCTTTTGCTTCGCCAAAAGAAAGTCACCAAAGAAAAGGCGACCCCAGGGATTCGCCTGTTTCCTGCGGTGCTCGCGTTTCGCGGGATGCGTCAACGTCACACGAATGCTTCGCTGTCGCTACGCAGAGTGTGTGCCGACGACGCATCTACGACCGCGAAACGCTCCGCTCCCTCTCCCACGAGGGGAGCGGGGACAAGCCCTACGCCCGCTTCGACGCCCTACAGCTCTCCAGCCAGCGTAGAACCCGGATGCTCGCATCCGGGTTTCCGTAAGTCCCATCGCGAAGCGATCCAGCATCGGTTCGACCGGGTCCCCATGGATTCGCCCCGAGGAGCGGAGCAACGCGCGGTCGTAGACCCGCACCATGAGCCCACTGGTTGCGCGTCAGCGCAACTTTCGGGCGATTTGTGCGGGTCCCGCGCGTTGCGAGCACCGCAGGAAACAGGCGAATCCCTGGGGTCGCCTTCTTTTGGTTACTTTTCTTGGCGAAGCAAGAAAAGTGACTGGCCCCGCGCGGCCACGGAGCGCGCTGGTGGCGCCCGCAACCCGTGTTTGGAACATGATCGTCACCCTCTCCCCAACCCTCTCCCACGAGCGGAGAGGGGACAAGCCCTACGCCGGCTTCGACGCCCGTCGGCTCTCCAGCGCCCGCTCATCGATCGGCAGGTGCACGAGCGCGGCAAAGATGCCGAGCGCGATGGTTAGCCACCACACGATGTCGTAGCTGCCCGTGCTGTCGTAGAGCTTGCCGCCGAGCCAGGCGCCAAGAAAGCTGCCGATCTGGTGCGACAGGAACACGATGCCGCCGAGCATGCCGAGGTAGCGCACGCCATAGACCTGGGCGACGATGGCGTTGGTCGGCGGCACCGTGGACAGCCACAGGAACCCGATCGCGGAGGCGAAGGCATATACCGACCACTCGGAGAGCGGCAGCGCGAGGAAGAGGACGATGGCGATCGAACGCAGCAGGTAGATCAGTGACAGCACGTAGCGCTTGGGTATGTGGCCGGCGAGCACGCCCGAGAGGTAGGTGCCGATGCAGTTGAAGAGCCCGATCAGCGCGAGCGCCGTCACGCCGACGCCGGCCGGGATGCCGCGATCGATCAGATACGGCACCAGATGCGCGCCGATGAACACGACCTGAAAGCCGCAGACGAAGTAGCCGAGCGTGAGCAGCAGATAGCTGCGATCGGCGAACGCGCGGCGCAGCGCGTCGGCGGCGGCGACGTGCGTCGAAGTCGTCGGTTGTGGCAGCTTGCCCGCCTCCCCGAGCCGCGCGAAGTACCAGCCGAGCGGGGCGATCGTCGCGGTGATCAACGCGAGCCCGGCGAGCGCTGCCGCCCACCCGTAGTGGGTGATGACGATCTGGCCGACGGGAATCATGAAGAACTGCCCGAACGAGCCGGCCGCCGCGCTGATGCCGAACGCCCAGGCGCGGCGCTCCGGCGGCACCATCTTTCCAAGCACGCTGTAAGCGACGGAATAGGTGGTGCAGGCAATGGCGACGCCCATCAACACGCCGCCGGCGAGCAGCAGCGTCGTCGTGTCCGTGAGCATCGCGGACCAGCCGAGCCCGATGGCGTAGAGCACGGCGCCGGCGAGCAGCACACGGCGCGCACCGTAGCGGTCGGCGACATAGCCGACGAAGGGCTGCGCCGCGCCCCAAACCAGATTCTGCAACGCCACGGCGAGCGAGAACACCTCGCGCCCCCACCCCATGTCCGCGGAGATCGGTTGCAGAAAGAGGCCGGAGAAGGCGTTGCGCGTGCCCATGGCGATGCCGAGGATCAGCGACACGGCGATCAGCGCGCGCGTGATGCGTTGCGAGGCGGTCATGATGCGGGGAGACGGCGCCGATGCGGCGCCGGAGTGGCTACAGCAGGCTGCAATGCTACCCGCGACGGGCGAGCGGGCCCGATGGCGACGATCAGCCCGATGCGCTGACCAGTCCGTGCTCGACGGCGTAGCGAACGAGATCGACGACCGATTTCGCGCCAAGCCGCTTCTGGATGGTGATCTTGTGCGTGCTCACGGTCTTCACGCTGAGGTGCAGGTCGTTGGCGATGCCGGTCACCGATTCACCGCGCACGAGGCGCATGAGGACGTCGTACTGGCGAATCGAGAGCTCCGTGTGCGGCGGCCCCGACTCGGCGTCCAGGCGGCGCTGCACCGGGCGCACCATCGCCTGGGTGATGGCCGCGAGAATCTCGTTCGGCCGCGCGTCCTTGGCGAGGTAGGCGCTGGCGCCGATCGCCATCGCGCGGTCTCGGTGCGACCCGGCGACGTACGTGGTGAAGACGACGACGCGCAGGTCCGCCGCCTCGTCGAGAACCTGCCGCAGCAGGGTCAGCCCGGCGCGGCCCGGCATGGCGAGGTCGAGCATCATGACATCGATGCCGCCCTTGCGCACCAGCGCCACGGCACCGACGCCATCCTCGGCTTCGCCGACGACCTCGATGCCGGGGTCGGACGACAAAATGCCGCGCAGACCGGCGCGGACGATCGGATGGTCATCGGCAATGGCAACACGGATAGGAGGCTTCATCGCAGTCGCGCTCGTGTTCATTGGGCGCCATTTTCGTTCAATTCGCCCCGAAAATGTGCATAGTCGATGCCAACGGCACGCTTTCAGACGGCTCTTATGGCGTCACCATGCGTCCGCAGGGGCCCGACGCGACGCGCCCGGCACTCAGCCGCCGTTGCCGTTGCCGTCGCCACGGCGTGCGTGCCACTGGGCGAAGGCTTCCACCGTGGCGTCGGCCAATGCGTGCAGCGAGGCGACCTCACCACTGCCAGGCGCCTCGCTGATCGCCCGCGCTGCGCGCGCCAGCGCCACCGCCCCCACGGCGGACGCCGCGCCGGCCAGCGCGTGCGCGCCGCGCGCCACGGCACGGGCATCGCCCGCCTGCCGTTCGCGCACGATGCCCGCGACGTCGTCGGGCAGTCGATCGAGAAAGCGGCGGAGCAGACGGTCGAGAAACGGCTCCGGCGCCCGCGCATCGAGTTCGACGAGCGAGGAGAGCGTGTCGAGGTCGAGCAGCGCGATGGCCGGCACGCTGGACGGCGGTGACGCCAGCGCCTCGCGCTGATGCAGCGCTTCGCGCAGCGCCTGATCGAGACTGAACACGGTGGCGGGCTTGCTCAGGAAGCCGCGCATGCCGGCCGCCGCGCACAGCGCGCGGTCGGCTTCGCTCACGCTTGCGGTCAGCGCGACGACGACCGGCGCCGTCGGCAGCGTGCCGCGGTCGGCGTAGCGGCGGAGAATGCGTCGCGTGGCTTCCAGTCCGCCCAGGCGCGGCAGATTCAGATCCATCAGCACGACGTCGAACGACTCCGCATCACAGGCCACGATCGCCGCCTCGCCGTCGGCGGCGCCGCTCACGGTGTGCCCGAGTTCGCGCAGCATGATGCCGAGCAGTTCGCGGTTGACGTCGTTGTCTTCGACCACGAGCACGTGCAACGCGCGACGCACGGTCGTGGCTGCGGCGGCCACCACCGCCGTGGCCGCGCCGGCAGCGATCGCGCCTCGCGCCGGGCGCTCGGCCGGCAGCGCGGATGGACCACCCGCCGTGGAGTCGGCTTGCGCCAAAACGGTAAACGTCATCGTGGTTCCCTGTCCGGGCTCGCTCGTCATGGTGATGGTGCCCCCCAGCGCCTTGACCAGCAACGAGCAGATGACGAGGCCGAGGCCGCTGCCCTGGGCCTGCGTGCCGCCATCGGCGTCGCGTTCGATGCCGGTCGCGTCGGCGCCCTGCTGGAAGGGTTGGAACAGGCGTTGCTGCGTCTGGCGGTCGATGCCGGGGCCGTCGTCACGGACCTCGAAGCGCAGCGCGAGCACGTCGTTGCCGCCCGCCGCGGCGTCGAGCGTCACGGCAAGGCGGATGGCGCCGACGCGGGTGAATTTCAGCGCGTTTCCGAGCAGATTCACCAACACCTGACGCAGCATGCCGGCGTCGGTGTGCACCCGTGTCGGCACCGCAGGGTCCACCGTCACCAGCCAGCGCACCTCGGGGCGGTCATAGGCTGCGCGCACGATGCGCGAGGCTTCGTCGATGCACTCGCGCAGCGCGAAGCTGCCGAGCACCGGCGTCACCACGCCCGCTTCGAGCCGCGAATAGGACAGCACGCCATCGATCAGTGTCAGCAGCGACTTGCTGGCCGCCTCGATGATCGCGACCTGTTCGCCGCGATCGCCGTCGGCGTTGCCGCGCGAGAGCAGGTATCCGGCGCCAACCACCGCCTGCAGCGGCGTACGCAGTTCGTGGCTCAGAATGGCGAGAAAGCGCGCCTTGTCGGCGGCAGCCTTCTCGGCCGCCTGCGTGGTCTGGCGCAGGTCGCGCTCGAGCCGCTCGCGGCGGATGATCTCTTCGGTCAGCGTGAGGTTCTGCTCGCCGAGCTGCGTCGTGCGCCGCTCGACGCGGTGCTCGAGCGTGGCGTTGAGCTGGGCGAAGCGTTCGTTCTGCGCGCCGATGGTGACGAGCGACTGCCGCAGCCGCGCCACCATGTCCGAAAAGGCATCGGCGAGGACGCCGGTTTCGGCCAGCGTGGTCACTGCGCGATCCCCGCGCGGCAGACCGTTGCTCGACACATCGCGGGTCGCCGCGACCAGGAGATCGACGTCGTGGGTGACGCGGCGCAGCACCCAAAGCCCGAGCATCAGCGCCGCCGCCAGTGCCACCAGAATGACCGCGAACATGCTGAGCGCGTTCTTCACGATCGGCGCCGTGAAGTCGCTGCGCGGCACGGCGACCACGATGTCCCAGTCGATCCCCTCGATGCCGCTCACGCGGCGCGACGCCACGTCCACGCGCTCGCCGCCGACGTTGATCGAGGCGATGGCGGGCCACTGCGTGGCGTTGCGCCCGTTGCCGCGCCACCATTGCGACGACTCGCGCACCAGTTCGGATTCGCTGTCGCGCGCCGCGACCCGCTTTTGCACGCCGCCCTCGTTGCGAAACGGCGCCTCCGTCGTGGAGGACGCGACCAGCATGCCTTCGTGATCGAGGATGAAGGCGACGCCGTTGGCGCTGACGGCGACGCTCTTCATGAAGTTGCTGAGCTCGGCGAGTTCGACGTCGGCGGCGAGCACGCCATAGAGCGTGCCGCTTTGGCTGATGACGGGCTGCGCGGCGGTCGTGACCAGCGCGCCGCTGGCGAACGAGACGTAGACCGGCGCCCAGGTCAGCCGCAGTGACGATTTGGCGAGCCGATACCAGATGCGCTCGCGGGCATCGTAGACGCGGTTCTCGGTTTCGATGAGTCGCGTGCGGTCGCCGGGCTGGCGCGACGAGTAGATGGTGCGCGGCACGCCGCCGACCTGCTGCAGGCGCACGGTGGCTGCGGCGCGGGCGCCGGGGCGGCCACGGTCGACGCCGACGAAGCTGCCGTTCTCGCGCCCGAAGTAGAGATAGCTCGTGGTGCGCGCCTCGGCCGTCAGCTCGAAGAGCTTGCGTTCGAGCCGCTCATCGTCGGTGAAGAGATCGATCGAGGCGTTGAAGTTGTCGTCGGCTGCGGGGAAGGTCGAGCGCAGCGTGACGGCGGCCTCCTCGAGCTGATGCACGGCCGCCTGCCCGACGCGCGCCGAGATGTCGTCCATCAGTTGCCGCGACAGCACGTCGACCGCGCGCAATCCGGTGTAGAGCAGCGTACCGGCGATGATCACCGCCGGCAGCACGATCAGGAGCACGAAGGGCACCGTGAGCAGCGTGCGCAGGTGCAGCACACGGCGGCGCTTGGGCGCCGGCGTCGGTGCCCCCGGCGGCGTCGCCGGTGCCGCGGCGGCGACCGGATGTTCGACGGGAGGAGCGGGAGTTGACGACGGCGCGCTCATGGAAGGTGCGATGGAGCAATGTCTTCGCTTTTACCATCGTCGTGTGCGCAGGCACGGGCGCGCGAATCACGTTCGGATTGCTCCGATACGTACGCCGCACCCATCGCGTCGCGGGCTATTCGAAGAATTCGCGCAGCTTGTCGAAGAAGCCCTTTTGCTTCGGGCTTTGCTTGGCCGCGTGCTGCTCGCGGATTTCCTCGAATTCGCGCAGCAATTCTTTCTGCCGCGCGGTCAGGTTGACCGGCGTCTCGACCTGCACATGGCAGTAGAGATCGCCCGTCACGCTGCCGCGCACGGGACGAATGCCCTTGTTCTTGAGCCGGAACACCTGCCCGGTCTGCGATTCGGCCGGAATCTTGAGCATCGCCTTGCCGTCGAGCGTCGGGATTTCGAGCTCGCCGCCGAGCGCGGCCGTGGTGAAGGAGATCGGCATCTCGCAGTGCAGATCGGCGCCATCGCGCTGGAACACGGAGTGCGGCTTGAGCTGCACGACGACGTAGAGATCGCCGGGGGGGCCGCCCCGAGTTCCGGGCTCGCCCTCGCCGCTCAGGCGGATGCGGTCGTCGGTGTCGACGCCGGCGGGAATCTTCACCTCCAGTGTCTTCGACTTCTTGGTGACGCCCGCGCCGTGGCAGCTCTTGCAGGGGTGCTTGACGATCTTGCCACTGCCGCGACACTGCGGGCAGGTTTGCTGCACCGAGAAAAATCCCTGCGAGACACGGACGGCGCCCGCGCCCTTGCAGGTCGGACAGGTTTCGGGGTCGTGCCCCTTCTCGGCGCCCGTGCCGTGGCAGACGTTGCACGGCTCGGTGGTCGGAATGCGCAGCTTGGTGGTGGTGCCGCGCGCCGCTTCTTCCAGCGTGATTTCCAGGTTGTAGCGCAGATCGGAGCCGCGCGTCGGCGCATCGGGCCGCTGCTGGCGCGCACGACCGCCGCCGAAGATTTCGCCGAAGATGTCACCGAAGGCGTCGCCGAAACCGCCGCCGGCAAAGCCACCGAAGCCCGCGCCGGCCTGCGGGTCGACGCCGGCGTGGCCGTATTGATCGTAGGCTGCGCGCTTGGCGGGGTCGGAGAGGATTTCGTAGGCCTCCTTGGCCTCCTTGAACGCTTCCTCGGCCGCCTTGTCATCCGGATTGCGATCCGGGTGGTGCTTCATCGCGAGCTTGCGATAGGCCTTTTTGATGTCGTCGTCCGACGCGGTTTTCGCCACCCCGAGGACACTGTAGAAGTCTTTTTTTGCCATGCTGCCGTGTCGCACCACACAGCGGTGGTGCCCCGCGGTGCCGTCCAAGTCGATCGATCAAGGCGGATTTGGGTTCACTGCGGCCAGTTTCAAGCCGTCGAAACGAAATGCGCTCGCCGCCAGCGTCGGCGGCAGCGCCTGCCAGCGCTCGCGCATGCGCTCGAGCGTGGCGGCGGGCACCGCGTGCACGTTGCCAAACGCGCCCGTACATTCGACGACCACGAGCCGCCGCCCGGTCAGCGCCGCCGCCCCCACCGTCGCTGCCATCTCCCACAGCCGTACATGGGTGTTGGCCACCACCACGCGCCCGCCGGCCTGCAAGGCCTCGACGGTGCCGCGCGTCACCAGCGCATGGGCATCGGCCAGCCGCGCCGGATCGAAGCGGTAGACGCCCGCGACCGACAGATGCCCGTCGGCCTCGAGATGCACGAAGCCATGACGCGCCGCCAGCGCCTGCGCGAGCGTGCTCTTGCCGCTGCCGGGCAAGCCGCGCAGCAGCACGCAATCGAACTCGGCGAGGGGTGTCAGATCGAGGCTTTCGAACACGGGCGACGCGACACGGCGAGACGATGAAACCGCCATTGTCGTCGCTCGCAGCCCGCGCGAAGGCGTGTCGTCGCGTCCGACCGCGCCCGAACGATGCATCAGCTTTTGTCGCAAATGGCGTCCACAACGGGCTTGGCACGATGTTTCAGGCAATGTCGAGATATTGGCAAATCGCGCGCCAAGCCCGTCGTGGATGCGCTTTTTGCTGAAAAGCCATGGCCGGCGCAACGTCAGCCGTGCCGTCGCTGCGCTACGCTCGCGCCGCGCGTCGACCCCATCGCCGCGTGCCGGTCGTTTCAGTATCGCGTGGCGACCAAGCGCAGTGTTTCGCTCTTCTTGGTACAAA
>JAFEDD010000016.1 GCA_018241765.1 Pseudomonadota bacterium | reverse complement strand
CGCGCCAAGCTGATGAACCTGTCGATCAGCTGCGATCACCGCGTCGTCGACGGCTGGGACGCCGCTTCCTATGTGCAGGCACTGAAGAAGCTGCTGGAGACGCCGGTTCTGCTGTTCGCCGACTGATCAGCCGAGCAGCGTCAGGAAGCGCACCGCTGCGCTCCATTCGGCGCGGCGCGTGGCGCGGGCCTGGGCGGAGAGTTCGTCCGTGCCCCATTGCTCTTCGTGCCAGAGCTCGTCGAGGTTGACCGCTTCCCAGACGCGCTCGGGGTCGAACGCCCGCTCCACGATCGCGAGCCCGGCGATCAGCGAGCCGCCGATCGTGACCAACGGCGACAATGCCGCCAGCCGAAACGCATCAAGCGCCGTCGTCGCGTCGCGCAGCCGCGCGATCGTCGCCTCCGGCTGGGGCCGGTGCATGATGCCGGTGACGAGATCGACATGCACGTCATAGCGCGCACGGACCCATTCGAGCAGCGGATCCCATTCCTTTGCCTGCCGCGCGACCAGCTCGGCTGGGCTCTCCGCTCGATAGGCAAGCAGATCGCTCTCGCCATATTTGGCGAGGGATTCGGCGAAGGCCGGGCGGTCCGGCGCGACGATGTCGATCGCTGCATTGGCGAGGCCGGTCAGCGGCAGCGCCCGCGGGTCGAGCTCGTCGCCCACGCCGTTCCACTCCGCCGCGATCGCTTCGGCCAGCGCCGGCGTCGGCAGCTCCAGCGCGTGGCGTTTGGGCGTGCGCACGGGCTTGCCGTCGAGCAGCATTATATTGCCTTCAGCCGTCGCTTCTTTCCAGAAGCGCTTCATTTGGGCGTCCGCCAGCGCCGGGCGAGCAGCAGGGGAACCAGCGCGAAATCGAGCGCCCCGACCACCACCATGACGATCCCGGCAAGGCGCGGCAGCGATTCGAAGCGCCCCGCCGCGATCACTAGCCCGAACATCACCAGCACCGCGCCGGACAGGCGCAGGAGCCAGATGGCCAGGAAACGTTTGCGGGCGGGATCGTCGGTCATGTGAAATCCTTCATCCAGCGCAACAGTTCGGGCGTGGTCTCGACAACTGCCGCCGCCCCCGCCGCGCGCAATTCCTCACTGTCATGATAGCCCCAGCCGACGCCCAGCGCGTGCGCGCCGCCGGCGCGGGCCATCGCCATGTCGAAGCTGGTATCGCCGATCATCACGGTCGTTTCGGGCGCGGCGCCAGCCTCCGCGATCGCCGCGTGCAGCATCGCCGGATTGGGCTTGGACGGGTGACGGTCGGCGGTTTGCAGCGTGACGAAGCGGCCGTGCAATCCATGCCGTTCCAGGCACAGCCGCAAGCCCCTGCCCGACTTTCCGGTGGCGACGCCGAGCAGCCAGCCGTCCGCTTCCAGCGCGTCGATCGCCTCGGCCAGTCCGTCGAACAGCGGTTCCTCGACCAGCCCCTCGGCACGGTGGCGCTGGAAGGCGGACTTGTAGGTTTCGGCGAGTGCGTCGTGCAGATCATCCTCGCCTTCCGGCAGCAGGGCCCGCATCGCATGCGGCAAACTCAGTCCCACCACGCGCCGCGTCCGCACGCGCTCGGGCGGGGTCAGGCCGTGAGCGGTAAAACACTCGTCCATCGCCCGGCAGATCGCTGCCTGGCTATCCACCAGGGTGCCGTCGCAATCGAACAGAGCGAGGCGGTTATGCTTCATACCCCTCCCCACAAGGGGGAGGAGCTAGAGTATGCCACCCGATCCTCAGCCACGCCCCCGGCTCCGGCGCTCGCCTTTGCGTTCCTTGCGGCGGGCCTTGGCGGCGGCGCTGGTGGCGCGGCGCTTGCCCTCCGCCGTCTCGCTGAATTTCACTTCGTCGAGCGGGAGGTCGCCAAGGCTCGGATCGAAGCCCAGAGTCACGAGGCTTTCCGCGAAATGCGCGGGCGGCTCGGCCGTCACGTCGAGGCGGCCGCCGTCGGGATGGTCGATGCGGATGCGGCGGGCGTGGAGGTGCATCTTGCGGCTGATGCCGCCGGTCAGGAACGCATCCTGCCCGCCATATTTGCCGTCGCCGACGATCGGATGGCCGATCGCCGCAAGGTGCGCGCGCAGCTGATGCGTCCGCCCGGTCAGCGGCTGCAGTTCCAGCCAGGCCGTGCTGTTGCCGGCGCGCTCGATCATCCGGTAGCGGGTCTTGGTCGGCAGCCCTTCCTTTTCGTCGACATGCATTTTCTCGCCGCCGGTGCCCGGCTGCTTGGCGAGCGGCAGGTCGATGAACCCGTCCTCGATCGAGGGCACGCCGGTTACCAGTGCCCAATAGACTTTGCGCGCGGTGCGGCTGGCGAAGCTCTTGCCGAAAAAAGTCGCGGCGCGGCTTGTGCGGGCAAGCAGCAACGCGCCCGACGTGTCCTTGTCGAGCCGGTGGACGAGCTTGGGCCGCCCCTCCGCCTCGAACTGCAGCGCGTCGAGCAGGCCGTCGACATGCTCGTGCGTCTTGGTGCCGCCCTGGGTCGCGAGGCCGGGCGGCTTGTTGATCACGATCGCCTGCGGGTCGCGGTGGATCACGACCTCTTGCGCGAAGGCGATCTGGTCTTCGGTCAGCGGCGGACGCTCGCGCCGGGGCCGTGCCTTTTCGGGCGCTGCCGGCTCGGCCGGCGGAACGCGGATCGCCTGGCCCGCCTCGATCCGGTCGCCGGGCGTCGCGCGCTTGCCGTCGAGCCGGAGCTGGCCGGTGCGCGCCCAGCGCGACACCTGCGCGAACGAAATGTCGGGCAGATGCCGCTTGAACCAGCGGTCGAGCCTGATGCCGTCGTCATCGGGCGCGACGGTGAACGTGCGGACCTCGCTCATGCCACCGCCCGCATCACCAGTACACCCGCCGAAAGCCCCGCGATCGCACCGGCGACCGAAGCGACGATATAGGCGGCGGCAAGGCCGTATTGCCCGCGCTCCAGCATGCCGAACGTCTCCAGGCTGAAGGCGGAAAAAGTGGTGAACCCGCCAAGTATGCCGACGCCCACGAACAGCCGGTACGGCTCATTGCCGCCGCTGGTCCGCGCGAGAATGCCGGCAAGCAATCCCATCGCGAAACCGCCCGAAATGTTCGCGATCAGCGTTCCCCAAGGAAAGGCATGGCCCCAGGCGCGCATCGTCACGCCGCCCAGATGGAAGCGCAACGCCGCGCCGATCGCGCCGCCGAGCATGACGAGAAGGGTTTTCATTGTGGGGCGCTTACCAGCTTCCCCCGTCATCCTGAACTTGTTTCAGGATAAGGATCGGGCAGCGAGGCGTTCGGGAAAGTCCCGATCGCCACGCCACGTCGCGCTTGTCCCGAAACAGGCTCGGGATGACAGGTTTTGCTTACGAAACCGTCGCTTTCAGGATTTTGCCCGGCTGGCGCGGCGGTTCGCCTTTGGGGAGCTTGTCGACGAACTCCATGCCGTCTTCGACCACGCCCCAGACCGTGTACTGGCGGTCGAGGAAGGTCGCGTCGTCGAGGCAGATGAAGAACTGGCTGTTGGCGCTGTTCGGGTCGTTCGTCCGCGCCATCGAGCAGACGCCCCGCACATGCGGTTCGCTGTTGAACTCGGCCTTCAGGTTCGGCTTGTCGGACCCGCTCATGCCGGTGCCGGTCGGATCGCCGCCCTGGGCCATGAAGCCGTCGATCACGCGGTGAAAGACGACGCCGTCGTAAAAGCCTTCATTCGCGAGCTCGGTGATGCGCGCGACATGCCCGGGCGCGAGGTCCGGGCGCAGGCGGATGACGACATCGCCGCCGCTGTCGAGGGAAAGAGTGAGGGTGTCGCCGGCCATGTCGTATCTCCTTGGAAAAGCGTTGCGCTCATATAGGCCGCCGCGCTGCACGGGAAAGTTGAAAGTCGCGTTTTCCCTGCTAAGCCCGCCACGGGCAACGCAAGACCGGAGGCGGCGATGAGCGAGACCGAACTCGAGCCAGCAGCCCGCGAACCCGAAACCCAGCTCGACGAGGACGACCGGCTGAAGCCGGAATTTGTCCGGGCCGTGATCGAGCGGCTTGAGGAGAGCGACCCCGAAGGCGCCCGCGCGCTGGTCGAGCCGCTCCATCCGGCCGACATCGCCGACCTGTTCGAGCTGGCGCCAAGCGAATGGCGTGGTCCCCTCGCAGCCGCGCTGACCGACCTGCTGGATGGCGACGTATTCGCCGAGATGAACGACTATGTCCGCGAGGATCTGATCGACGAGCTGGAGCCACGCCAGGTCGCGGACATCGCGTCCGAGCTGGATACCGACGACGCCGTCGCGATCATCGAAGACATGGAGCCGGCCGAGCAGCGCGAAGTGCTGCGGCAGATGGAGCCGGACGATCGCGCCGCGATCGAGGAAGCGCTCAGCTATCCGGAAGAGTCCGCCGGCCGGCTGATGCAGCGCGAGCTGATCGCGGTGCCCGAGCATTGGACGGTCGGCAACGTCATCGATTATCTGCGCGGCGACGATCAACTGACCACCGATTTCTGGGAAATCTTCGTCGTCGATCCCGCACATCATCCAGTCGGCAGTTGCCAGCTCAGCTGGATCCTGCGCACGCCGCGCAACATCGCCATCGCCGATGTGATGAAGCGCGAGCAGACGCTGATCCCGGCCGATATGGATCAGGAGGAAGTGGCGCTCCGCTTCCAGAAATACGCGCTGATTTCCGCAGCCGTGGTCGATGCCTCGGGCCGGCTGGTCGGCATGATCACGGTCGATGACATCGTCCACATCATCCAGGAAGAAGCAGGCGAGGATATTCTCCGCCTGTCAGGCGCCGGCGACGGCGACATCAACCAGCCGATCCCGATGACGATCCGTACCCGGCTGACCTGGCTGGTCGTCAATCTCGGCACTGCCGTGATCGCCGCTTCGGTGGTCGGGCTGTTCCAGGGCGAGATTGCGCGCTTCGCACTGCTCGCCGTGCTGATGCCGATCGTCTCCGGCATGGGCGGCAATGCCGGCACCCAGACGCTTGCGGTGGCCGTGCGCGCGCTCGCCACCAACCAGCTCACTGAATCGAACACGCTGCGCATGTTCGGGCGCGAACTGACTATCGCCAGCGCGAACGGCCTTTCGCTGGGCGTGCTGATCGGCACCGCTGTGGGCGCGATCTATGCCTATCCGATGCTGGGCCTGACGATCGCGCTCGCGATGCTGATCAACAATCTCGTCGCGGGTTTCGCTGGCATTCTCGTCCCGATCACGCTTGACCGGCTGCGCATCGATCCGGCGGTCTCTTCCGCCGTGTTCGTGACGACCGCGACCGACGTGATGGGCTTTTTCAGCTTTCTCGGCCTCGCCACGCTGTTCCATCTGGGTTGAACCCGCCGCCCGCCGCCGCCATTTCCGGCTCTATGCTGCACATGAGCAAAGTCGCGGTGGCTTGCGCCACGGCCGATGCGCTTGCCGCGCGCGTCGCCGGCCGAGCCGAAGGCGGCGTGGTGCGGATCGTGACGCGCTTCAGGCCGACCCGGCATGCGGAGCTGGTCGGCGGCTCGCTGTTCTGGATCATCAAGCACAGGCTGGTCGGACGGCAGGAAATACTGAGCTTCGCCGAAAGCGAGGATCGCCGCTGCCTGATCGAGCTGGACGCGCGCCTGATCCCGGTCCGCGCCCAACCGCGCCGCGCGCATCAAGGCTGGCGCTATCTGGATGCGAAAGACGCGCCCGCCGATCTCGGCACCGGCGATATCAGCGCACTGCCGCGCCAATTGCTCGAGGAGCTGAGCGCGCTGGCGCTCGTCTAGCCACCCCTCAATCTTCGTTATTCCCGCGAAAGCGGGAACCAATACCCCCTCTTTGTGTCTTCGTGTCTTTGTGTGAGGCTAATTTCTCACACGAAGATCACAAAGACACGAAGAAGAAGAATCTGGGTTCCCGCTTCCGCGGGAATGACGAAAGGCGGGCGTTCAGCGTCCGCAGCGGACCGGGCCGCCGCCGGTCTGCTTGACTTCGCAGGCGGCGCCACCGGTAACTTCGACCGCACCGATGCCCATGGCGGACACCTTGGCGCTGCGGCTCGCCTGGATGCGCGCCGCGCCGGCGCTTTCGGTAGTAA
>JAFEDD010000015.1:109619-183616 GCA_018241765.1 Pseudomonadota bacterium | reverse complement strand
GCCGAGCGTTCGGGCTGTGCCCGCAGACCGCGTGCGCCTTGCTGCCGGCACCCTCACCCTGGCCCTCTCCCCGAGGGAGAGGGGACGATCGCCCTGAGCCAAGAGCGTAGCCCGGATGCTTGCACCCGGGTTGCCCTTGCGGCAGCCGGGGTCGCGCTACGCCCTCACGCAATCCACGAAATACCGCTCCACGCCCTTGTCGTGCTCCATCACGAGCCCATGCACGTCGGTGTCGAAGCCGGGCAACAGCGTGTTGAATTCGCGTGCGAATTTGAGGTAGTCGACGATCGTCTTGTTGAACCGCTCGCCGGGCAGCAAGAGTGGAATGCCGGGCGGATAGGGCGTGACCAGCATCGCCGTCACCCGACCGAGCAGCTCGTCCACCGGCACCCGGTCGACCTTGCGGTGAGCAAGGTGCTCGAAGGCGTCGCTCGGCTTCATCGCCGGCTCCATGGGCGACAGATACATCTCGGTGGTCACCCGCGCCACGTCGTACTTGCGATACGCCTCATGAATGCGCTGCGCGAGGTCGCGCAGGCCGACCCGCTCGTACTGTGGATGCGCATGGACGAACTCGGGCATGACGCGCCACAGCGGCTGGTTCTCGTCGTAGTCCATCTTGAACTGTTGCAGTTCGGTGACCAGCGAATTCCAGCGGCCCTTGGTGATGCCGATGGTGAACATCACGAAGAAGCTGTAGAGCCCCGTCTTCTCGACCACCACGCCGTGCTCGGCGAGGTATTTGGTGACCAGCGAGGCGGGGATCCCCTGCTTCGAGAAGCGCCCGTTGAGGTCGAGTCCCGGCGTGACGATGGTCGCCTTGATCGGGTCGAGCATGTTGAAGCCCGCCGCAATGTTGCCGAAGCCATGCCACTTGTCGCCGGGCTTCAGGAACCATTCTTCGCGCTTGCCGGAGCCATTGGAATCGAAGCGCGTCGGCCCCCAGGTCTTGAACCACCAGTCGCGGCCGAACTCGCGGTCGACCTTGGCCATCGCGCGCCGGAAGTCGAGCGCTTCGCTGATGCTCTCCTCCACCAGCGCGCCGCCGCCGGGCTGCTCCATCATCGCGGCCGCCACGTCGCAACTGGCGATGATCGCGTACTGCGGCGAGGTGGAGGTGTGCATCAGGTACGCCTCGTTGAAGCGCGTGAAGTCGAGCTTCAGGCTCTCGGCGTTCTGCACGAGGATCTGCGAGGCCTGCGACAGCCCGGCAAGCAGCTTGTGCGTGCTCTGAGTCGCAAACACCATCGAGTCCTTGCACGGCTTGCGGCCGGGGCCGATGGCGTGCATGTCCTGATAGAACGGGTGGAACGCCGCGTGCGGCAGCCAGGCCTCGTCGAAGTGCAGGTTCTCGACGTAGCCGGCCAGCTCTTTCTTGATCGTCTCGACGTTGTAGAGCACGCCGTCGTAGGTGCTCTGCGTGATCGTCATCACGCGCGGCTTGGCCTTCTTGTCCTTCACCAGCGGGTGCGCGTCGATTTTTTTCTGGATCGATTCGCGCGAGAACTGGTCGCGCGTGATGGGGCCGATGATGCCGAAATGGTTGCGTGTCGGCTGCAGGAAGATCGGCACGGTGCCGGTCATGATGATCGCGTGCAGGATGCTCTTGTGGCAGTTGCGATCGACCAGCACGATGTCGTCACGCGCGACGTTGGCATGCCACACCACCTTGTTCGAGGTGCTGGTCCCGTTGGTGACGAAGAACAGGTGATCGGCTCCGAAGATGCGCGCCGCGTTGCGCTCGCTCGCGGCCACCGGGCCGGTGTGATCGAGCAGCTGACCGAGTTCCTCCACCGCGTTGCAGACGTCGGCGCGCAGCATGTTCTCGCCGAAGAACTGGTGGAACATCTGCCCGACGGGGCTCTTCAGAAACGCGACGCCCCCCGAGTGGCCCGGGCAGTGCCACGAGTACGAGCCGTCACGCGCGTAGTCGACCAGCTCCTTGAAAAACGGCGGCGGCAGCGCCGCGAGGTACTTGCTCGCCTCGCGCACGATCATGCGCGCGGTGAACTCCGGCGTGTCCTCGAACATGTGGATGAAGCCGTGCAGCTCCTTCAGGATCTCGTTGGGCAGGTGTTGCGAGGTGCGCGTTTCGCCGAACAGAAAGATCGGCACATCGGCGTTGCGCCGACGCGTCGCCTCGATGAATTTGCGCAGTTCGACGACGGCGGCGCTCTCCTCGCCATCGTCGTTGATCTCCTCGTCGTCGATCGACACCACGAAGGCCGAGGCCCGCGCCGCCTGATTGGCCACCATGCCGACGTCGACATAGGTGAAGCCACCGACGACTTCCATCCCCTCATCCTCCAGCGCCTTGGCCAGCGCGCGGATACCGAGCCCGGAGGCGGATTCGGCACGCCAATCTTCGTCGATGATGATGACGGGAAAGCGGAATTTCATGGCGGAAGACACGTCGGGAGATGAGCGAAGCGCCAGGCCGGCGCGAAAGCGCGGATGTTACGCCAGCCCAAGGCTTGGGTTGCGCCCGTGCGAGTGCGTCCGCGCCGGGGCAAACGTCGCTCGGGGCGCCTCATCCGGCCCCAACGGGCCGCTTGGGTGAGAATTCGCAACCTCGGTCGCCCTGCGCCGACGTGCCCTCGCGCCCGAGGCGACGTCGCCGGGCCCGCGACGCACCCCATCACCCGAAGTACGCACACCATGACCGCGCCCCAAGCCAGCCTCCGAGCCACTCCCGCGCAACGCGCCGTGCACGCCGCGACCGCCCGGGCCGCCGACGGCGAGGACGCGTCAGGCCAGCGCATCCGCGAAATTCCATACAACTACACGAGCTTCTCCGATCGCGAAATCGTGATTCGGCTGCTCGGCGACGATGCCTGGGACATCCTGCAGTCGCTTCGCGGCGAGCGCAAGACGGGCCGCAGCGCGCGCATGCTGTTCGAGGTGCTTGGCGACATCTGGGTCGTCGAGCGCAACCCGTATCTGCAAGACGACATGATCGACAACCCGCGCCGTCGCGCGCAGTTGATCGAGGCGCTGCGGCACCGCCTGCGCGAGGTCGAAAAGCGGCGCAACCTCGACGTCGTCGGCGCCGAGGGCGAAACGCGCAAGGCGAAGGTGGGCGAGCTGGTCGCGCGCGCCGCAAAGGCGGTCGACCGCTTCGAGGCGCAGTTTCGCGAAACCCATGATCTGCGTCGCCGGGTACTGAAGGTGCTCGGGCGCATCACGCACAAGGACAACATCACCTTCGACGGCCTCGCCCGCGTGTCGCACGTGACCGACGCCACCGACTGGCGCGTGGAATATCCGTTCGTCGTGCTGCATCCCGACCGCGAGGACGAGGTGATCGGTCTCGTCAAGGGCTGCATCGAGCTCGGCCTGACCATCATCCCGCGCGGCGGCGGCACCGGCTACACGGGCGGCGCCATTCCGCTCACGCGGATGTCGGCGGTAATCAACACCGAGAAGCTGGAGGAGCTATCCGCGGCGCGTTTCGAAGCGCTGCCGGGCGGCGCCAATGCCGGCCAACCCTACGGCGTCATCGAATGCGAAGCGGGCGTGGTGACGCGCCGTGCGATGGAAGCGGCGGAGCACGCAGGGCTGGTCTGGGCGTGTGACCCGACCAGCGCCGACGCCAGTTGCATCGGCGGCAACATCGCGATGAACGCCGGCGGCAAGAAGGCCGTGCTGTGGGGAACCGCCCTCGACAACCTGGTGCAGTGGCGCATGGTGACGCCCGACGGCGAGTGGCTGGAAGTGACGCGCATGGATCACAACGTCGGCAAGATTCACGACGCCAGCCACGCCACCTTCCATTTGCAGTACATGGACGAGAAGCGGCGCCCGCTGCGCGAGGAGACGCTGGTCATCCCCGGCCCGAGCTTTCGCAAGATCGGCCTCGGCAAGGACGTGACCGACAAGTTCCTCTCCGGCCTGCCCGGCGTGCAAAAGGAAGGCTGCGACGGACTCATCACCTGGTCGAAGTGGGTGCTGCACAAAATGCCGCCGCACACGCGCACGGTGTGCATGGAATTCTTCGGTCAGGTGCACGACTCGGTGCCCGCGATCGTGGAGGTGAAGGACTATCTCGACGGACTGCCCAAGGCGGGCGGCGCGCGGGTGATGCTGTCCGGCCTCGAACACCTCGACGAGCGCTACGTCCGCGCCGTGGGCTACGCGACCAAGGCCAAGCGCCACGGGCGACCCAAGATGGTGCTGATCGGCGACATCGTCGGTGATGACGAAGACGCCGTGGCGCGCGCCGCATCCGAAGTGGTGCGCCTTTGCAATGCGCGCGGCGGCGAGGGCTTCGTCGCCGTCGGCGGCGAGATGCGAAAGAAGTTCTGGCTCGATCGCGCGCGCACCGCCGCCATCTCGAAGCACACCAACGCCTTCAAGCTCAATGAGGACGTGGTGATTCCGCTGGCGCGCATGGGCGACTATTGCGACGGCATCGAGCGCATCAACATCGAGCTCTCGCTGAAGAACAAGCTGGCGCTGTGTGATGCGCTGCTCGCATTCTTTGGCGGCGCCATGCCGCAGCATCGGTACGAGGAATACGGCGTGTCCGCCGAACTCCTGGCGGACAAGGTGGCCGAAGCCCGCGCCCACGTGGCGGCGGTTCGCGCGCAATGGGCGGCATTCTTCGACGGCATCGCGCCCTCGTCGATCTGCCACACGGAGCCCTTCGTGCGTGACCCGTCGTTTGCCGACGAAGCGCGGGCGCTGGCGCTCTTTCGCCAATTGCAATCGCATGAGATTCGCGTCAGCTGGCGCACCGAGATCAAGGCGCCGCTCGAAGGCCTATTCGCCGGTGAGGCGTTGAAACCCGTCGTCGAGCGTCTGCGCGCCATTCATCAGGAACTATTGCGCGGCCGCGTGTGGGTGGCGCTGCACATGCACGCGGGCGACGGCAACGTGCACACCAACATCCCCGTGAACAGCGACAACTACGCGATGCTGCAGGAGGCCAACGCCGCCGTCGCCCGCATCATGCGGTTGGCGCGCGCGCTCGATGGCGTGATTTCGGGGGAGCATGGCATCGGGCTGACCAAGCTCGAATTCCTGAGCGCCGACGAGGTCGCGCCGTTCCAGCGCTACAAGAACAAGGTCGACCCCGAGGGCCGCTTCAACAAGGGCAAACTTTTGCCCGGTGGCGACCTGCGTTCGGCCTACACGCCATCGTTCGGCCTGCTCGGCAGTGAATCGCTGATTCTCGAAGCGAGCGACATCGGCGCGATCAGCGATTCGGTCAAGGATTGCCTGCGCTGCGGCAAATGCAAACCGGTCTGCGCGACGCACGTGCCGCGCGCCAACCTGCTCTACAGCCCGCGCAACAAGATCCTCGCCACCGGGTTGCTGGTGGAGGCCTTCCTGTATGAAGAGCAGACACGGCGCGGCATTTCGCTGCGTCACTGGGACGAGCTGGCCGATGTCGCCGATCACTGCACGGTCTGTCACAAGTGCGTGAACCCGTGCCCGGTCGACATCGACTTCGGTGACGTCTCGATCGCGATGCGCCATCTGCTGCAGAAAGCCGGCAAGAAGAAGTTCAATCCTGGCACCGCGATGGCCATGCTGCTGCTCAACGCGCGCGATCCGGCGACGGTGAATCTGCTCAAGCGCACGGCAGTCAACGTCGGCTATCGCGCGCAGCGGCTCGCGCACCGATTCGCGCGCCGCTTCGGGCTCATCGGCACGCAGACGCAGCGGCCTCCGGCCACCAGCGGTGGCAAGCCGCCGATCAAGGCGCAGGTCATCCATTTCATCAACAAGCCGATGCCGGGCGGCCTGCCCAAACAGACGGCGCGCAAGCTGCTCGATATCGAGGACGACAAGGTGGTGCCGATCATCCGCAACCCCGCGCTCGATGCGACGGAGCAGGAGGCGGTGTTCTACTTTCCCGGTTGCGGTTCGGAGCGCTTGTTCTCTCAGGTCGGGCTCGCCACGCAGGCCATGTTGTGGCATGTCGGCGCGCAGACGGTGCTGCCGCCGGGGTACCTTTGCTGCGGCTATCCGCAGACGGCGAACGGACTGCACGACAAGGGGCAGCAGATCACGACCGAGAACCGCGTGCTGTTCCACCGCGTGGCGACGACGCTGAACTACCTCGACATCAAGACCGTGATCGTCAGTTGCGGCACCTGCCTCGACCAGTTGCAGAGCTATCAGTTCGACCGGATCTTCCCCGGCTGCCGCCTGCTCGACATTCACGAATACCTGCTCGAAAAGGGGGTTCGGCTGGAGGGAGTGAGCGGCACCCGCTACATGTATCACGACCCCTGCCACACGCCGATCAAGACGCAGCAGCCGATCCGGCTGGTCAACGAACTGATGGGCCAGCGGGTCGACCTCAACGAGCGCTGCTGCGGCGAGAGCGGCTCGTTCGGCATTGCGCGGCCGGACATCGCCACACAGGTTCGCTTTCGCAAGGAACAGGAAATGCGCCGAGGTGCCGAGGCGCTGCGCGCAATTCCGGTGAAGGCCGCCGACGGCAGCGAGCGCGCGTTCGACGGCGAGGTGAAAATCCTCACCAGTTGCCCGAGCTGCCTGCAAGGCATCGCCCGCTATGAGATGGACGCCGGCACCCAGTCCGACTACATCGTCGTCGAGATGGCCAAGCGCCTGCTCGGCGACAACTGGATGGCGGAATACGTCGAGCGCGCCAATCGCGGCGGCATCGAGCGCGTGCTGGTCTAGACCAGCGCCTCGGCAAACTCGCGGGCGACGAACGGCTGCAAGTCATCGATGCCTTCGCCGACGCCGATGAAGCGCAGCGCGATCGGGCGCTCCTTGGCGATGGCGCAGATGACGCCGCCCTTGGCGCTGCCGTCGAGCTTGGTCATGATGAGGCCGGTCAGGCCGAGCGCGTCGTCGAAGGCGCGCACCTGCGCCAGCGCATTCTGGCCAGTGGTGCCGTCGAGCACCAGCAGGACTTCGTGCGGCGCGCTGGCCATCGCCTTGCCGATCACGCGCTTGGCCTTTTTCAGTTCGTCCATCAGGTGCAGTTGCGTGGGCAGACGTCCCGCCGTGTCACACATCACCACGTCGATGCCGCGCGCGAGGCCGGCGCTGACCGCGTCGAACATCACCGCCGCCGGGTCGCCACCCGCCTGCTGGATGACCGCGACATCGTTGCGTTCGCCCCAGATGGCGAGCTGCTCGCGCGCCGCCGCGCGGAACGTGTCGCCCGCCGCCAGCAGCACGCTCGCGCCCTGCCGTTGCAAGTGCCTGGCGAGCTTGCCGATGCTGGTCGTCTTGCCGGCACCATTGACGCCCGCGATCATGATTACGAACGGCGATTCCTGCGCCACCGCGAACGGCTGTTCGAGCGGTTGCAGCAGTTCGGTCAGCGCATCGACCAGCATCGCGCGCGGGTCGCCGCTGCCGCCGGCCTGCTTCCAGCGTCGGCGCAGATCGTCGAGCAGATGCTGGGTGGCCGCCATGCCGCAGTCGGCCATCAAGAGTTGCGCTTCGAGCTGTTCGAGCGTTTCATCGTCGAGCTTGCCGGCAAACAGCGTCTTCAGGCCGAGCTTGTCGCGGGTGGCGGTGAGGCCCGACTTGAGTTTGTCGAGCCACCGACGCTGCTCGACGATGTCCGTTGGCGGCGACGCGTCGGTGACGGCGGGCGAAGTCGGCTCCGGCGCCGTCGACACCGGCGCGCTCTCCGCGCTCACCTTTTTTTTGAACCATCCCCACATGGGCGCACGCTCCGTCCGGCAAGTTTCGCTACGATGCCGATTTTAGGGAGAGGCCGATGAACGCCACGCGAGCGGCACGCGTTGCACCATGAACGACCGGGGGCGCCTGCGCATCATCGGTGGCAGCCATCGCAGCCGCATCGTGCAATTCGCGGAGCTGCGCGACCGTGCGGGCTTCCGCCCCACGCCCGATCGCGTGCGCGAGACGCTCTTCAACTGGCTCGGACAGGACCTGCGCGGGCGCCGCTGCCTCGACGCGTTCGCGGGCTCGGGCGCGCTCGCCTTCGAGGCCGCGTCGCGCGGGGCGTCCTCGGTGCTGGCGCTGGACGAGGCGCGCGATGTGATCGCCGCACTCAGGCGCAACCAACGCACGCTCGGCTTCGAGACGCTCTGCATCGAGCAGGCCGATGCCTTTGCCTGGCTCGCTGCGGCGGGCGGGCTCGCCGAGCGCTTCGATGTGATCTTCCTCGATCCGCCCTTCGCAGCCGACCCCTGGCGACGGCTGGCGCCGCTCGTGCTTGCCGTGGCCGCGCCCGGCGCGGCGATCTACGCCGAGAGCGCGCGCGAACTCGGCGGCGATGATCTGCCGGGCTTTTCGCGGCTTCGCCACGGCCGTGCCGGAGCCGTGCACTATCATTTATTTGTGCCGCTCGCTGCTTCCGACGCGGCGACGACCTCGGAGGATGCGTGATGCTCAGATGTGTCTACCCCGGAACCTTCGACCCCTTGACCAAAGGGCATGAGGATCTGGTGCGTCGGGCGTCGCGCCTGTTCGGGGAAGTCGTGGTCGGCATCGCGGACTCGCAGCGCAAGGGGCCGTGGTTCTCGGCCGACGAGCGGGTGACGATGGCCCGCGAAGTCACCAAGGAGTTGCCCAACGTTCGCGTCGAACGCTTTTCGTCGCTGCTGCTCGACTTCGTGCGCGCGCAGAACGCGAGCATCATTCTGCGCGGTCTGCGCGCCGTCAGCGATTTCGAATACGAGTTCCAGATGGCGGGCATGAACCGCGGCATGGATCCGTCGATCGAGGTGGTGTTCCTCACGCCGTCCGAGAAGTACATGTTCATCTCGGCCACCATCGTGCGCGAGGTGGCGTACTTCGGTGGCGATTTCGGCCGCTTCGTGCACCCCTTCGTCGCCGACGCCTTGCGCCGCAAGGTCGCCGAGCGCAAGGCCGAAGGCGCCTGAACGCGCCACGCGCCCCGCACCGAGGTCGGCGACACGTTGCCTGTCGCATCGCGGCCCGAAGCCGACCGCGCCGCCCGCTCACCGCGCGCTTGAGTGCTCCCGCTTCGGCGGGCCCATCCGCGTTTCGTCGCAACGGACTTGTCGCACCACGCGGCCCGCGCTAGTGTCCTTCGCGTTTGCCGGCGCGAAGGCTTGCAATGACCCACGGCAAGGCCTTTTCTCCCTCTGTCTGCATGAATATTCAACAAGATTCCCGCGCCGGGTGGTGCCCCGTGCTCATGGCTTTCGCCGCGTTGCTCGCGGCGCCCGCCACGCTGGCGCTGCAAGCCACCCCCGTCAGCACGAAGATCGAGCTCGACGGTCGACTCGATGAGCTCGACTGGCAGCGCGCACCGGTCTCCGCCGCGTTCATCGAGAACATGCCGCGAGAGAAGCAGCCGGCGCGCGATCGCACCGAGGTGCGCATGCTGTTCGATGAACGTGCGCTCTATGTCGGCATTCGCGGCTTCGACGCCGATCCGGCAAGCATCTACGCGCCATTCGTGCGCCGCGACAAGGTGTTCGGCAACCAGGACAACTTCGTCGTCTGGATCGACCCGACCGGCGCCCGCAAATTCGCGCAGTTCTTTCGCATCAATCCGCGCGGCGTGCTCGCCGATGGTGTGTGGGACGAAGACAATCTGGAGGAAGACTTCTCGCCCGATTTCGACTTCGAGGCCGTCGCCGCGCGCCTGCCCGACGGCTGGAGTGCCGAGTTCCGCATTCCGTGGGCGACGTTGCGCCTGCCGCGCCCGACGCCCGAGAAGCTCAACTTCATCGTGTTCCGCAACCAGGCGCGCGACACCCGCATTCGCAGCAGCAACGTTGCGCTCGGACGCGTTCCGTCGTGCTATCTGTGCGTGGCTGAGGAGCTGACCGGACTGTCGAAGCTTCCGAGCGCGTCGGGACTGACACTCACCCCCTACACCGCCGTGAACGCCAGCCGCGACCGTTCGGGCGGCGTGGCGACGACCGAGAGGAAGTTCAGCGCGGGCGCCGACATCAAGTGGCGGCCGAGCCCGGAGTGGGTGATCGACGCCACGCTGCGACCCGATTTCTCGCAACTGGCGCTCGATACGCCGCAACTGAAGGGCAACACGCGGTTTGCGCTGTCGGTGCAGGAGAAGCGGCCGTTTTTCCTGGAAGGCAGCGATCTCTACGCGCAGCCGTTCAACCTGATCTACACCCGCTCGATCACCGACCCCTTGTGGGGCGCGCGGGCGACCTATCGGAGCGAAGGCGCCGATGCCGCAGTGCTGACGGTGAGGGACCGCGGTGGCGGCTTCGTGATCGTGCCTGGCACCTTCGCGTCGGATGCCCGCGAGCAGGGTGCATCGCAAGCGACGATCGCCCGCTTTCGAGTGCCGTTTCAGGGCGTGGGTGGTACCGGCAGCATCGGCGCGCTGCTCTCCGATCGCCGTTATGAGGACGGCAGCAGCAACCGCTCGGCGGCAGTGGATGCGCTGTTCAAGCCGAACGACGACTCGCGGCTGCGCGCGCAGCTGGCGGCCAGCCAAACCGACGACCGTGTGCTCGCGAGCAAGGGCGATGGCCACGCCGCGTACTTCGATGCGCTGTACGACAACGGCGTCCATCACGGCTGGCTCGGGCTGACCACGGTTTCGCCGAAGTTCCGCAGCGACAACTCGATCGTGACGCAGAATGGCTACCAGCAGCTCAAGTTCGAGACGTGGCGATGCAGCAAGTACGAGGCGTTTTTCAACAACGTTTGCGCCGGCCCGGTGGGGGGTGAAACGCGCACCCGCAGCGGCGCCGTGCTGGCGCGCTGGGTGACGCCACAGCTCTACATGAACGGGTTGCGCAACTCCGAATGGAGCCTGCAACCGCGCTGGTTCAATTATTCGCGGGTGACCGACGGCGGCAGGTGGCATCACGTACCGACGCTCTATGCCCGTGCCGAAGGCAATCCGGGGCAGCGGCTGCACTACGCCTTCGCCGAGGTCGAGGCAGGCCGTGGCGTCGACGTGGCGAGCGACACCCAGGCGCGCCTGCTCGCCACCGGCCTTGCCTTCAACACCCGGCCGCACGAGCGCGTCGAGCTGGAATGGAAGGCAAACGACTATCGGTTGAGCGACATCGTTCGCGGGCACTGGCGACTGCATGAGCGCGTGCTGCAAGTGGTCGGCGTCGGCTACATCACGTCGCAGGACACGCTGCGCCTGATCGCGCAGCACACGTTGTCGAAGCGCAACCCGACGATGTACGCCTTCGCCGTGACGCCGAAGTCGCAGACGCAGGCCGTCTCGCTGGTCTACTCGCACAAGCGCGGGCTCGGCCGCGAGCTGAACGTCGGCGTAACGCAAAGCAACCAGCGCGCGAGCGGCGGTGTGAGCCAGTCCGGCACCGAGGTGTTTGCGAAACTGTCGTGGGCGCTCAGCCTTTGACGCACAGGGCAGCGCCGCGCGGCACATAATGCGGCACGGGGGCGCCGTGGCGCGCCCGACCATGAACACCGAAGAGGCACCCCTGGCATGAAAAGCAAACCCATCCTCACGCTCGACGACGTCCGGAAAATCGCCACCGCCGCCGAGGCCGAGGCGGTGAAAAACCACTGGGCGGTGACCATCTCGGTGGTCGATGATGGCGGGCACCTGCTGTGGCTGCAACGCATGGACGGCGCGGCGCCGGTGTCGTCATGGATCGGCCCGCAGAAGGCGATCACGGCGGCGATCGGCCGCCGCGAGAGCGCGGTCTACGAAAAGATGGTCAACGAGGGCCGCTATTCCTTCCTCGGCGTCGATCCGGTCACCCCGCTCGAAGGCGGCGTGCCCATCCTGGTCGACGGCGTCTGTGTGGGCGCGGTCGGCGTGTCGGGCGTCAAGTCCAGCGAGGATGTGCAGATCGCCAAGGCAGGCATCGCCGCGCTCGGTTTGTGACAATCAACTTTTCGCTGGAAGGCGCATCCATAACGGGCTTGGACGTCCATTTGCCCAGAAGTCGACTTTGGCCATTTCCGACCTGGGAGCCCGTTATGGATGCGGCTTTCAGAAAAAAGTTGTATGCCGTCCAACCCGTTCTGACCAACCCAACCACCTCATCCGGGCAACTATTATCAATAAAATCAATGCGTTACAAGCGTTTTCCCTTGGAGCGAAGCCAGCCATGACCATCGCCATCTTCTGCATCCTGCTCGCCGCGCTGCTGCCGCTCGCTTGCGCCGGCCTGGCCAAATCGCGCGGATTCAAGGTGTCGCACCGCGACGGCGGCTACGACAACCGCAGCCCGCGCGACTGGATCGCCAAGCAGGAGGGCTTCTCGCGCTGGGCCAACGCGGCGCAAGAGAACAGCTGGGAGGCGTTCCCCTTCTTCGCCGCCGCCGTCATCGTCAGCCACATGCTCGGCGTGACCGGCGCACTGCCCGACGCGCTCGCCGTCGCCTTCATCGTGCTGCGCAGCGTCTACGTCTGGTGCTACGTCACGGCCCGGCAAAAATGGCGCTCGCGCGTGTGGGCGCTGGCGTGGCTCATCAACGTGACGATCTTCCTGCTGCCGCTGTTTCGCTGAAACGATGCCGGCGCGCTGCGCTGCTCAGCCGCTCAGCGCGTCGAGCAGCGGCTGCCGGTGGTCGTCGTAGTCGCCCTGATAGGGCATTGCACGGCGCAGCAAGGCCGGATCGTTGGCGTTCAGCAAGCGGGCGTCCGACAGCATGCGCCGCCACGCCTTGCCACCGACCTGCCCGCTGTAGAGGCCGAGCAGGTGGCGGGCGACATCGCGCACGCGGGTGGGGAACGCCTGATCCCGGGTGGCGGCAATCTCACGCTCGAGGTAATCGACCATGTGTCCGACGATGGCCTCGCGTGAGGGAAGGGGCGTGCCGAACAGCGCGTGCTCGGCCTGCGCGAGCACGTAGCTGTCGTGATAGGCGGCGCGGCCGAGCATGACGCCGTGCGGCGCCGTCGCGGGCGGCTTGGCGAGATGGTCGACGCACTGTTGCGCCGTGGTGATACCGCCGTTGAGCACGAAGACGAGCGACGGAAAATCGGCCCGCAACCGCGCGAGCACGTCGTAGCGCAGCGGCGGAATTTCGCGATTTTCCTTGGGGCTCAAGCCCTTCAGCACGGCATTGCGCGCATGCACGATGAACACGCCGCAGCCGGCGGCCGCGACGGTGCCGACGAAATCGCGCACGAAGGCATAGCTTTCGTCGTGATCGAGCCCGATGCGATGCTTCACGGTCACCGGCACGCCCTCTGGCACGGCGTCGATCATCGCTTTCAGGCAGTCGGCCACCAGCGCGGGCTCCGCCATCAGGCAGGCGCCGAACGCGCCGCGCTGCACGCGCTCGCTCGGGCAGCCACAGTTCAGGTTGATCTCGTCGTAGCCGTAATCGGCGCCGAGCTTCGCGGCGCGCGCCAGGTCCTCGCGCTCACTGCCACCGAGTTGCAGCGCGACCGGATGCTCGCATTCGGTGAAATGCAGATGACGGCGGTGCTGCTGCGCGTCCCCGTAGATCAACGGGCCGGTGGTCACCATTTCGGTGTAGAGGCGGGCGTGTGGCGCAAGATGCCGAAACAGCACGCGGCAATGGCGGTCCGTCCAGTCCATCATCGGCGCCGTGGTCAGGCGCCAGGCATCGGGGTGCGGCAGGGTCAAGGCAGAAAGAGCGGTGCGCTGTCGAAGCCGCTATTTTCGCAGCGACGGGCGACGTCGTGTCAGCAGAAGAACGAGAAGCGCACGCCACGCAGCCGGTCGGGCAGCAGGTAGAGATTCCACAGCACGAGCAACAGCAGGGCACCGCCCAGCAGGCGACGCATGGCAAGCGTCTGCAGGCGGCGAACGGCGCCTTGCGACAGCATGCCGAGTGCGAGCAGCACCGGCAGCGTCGACGCGCCGAACGCGGCCATCACGAGCGCGCCATCGAGCGGATGCGCGGCGAGCACGGCGAGGCCGAGCGCACTGTAGATCATGCCGCAGGGCAGCAGGCCCCAGAGCGCACCGCGCACGAGGTCGCCCGTGCTGCCGCCGCGGGTGGCGGCCCAGCCGCGCGCGCCGTCGAGCGCGCGCCATACGCGCTGCCCGAGACGCTCGACCGGCGCGTAGGCCTGCTGCACGCCGAGCAGATAGAGGGCCGACAGCAGCAACAGCAAGTTCGGCAGCAACAGCCACGCCGTGTGCAGCACGTCGTTGCGCAGCACGTTGGTCAGCGCGGCGCTGAAGGCGGCAACCAGCGCGCCGAGCAGCGCGTACATCGCAATGCGCCCGAGGTGCGCGGCGAGCGGCTGTTGCGGCCGCTCCGGCCGGCGCGTGATGAGCGCGAGCGTGATCGGACCGCACATCGTGGCGCAATGGCCCGCCCCCATCAGCCCCATGAGGACGGCAGAGATGAGGAGCGAGAGCGTCACGGCGCGCTCATCGCCGCCCGCGTTCGACCGGGCGCGGCGGCGGATCTGCGCGGCGTGGCGACGTGCTCACGCGATGCGGGAATAGGTGACGGCCTGCTCGCGTTTGACGTTTTTGTAGGCGTCGAACACCATCGCGACGGCGCGCAGCAAGAGCCGGCCCTGTGGCGTGACCACGAGGCGCTCCGCGTCGTGACTGATGATGCCGGTCGCGGCGAAGCGTTCGAGCTCGGCCTGTTCCGGGGCAAAGTAGGCCGCGGCGTCGATACCGTAATCGGCGCCGAGACGACGCCAGTCGACGCATCCCACGCACATGATTTCCTCGATGACACGGGCGCGTATCTGATCGTCGCGGCTGAGCGCGACGCCGCGCACCGTCGCCAGACGACCGCCGGCGATGCGTTCGCTCCACGCTTCGAGTACCGGTGAGTTTTGCGCGAAGGTCGCATTGACGTTGCTGATCGCCGACACGCCGAGCCCGATGAGATCGGTGCTGTGATGCGTGCTGTAGCCCTGAAAGTTGCGTCGCAGTGTAGCGTTGCCATGGGCGACGGCGAGCGGGTCGCCAGGCTTGGCGAAGTGATCGAGGCCGATCGCCTGATAGCCGGCATCGACCAGACGCTCCGACGCGTACAGAAAGAGTTCCGTGCGCTGCGCGATGGAGGGCAGCGTGTCGGTCGGGATGCGGCGCTGCGCCTTGAACCGCTCGGGAATGTGCGCGTAATTGAACAGCGCGAGGCGATCGGGCTCGAGCGAGAGCACGCGCTCGAGCGTCGCCGCAAAGCTCTCGCGCGACTGGATCGGAAGCCCGTAGACGAGATCGAAGGAGATGGAGCCGATGCCGGCAGCGCGCGTCGCCTGCACGGCCTGCGCCGTCTGCTCGAACGACTGGAAGCGGTGGATGAGCTTTTGCACGCGCTCGTCGAAATCCTGCACGCCGTAGCTGACGCGGTTGAAACCGAGCGCCGGCAGCGCCGCAACGTATTCGGCATCGAGGAAACGCGGGTCGAGTTCGACGCCTTGTTCACGCTCGGGCAGAAAATCGAACCGGGCCTCGAGGTCGCGCACGAGGCGCGTCAACTGCTCGATGGTCAGGTAGTTGGGCGTGCCGCCGCCGAAGGCGACCTGGACGATTGGCAGCGCCGGCTGTGCCGCAGCGACGAGATCCATCTCGCGTGCGAGCGACGTGAGGTATTCATCGGCGATGGTGCTGCTCTTCGAGATGATCTTGTTGCACGCGCAGTAGTAGCACAGCGAACGACAGAACGGCACATGCACGTAGAGCGAAGCGGGCTTGCGCGCCATCGTGCGCAATGCGGTTGCGTAGTCGCCATCGGTGAAGCCGACCGTGAAGCGATCCGCCGTGGGGTACGAGGTGTAGCGCGGTCCGTTGAGATCGAACTGCTTGAGGACTTCGGCAGAAAACACGGCGCGTGAGCGAGCGACTGGAAGGAACGTGAGTATCCGGCGCCGCGCGCAGCGACGCCTTGACACAAATCAGCCGCCGTCCGCGCGGCGCTGCGTCATCGCGACGATGACCCTGTCGTCGATGCGGTCTGGATGCGGTGCAACCAAAGCGTTGCCGCGCTCGCCGCCATGATGACGATCCAGAAGGTGAAGAAGCCGACCGTGTAGGCGGCCTGCCGCGATACGTTCTGATAGCCAAAGACCTCGATCGTCGCCGGATCGACCAGCGTGAACACGAGGCCATCGAGCAACGCCGCGCCAAGAAAGGCGGGCCAGAACACGGTGCCCAGCGTTGCGACGTCCCACTTCATGCGTCCTCCCAACGGATTGCGGAGATCGGGCGCGGGTCCGCGCCCGCGACCGCCTCAAGGAATGTACAGTGACTCCGCCCGCCAACTGCGCGCGGGCGCATCGCTGACGATGACCCGGCGTCGCTCCGCCAGCGGTGTCGACAGCTTGACGACATAGCGACCCGGCGCGCTCGGGGCAACCGTCTGCCGCACATCGCGGTCGGGGTCGACCGGGTGCGCCAGCGTGACCTCGATCGATCCGCTCTCGCGGCCGTGCGGAAAGACCAGCGTCGCCTCGGTACCGTTCGCACGCACCGTGAAGACATCCATGCCCAGTTGTCGTCCCCGTTCGAGCTGTGCGAGTTGCGCGTTGATCGCCTTGCCCTGCTTGTAATAGTCGCTGGCGACGAGCCCATCGGGGTGCTGCAGCACGAAGTACGCGGTGACGATCGAGGCGAGCACCACGGCCGCCGGGCCCGCGATGAGCAAGCCGGGCCAGATCCACGGGCTGACCGGTCGCGGCGGCGCGGTGGCCACGGATGAAGCAAGGGTTGGAGCGTGCATGGGTATGACTCTCGATGCGTGTGCTCAGCGCGGCACGAGGAAGGCCGATTTTTCGCTGACGCGGATCGCGCTGTCGCTTTCCGATTGAATGTTGAAACGGATCGGGTGGCTGCCCGGCTTCGCCGTATCGATCGGGATGCGAACGGCAAGCACCGCCGTCGTCGTCGAGGCCGGCTCGACAAGCACCTCGCCACCGCGCGCCACGGCGATGTCGGCCATGCCTTCGGCGCTGATGCGCAGCCTCTGCGTCGTCTCGGCGGTGGTCATCACGTGCAGTTTGTAGACGTTTTCGATGTAACGGCCATCGACTTCCCGCGCCAGCACCTGGCGGTCGCGGATGACATCCACACGCAGCGGATTGCGCAGCGCGAGGGAGGCGAACAAGCCGCCCACCAGCAGCACCAGCACGGCGAAGTAGATCAGGATGCGCGGTCGCAGCATGTGCTTGCGAATGGCCGCTGCGTCCCAATGCTGCTCGAGCGCGTTTTCGGTGGAATAGCGAATCAGCCCGCGCGGGTAATTCATCTTGTCCATCACCGTGTCGCAGACATCGATGCAGGCGGAGCACCCGATGCACTCGTATTGAAGACCATCACGGATGTCGATGCCGGTAGGGCATACCTGGACGCAAAGCGAGCAGTCGACGCAGGAGCCCAGATCGAGCGCCTTGGCATCGACGTTCTTCTTGCGGCCACCGCGCGGTTCGCCACGCTCGCCATCGTAGGTGACGATCATCGTGTCGCGGTCGAACATGACGCTCTGGAAGCGTGCATACGGGCACATGTACTTGCAGACCTGCTCGCGCATGAAACCGGCGTTGCCCCACGTCGCAAATCCGTAGAAGAAGATCCAGAACGTCTCCCACGGGCCCGTGCTCAACGTCAGAACCGACTGGGCGAGTGTTTGGATGGGCGTGAAATAGCCGACGAAGGTAAAGCCGGTCCACAGCCCGATCAGCACCCAGCTCAGGTGCTTGCCGCCCTTGCGCCAGAGTTTGTTCCACGACATCGGTGCCTGATCGAGCCGCATCCGCGCAGCACGATCGCCTTCGAAGCGGTTCTCCACCCACATGAAGATTTCGGTGTACACCGTCTGCGGGCAGGCGTACCCGCAGAAAATGCGCCCCGCGATGGCGGTGACGAAGAAGAGCAGATAGGCCGAGACGATCAGGATGAACGCAAGATAGAGGACATCCTGCGGCCAGAACACCCAGTCGAAGATATAGAACTTGCGCGCCCCGAGATCGAACAGCACGGCCTGGCGTCCGTTCCACGGCACCCAGGCCAACCCGTAGAAGATCGCCTGCGTGAAGAACACCATGAACCAGCGGATACGGTTGAAGCGCCCGCTGACTTCCTTGGCGTAGATCTTCTTTTGCGACTGATAGAGCGAGACGACTTTCGTCTCGCCGGTACTGCTGCTCATCGTCATTCCATCTCGCCACCCACGGCGATCGGCCAGCCGGGCGCAGCGACGGCGCACGCGTGCCGCTGCTGCGAGGCAGACCTAGGGCTTCGCTGAGGGTCCACCATGCTCCTGCGCCTGCGCATACACATAGGCGGCGAGCACATGCACCCGCGCCGGGCCGATCAAATCCTTGTGCGCCGGCATCTGTCCCTGACGACCCTTGGTGATGGTCTCGACGATGGTCGCCAGCGAACCGCCATAGAGCCAGATGTTGTCGGTCAGGTTGGGGGCACCCAACGCCTGGTTGCCACGCCCGTCGGCGCCATGACACGCGGCGCACGTCTCCTTGAAGGTCGCCTCGCCGCGCTTGGCCGCATCGGCCGAACCCGCTCGTCCGGACAGCGACAGCACGTATTGCGCGACATCCTGAATCTGATCCGCCTTCAGCGCTTCGCCGAACGGCGGCATCACGCCATTGCGGCCATTGAGGATCGTCTCCTCGATGCCCTCGGGCGTGCCTGCATACAGCCAGTCGCCGTCGACCAGGTTGGGGAAACCTTTCGAACCGCGCATGTCGGTGCCGTGGCATTGCACGCAGTAGGTCTGAAAGAGCCGCGCGCCGATCTGCACGGCGCCTTTGTCGGCAGCGACGGTCTTCACGTCCTGCTTGGCATAGGCATCGAAGATCGGATCGAACTCGGCCTTGGCCTGCTTCACTTCGTCCTTGTACAGTGACTCCGTCGTCCAGTTGAGGAGCCCGGGAAACACGACGAGGCCGGGGTAGAGCAGCAGATAACCGAACGAGAAGAACACCGTCAGGTAGAAGAGGTTCGACCACCAGCGCGGCAGTGGGTTGTCGTATTCGCGCAGCCCATCCCATTCGTTGTGGCCATGCAGCTTGGCGTCGGCGCCCGGATCCTTCTTGATGCTATTGGCGCGCAGCACCCAGAGGCAACCGAGCAGACTCACGACGGTGAGGATGGCGACGTACCATGCCCAACCCGGCGACAGCAGTTGATTCATCAGCGCGCTCCCCGTGCGACATCCGCCACGCGCGGATCGCGGTCGTCGTCGGCCAGCAGATCGGCGGCGATGCGTTGCGCCTGATCCTTGCTGCCGGGGCGCCAGGCCCAACCGATGATGCCGAGGAAGGTCAGCAGCGAAATGACCGTGAATGCGCTTCGGAGTTCGTCGATCATGTCAGCCTCCACTCGCCTTGATCTGGGCGCCGAGCCCTTGCAGGTAGGCAATCAGCGCGTCCATTTCGGTCTTTCCCTCGAGCGTTGCGCTCGCCCCGTTGATTTCTTCGTCGCTGTACGGATGTCCGACCAGCTTCAGCGCACGCATGCGCGCCGCCACATCCGGACCACCGATCGGTCGATCGAGGAATGCGTAGGGCGGCATGTTCGATTCCGGCACCACGTCGCGCGGGTTGGCCAGATGCAGGCGATGCCAGTCGTCGCTGTAGCGGCCGCCGACGCGGGCGAGATCGGGCCCGGTGCGCTTGCTGCCCCACAGGAACGGGCGGTCATAGACGAATTCGCCGGCCACCGAATACGGGCCGTAGCGCTCGGTTTCAGCGCGGAACGGACGAATCATCTGCGAGTGGCAGTTGTTGCAGCCTTCGCGAATGTAGACGTCGCGCCCGACCAGGCGCAGCGGCTCATAGGGCTTGAGGCCCGCGACCGGTTCGATCAGGTTCTTCTGGAAGAAGAGCGGCACGATCTCGACCAATCCGCCAATGCTGACCACGAGAATGACCAGCGCGATCAGGAGGCCGGTGCGGCGTTCGATGGTGTCGTGTGAAAAAGCCATGTTCCTTGCCCTCCGTTCACGCCGCGATGGCAACGCCAGCGGCGGGCGGCGGCACGATCGCGCGCGACACCTTGCTGCCGCGCACCGTCATGTAGACGTTGTAGGCCATGATCAACATGCTGCCGAGATAGAGCACCCCGCCAAGGAAGCGGATGAACCAGAACGGGTAGCTCGACTTGACCGATTCGACGAAGCTGTAGGTCAGCGTGCCGTCGGCGTTCACGGCACGCCACATGAGCCCCTGCATGACACCGGAGATCCACATCGAGGCGATGTAGAGCACGATGGCCAGCGTCGCCACCCAGAAATGGATTTCGATGAGACGGGTGCTGTACATCTTCTCCTTGCCGACCAGGCGCGGGATCATGTAGTACAGCGCGCCGATGGTCACGAAGGCGACCCAGCCAAGAGCGCCCGAATGCACGTGCCCGATCGTCCAATCGGTGTAGTGCGACAGCGCGTTGACCGTCTTGATCGACATCATCGGGCCCTCGAAGGTCGACATGCCATAGAACGACAGCGAGGTCACCAGGAACTTGAGAATCGGGTCATCGCGCAGCTTGTGCCAGGCACCCGACAGCGTCATGATGCCGTTGATCATGCCGCCCCACGACGGCGCCAGCAGCACCAGCGAGAACAACATGCCGATCGACTGCGTCCAGTCGGGCAGCGCGGTGTAGTGCAGGTGGTGCGGGCCAGCCCACATGTACGTGAAGATCAGCGCCCAGAAGTGCACGACGGAGAGCCGGTACGAGTAGACCGGGCGCTCGGCCTGCTTGGGTACGTAGTAGTACATGATGCCGAGGAAACCCGCGGTCAGGAAGAACCCCACCGCGTTGTGGCCGTACCACCACTGGATCATCGCGTCCTGCACGCCGGCATAGGCGGAATAGGACTTGGTCAGCGATACCGGGATTTCCGCGCTGTTGACGATGTGCAATATCGCAATGGTCAGGATGAAGGCGCCGAAGAACCAGTTCGCCACGTAGATGTGCGAGGTGCGCCGCTTGGCGATGGTGCCGAAAAAGACGATCGCATAGGACACCCAGACGATGGCGATCAGGATGTCGATCGGCCATTCGAGTTCCGCGTACTCCTTGCTGCTGGTCATGCCCAGCGGCAGCGTGATGGCCGCGAGCACGATGACCAGTTGCCAGCCCCAGAACGTGAAGGCGGCCAGCTTCGGCGCGAACAGCGGCACGTGGCACGTTCGCTGCACTACATAGTACGAAGCCGCGAACAGCCCGCATCCACCAAACGCGAACACCACGGCGTTGGTATGCAACGGCCGCAACCGGCCGAAACTCAGAAATTCGTGGACGTTGAGCTGCGGCCACACAAGCTGCGCGGCGACGATGACGCCAACGAGCATGCCAACCACACCCCAAACCACGGTCATTACCGAGAATTGATAAACGACGCGGTAGTTGTAGACCTCGCCGTCAGCGCGTTGCGCGCCTGCGTTCCCCATCTTCATTCTCCAGATGCTTGGGCAGGCACCGCCACCCACTGCAACAATACCCCTACTGGGACTGCCGGGCATTGACCGGAATCAAGTGCACCGCAACATTTGACGTGTCAGCGATCGTCGTCGTCAATGATGCTGCGACCGTGGCGGTCGAGATCATCGAACTGGCCGGAACGCGTGGACCACCAGAACGCCGCGCCGATGACGACGGCGAGCACCAGCGCCAGCGGAATCAGGAGGAACAGCGATTCCATCAGTGTCTCCCGTGCGTGATCGACACGCGAAGACGCATGACGTTGGCCATGACGACCGCCGAACTCGCCGCCATGCCGACGCTGGCCAGCAAAGGATTGACGGCGCCAACGATGGCAAACGGAATCGCCAGGACGTTGTAGCCGATGGCCCACGCAAGGTTCGAGCGCACCACGCGCACCGCGCGCTCGGCATAGTCGATCGCGTCACGAATGGGCAGCAGTCCGCGTTGCTCGACGATCAGATCGGCGCTTGCCCGAGCGGCATCGGTGGCGCCGGCGACCGCGATGGCGACGTCGGCGCCGGCGAAACCGACGCTGTCGTTGACTCCGTCACCGATCAGCACGACCGTTCGCCCCTCGGCTTGCAGATCACGCACGCGCTCGGCCTTGCGTTCGGGTGAGGCGCCGCCTTCGGCCAGCGCGATGCCCAACGAAGCGGCCAGCGCCTGCGCACGCGCCCGATGATCGCCGCTCAGCAGTTCGACGTGGCCACGCCGCGCCAAGGCATCGATCAGAGCGCGCGCGTCATCACGCTCGCGCTCGACGATGTCGAGCGCGCAGATGACGCCGTCGGCGTCGGCGAGCCAAAGTCGCGTCGATCCGTCCGCCGTTGGCACCTCGCCGCCGACCCAGTCCGGCCGTCCGAAGCGATAACGGCAGCCGTCGATCATGCCGCTCACGCCCAGACCTGGCGCCCAGTGCGCGTCGGCGACGGCGAGCGTGGATGCGTCCGGCAGCGCCAGCGCCACGGCAAGCGGGTGATTGGCGCTGTGTTCGAGCGCCGCGATCAGCAGCAACGCACGCGCCTCGTCCCACCCCGGGCGCAGCGCCTGGACGCGGGCAACCGCCGGGTCGGTCAGCGTGCCCGTCTTGTCGAGCACGAAGGCGTCGGCCCGCGCCAGCCGCTCGAGTGCGGCGGCGCGGCGCAACACGACCCCGCGCGCCAGCAGTCCGGCAAACGCACGGGCGTGCGCGGCCGGTGCCGCCAACGCGAGAGCACAGGGGCAACTGATGATCAGCACGGCGATCGCGCGCTCGGTTGCCGTGCCGAGCCCCTGCGGCAGCACGGCGAAGAACGTGCCCGTCGCCAGCAGCAGCAACACCGGCATGAAGTAGCGTGCAACACGATCGGCGAGGGCGAGCGATTCCGGTTTCGCCGCCGAATCGGCGAGCAGCAGCATGCGTTCCGCGGTGCTCGCCGCAGCACTGGCGCTGGCCAGCACCTCGATCGCCGCACCGAGGTTGATGGCACCCGCCACCACGGCCTCGCCCCGTTGGCGGCGCACCGCGGCCGACTCACCGGTCAGCAGCGATTCATCGAACATCGCCATGTGACTGTCGAGCCTGCCGTCGACGGCAATCGCCTCCCCGGTCCGAACGCGAACGCGATCGCCCGCGACGAGCGTCGCAATGGGCACTTCCGCGCTTTGCACGCCGGTCGGCGTGAGCGTCAAGCGCAGCGCCGTCGGCGCGCCAGCCGATGCGCCCGCCTGGCGGATGACGGCCTGATTGCGTTCGCGCTGCTCCCACTCGAGCCAGCGCACACCGAGCAGCAGCGCGACGAACATCGCCACGGAATCGAAATACAGCGCGCCCGTGCCGCTGTGCAGATGCCACATCGAACCGGCGAATGCGGTCACGATGCCCAGGGTGATGGCGCTGTCCATGCCGGGACGGCGCAATCGCAACTCCCGCGCCGCCCCTTGATAGAACGGCCGCGCGCTCCACCAAAGCACGGGCAACGTCAGGGCGAACGCCGACCAGTCGAGCAGCGGCGCGAGTTCGGGCTCCATATCGGCCCCGGCCAGATAACGCGGCACCGTCAACATCATGACCTGCATCGCGCAAAACGCCGCCAGCCCGAAGCCCCAGATTCGGCGGTGACGTTGACGACGCACGATGTCGGCGCGTGCGTCTGCGCTCGCGGCGTCGGCCGAATAGCCCAGACGCTCGATGCGATCGAGCAGCCCCGCGAGCGAAGTCTGCGCCGGGTCGAACTGGATGCGGGCGCGTTGCGTGGCATAGTGCACGCGCGCCGAACCCACCCCGGGAGCCGCGCGCAACGCCGCCTCCACGGTCACCGCGCATGCGGCACAGTGCATATCGAAAACGTCGATGACGCAGGTAGCCGTCCCTGCGTCGGACAAAGCGGCAGACATCATCATGAAGGGTATCCGGCGCGTATGGTACGGGTATTGACGCTCATCAAGGCGCCCGTCGCGCCGCCGTCGCATCATCACGCCATGAACGACCCGACGGCACCGCTGCCATGGCTCAATTCGCATTGACCACACAACAAATCGAGGATCTGCGCCGGCTGCTGGTGCGCGAGGAACGCCAGCTTCAGGCCACGCTCGATCGTCAGTTGCACACGGAAGGGCACGATCGCACGACCGTCGCCGGTCGCAGCGACGCCGACTGGAGCACGGCGAACGCCGAAGCCGACGGATTGCTCGGTCGCGCCGAGCGCGACGCGCGTGAACTGAGCAACGTCGCCGCTGCGCTCGCCAAGCTCGACGACGATAGCTACGGCGTCTGCGAAGACTGCGGCGAGGCGATCGGCTATACCCGACTGCTGGCCTATCCCGCGGCCCGACGCTGCCTCCCCTGCCAGCAGAAGTTCGAGGCGCGGCACGGACATTGACCGGACGAACACGCGGCGCATCGGGGCACGCGATAATGACGGTTGTCCAGCCTTCACCCGCGCAAGCATCCGTTGAATACCTCAGCTTCGCTTCGTGTGCTCGTCGTCGATGACGACGACGACATTCGCGACCTCGTCATGACGTATTTGGCCAGTCAGGGCATCGCCGTCAGCGAGGCCACCAGCGAAGCGAGCCTGCGCGCCGCCGTCGCCCGCGACGGCCCCGACGTCATCCTCCTCGATGTGAACCTGGGCAGCGAGGACGGATTCGCCATCGCGCGCCGCCTGCGTATCGACTGGCAGGGTGGGCTGATGATGGTGACCGGTCGCGGCGACACCATCGATCGCGTCGTCGGTCTGGAAATCGGAGCCGACGACTACGTGACCAAACCCTTCGAACTGCGGGAGCTGCTCGCGCGCATCCGCAGCATCGGTCGCCGCGCCAGCGGCCGCGCAAGCGCCGCAGCTGCGACCACAGGCGACACGCTGACGTTTGCCGGATTCGCGCTCGACCGCGCGCGGCGCGAGCTGCGCACGGCCGACGGCTCGCTGATCGCGCTGACCACGGGCGAGTACGAACTGCTCGTGGTGCTCGCCGAACATCCCGGGCAGGTTTTGAGCCGCGACCAGTTGCTGCGGCAAACGCATCGCCGAGACGCCGGCCCGTTCGACCGCACCATCGACGTGCAGATCGGGCGGCTGCGCCGCAAGCTCGGCGACGACGGCAAGTCACCACGCCTCATCAAGTCCGTTCGCGCCGCCGGCTACACGCTGCTCGCGACGCCGCAGCCGCGATGAAGCGAAACGCCGCCCCGAACTCGCAGGCCACGGCAGGGCGGATCGATCCGTACAAGGTATTGTTCGATTTCGCCCCGGACGGCATCCTCGTCGTCGACGCAGCCGGCCGCATCCGGCTCAACAATGCCGAGGCGGAGCGGTTGCTCGACGCCGCGCCCGGTGAGTTGCACGGCTTGCCGGTGGATCGGCTGGTGCCGATGGGGTCGCGTCGGGTGCACGGGCCGTTGCGCGCGCAGTTCCTCGTCGAAAAGCAGCGGCGCCCGATGGGCATCGGCCGCACGTTGCGCGCAGTCAAGCTCAGCGGGCGCGAGTTTCCCGTCGAAATTTCGCTGGCTCCGACCGAAGGCGACGACGGCGCCGAGGTCATCGTGACGCTGCGCGACGTCTCCGACCGGCTGCTCGCGCGGCAGAAGGAGCGCGAGCTCGAGCGGGCGCGGGCCCTCACGCGCATCAGCCAGCTCGCGCTGCGCGAGCGGCACTTCGATCGTGTCGGGGAACAGGCGACACAGCTCGCTGCGGCACCGCTCGGGGCCGATGCCGTTCTGCTGCTGCGGCGCGCGCATGGCAGCGACTCCGCCACCTGCACCAACGCAGCGGGCCCGATGGCAGCGCCTCTGGTCGGCCTGGTCGTCAGCGACACCGAGCACCTGCTCTGTGGCAGCATCCTGCGCTCGGGGGCGCCCGCCCTCATCGGCGACGTCGAGGCGGGCAACCTGAAAATCTGCCCCGCCCTGATTGCCGCCGGCATGCGATCGCTGATGCTCGCCGTCATCGGCAACCCCGAGCATCAGCACAGCATCCTCGTGGCCGCGTCGCGTGTGCCGCATCACTTCGCTACCGATGACATCGCCTTTCTCGAAGCGATCGCCAACATCGCCTCGAATGCATTGCAACGCGCGGAGGTCGAGGACAAGCTGCTGATCTCGCAACGACTCGAGTCACTCGGGCAATTGACGGGCGGCGTGGCGCACGACTTCAACAACCTGCTGACCGTCATCTCGGGCAACCTGCAGATCCTCGAAGACACCGTCACCGTCGACCCCTTCGCGCAACGCGCGATCGCCTCGGCGCAGCGGGCGACGAAGCGTGGCGCAGAACTGACCGGCAAGCTGCTTGCGTTCTCGCGACGGCAGACACTGATGCCTGCGCCGATTCAAATTCCGGAACTGCTCGCCGCATTCCGCGACCTGCTCGCGCGCACGCTCGGACCCAACGTCGAAATCATCGTCAGCGCCGAGCGCGATCTGCCACTGGCCATGGCCGACAGCGGGCAACTGGAAACCGCACTACTGAACCTCGCCGTCAATGCGCGCGACGCCATGCCTTCCGGCGGCAAGCTCAGCATCGAAGCCTCGGCGATCACCATCGACGCCGCCAGCGTGAGTGCTGCTGACGATTTGCGTCCTGGTGATTACATCCGGCTCAGCGTCTCGGACACCGGCAGCGGCATGTCGCGGGAAACGCTCGCGCGAGCGTTCGAGCCGTTCTTCACGACCAAGGCGGTCGGCAAAGGCAGCGGACTCGGTCTCAGCATGGTCTATGGATTCGCCAAGCAGAGCGCAGGACACGTCACGGTCTACAGCGAGGTGGGCATCGGCACCACGTTCAACGTGTTCCTTCCGGTCGCGCCCGCCGCCACGGCCGCACCGAGCGCGGCGAGGCGGCGCACGGCAACGGCGAGCACCGGCGATGAGGCGGTGCTGGTGGTGGAAGACGATGTCGACGTGCGAGCGGTTGCACAGCGCTATCTGACGGCGCTCGGCTATCGCGTCTTCGTGGCCAACAACCGGCGCACGGCCAGCGCCCGCCTGCGGGCGCATCCGGACATCGCGCTGCTGTTCACCGACGTTGTGCTCGAGGGCGATGAAACCGGACCGCGTGTGGCGGCATCACTGCAACGCATCAAGCCGTCGCTGCACGTGCTCTATGCCTCCGGCTATGCGCGCAGCGCGCTGCCGCTGCAATGGGGGCTCGACGAACACATCGCCTTTCTGCGCAAGCCCTATTCGCGCGAGCAGCTCGGACAGGCGGTGCGCCAAGCCCTCGATGGCGAGGCGACGACCGATGGCGCCGCGCCGAAGTCGGCACTGGCGCGACGTCGATCAGTGCAGCGTGTGCGAGTGAGCGAGTGAGCTGAGCGCGTCCATATCGAGCAACTCGATATCGCGGCGCGTCACCTTCAACAACCCGAGCTTCTGGAAGCGCGAGAACACGCGGCTCACCGTCTCGAGCGTCAAGCCGAGGAAACTGCCGATCTCGGCACGTGTCATGCGCAGCATGAAGCGGCGAGCCGAAAATCCGCGCGCGGCGAAGCGTTGCGACAGATCGAGCAGGAAAGCGGCGACACGCTCATCGGCATTGAGCAGGCCCAGAGCCGCCAGCCAGCCATGTTCGTCGCGCAATGCCGCGCTCATGCGGTGATAGAGGAAGCGGGCGACAGCCGGGTTTTCGGCGGCGCAGGCTTCGAGTGCTTCGAACGGAATCTCGATGACCGCGCAAAGATCGAGCGCGACCACCGTCGTGGTGTGCGAACCGGCGTCGATCGCCTCCATGCCAACCAGATCGCCGGGCATCGGAAAGCCGAGGATCTGCTCGCGGCCATCCTCCTGGATGAGCATGCGCTTGGCGGCTCCCGACTTCATGTAGAAGACCGAGCGGAAGGGGTCGCCCGCACGGTGGATCGCGGTGCCCTCGGTGACCACCCGTGCGCGGCCCAGCGCGATGACCTGTTCGAGCACGGCGTCACGCGCCGAAGGCGAGCGGGCGCCCGCGGCGGCATTCGCGGGGGCGTTGATCCGGGGGGCGCTTTGGGGCAGGTGCGGGTGCATGGCCGATTCCTCATCTCGATTACGGTGGCTATGGCGAAACTATCTTCGCCGCGCGACAATCGATGATGAACCGTCGGTAACGGTGTGTAACAGCCGCCGCACGCACCCGGCGACGCGGCGACCGTGATGAACGGTCAGGCGTCGTGCGTCATCGTGGCGTCACGGTAGACGAGCACCGGCACCGAGGAGATCGGAAGCAGCCGGGTCGTGACGCTGCCCATGACGAAGCGCCCGACGGCACCGCGACCATGCGTGGCGATGACGACGAGATCGCAGCCCATCTCGCGCACCGTCTTGTCGATGAACATCTCGGGGCGCGAGCTGACGGCGTGCACCACCTCGGCGGAGACACCCGCGCCATCGGCGACCTTCTTCGCATCGGCGAGGATGCGCGTGCTCGCCTCGCTGACGCTCTTCTCGAATGCCACCTGCGCGCGATCGTCGACCATCGAGATTTCCGCCGCGTAGGGCACGATGTAGGGCGCCATGGCGTGCAGGAACACGACGTGAGCGCCAACCTCCTTGGCCAGTTGCACACCGGTCGTCGCCGCGCGCAGCGCAAGGTCAGAGCCATCGACAGGGATCAGGATCTTCTTGAACATGCTCACTCCAGACGGTGCTTCAGGGGGAAACCATTATGCCGCGCAGTATGCATGGCGGGCACGGGCGATGGCTTGACGTGGAACAACCGCAGCGCAGGCTGCGCGCCGTCGTACCCACGCCTAAAGTTGACGTTAACGTCAACTTGCGGCGCTTTCTGCGACAATGCCCGCTACGATGGAAGGGTGGCCGCATCGGGCCACGCCGCGAGGAGGAAGTCATGTCGGCACCGCAAAGCAAAGCCCTCGTCTACCAACCGAAGAACAAGGTGCGCTTCGTCACGGCCGCCAGCCTGTTCGATGGCCACGACGCCTCGATCAACATCATGCGGCGCATCCTTCAGGGGTCGGGTTGCGAGGTGATTCACCTCGGGCACAACCGCAGCGTGAAGGAGATCGTCGACACCGCGCTGCAGGAAGACGCGCACGGCATCGCCGTGTCGAGCTATCAGGGCGGACACGTCGAATATTTCAAGTACATGATCGACATGCTGCGCGACGCTGGTGCCGGGCACGTCAAGGTGTTCGGCGGCGGCGGTGGCGTCATCGTGCCGTCGGAAATCAAGGAACTGCACGACTACGGCGTGACGCGCATCTTCTCACCCGAGGATGGCGCAAGGCTCGGTCTGCAGGGCATGATCAACGACATGGTCGCCGCGTGCGACGAGAACCTTGCAGCGCACGCGGCATCCTATGAGGCGCTGACGGCGGGTGACCGCGTGGCGCTCGCGCGCTGGATCACGATGCTCGAAGCGGGCGCGGTCAAGGCGACGGCGCTCGCCGCGCTGCACCAGGCGGCGTCGGCGTGCCACACGCCGACGCTCGGCATCACCGGCACGGGCGGCGCCGGCAAGTCTTCGTTGACCGACGAGCTGGTGCGGCGCTTCCGCATCGATCAGGCCGACGCCCTCCGGCTCGCGATCATCTCCATCGATCCGTCGCGCCGCAAGTCCGGCGGCGCGCTGCTCGGCGACCGCATCCGCATGAACGCGATCAGTCACCCGAACATCTACATGCGCTCGCTCGCAACGCGCGATTCCGGCGGCTCGGAGATCTCGAAGGCGCTGCCGGAGGCGATCGCCGCGTGCAAGGTGTCGGGGTTCGACGTGATCTTTGTCGAGACGTCGGGCATCGGCCAGGGCGACGCCGCGATCGTGCCGCATGTCGACTGCACGCTCTATGTGATGACGCCGGAGTTCGGCGCCGCGAGCCAGCTCGAAAAAATCGACATGCTGGACTTCGCCGATTTCGTTGCCATCAACAAGTTCGATCGCAAAGGCGCCCGCGATGCGCTGCGTGACGTGCGCAAGCAGGTGCAACGCAACCGCGAGGCCTGGAGCACGCCACCCGATCAGATGCCGGTGTTCGGCACCATGGCAAGCCACTTCGCCGACGACGGCGTCACCGCGCTCTATCAGGCCATCGCCCCGGCGCTCGTCGCGAAGTCGCAGGGTGCGCTTCGGCTGGCGCCCGGCAAGTTGGCGCCTTGCGCCACGCGTGCGTCGTCACAAACGCACGCCATCGTGCCGGCGGCGCGTGCGCGCTACCTCGCCGAGATTGCCGAGACCGTGCGCGGCTATCACCGCTGGGCCAAGGCGCAGGCGCAGATCGCGCGCGAGCGACAGCAACTCGGTGGCGTCCGCCGCATGCTGGGCGAGTGCAAGGAGGCCGTTCCGCCCGCCATCGATGCCTTGATCGCCGAGAAGACGCAGGCACTCGACGCCCGCGCCAAGAAGCTGCTCGACATGTGGCCGCAGACGGTCGCGAGCTATGCCGGCGACGAGTACGTCGTGAAGATCCGCGACCGCGAGATCCGCACCGGCCTCACCTACACCTCGCTCTCCGGCACCAAGATCCGCAAGGTCGTGCTGCCGCGCTACGAGGACGACGGTGAAATCCTCAAGTGGCAATTGCTGGAGAATGTGCCCGGCAGTTTCCCGTTCACCGCTGGCGTATTTGCCTTCAAGCGCGAAAACGAGGACCCGACCCGCATGTTCGCCGGCGAGGGCGACGCCTTTCGCACCAACCGGCGCTTCAAGAAGGTCTCCGAAGGGATGCCGGCCAAGCGGCTGTCGACGGCCTTCGACAGCGTCACGCTGTACGGCAACGACCCGGCCGTTCGCCCCGACATCTACGGCAAGGTCGGCAACTCCGGCGTCTCGATCGCGACCGTCGAGGACATGCAGGCGCTCTATGACGGGTTCGATCTGTGCGCGCCGAACACTTCGGTGTCGATGACGATCAACGGGCCGGCGCCGACCATCCTCGCGTTCTTCATGAACACCGCCATCGCGCAGCAACTCACGAAGTTCGGCCGCGACAACCAGCGCGAACCGACCGATGACGAGATGGCGAAGATCCGTACCTGGACGCTGGAGAACGTGCGCGGCACCGTGCAGGCCGACATCCTGAAGGAAGACCAGGGTCAGAACACCTGCCTCTTCTCGACCGAGTTTTCGCTGAAGGTGATGGGCGACATCCAGGAGTATTTCGTGCACCACCGTGTGCGCAATTTCTACTCGGTGTCGATTTCGGGCTATCACATCGCCGAGGCCGGCGCCAACCCGATCTCGCAACTCGCCTTCACGCTGTCGAACGGCTTCACCTTCGTCGAGGCGTACCTCGCGCGCGGCATGCACATCGATGACTTCGCGCCCAATCTGTCGTTCTTCTTCTCGAACGGCATGGACCCCGAATACACCGTGCTCGGCCGCGTCGCGCGGCGCATCTGGGCGGTGACGATGCGCGACAAGTACGGCGCCAACGAGCGTTCGCAGAAGCTCAAGTACCACGTGCAGACGAGCGGTCGCTCGCTGCACGCGCAGGAGATCGCCTTCAACGACATCCGCACCACGTTGCAGGCGCTGATTGCGATCTACGACAACTGCAACAGCCTGCACACCAACGCCTACGACGAGGCGATCACGACGCCAACCGAGGAGTCGGTGCGGCGCGCGATGGCGATCCAGCTCGTCATCAACCGCGAATGGGGCCTCGCGAAGAACGAGAACCCGAATCAGGGCGCGTTCATCATCGACGAACTGACCGACCTCGTCGAAGAGGCCGTGCTGCGCGAGTTCGAAGCGATCAGCGAGCGTGGCGGCGTGCTCGGCGCGATGGAGACCGGCTATCAGCGCGGCAAGATTCAGGAAGAATCGATGTTCTACGAGCACAAGAAACACGACGGCTCGTACCCGATCATCGGCGTCAACACCTTCCGCAACCCGCACGGCGACGCGGTGCCCGAAACGCTCGAGCTCGCCCGCTCCACCGACGAGGAAAAGCAGAGTCAGTTGAAGCGCCTGGCTGACTTCCACGCGAAGCACGCCAGCGCCGCGCCCGCCGCCCTCGCCAAGCTCAAGCAAACCGCCATCGTTGGCGGCAACGTGTTCGCCGAACTGATGGAGGCCGTGAAGGTCTGCTCACTTGGGCAGATTACGGATGCGCTCTTTGAAGTGGGGGGGCAGTATCGGAGGAGTATGTAGCGCACCGACGGTGATCAGCAGACACATTCGTAGGGTGGGCACCCGTGCCCACCGCATCGACACGCTCACACGGAAATGATCGTTACCTGCGACCGCTTCAGCAGCTTGCGAAAGTCCCGATCAAAGGTGACGAGATGTCCGCTCACCGCCGTCACGGCAGCTGCGATCCATGCGTCCGGGATGGCGTTGCCGGTGAGTGATTTTTCGACGCAGAGCTGCCGAAAGTCACTCCAGCGCGGCTGTGCATCGAGCAGGTTGACGCGGGGCAATTTCAGCAATGCGTCAATGTGGTCAGTTGCCTCCGCGATGCTGCTCGGCACGTTGAAGACCCTGGGATGCGTCACGACGCGCAGAAACCCGCTGACAACCACAGGTAGCAAGTAGATCGGACGCTCGTCGGTTGCAGAGGCAATCGCCTCAAGCCACCAGCTTTTCGCGAGCGCGTGATGCGCATGGTCCGGGCGCGCTGCCGCAACGACCAAATTGACGTCAGGAATCATTCGTCCATCGCATCAAGCATCGACCGGTTGCTGGCAGGGTCAATGCCGGACCGCATACCGCCTTTGCCCTTCATGACGGGCAGCGCAACACGGCGCGGCGTGGTCTTCTTGACGACAGCAAGACGCATCGACAGCCCTTCTTCGATCAAACGCGTCAGCGTCGTCCGCTGCATCGCGGCGGCGGCTTTGGCGTTTGCGAGCAGGTTATCCTGGATGTCGAGCGTGGTTTTCATTTCGTTCAGTATACAGATTTCAGTATTACCTTGCAAAATTTTCACGTTGAGTCGTTCGCGCTTGCGTGTAGGGCGCGGGTGGGGCGCGAGCCCTCGGGCAACCCGTTCATCAATGCCGGCGCGCTGGCAGTGACCGACGCGATGGTCGGTCACTGCGACGGTGCGGTGCCGGCCTTGATGATTCGATGGCGTACTTCATGAAGAGCTTCGGCAATCTGCACCACGCGGTCGACGAAGTGCTTCGGGCGTACTGCCACCACTGCGCGATCGAGATGAGCTGCGTGGAGCTGGCCCGCGCCGTGCGTTTCTTCGCGCATCGCGGCATCTGCGTCTGGTCGCCGGCGCTGGAGCCGAGCGGCAACAGTCACGCCGGCTCGCTGGCGCTGGAACATTTCACGTCGATCGGCAAGCGCTCGATTTTCTGACGCACCGCCGTATCATGCGCGGCAATGCGGGCCGCAACCATTTGCCACGTCATCCTTTTCCATCGCGGCCGCCGCTCAGGAGTTGCACCATGACCGATCCCACCCCCACCGCTCGCGCCGCCGACGAAATCGACACCCTGCTGCCGGAAGTGCCGCTCGATCGCCGCGGCTTCATCGCCTCCTCACTCGGAGCCGGTTTCGCGGCCGCCGTGCTGCCGGTCACCGCGCAAACCATCACGACGGCGAGCGACGGGTTGGTCGCCGGCGCCGTGAAGGTGCCGACGAAGGATGGCGAGATGCCGGCCTATCGCGCGATGCCGGCCGCCGGCAGCGGTTTTCCGGTGGTGCTCGTGGTGTCGGAGATCTTCGGCGTGCATGAGTACATCAAGGACGTCTGTCGGCGCTTCGCGAAGCTCGGCTACTTCGCGATCGCCGGCGAGTTCTTCGTGCGCCAAGGGGATGTCTCGAAGATTCCGGAAATCGCGAAGATCATGAGCGACGTCGTCGCCAAGGTGCCCGACGCGCAGGTGATGGCCGACCTCGATGCCTGCGTGGCCTACGCCGCCGCCACCGGCAAGGCGAACGTCGACAAGCTCGCGGTGACCGGCTTTTGCTGGGGCGGACGCATCACCTGGCTCTACGCGGCGCACAACCCGAAGGTGAAGGCGGGCGGCGCTTGGTATGGACGGCTGGTCGGCGCCACCAATCCGCTGCAACCGAAGAATCCGATCGATCTCGTCGCCCGGATCAATGCACCGGTGCTCGGGCTGTATGGCGACGCCGACGCCGGCATCCCGGTCGATACGGTGACGAAGATGGAAGACGCGCTCGCGGCGGCCGGCAAGAAGAGCAAGATCATCCTCTACCCCGACGCCCCACACGCCTTCCATGCCGACTACCGGACGAGCTATCGCAAGGAGGCGGCCGAGGCGGCATGGAAAGAGCTGATCGCGTGGTTCAAGGCAAACGGCGTCGCGTAATCAGCTTTTTGCTCAATGTGCAGTGACGCTGGCCAAAGTCAGCCGAAAGCGCCTCTTGTCGATCTCGGCGGCCAGTATTGACCGGCTGCTGCGCTCGACGCGCCAATGCGAGCAACAACGGCTCTGCGGCCTCTCTGGCACCTACCCGGACAGCGAAGTGTCCGGGGCTGCGGGCTGGGGGCCCTTTGGTGGGTGGATGCCGCCACCGTTCACGCGCTGAACGATCAGGAAGCCAAGCGTTGCCAAATAGGGTAATCATGCATTTATAAGGGCAATGGCATCGCGCGTTACCCCAATTCAGGGTACGATTACCCCATTTACGGTTCCCGAGATCCTTCATGCACTCACTCTTGCCCGACTACCTCGCTAAGCTGCGCTTTGATGCCCAGCAACTGGCGACACTGCGCGCTTTGGGCGAGTACCGGGGTAAGCAGCAGCTATACGTGGCGCAGTCGCCCGAGGTGTTGAGCGACTTGCGGCAGGTAGCCGTGGTGGAGTCCACCGAGTCATCCAACCGCCTGGAGGGCGTTGTAGTCGCGGCGCACCGCCTGAAGTCGCTGGTGCTCAAAAACGCCACACCGCAAAGTCGCTCGGAGCAAGAGGTCGCTGGCTACCGTGATGCACTCGGCCTGATCCACGAAAGTGGCGAGCAGATGCCGTTTTCAGAAGGCACTGTCCTGCAACTTCACGGCATTCTGTACCGCTACATGCCGCAGCCGGGCGGGCACTGGAAGACCACCCACAACGACATCGTTGAGCGCCACCCCGATGGCAGCTCACGCATTCGCTTCCGGCCCGTGGCAGCGCATCTCACGCCCATGGCGATGACCGACCTGATCGCGCGCTACCGAACGGCACTGGATCAACATCTGGCCGACCCGCTGGTACTGGTGCCACTGGTCATCCTCGATTTCCTCTGCATCCACCCCTTCCCGGATGGCAACGGCCGCATGGCACGGCTACTGACCCTGCAATTGCTCTATCACTTTGACTATGCCGTGGGCCGCTTCATCAGCTTGGAGCGCATCTTCGAGGAGTCAAAGGAGAGCTATTACGAAACACTGAAGGCCAGCTCGCAAGGCTGGCACGAGGGCAAACACAACATTGCCCCGTGGCTGGACTACTTCTGGGGCGCGCTGCTGCGCGCCTACAAGGAATTCGAGGAACGTGTCGGCACCATCGAACGTGGGCGCGGTGCCAAGGGCGACCGTGTGCGCGCCGAAATCCTCAAGCGCAAGCTGCCATTCTCCATCTCCGAAATCGAAGAGGCCTGCCCCGGCATCAGCCGCGACATGGTGCGCGTTGTCTTGCGCGCCATGAAAGCCGAAGGGCTGATCACGCCCACGGGCAAAGGCCGTGCTGCCCAATGGAAACATACAGGGGCGCAGACGCCACTCAAGCCCATCATGGGCGCCATTTCAGTGTCAAGCTGATCGCAGCTGGATGACGACGCGGCGGTTCTGCTTGCCCTTGTTTTCGACCTTCACGATCGCCACCGGGCCGATTTCGCGGGTGTTGGCGACGTGGGTGCCGCCACAGGGTTGCAGATCGATGCCGGGGCCGATGCTGAGCAAGCGCACGCGGCCCGTGCCGGTAGGCGGCGCGACGCTCATCGTGCGCACCAGTTCCGGCTGCGCGGCCATCTCCTCGTCGGTGATCCACCGCGTGCTCACCTCGTGGTTGCCGGCAATCAGCGCGTTCAGACGTGCCTCGGTGGCGTCACGGTCGAAGGCGACGCCGGAGAGGTCGAAATCGATGCGCGCCTTGGTGGTGTCGATCGCATTGCCGGTGGCGAGAATGCCCGGCAGCGCCGCGCACATCAGGTGCAGCGCCGTGTGATAGCGCATGTGCAGGTGGCGGCGCGCCCAATCGAGCGTGACGACGACCTCCTCGCCCACGGCAGGCAGTGGCGCGTCGGACGCCACGATGTGCAGCACCTCGCCGCTGGCGCGGTCGCGCCGGGTGTCGAGAATCGGCGTGTTGCCGCCGGACCATGCGATCTGGCCACGGTCGCCCGGCTGCCCGCCGCTCTCGAAATAGCAAACGGTGCGATCGAGCAGCAGCGCGCTTTGCGTGGCTGACTCGGGCGAGGCCGACCACGGCGTCACGCCCAGCACGCGCGCCGGTGTGGAACGCAGATAGGCGTCATCGCGAAAGCGCAATTCGGTTCTCACGACCACACTCCGCGCATGCACCGCTCGCGCGTGCGCGCGAGTTCCCGCGTCAACTGAGTTCCGTCGGTTTGACCCACACCCAATCGGAGCCCTCACTGATGATTTCGCCCGCTTCGTAACGACGACCGGAGCCCTGGACCTCGTAGATGACGCCGGCCTGATAGTCGACCGTGTTCAGGATCCACGTGCTGCCGAGAATCGGGCGCCCGAAAAATGCGCTCTTCAGCCGAATGGCCTTGAACACCGCGCTCGCCACCATGGTCGCCGCGTTGTCGCGATACAGCCCCTGGCGCGCGCGCAGCGTGCGCAGCTCGACCATGTCGACCTCGCGCGAGAGCACCTGCAAACCCAGCTCGATGTGGCCGGCGGGCAATTTCAGCAAACGCACGATCGAGGCGACCTGCCAGCCCGCCGCCGGCGCCTCCTCGGTCACCACCGCGATGTCGCGCAAGCGCAGTCGTTGCGTCGACGTGTTCGGCACGACACACCGATAGCCCGTATCGCTGCGATCGCGCAGGTGCCAATACTGGAGGTTGAGTCGCGCCGCGTCGGGCGGCAGATCGCGCCGCAGCCGCTTCAGCGTGGAGGCCTTCAGCGTGCCGATGGTCTCGATCTCGAGCGCGTCGGCGTATTCGTAGGTATCACCCTCGATGCTGGCCGCCATCATCGACGGATCGAAGGACACCGCCGTGGCGGCGCGCGTCACGCCGTAGGTGGCCGCGATGCGGCCGCGATCGTCGTTGCGCTGGCTCGCACGTGCCAGCGGCTTGAACTCGGGGTCGATGCGCAGCACGGCGCTGCGCAGCGCGAGCAGCGGATTTTGCGACAGCGAGCCGCCGAGCGTGACGTTGCGTCCACCATCCTCCGCTTCGACCTGATCGAGCCAGGCCAGCGCACGCGCATGGATGCTGGTGGTGTCGCAATAGAGATATTGCCCGCCCTGCGGAATCGAGTGACGCGGCACCAACCCCTCGCTGCCGGCCAGATTGATGGCAAAACCATCTTCGGCCGCGGGTCGCGCGGTCAGGCGGACATCGGTGGTGAACTCCTCGAACTTGCGATAGAGCGCGTAGATCTGCGAGGGCGTATAGCCGCCGGCATTGCCCAGCCGCAGCATCAGCAGCACCGCGAAGGCACGGGCCGGCGACGTCGGCTGTCCGGGCGCCCCGATGTCATCGACCACCGAGTGATCGATGCCGAGGTCGCAGGTCTTGGCAAACACCTGATGGGTTTCCAGCCAGATCGATGCGATCCACTCCTCGTGGCGGTAGAGGCGATAGCGGTAGGCCATCGTGCGATACCAGAAGAAGCGCGCCGACACCTGCGCGAACTCGATCGCCGCGCGGCCGGCGACGCTCGCACGTTCGCGCATCAGCAGCATCCGATAGGCGTCGGCGAAGCGCATGGCCCAGTCGTAGCCGGAATCCCACAGCCGCTCGCGCAGCGAATGCGATTGCATCGACGCGGCAAGATAGTCCTTTTCGAGCCGCGTCGTGACGTGCTGGACGCGGGCATCGAGTTCGAGCAATGGCGCCACGGCGCGCTCGTCGAGCAGATCGGCGTCGCCGACGAAGCCGCGCAGCTGCGCACACACGGTGTCGGTGGCCGTGAACAGATCGCGGTCGAGCGAGGCCGCAAACTTGCGCGCGCCGCCGGTTGAACCGAGCGGCGACGAATCAGTCAAACGGGCGAGCCAGCGAAGCATGGTTCCGGTCGGATTTCTCGTTATGCATGGGGTGTCGGCACCGCCGACCCTGCCTGCATCGTTCGTAGAATAGCGTTCCCCTCGGACGGCGGCAAGCCACCCCGCTCCGACGACGCCGCCGGAGCGTGCCACGCCGGTCGCCTTCCATCCCCACCCATCATCATCACCATGAACCTCTCCCCCCTCGCCCTGGCACTCGCTGCCTCCGTCACCGCCTTCGCGCTCGCCGCCACGCCCAGCCTCGCACAGGGCGGCGCCGGCAGCCAGACCGCCGCGCCCGTCAAGAGCACAGCCGCTGCCGGCAAGGCAGCCGCCGCCCCCACCACGTTGACCGTCATCGATCGCAAGATCGGCGACGGCGCGCTGGCCGAGAGCGGACAACCGGTCCTCGTGCACTACACCGGCTACCTGTGGGACGCCAGCGCGCCGGACAACAAAGGCAAGAAGTTCGATTCCTCCGTCGATCGCAAGGTCCCGTTCGGCTTCATCGTCGGCGTCGGCCGCGTCATCAAGGGCTGGGACGAAGGCGTGCCCGGCATGAAGGTCGGCGGTCAACGCACGCTGATCATCCCGCCCGACAAGGGCTACGGCGAGCGCGGCGCGGGCGCCGACATTCCGCCCAATGCCACGCTGGTGTTCGACGTCGAACTGATGGGCGTCATCGGCAAGACGCCGAATCCGTCGGCCGCGCCCTCGGCCTTCGTGCCCGCCAGCAAACCCTGAGCCATGAGCGCCGTCGCCAGCAAGGCCGTCCGACGCGAGGCATATCGCGCGCCCGGTTTCCTGATCGATCGCGTCGAACTCGTCTTCGAACTCGATGCCCACGACACCCGCGTCGAGTCCACGCTGACCCTGCGGCGCAACCCGGCGGCCGCGCCCGATACACCGCTCGAACTCGACGGCGACGGCATCACGCTCGAGAGCATCCGGCTCGATGGCGCGCCGCTCGCCGATGACGCCTGGCGGCTGAGCGAGGATGGTCGCCGCATCACCCTCGCCGCCTCCACGCTCGACGCACGCGGCGGCGGCGCCACGCTCAGCATCGTCAGTCATTGCCATCCGGCGGCGAACCTCGCCCTGGAAGGGCTCTACCTCACCGGCGACACCTTCTGCACACAATGCGAAGCGGAGGGCTTCCGGCGCATCACCTGGTACCCCGACCGCCCCGATGTGCTCGCCGAATTCTTCGTGACGATCCGCGCCGACCGCGGCGCGTTTCCGGTGCTGCTCGCCAACGGCAACCGCACCGGCGAGCGCGCCTTGCCGGACGGCCGCCACGAGGTTCGCTGGCACGACCCGTTCCCGAAGCCCTGCTATCTGTTCGCACTGGTGGCGGGCAAGCTCGACTGCCTGCGCGACCGTTTCACCACGGCTTCCGGGCGCCACGTTGCGCTCGAAATCCATTCCACGGGCGCCAATCTGCCGCGCGCCCGCTGGGCCATGGATTGCCTGAAGGCGGCGATGCGCTGGGACGAAGAGGCCTACGGCCGCGAGTACGACCTCGACCTCTTCATGATCTACGCGGCCGACGACTTCAACATGGGCGCGATGGAGAACAAGGGGTTGAACATCTTCAACTCGCGCTATCTGCTGGCCGACCGCGACACGGCAACCGACACCGATTTTCTGACCATCGACGCCATCGTCGCCCACGAGTATTTCCACAACTGGAGCGGCAACCGCGTCACCTGCCGCGACTGGTTCCAGCTCTCGCTGAAAGAGGGCTTCACGGTCTTTCGCGAGCAGCAATACACGGCCAGTCGCGCCTCCCCCGCTGTCGTGCGCATTGACGAGACGGCCTTCATGCAGTCGCGCCAGTTCGCGCAGGATGCAGGCCCCATGGCGCACCCGATCCGCCCCGATGAATACGAGGCGATCGACAATTTCTACACCGTCACCGTCTACGAGAAAGGCGCCGAAGTCATCCGCATGCTGCACACGCTGCTCGGGGCCGAGGCGTTTCGGCGCGGCACCGATCTCTACTTCGCGCGCCACGACGGCACCGCCGCCACCTGCGATGACTTCGTCGCCGCGATGGCCGACGCGAGCGGGCAGGATCTGTCTCAGTTCAAGCGCTGGTACAGCCAGGCGGGAACACCCAGGGTCACCGTGCGCGACAGCTTCGATGGCGCCAGCTCACGCTACACGCTGCACCTGACGCAGAGCACGCCGCCGACGCCGGGCCAGGCACAGAAGCTGCCGATGACGATTCCGCTCGCCGTCGCGCTGGTGCACGAGAACGGCGACATCACGCATGAACAGGTGCTGCGACTGACGCAGGCCGAGCAGAGCTTCAGCTTCGAAGGCGTCGCGGCAAAACCGATCCCCTCGCTGTTGCGCGCCTTCTCGGCGCCGGTGGCGGTCGCGTTCGACCACGGCGACGCGCAGCTCGCCGCCCTCGTCGTGCGCGACAGCGATGGCGTCGCGCGCTGGCAGGCGCTGCGCACGCTCTTCTTCCGCGCCTGCGACGCCGCCCGACACGGCCAGGCGATGCCCGCCGCGTTCGATCACGCGATCGATGGCCTGCTCACCGACGCCCACACCGACCCCGCGCTGATCGCGCACCTGCTCACCTTCCCCTCGGCGGCCGAGCTTGCCGAGCGCGAGCACGTCATCGACCCTGTGGTCATTGCCGATGCGCGCGATGCCGTGCTGCGCCATGTCGCCGTCACGCACGGCGCCGCCCTCATCGAGCGCTACGGGCACGAGCGCATCGCGCTGGCCGGTCGCCCGTGGTCGGTCGCCCCCGCCGACGTCGCCCATCGCGCGCTCTCGGGCGTGCTCGTGCTGCTCGCCAACCTCACGCCCTCGGCCGATGCGCAGCGCCTGTGCGCCGAACTGTGGGCGAGCGGCGACAACCTGACCGATCGCCTCGCCGCGCTCAATGCGCTGCGCGACCAACCCTGCGCGCTGCGCGACGAGGTGTACAGCGCCTTCCACGACCGCTGGCAGGACGATCTCTCCATGCTCAACCGCTGGTTCGCGCTCGAAGCCTCGGCGCGACGCGATGACGCGGTGACGCGGGCACGGGCGCTGCTCGCCCACCCGAAGTTCGACGCGAAGAACCCCAACCGCGTGCGCGCGGTGGTGCAGGCGTTCGGCGACCAGAACTGGCGCGGCCTGCATGCCGCCGACGGCAGCGGCTACGCCTTCATCGCCGAACAGATCCTGCGCTTCGATGCGCAGAACCCATCGCTCGCGGCCCGCTTCTGCGACGTCTTTTCGCGCTGGCACCGATTGAGCGAACCGGCGCGCACGCTGCAACGCGACAGCCTGAACCGGCTCGCCGCGGCAGAGCTATCAGCCAACGTGCGCGAGATCATCGGCAAGACGCTGCAAAGCGGCAGCGGCGGCGCCTGAGGCTCTCCTCGGCGGTGGCGGCCCGACGCGTGAGGCGAGGCCGCGCCGCCTAAAATGGCGGGGTTATGGCCTCCTCCCCCACGCCCGCCTTCCCGTCCGTTCGCATGCGCCGGTTGCGCCGTGACGCGTTCAGCCGCAACATGGTGCGGGAAACCTCGCTCGCTGCCGCCAACCTGATCTGGCCGGTGTTCGTCATCGAAGGCTCGGCGCGCACGCAAGGCGTGCCCTCGATGCCGGGCGTCGAGCGTGTCTCGATCGATCGGCTCGTCGAGCGTGCAGCCGAGGCGGCCGCACTCGGCGTCGGCGCCATCGCGCTGTTCCCGGTCATCGAATCGACGAAGACACCGCTTGCCGAGGAGGCGTACAACGACGACGGACTGATCGCGCGCGCCGTGCGTGCGCTGAAGGCCGCCGTGCCCGACATCGCCATCATCACCGACGTCGCGCTCGACCCCTACACCTCGCACGGGCAGGACGGCCTGATCGACCCGAGCGGCTACGTCATGAACGACGAAACGGTGGCCGTGCTGGTGCGGCAGGCGCTGTCGCATGCCCGCGCCGGGGCCGATTTCGTCGCCCCCAGCGACATGATGGACGGTCGCATCGGCGCCATCCGCGCAGCGCTCGACGCGGATGGGCACATCCAGACCAAGATCCTCGCCTACAGCGCCAAGTTCGCCAGCGCCTTCTATGGGCCATTCCGCGACGCGGTCGGCTCCAGCGCCAACCTCGGCAAGAGCAGCAAGGAAACCTATCAGCTCGATTTCGGCAACCGCGACGAAGCGATCCGCGAATGCGCGCTCGACGTCGCCGAAGGCGCCGACATGCTGATGGTGAAACCCGGCCTGCCCTACCTCGACATCCTCGCCCGTGTCCGCGACGAATTCCGGATGCCGGTCGCCGTCTATCAGGTCAGCGGCGAATTCGCCATGCTCAAGGCCGCCGCCGCCAACGGCTGGCTTGATTACCGAAAGTGTCTGCTCGAGACGCTGATCTGCTTCCGCCGCGCCGGCGCCAGCGCCATCCTCACCTACGGCGCCGTCGACGCGGCACGGTGGCTGCGAGAGGGTTGAGCGCCTGCCCGATGGCGAACTGACGCTTCGCACCGCACGAACCGCGGCTGAAGCGACACGCCGGCGGCAACCCGAGCAACTGCCCAATGACGCTCCCGGTGGCGCGCTACGCCATGCCGCGCGATGAGCAACTTTTTCGCGCAAGCCGCATCCACAACGGGCTTCGCGCCGCGAATTGGCGAAAGTCGACTTCAGCTCGTCTCAGCCTCCAAGCCCGTCGTGGATGCGGCTTTCAAGCAAAAGGTGTTCACGGAAATCAGCTCAACATTCGCTCCGCGGCGAGGATCGGCGGCCGTCGGGCCTGACCCTCTTTGCGCCTTGCTCCGGGCGCGGCGATTGGTTTCATGCTGCTGGTGCAGTGTTTCGCTTTCTTGGTACAAAAATTCGCGTCTTTCGGCTCGACTCTTCGTTGCAAATGCTCGCAATAGCTCGCTATTGCGGCGCTTTGCGCCTCGATTCGAACCAAAATCCATCAAATTTTTTTGTACCAATCTACGCGAAACACTGCACTAGCATGTCGCGGAATTCAACGGCCCGGTCGGCGCGGAGCGGCGCATGCAACATCCCAACCTCCAGGAATCGACGCTGGCATCGGAGCCACGGTCTTCACGGCGGCGAGCGCGGGCGGCGTTCGCCCTGTTCGTCACGCTGGCCCTCGCCGTGCCGACCCTCGCGGCACCTTCTTCCTGCGGCTATGCGCCCTTGAGCATCGAGCCGATCGCGCCGTCACGCGCTGATCGCTACGTCGGGAGGGCGCGAAGCTTCACCGTGCAGTTCGACAACGAAGACACTGCCACACCGGTCACCACGTTTCCCGAATCGAACCTGAAGATTCTCCGTCTCGACGGCACCACGGTGTGCGAAGTCGACGACGGCATCTGGGTGCGCGACGCGCTCTACCTGAGCGGCAACGAACGGCTGCTGATCGCCAAACGCTTCAGCGGCAGCAACGACGTGCTCGCGTTCTACGACACGCGAAGCTGTGCCCTCAAGGCGCAGGTCGATGTCTCGGGACGCGCGTGGCGCATCGAAGCCAACGGGCTGCGCCTGGGCGAGCACTGCACCGATCGCGCGTTGACATCCTGCCAAACGACGACGCTGCGGCGCTGGAGCCGCGCGTGTCTGCCGCGACGCGCGGCAGGGCGATGAAACCCTCCAACCATCGCGCCCGAAGCGACGTCAAGCCGTCGCCTACATTGGGGCGGAGGCCCGCAGCGACGTCGAGCGGTCGCCTACATCACGTAGGCGCGGGCTTGACCGCGCTTGGATGCCCCGATGAAAAAAAGGCCGCGCGGGGCGGCCTGTCTTGCGGTAGCGCCCGAACGGGCGCAACGCATTATTTGCCGTCGCCGGGCACCTTGCCTTCCACGCCCTTGACGTAGAACTTGATGCTGGTGAGGAATTTGTCGTCGGCGACGACGCCCTTGGCGAGCACTTCCTTGCCGGACTGGTCGACGATCGGGCCGGTCCACGGGTGCAGCGTGCCCGCCTTGAGCCCCGCCTTGACCTCCTCGAGCTTGGCCTTGGCTTCGGGCGGCACGTCGGCAGCGAGCGAGACGAAGTCGATGGCGCCGTCCTTGACGCCGAGCCACGACTGGCCGGTGGCCCATTTGCCGTCGAGCACGGCGCGCACTTCGTTGATGTAGTACGGCCCCCAGTTGATGACGGCGGAGCCGAGGTGCGCCTTCGGGCCGTAGGCGGTCATGTCGCTGTCCCAGCCGAACGCGCGCTTGCCTTTCTCTTCGGCCGTCTTCAGCACGGCGGGCGAGTCGGTGTTCTGCATCAGCACGTCGGCGCCACCGTTGATCAGCGCGGTGGCGGCTTCGGTTTCCTTCGGCGGGTTGAACCAGTCATTGACCCAGACGACCTTGGTCTTGATCTTCGGGTTGACGCTCAGCGCGCCGAGCGTGAAGCTGTTGATGTTGCGCAGCACTTCGGGGATCGGCACCGAACCGACGACGCCGAGCGTGTTGGTCTTCGTCATCTGACCGGCGATGACGCCCGCCATGTAAGCGCCCTCGTAGGTGCGGGCGTCGTAGGTGCGCAGGTTCTCGGCGGTCTTGTAGCCGGTGGCGTGCTCGAACTTGACGTCCGGGAACTCGCGGGCAACCTTGACCATCGATTCCATGTAACCGAAGGTGGTGCCGAAGATGAGTTTGTTGCCCTGCCCGGCGAGATCGCGGAACACGCGCTCGGCATCGGCGCTCTCGGGCACCTTCTCGACGAAGGTGGTGACGACGCGGTCGCCGAACTCCTTCTCGACGGCCTTGCGCCCGTTATCGTGAGCGAAGGTCCAACCGCCGTCGCCGACCGGGCCGATGTAGGCGAAGGCGACCTTCAGCGGGTCGGCCTTCTTCGCCTCGGGTGCCGGTGCCGGCGCGGGGGCCTCGGCCTTCTTCGGCTCTTCTTTCGAGCCGCAGCCGGCGAGCGTTGCGGCAAGCGCGGCCGCGACGCCGGCGGCGAGCAGGGTGCGGCGGTTGGATAGGATCATGATGGTGTTTCCTCCGGTGGTTGGGATGGCAGCGCTGCGGGTGTTCAGCGCAGATCGGGCAATTTTGTCGGATCGAGCGCGTAGGACCACGGCAATGCGTCGTTTTTCCAGCCGTTGACGTCGCGGCGGCCGGTCTTGCCGAGGTCGCCCTCGAAGCCTTCGACGACGCTGTAGACGCGCGTATAGCCGGCCTGGGCGAGCAGGTCGGCGGCCTTTGCGCTGCGGTCGCCCGAGCGGCACATCAGGATGACTTCATCGTTCTTGGTGAGGCCCTTGGCCTTCAGCCGCCATTCGACTTCGGCGACGAAGCCCTTGTTCGGGTCCATCCGGTACGCTTTGCGCGACGAATCGTAGGCGTAGGTGGAGCTGACCAGCGCGAACGGCACGATGGCGTCGACCGAAGTCGGCGTGCCGACGAACATCACCTCTTCGGGGGCGCGAATGTCGAGGAACAGCGTCTTCTTGGCGGCCTCGCTCGCCATGATCGCCTGCACTTCCTTCGGGTGCATGTAGAGACCGAGGCGGGTGACCTTCGGCTTCGGCACGGCGCTGGCCGTCGCCTGTGTGGGCGCGGCGGCGGGTGGCGCGCTGGCGACGGGCTCCTGGGCGCAGCCGGCGAACAGCGTCAGCGAGAGCGCGCACAGGGCGCTCGTGGCGAGGGTGGCGGACGGGGTCATGGGTGTCTCCTTTTGGGAAAGTTGTTATGACCACGTCATTTTATTGCGGAATCAACCGCCTGGGTGGAAGGGCTTGCCGAGCGAAGCGGGCATGTTGACGCGAATCCAGGTCGGGTTGCGCGAGATCAGCGCGAGCACGAGGATGGTGGCGAGATAAGGCGTCATCGACAGAAATTGGCTCGGCACGTCGACGCCCTGGCTTTGCAGGTGGAACTGCAACATGGTGACGCCGCCGAAGAGGTACGCGCCGAGCAGCACGCGCAGCGGCCGCCAGGTGGCGAAGGTGGTGAGCGCGAGCGCGATCCAGCCGCGGCCGGCGACCATGCCCTCGACCCATAGCGGCGTGTAGACCAGCGACAGGTAGGCGCCGGCGACGCCGCACAGCGCGCCGCCGAACATCACGGCGAGCAGCCGGATGCGGCGCACCGGATAGCCGAGCGCGTGGGCCGCGTCCGGGTTCTCGCCGACCGAGCGCAGCACGAGGCCGCCGCGGGTGCGGTACAGGAACGCGATGATGGCGAACGCGAGCAGCACGGCGACATAGACCATCGGATGCTGGCGAAAGAGCGCGGTGCCGAGGAAGGGGAGGTCGGCGAGCAGCGGGATCGCATGGCTGCCCTGCGTGGCGATCTTTTCTTGGACGTAGCCGACGCCGACGAAGGCCGAGAAGCCGCCCCCGAACAGCGCGAGCGCGAGTCCGGTGGCGTACTGGTTGGTGTTGAGCCAGATCACGAGCACACCGAAGGCGGCGGCGAGTGCCGCGCCGACGCCGGCGCCGACGGCGAAACCGAGCCACGGATTGCCGCTGTGCACGACGGTGGCGAAGGCGGCGATGGCGGCGCACAGCATCATGCCTTCGGCGCCGAGGTTGACGATGCCCGCCCGTTCGTTGACCAGGAGGCCGAGGCCGGCGATGGCGAGCACGGTGCCGGCGTTGAGCGTGGCCGCGACGAGCAGCGCGAACGATTCCATCACGCCCTCCCCGTGCGCCGGATGCGATAGCCGATCAGTGTGTCGCAGGCCAAGAGCGTGAACAGCAGCAGGCCCTGAAAGACGCCGGTCAGCGCCTTCGGCATGCCCAGGCGCGACTGCGCGAGTTCGCCGCCGATGTAGAACATGCTGAGGAGAATCGCCGCGAACACGCAGCCGAGCGGATGCAGGCGGCCGACGAAGGCGACGATGATGGCGGCGAAACCATAGCCGACCGGCACGTGCGGCGTGAGTTGCCCGATCGGGCCGGCCACCTCGATGGCGCCGGCGAGCCCGGCCATGCCACCGGAGATCAAGAGCGCGCTCCACAGCGCGCGGCGCGAGGAGAAGCCGGCGTAGCGCGCCGCCGCCGGCGCCAGCCCGCCGACCTGCAACTGAAAGCCGCCGAAGGTGCGGAACATGTAGAGCCACATGCCGAGCGCGCCGAACAGGGCGATCAGCACGCCGACGTTGATGCGCGAGCCCTTGAGCAGGCGCGGAATCTGCGTCACGGCGTCGAACATGCGCGTCTGCGGGAAGTTGTAGCCCTGTGGGTCCTTCCATGGGCCGTAGACGAGATAGGCGAGCACCAGCTCGGCCACGTAGACCAGCATCAGGCTCACGAGGATTTCATTGGCGTTGAAGCGATCGCGCAGCAACGCGACGATGCCCGCCCACAGCATGCCGCCGAGCACACCGGCGGCGAGCACGGCGAACACGATGACGCGCGGGCTGCCGCCATCGGCCAGGAGCGCAACGCCGCCCCCGGCGATGGCGCCGAGCACGAACTGGCCCTCGGCGCCGATGTTCCAGACGTTGGCGCGATAGCACACGGAGAGCCCGAGCGCGATCAGCAAGAGCGGCGTGGCCTTGATGGCGAGCTCGGAGAGCGCATAGGCGGACTTGATCGGCTCCCAGAAAAACACGGCCAGCCCCTTCAGCGGGTCCTTGCCCATCAGTGCGAAGATCCCCACGCCGATGAGGACGGTGAGCGCGAGCGCCAGGAGCGGCGAGCCGATGCGCCAGAACCGCGACGCCTCGGGGCGCGCTTCGAGCTTCAGCATGGCGCCGCCTCGCTCCACAGCCCGCTCATCCATTCGCCGATCCGCTCCACCGAGGCGTCGCGCGTGGCGATGGAGGGCGACAGTCGGCCCTTGGCGATGACGTGCAGGCGGTCGCAGATTTCGAACAGCTCGTCGAGTTCCTCGCTGACGACGAGCATGGCGCATCCGGCGTCGCGCAACGCGAGCAGTTCGCCGCGAATCTGCGCCGCCGCGCCGACGTCGACGCCCCACGTCGGCTGCGCGACGATCAGCACTTTGGGCGCGGCGCCGATCTCGCGGCCGACGATGAATTTCTGGAGATTGCCGCCGGAGAGGCTCTTCGCTTCGGCCTGCGGACCGCCGGCCTTGACCTGAAAGCGCGCGATGATGTCGGCGGCCAGCGCCGCCGTCGCGCGCGGCGCCACCCACCCCAGCGGTGGCTTGCCGACGATGTGGCGGGCGCGGGTCAGCAAGGTGTTCGACGCCAGCGTCATGCCCGGCACGGCGCCGCGCCCGAGCCGCTCTTCGGGCACGAAGTGCAGCCCCTCGCGCCGCCGCAGGCGCGGGCCGCGTCCGCTCATGTCGCGCCCGAACAGGCTCACGCTGCCGGCCGGCGCGCGCGGCTGCTCGCCCGAGAGCACGGCGAGCAGTTCCTGCTGGCCGTTGCCGGAGACGCCGGCGATGCCGACGATCTCGCCGACGCGCAGTTCGAACGAGATGTCGTGCAGCGCGACGCCGAACGGGTCGGGCGTCGGCAGTGACAGCGAACGCACGGCAAGCGCCACCTCGCCCGCGCTCGAGGTGTGCGGTGCGTGCTGCGGCGGCTCGGCGCCGATCATCAGCCGCGACAGCGAGGCGTTGCTTTCGCGGCGCGGATCGACGCTGCCGGTCACCTTGCCGCCGCGCATGACGGTGCACTGGCTGCACAGTTCGCGGATTTCGTCGAGCTTGTGGCTGATGTAGAGGATGCTGCAACCGGTGGCGGCCAGTTGCCGCAGCGTGACGAAGAGCTTGTGCACGGCCTGCGGTGTGAGCACCGAGGTCGGCTCGTCGAGGATCAGAAGCTTCGGTTCGGTCAAGAGTGCGCGCACGATCTCGACGCGCTGCCGCTCGCCGACCGAGAGCGAATGCACCGGCCGGTCGGGCTCGAGGTCGAGCCCGTACTCGCGCGCCTTTTGCGCGGTGCGCTCGCGCACGCTCTCGAGCGAGTGCGAACGGTCGAGCCCGAGCCAGATGTTCTCCGCCACGGTCACCGTCTCGAACAGCGAGAAGTGCTGGAACACCATGCTGATGCCCAGCGCACGCGCTTCCTGCGGGTTGCGAATGCGGCTGGGCTGGCCGTCGACCAGCACTTCGCCCTGGTCGGGCTTCACGGCGCCGTAGATGATCTTCATCAGCGTCGACTTGCCGGCGCCGTTCTCGCCGAGCACGGCGTGGATCTCACCGGGCGCGACGCTGAGGCTCACGTCGCTGTTGGCCACCACGGACGGATAGCGCTTGGTGACGTGGCGGACTTCGAGGCGCGGCGCGGTCATCGCAACCTCCGCGAGGCCAAAAATGGCAGCGCGGCATGGTAACGACTTTTTGCGCTATACCGCACCCACAACGGGCTTGCGGGCCAATTTCGCCAAAAGTCGGGTTTAGCGCATTTCACGTCGCAAGCCCGTCATGGATGCGCCTTTCGGCCAAAAGTTGTTGCCGTTGAATCAGTGCGGACGCGACGCTCACTGCGATGACCCCCGGGTGTTTGGCCGCCGCCCAGTCCACGCCTGCCGCCGCCTTGGCGCGTTCGCCGCGGCCGATCGGGCAATGCAGCCGCGCGATGGTCGGCGCGGCCAGCCCGCGGGCGGCGAGCCGTCTGCGAAATGTAGCCGCTTTCGTGCGCGATCCGATCATGCCGAGGAAACCGGGATCGGCGTCGCGCAGCAGCGCGTACACGATGTCGAAGTCGAGCGCGTGGGAGTGCGTGAGCACCAGCGCATCGGCGCCCGCCGGCAGACGCCGCGCCTGGGCCACGGCGTCGGCGCCGGCCACCGCGGTCACCGTCAGCGCGAGGTGCTGCGGCAAGGCATCGTCGCGCGATTCGATCCAGCGCACGCGACAGGGCAGCGTCGCGAGCACATCGATCAGCGCGCGGCCGACGTGTCCGCCGCCGAACACGACGATCTGCCACGGTCGAGCGTTCAAGCCGAGTTCGATCGAACCGCCGTCATCGAGCACGACGGTGGCGGCAAACTGCCCGCCCTGCTCGGCCACCGCGATGAGCCGTGGCCAATCGATGCCACCCGCCGCCGCGATCGGCACCAGCGCGAGTTCGATCGCGCCGCCGCAGCACTGCCCGAGCGCCGGCCCGAGCGGAACATGCCGCCGCGTGGCGCGCCGCTCGCCGATGGCAAGGCGCTCGCGCGCAAGCTCGATCGCCCGCCATTCGAGCTGCCCGCCGCCGACCGTGCCGTGGGTGTGCTTCGCCGTGACCAACATCGCGGCCCCGACCTCGCGCGGTGTCGAGCCCTGCGCTGAGGTGATGGTCACCCACATCGCCGCCTCGCCACGGGTCAGCACGTCACGCAATGCGGCAATGACGGCAGCGTCGATCATGGCGCGCCGAACCCGGCCTGCTCGCGCGCCGCGATGACCGCGGTGAGGATCGCCTCGGGCGTCGCCGGTGCCGCCAGCGGCGCGACGACGCGGTAATCCGCCGCCGCGCTGACGGCATCACGGATCGCATGCAGCACCGAGAACGCGAGCATCAGCGGCGGCTCGCCGACGGCCTTGCTGTGAAAGATGGTGTCCTCGCGGTTCGGCGAATTCTCGACCAGCGCGACGTTCCACACCGACGGCGCGTCGGCCGCGGTCGGAATCTTGTAGGTGCTCGGTGCGTGCGTGGCGAGGCGCCCGTCGTCGAGCCACACCAGCGCCTCCGAGGTGAGCCAACCCATGCCCTGCACGAACGCACCTTCGATCTGCCCGCGGTCGAGCGCCGGATTGAGCGAACTGCCGACGTCGTGCAGGATGTCGACGCGCTCGACCTTCATCTCGCCGGTCAGCGTGTCGATGGCCACCTGCGCGCAGGCGGCACCATAGGCGAAGTAGTAGAACGGGTGCCCCTTGAAGGTCTGCGCGTTCCAGTGGATCTTCGGCGTGCGGTAGAACCCCTGCGCCGACAACGAAATGCGATGAAACCACGCCGCATGAGCGAGCTCGGCGAAGCTCCAGCGATGCCGCACGCCATCGTGCGTCACCGCCTCGATGCCATCGGCGACGAGATGCACGCGTTCGGTCGGCACCGCCCACTGCGCAGCGGCGAACCCCGCCAGCCGCGCCTTCAGTTGCAGGCAGGCGTCGCGTGCGGCCATGCCGTTCAGGTCACTGCCGCTGGACGCCGCCGTGGCGCTGGTGTTGGGCACCTTGCTGGTGTCGGTGGCGCAGACCCGCACCCGACTCACGCGGACGCCGAGTTCGGCGGCGACCACCTGCTGCACCTTCGTGAAGAGCCCCTGGCCCATCTCGGTGCCGCCGTGGTTGACGAGGATGGAACCATCGGCGTAGATGTTGACCAACGCGCCGGCCTGATTCAGATGTGTCGCGTTGAACGAGATGCCGAATTTCACCGGCGTCAGCGCGATGCCGCGCTTGACGATCGGGCTCGTCGCGTTCTGCGCGCGCAGCGCTGCGCGTCGCGCGCGATAGTCGCTGCGCCGCTCGAGTTCGGGCACCAGCGCAGGCAGCAGGTTGTCCTCGACGCGCTGGCCATAGGGCGTGACGTCGCGCTCGCCGACCCCATAGAAATTGGCGCGGCGAACATCGAGCGGATCGAGACCGAGCGCGTGCGCGATCTCGTCCATGATGTGCTCGATCAGGTAGATGCCCTGCGGGCCCCCGAAGCCGCGGAACGCGGTGTTCGACGCCTTGTGCGTGCGGCAGGCGAAGTTGCGGATGCGCACGTGTTCGAGGAAGTACGCGTTGTCGACGTGGCAGACGGCGCGCGCATTGACCGCCGCCGAAAGATCGGTCGAATAGCCGCAGTCGGAGGCGAGCATCAGGTCGGCGCCGACGATGCGCCCATGCCCGTCGTAGCCGACGTCGTAGTCGAACTGGAACGGGTGGCGCTTGCCGGTGATGATCATGTCGTCATCGCGATCGAGCCGCAGTTTGACGGCGACGCCGAGCTTCGCGGCGGCGATGGCGGCGAGCGCGGCGAACTGCGCCGGCTGCGATTCCTTGCCGCCGAAACCCCCGCCCATGCGCCGGCATTCGACACGCACGCAGGCATCAGGGATGCCCAGCGCGCGGGCAACGATGTGCTGCACCTCGGTCGGATGCTGCGTCGAGCATTGCACGAAGGCCTGTCCGTCTTCCAGCGGTGTGGCGAGCGCGACCTGCCCTTCGAGATAGAAGTGATCCTGTCCACCGTGCCGCGTGCTGCCGCGCAGACGGTGGGGCGCCTGCGCCAGCGCACGATCAGGGTCGCCCTGGCCGGCGACCAACGGATCGAGCACGTAGCTCTTCGCGGCAAGCGCGGCATCGATGGAGAGGATCGGCGGCTGCGCCGCGCAGCGCCAGCGCGCGAGTCGCGCCGCCCGCCGCGCCGCCGTGTGGCTTTGCGCAACGACCATGAACACCGGTTGCCCGTGATAGTCGATGCGCTCGGCGGCGAGCAGCGGGTCATCGAGTCGCACGCTGCCGAAGTTGTTGACCGCCGGCACGTCCGCCGCCGTCAGCACGGCGACGACGCCCGGTGCCGCGCGCACCGCGGCGAGATCGACCGCGTGCAACGCGCCGTGCGTGATCGGGGCATGGCCGAGCGCCGCCGACAGCGCGCCGCGCGGCGCGGCGACATCGTCGGTGTAGAGCGCGGCGCCGGTGACGTGCAGGTGCGCCGATTCGTGATTCAGGCTGCCAAGGCCCGCCGTCGCATGTTGGCTTGCGAGCGCCGTCGTCATCAGAACACCCTCGCTTCGACGTTGCGATCATCCTGTTCGTGCCAGAAGCGCAGCAGCAGGTTTCGTGCGACACGAAGCCGGTGCTCCGCACTCGCACGAAGATCGTCGAGCGGCGTGAAATCGTCGGCCATGGCACGCATGGCCGAACGAATCGTCGCTTCGTTCCAGTCGGCACCGTTCAACGCGCGTTCGACGTGCGTCGCGCGCTTCGGCACACCCGCCATGCCGCCGCAGGCGACGCGCGCACCGTCGATACGACCCGCGTGCAGGTCGAGGGCGATGGCGAGGAACACGGCGGAGATGTCCTGCTCGTTGCGACGCGCGTTCTTGTAGGCGGCGACCCGCCGTGTCGACGCGTCGGCCCTGATCGGCACGACGATCGCCTCGATCCATTCGCCGGGTTCGCGCGCCTGTTTGCGGTAGTCGAGGTAGAGCGCCTCGAGCGGCAAGGTGCGCGTGTGCTCGCCCCGGCGCAACACGACCGCCGCACCGAGCGCGATCAGCGCCGGCATCGAGTCGCCAATGGGTGAGCCGTTGGCGACGTTGCCGCCGAGCGTGCCGCTGCTGCGGATCGGCACCGAGGCGAAGCGCGTCCATACCGAGGCGAGCTCGGGGTAATGCCGGTTCAGCGCGCGGAACGCCTCTTCGAGCGGCACCGCCGCACCGATGCACAGCGTTGCGCCATCGTCGCTCACCTCGCGCAACGCAGCCACTTCCCCGGTGGAGATGATGCGGCGGCTGCGCTGCAACGCCTTGGTGATCCAAAGCCCGACATCGGTGCCGCCGCCGAGAATCCACGCCTCGGGTGTGGCGAGCACGGCGGAGGCGAGCTCGGCGACGCTGCGCGGCGCGATGAACGCGGCGTCTGCGCTCTCATAGGCGAGCGCATCGTCGCGGGCGAGCGCTGCGAGCCGCGCCGCCAGTTCCGATTCGCCCGGCAGCGGCGGCGCGTCGGCCGTCGCCGGCGTGAACAGCCAACGCTCGTGCTCGCTCCGTGCGCCGGCGCCGTCGTACTGGTACATCGTCTGCGCGGCGTCGAGAATCGGCCGGTAGCCGGTGCAGCGGCAAAGGTTGCCAGCGAGCGCGACGCAGGCCTCGTCGCGGCTCGGGGTCGGCGACGTCTTGAACAACGCGAACAACGCCATGACGAAACCGGGCGTGCAGAACCCGCACTGCGAGGCGTGGCGGTCGACCAGCGCCTGCTGCGTCGGGTGCAGCGCGCCACCCACCGAGCGCAGCCCCTCCACCGTGAACACCGCCTTGCCGTCGAGCGTGGGCAGCAGCCGCAGGCAGGCGTTGATCGGCGCCAGCGCGACGCGATCGCGTCCGCCAGCGTCGCGCGAGCGCTCACCGAGCACCACGGTACAGGCGCCGCAATCGCCTTCGGCGCAGCCTTCCTTGCTGCCGGTCAGCCGGCGTTCCTCACGCAGCCACTCCAGCAGCGTGAGGTGCGGGTCGGGTGCCGCCACCTCGACCACGTCGCCGTTGAGCAAAAACCGTACGCACGCGCTGTTCGACGCCATCGCGGGGAGTCCTCCTGAACCGATGCGGCAGCGAAGCACTATAGTCTGCGCGGGCCGAACCACTGATAAGCTCCGAGTTATGTCTGGAATCACGCCGCTCGCACCGTCGCGCGGCGGTGCGTGGCATGGCCGAACCTCTCGACACCCACTTGTTGCGCGTGCTTTATCTGGTGCTGCAGGAGCGCAGCGTGTCGCGGGCCGGCGATCGCCTGGGCATCACGCAACCGGCCGTCAGCAGCGCGCTGAAACGGCTGCGACAGATCACCGGCGATGAACTTTTGGTGCGAACGCGCAATGGCATGACACCGACCGAGCGCGGCGAACGGCTGCTCGCGCCGACCCGGGCGGCCCTCGATGCCATCGACAGCATTCTGGTGCAGGCCGAGCCGTTTGCCGCCGCCGCGACGAAACGCGTCTTTGGCGTGGGTGCGCCCGACTACTTCGACGCCTTCTTCCTGTCCAATCTGATCGAGCGCTTCCGTCGCGACGCACCCCACGCCCGACTGAACGTGCGCCCGCTGTCGCTCGATGTCGATTTCGAACGTCTGCTCGAGGAAGGTGAACTCGACGTGGTGATCGGCAACTGGCCGCATCCGCCGGAATACCTGCGCACCACGCCGTTGTTCGAGGATGAGGTGGTGTGCATGGTCGGGCAACAGCACCGTCTGGCCAGGAAAATGGCGATCAGTGCCGAGGAGTACCTCGCCGCGCAGCATCTCGCGCCGGTGCGCTATGCGGGAGGTGTGCGCGGCGCGATCGATGAGCATCTGCATCGGCTCGGCGTGAAGCGCGATATCCGCGTGTCCCTGCCGTACTTTCATGTCGCGCCGTACGGGCTGATCGGCACCGATCTCGTGTTCACCACCGGTCGCCGTTTCGCGGCCTACTATGCGCGGTTTCTGCCCATTCGCGTGCTTCCGGCGCCGCTCGACTTTCCGCCGCTTCGCTTCTATCAACTGTGGCACGAGCGCACGCACGCCGCGCCTGCCGCTCGCTGGCTGCGTGAGCAGATTGCACTGGTGGCCGCGAGCTGAGCGTGGCGGCGTCTCAGCGCGCGACCATGTAATCGCGATTGAACGGATAGTCCGACTGCGCCCCGCGCAGCGCGCGCCGTGGCGCATCCTCGACACGACCATCGGGATGCGCCGCGAGGATCTGATAGAGCGAAATCCAGCGTTGCTCGAAACACATGGCGCACCCCGCCAGATAGAGGCGGTAGGCGCGCAACGTGCGTTCGCCCACCAGCGCGCGCGCAGCGTCGAGCTGCGCCTCCAACGCGTCTGACCACGCCGCCAACGTGCGGGCATAGTGCGGTCGCAGATTCTCCACATCGAGCGCTTCGAGGCCGGCGTCCGACAGCGCGCCCAGCATCGTCGACACATGGTGAAGCTCGCCGCCGGGAAAGATGTAGCGCTCGATGAACTCGCCCATGCCCGCGCCAAGCTGGTCATTGCCAAGTCCACCCGCGGTGATGCCGTGGTTGAGCGCAAGGCCGCCCGGCTTGAGCAGGCGCCGCATGGTGTCGAAGTACTCCGTGAGGCGCGCACGACCGACGTGCTCGACCATGCCCACCGAGGCGATCTTGTCGAACGGCGGCGCCGACAGCGCCCGGTAATCGCAAAGCAGCATGCGCACCCGCGCACCGAGTCCGCGCGCCGCGATCAGCGCGCTGACGTGTTCATGTTGATGCTGCGACAGCGTGATGCCGGTCGCATCGACGCCGTAGTGCTCGGCCGCCCACAGCAGCAACGCGCCCCAGCCGGCCCCGATATCGAGGAAGCGCTCCCCCGGCGCGAGGGCAAGCTTGCGACAGACGTGATCGAGCTTCGCTTCCTGCGCGGCGGCAAGCGTCATCCCCGGGTCGCGGAAGTAGGCGCAGGAGTACACGCGTCGCGGGTCGAGCCACAGCGCGTAGAAATCGTCCGACAGGTCGTAATGAAATTCGATCTGCCGTGCGTCGCGAACGCGCGTATGGTGTCGATGCGATTGCCAAAGCGACCATGCGCGTCGCCACGGTGACACGGACGCCGTCGGCTCCTCGGTGGCGCCTCTCGCGTGCACCAGTGCGGCCGCAGCGCGCATGACATCGCGCATGGCGCCGTCGATGTCGAGATGCCCCTCGACCCAGGCGCAACCGACGTCACCGACGTCACCGCGCAACAGCGGGCGAAGCGCCGCGAGATCGTGCGCCCGAAGCTCGACACGTGCCTCCGTGTCGTCGGCTCCGAGCGCCTTGCGACCGGGCAGATAGAGCCGCACCGGCGCGGGCAGTGCAGCCAGCTTCCGATCCAGAACCGCGAAACGTCGAGCGAACGTCTTTCCCATCGCGCGCCCCCCAAGGTTCGGCGCTGGCGCCCCATCGGCAGGCGACGGGACGCTGCGGCAAGCAACGAATGAACTGCCGACGATAGCAAATTGGGCCGTCGATGCAACCCCGTCGCGCGAGCGGATGCCGCCGCAGCGCGTACGCCGTCACGTCGACGGCGGTTCGACCTCGATGCGGTTCTTGCCCCGTTGCTTGGCCACGTACATCGCACGATCGGCGCGCCGGATGAACTCCGCCGCGCCTTCCCCTTCGCGCAGTTGCACGATGCCGATGCTGACCGTCAGCGGGCGGATCGACAACGTGGCCCAGCGCTGATTGGCAATCGAGGCGCGAATGCGTTCGCAGATTTGCAACGCCTGAGGCGCGGACGTCTCGGGAAGCAACAGCACGAATTCCTCGCCGCCCAGTCGCGCCAGGACGTCGCTTGCGCGGCGGGCCGCGCTCAGGCAGTTGGCGATCACGACCAATGCCCGGTCGCCCGTGGCGTGGGAATGACGATCGTTGATCTGCTTGAAGTCATCGAGATCGAGCAGGGCAAGCGTCAGCGGGCGCCCGTGGCGGGCGGCTCGCGTGCATTCGCGCTCCAGCTCGTCGTCGAGCGCGCGTCGATTCAGAAGCCTTGTCAGTGGATCCTCTCGCGTCTGCCGGCGCAGCTCGGCCAGCAGCGCATCCTTCTCGTCGTTGACCCGATGCAGATCCTCCTGAGCGCGCTCGAGACGCGCCAGCGTTTCGCGCAGCACGCTTTCGCTCGCGCGCGCCGCGTCCGCCTGCTCCCGGGCACGTTGAGCCGCGCGCCGTTCGCGTGCGGTTGCCGCCTGCACCACCGCCTGCTCGCGACGCAACGACACGTCGATGTCGTGCGCCCGTCGCAGCGCGGTCAGCGCCTGTGCCGGGTCACCCGCCGCCTCCAGCGCCTCGGCGAGCGCCTCCCACAGCTCATATTGTTCGCGCCTCGCGTCGTGTCGTTCGGCCATGACGATGCCGCCGCGCAGGATCCGCACGGCCTCGTCGGCCCGCCCCTCCTGCAAGGCAAGCAAACCGCGCAGCAGTTCGTGTTCCATGCGCGCGAAACTGCTGCCGTCACCCAGCAGCCGCTCGAGATGGTCGAGCCGTCTGCGCGTGGCGGCAGTACATCCCTCCGCCAGATCGATGCGCGTCAGATTCAGCAACGCGATGATCTGCAACGAGTGCTTGAGCGGCTCGGTGACGGCGAGGCTTTCTTCGAGCACCTGGCGAGCGCGCGGATATTCCTGCTGCAGAAGGTAGACATAGCCGAGATTGGCGCGCACGCGAGCGCCTTCGAGCGGTGCGGCGAGGGAGTCGGTCACCCGCAGCGCATCCTCGAGCAGCGAGCGCGCTTCGACGAGGTTGCCGCGCCGCGCCCACAGCACACCGAGACTGCTCGTGACCCGCGCCAGACCTTCGCGGTCATTGGCTTCGGCGAAATGCTCACGGGAACGTTCGAGCCAATCGAGCGCGGTTACGTCATCGCCCGACATGTCATGGGCGGCGCCGAGGCGACGCTCGATGTGGGCGACGATCCGCTTTTCGGCACGCGGCTCGGCACAGGCCAGAGCAGTGTGCAGGCCGTCACGCACTTCCGCGTAGCGGCTCGAAGCGATCAACTCGGCTTCGAGCAGGCGGTCGACATCGCGGTACTGCTCGATGTCGCCATCGCGGGCAATCGCGATCAGCGCATCGAGCACCGGCTCCAGTGCCTGTCCGCGCCGCGCAGCAACCGCGCTGTGGGCCAGCGCCAGGGCCTGCTCGACGGTATCGCGTGCGGTCACGGCTTCTGCGCTCCGGGGTCGCGGGACGTTCTTGTGATGATTATCGGTTGCGCTGGCGACGGGTCGCCGTCTGTCGAGCGCGATAATCGCACCATTTCATTCACCGGCAACGGTTTTGGCAACGTTTCGGATTTTTCGCATGAGCAGTGTGCACACCACCTCCCTATCGTCCCTGCCTCTGCTGGCGCGAGGCAAGGTTCGCGACAACTATGCCGTAGGCGATGATCGCCTGCTGATGGTCGCATCGGACCGCATCAGCGCGTTCGACGTCATCATGGCAGAGCCGATCCCGGGCAAGGGCGAACTGCTGACGAACATGGCCCTGTTCTGGTTCCGGCAACTGGCCGACATCGTCCCCAACCACCTGACCGGCGACGATCCCGAGGGCGTCGTGACCGACGAGGAACGGGCGCAGGTGGCGGGTCGATCGATGCTCGTGCGACGTTTGCGCCCGCTACCGGTCGAAGCGGTGGTGCGTGGCTATCTTGCCGGGTCGGGCTGGGCCGAATATCGGCAGCAGCAAACCGTATGCGGCGTCGAACTGCCCGCCGGCCTGCGCAACGCGAGCAAGCTTGCGGCGCCGATCTTCACGCCCGCCACCAAAGCCGAGGCCGGGGCGCATGACGAGAATATTTCGTTTGCGCGCCTCGTGTCGATGATCGGTGAGCCTCTGGCCGAGCAGGTGCGGCGCACCGCGCTCGCGCTCTATTCACGGGCGGCCGAGTTTGCGCTTGCGCGCGGCATCATCATCGCGGACACCAAGTTCGAATTCGGGCTCGACGAGCACGGTACCCTGACGTTGATGGACGAGGTGCTCACGCCCGATTCCTCCCGATACTGGCCCGTCGATGGCTATGCCGAGGCGTTGGCTTCGGGCATGAACCCGCCCAGCTTCGACAAGCAATACTTGCGCGACTGGCTCGAGAACGTGCGCATCGACGGCAAGCCATGGAACAAGAAGGCGCCGGCACCGCACCTGACACCGGAAGTCATCACGCAAACCGGTGCCAGATACCGCGAGGCGTTCGCCCGGCTGACCGGCGGCGGTTGAGGGTCGCCCCAACGCCGGGCGATCACCCCCCGGTAGCGGAACGCGACGCCCTGGCAAACCTTGCGTCGCCAAACGAGGAGGGAGGCGACGACGGGGATGTGATTCGGAGACGGAATCAGGCCTGCACGCGGTCGTGCGCGTTCGCGCCGACCGGAACGCCCGATTCGCCGATGACCCGATTGCGACCCGCGGTCTTGGCTGCGTAGAGCCGCGCGTCGGCACGCGCAAGAACGACGTCGTTCGTGTCGTCGCCCGCGCACGTCATCACGCCAACGCTGACGGTGACCGCGCAAGCGCCGCGCCCGATTGGCACGGGCGCTGCGGCGACGGCGCGACGCAGCCGCTCGCCCAGGGCGCACGCCTGTTCGTGCGTCGCGTCCGGCAGCAGCGCGACGAACTCTTCACCGCCGAAGCGAGCCACCAGGTCGCCCGAGCGCAGCGCCTGTTGCAGGCGACGTGCGACCTCGACCAGCACCTGATCACCGGCGGCGTGCCCGTGGCGATCGTTGATCGCCTTGAAATGGTCGATGTCGACCATCGCGATCGACAGGGGCTGCGCAAACCGTTCGCCGCGACGACGCTCCGCGCACAGGCGCTCTGCAAGGTCACGGCGGTTCGGCAATCCTGTCAACGCGTCCTCATGCGCTTGCCGGTAGAGCGCCTCGGCGCGTGCACCGCGCTCCGCCGACTCGATGGTGAGCGCGGCATGCGCCCGCGCCAGCTCGTCGCGCAACTGATGTTCGCGCTCGACCTCACGGCGTGCCGCGTCGAGTTCGGCCATCAGCGTCGAAGCGCGCAAGCGTGAGCCCGCCCGCTGATCGAACCATGCACGCTCGCACTCACGCAACGCTTTGTAGGCATCGAGCACGGTGGCCACGTCACCCTCTCCATCCTCCAGGCATTCGGCGAGCAGGCGCCGCGCGCGCACCTCCATGTCCAGGTGCCGCGCGGCCTTGAGTTCCACGACCAACTGCTGCAGCGGAGGCACGATCGATCGTCGCTCGCCACGTGCGTGCGCCACTTCGAGCAAACCAAAGCGCGCGTCCAACCCGGTCTGCGTCCAGGTGCCATCCTGGGTGTCGCGAGCATGCTGGGCGAAGGCCCGTTCCGCCGCATCGAGGCGCCGCATCGCGAGCAGGGTTCGGGCGCGGTTGCCACTCAGCGTCCACGCGACCGTCGGCAGGGCTTGCTCCTCGGCAATCCGCAGGGCGCGGTCGAACGTCGCCAATGATTCCTCGAGTCGGTCGAGGTTGCGCTCATTGAGGCCCATGTTGTTCAACGTCCGCACGACACCTGCCCACTCGCCGAGCCGTTCGAACCCGGCCAGCGCCTCGCGATAATGCCCGTAGCCAATGGCGTGGTCACCGCAGCGCGAGTGCATGACGCCCATCGACAGACGGGTCGAAGCGACACCGCGAAGGTCGGCGCTCGACGCGTAGAGCGCGTGCGCCTCGTGCAGCAGGTCGAGCGCGTCGGCGTATTGCCCCAACGATTCCAGACAATTGGCGAGCGCGGCCAGCAGCGGCGCCCGATCAGCTCCCCCGAACCGGCCATCGCCCGAGTCGAGCAGCGCGTGCAGTTCACGAATGGCCGTTTCGGTCTGCCCGCATATCGCTTGCGCGCGGGCGCGCAGCCCAAGCATCTCCGCAAGCACCCCGCGCTCATCGGTCGCCGCGATGTCGTCGCGTGCCAACGCGGCGTCGAGTTCGACGATCAGGCGATCACAGCGCAACGGGTAGAGTGCCGTCAGTCGCAGCCGTTCACCCGCCCACCACGTCGTCAGCGCCGTTGTCGCCCCGTGCTCTGACATCGACACACTCCCGTTCGCCCCCCGAGCGGGAGCGCCAACCAGAAAAGTCGTAGCGTAGCCTACGCTTGCGCGGTTTGCCAAGCGCACAGGGCGAGCAGCCGCTCCCTCAGCGCCGGGACGACGCCGGGATCATCGAACAGCGCGGATGCGCCTGCCCGAATGCTCAGTCGCAACGCGTTGCGCCGTGCGTGATCGTCAAGCAGACCAACCGCGCGTTCGACGTAATCGTCGACATCGCTCGCCACAAGTTCCGAGGCCACGTCCTCCGACACTCGGCGCAACATGGCCATCGTTTGTCGGCCGCGCATGAATGCGCCCGGCAGCGTCAGCACCGGCAGTCCGCACGAAAGGGCGTCGAGGCTGGTGTTTCCGCCACTGAAACCGAACGTGTCGAGCGCGAGGTCGCAATGCTGCAACGTGGCGATGAAATCGACACGGTCGCGCTGCGCAAGGCGTGTGACCCGATGCTCCAGCGACACGCCATGCGGTTCGAAAAAGCGGCGGAGCCATGCATCGAAGGCGTGACCGCGTGCCGCAACCGGCGGATCGAACACGACGAGTGTTGCGTCGGGCACCCTGTTCAGGATGCGAGCGACGGCGTCGCCGAAATGCGGCAACCACTTGAGCGGCAACTGCGCGCACACGACGAGCATGCCCTCGCTCGGCAACCCAAGGTTCGCGCGCGACGCCGCCGACGGGTGCGGCGGGCGCGGGTAGCAGGTTCCGAGGCCCGGCAGCCGATGCAGCGCTTCCCGATAATGCGATGGTGCGTCGGCAGGCTCGATGGCATCGGCGCTGAAGAAGACATCGATCGTCGGCAGGCCGGTGGTGACCGGATGCCCCCAAAGCGCGCATTGCAACGGAGCGAGACGCATGGCGGCAAGCGCCTCGATGCGAGCATCCAACCCCACCTCGGGATAGATCAGCACGTCGGGACGCGCGAGCGCAATCGCTTCGATGGCGCGCGGCAAAGCGTGCGCATCGAGTGGAAGCGATGACACGGGCACCTGGGCTGCGATCGAATCGGTGAACGCGTCGCGCATCCCGAGGGCGAACACCGATACGTCGATGCGCGCATCGGCGAGGTCGGTCATGAAGCGTCGGAAATAGTGGCCCACCGTGCAGTCCCGCACATGCGAGCTGACGAAAGCCACGCGCAAACGCCCCGTGCGGGAGGCCGTTCGCGGCATCCGATCCAGGTCGACAGCCAACGGCTGAAGCAAGGCATGGAGGAGCGCTCCGCGCCGGGTTTGCAAGTCGAGATCGTTGCGGTTCTGATAGGTGATACGAAATGCCGTGTGGCGAAGTAGAGTGGCGCGCTGCTCCGCCGTCAGCGGCGTCTGTGACAGACGCGACTGAATGGCATCGAGCCCTTCGCCGTAGCGTGCCCGCCAAGCGTCGATCATGCGCTCATCCGGGTACTGCTCGGGTACATGCAGAGCGGTGTCGGTGGCATCCGCATCGAGCGGCATCGCGGCGGGCAACGCGGTGACGAAATCGAGTGGGGCACCGGCGAGCTCCTCCCACGCTTCGAGCGGCGTTTCGTCCACCACGGTGTGCAGCCACGTCCAGCGCGCGGCGGTGGAGCCTGGATGGCGCAACACCGTGGCACGCGCAAGTTGCAAGGCCTGCCGAACTTGACCGGCAGCAGTCAAAGCGCGCGTCACCGACGTGGCGACGAGCACGTCGGCGGTTTGATCTGGCAAGCCACGGAGCGTCCGCCTCAATGCGCGATCGAACTGGGCTGGCGTTCGCGCGCAGATCCAAAGGTATCGCCAGAACGCCAGTTGCCCCGCGTGATGCTGCACCAGCAGGTCGAATTGTTCGAACGCGTGATCGGTATCGCCCGCGTCGAGGCATATCCGCCCCATCACGGCACGCGTTGCCAACTCGAGTGTGGGTCGTTCCAGCAATCGTTGGACGAGTTGCATCGCGCCGTCGAGATTGCCCTGTTCGGCGTAACCGACAGCCAACACGCGCTGCGCGCCCTCGGTCTGCGCAATTTCGCCGGGCGCCGACTCGAGCAAGGCGATCGCGCGTTGCGGTTCGCGCGATCGCAGCGCGAGCATCGCCTCGGCGACGATGTCCGTCACGCTCCGATCGCGTCGACCGCGAAGCGTTGCCGAGGTTGCACCAGTGCCTGCTGCATCGGAATCAGATTGAGCTCCCGGGGTTGCGTCGGGTCGGCATGCGTGAGCAATTCGTAGAGGGCCGACACGGCATGGACCAAGGCCTGCGGGATGTCGCCATGTTGCAGCCAATGCCCGAGAAAGAGCGCCGCCGTGCAGTCGCCCATGCCGCTCGGCATGGGGTCGAGATCAAGCCACGGGGTTCGCACGCGCCACGCCTGCGTCGCCGTGACGGCGAGCGTATCGATGTGCGCCTCATCGTCACGCACACTGGTCACCAGCGCAATGCGTGGTCCTCGTCGGAGCAGTTCGCGCACGGCACCGATGGCCGCTGCTGGCTTTGGCGTATCGGTGCCCGCCAGCAATCCAAGCTCATAGAGATTGGGCGTGATGATGTCGGCGCTTGCAAGCGCGGTCGCGGCAAAGAACCCCGGAATGTCCGGCTTGACGAAAAGACCGCGCCCCACGTCGCCCATGACCGGGTCACAGCAATAGACAGCGTTCGGGTTGCGTTGCCGCACACGCGCCGCGGCATCAACGATCGCCCCGGCAATTTCGACGGTGCCGACGTATCCGGAGAGCACGGCGTCGACGCGCTTGAGAAGGCCGCGCGCATCCAGTCCGTCAAGCAGCGAATGGATGTGTTCGGCAGTGAACGCCTGGCCCGTCCATGCGCCATGCCCCGTGTGATTGGAGAATTGCACGGTGTAGATCGGCCACGCCTCGACGCCGAGTCGTTGCAAGGCAAATGCTGCCGCATCGTTGCCAACGTGGCCGGCAACGACGTGGGACTGGATGGTGAGTACCGTGCGCGTCATCGTCGCATTTTCTCATTCGCGGACGGGTTGGCGCATCGCTGGACAGCGAGGCGTGTCGCTACCCCGCACGGCTCGCGGTCAAATCACGCAGCGCTGTTGCCCTGCGCACGTTGATAGTTGAACGGCCCTCCCGTGAAGGGCGCGAACCCGCAGCCGAAGATCGCGCCCGCATCCCCGAGCGCGTCGTTTTCGACGACGCCTTCGGCGAGTGCCTTGTTGGCTTCGGCAAGCATCGGCGCAATCAAGCGCTCGCTGAGCCCGGGCGGTACCGCGCCGGCGGCGGATTTCTGCGGTTTGCCATCGACCCAGGTGTAGAACCCGCGACCGGTCTTCTTGCCAAGCTCCTTCGCTTCGAGTTTCGCAGCGAGTCGCTTGGGAGCATTCGCGAGCGCCTCCTTGCCGCCGACGACCTGCCCGACTGCGGCGCACACGTCGAGCCCGACGACATCGGCAAGCTCGACCGGACCCATCGGCATGCCAAACGCGAGCGCCGCCTCGTCGAGTGTTTCGGGCGCGATGCCTTCGTCCAGGCAACGCATCGTCTCGGTCAGATAGGGCGCAAGAATTCGATTGACCCAGAAGCCCGGCGCGCTCTTGCACGCCAGCGGCAGCTTGTCGATCTGGTCGACAAAGGCCGTCGCGTTGCGCGCAACCTCCGCGTGCGTCTGAGCGCCGCTGATCACTTCGACGAGCATCATTTGCGCCACGGGGTTGAAGAAATGAATGCCGACCAGCCGTCCGGGGTCCTTGAGTCCGCTGGCGATTTGCTCCAGCGGAATCGACGAGGTATTGGTCGCGAGCAATGCATCGGGCCTGGCGTTGCTCTCGAGTTCGGTGAACACGCGCTGCTTGACGGCGAGGTTTTCGACGATCGCTTCAATGATGACGTCGGCCTTGCGCGCGCCAGCGCCGGCAACGTCGGGTTGCAGCCGATCCATCGCGTCACGGATGCGCCGTTCGTCGCGCAGTCGCTTTTTGTAGAGGTCGGCGGCGCGCTTGATGGCGGGGGCCACGCGCGCCGCGTCGAGGTCCTGCAAGGTGACGCGGATGCCGCGCAGCGCACACCACGCGGCGATGTCGCCGCCCATCACACCGGCGCCGATCACGTGAACGTGCTTCGCCCTGAAGTCGATGCCCTTGGCCTGCGCCTTCAGGCGTTCGCGAAGACCGAACACCCGAATCAGGTTTCGCGCCGTCGAATGCCCGAGCAACGTCGGCATCGAACAGGATTCGCCGACGGTGGGACGATGCACGTCGCCGTGGTACTTCTGCCAAAGATCGATGATGGCGAACGGGGCGGGATAGTGCTCGGCGCGCACGCGCTTCGCGACCTGTCTTCGCGCTTGCGCGGCAACGTAGCCGCGAAGCACGCCATTGGTCAGCAGGTTTTGCGACCACGGCAATCGGTGCGGCGGTGGATTGGCCTGCAAGATGGCACGGGCCGTATTGCCCATGATTCGCGCCGGCACGGCCTCATCGGCGAGTCCGAGGCGTTTGGCTTTCTTGGCGTCGACGGTCTTGCCGGTGAGCATCAAGTCGAAGGCCGCAGGCGCACCTATGAGTTGCGGCAGGCGCTTGACCCCGCCCCACGCCGGCAGGATGCCAAGCATGACTTCCGGCAGCCCCATTCGGGTTCCAGGATCGTCGACGGCCACGCGGTAGCGGCAGGCCATCGCGAGTTCCAGGCCGCCGCCCATGCAGAACCCGCGAATGAGTGCCAGCGTTGGATAGCGAACGCCAGACAATCGCTCATAGAGATCGTATCCGGCGTGGATGAGCCGCGTGGCGGCCGCAACGTCACCATCACGCGCGATGGATTCGAATTCCTGAATGTTGGCGCCGGCGATGAAACCGGAATCCTTCAATGAATGAAATACGACGCCCTTGGGCGGCGCCGCGTCGAACGCATCGAGCAGGGCGGCGAGTTCCGCCAGCACCGGCGTCCCGAGCGTATTGACGGAGGCGCCAGCGACGTCGATACCCACCCATGCGATACCGTGCTCGTCGGTACTGAGTTTCAAGTGTTCGTAGCTCATGATTCAAACTTTCCGCTGCGTTGTTTGTGGCTCAGCAAGCGTGTTTTCGCCGCGAGCCAGCGTCGTAGGTATCGGCCGTACGCTTTCGCGTGTCAAGCGGCTTCGAGCAGCATCGCGCCGCCCTGACCACCGCCAATGCAAATGGCCGCCAAGGCACGTTTGCCACCCGTTCGGCGCAGATGTTCGAGTGCATGCAGGACGATGCGCGCTCCCGAAGCCCCAACCGGATGCCCGAGCGCGACGGCGCCGCCATCGACGTTGAGTCGGTTCGAATCGATCGCCCCGAGAGGTGCATCGAGACCGAGTTCGTCGCGGCAGAACGTGGCGTCCTTCCATGCCGCGATGCAGGCCAGCACTTGTGCGGCGAACGCTTCATTGATCTCGACGCAGTCCAGATCGGCGAGGCCGAGCGCGTTGCGCTCGAGCATCGGGGTCGCGGCGTAGACGGGACCCAACCCCATTTGCGCGGGGTCACAGCCGGCCCATTGGGTATCGACGATTTTGCCGATCACCGGCAGGCCGTGCCTTGCCACGGCGCGCTCGGTAGCGAGCAGCAGAAACACGCCGCCGTCGGTGATCTGTGAACTGTTGCCCGCAGTGACGTTGCCGTACTTCTTGTCGAAGAACGGCTTGAGGCGCGCGAGCCTTTCTGGTGTCGAGTCGCTGCGCGCGCCATCGTCGTGGTCGTAGACGGTGCCCCTGGGATCGATGAGGGGCGTCAATTCCGCGCTGAAGTGACCGTCCGCCTGGGCTGCAAGCACGCGGCGGTGGCTCTCGGCGGCAAACGCGTCCATATCGCTGCGCGTAATGCCGAAGCGAAACGCCAGGTTCTCAGCGGTCTGGCCCATCAGCAAACCGACCTTCGGATCGGTGAGCCCCTTCATCAGAGCGATGATCGGCGAGAGCAGCGCGGTGGGCGACAGGCGCGCGAAGGTCGCGAGCTTCTGGCCGGTGCTCTTCGCGCCAGCGAGCGCCGCGAACCAAAGCACCATTTTCTCGTTGTACAGCAGGGGCGCGCGCGACAGCGCATCGACGCCTCCGGCGAGCACGAGCTCGCTGCGTCCGGCGAGCATGTTGTTGACGGCGGAATCGAGCGCCTGCATGCCGCTCGCACAGTTGCGCATCACGGTCCAGCCGGTCACCCGATCACCGCATCCGAGGCGCATGGCAACGTAGCGGCCGATGTTGACTTCGTCGGGCGAGGGGTTGGCGCAGCCGAGAATGACCTCGTCGAGGTCGGTGGCTGCCACCGGTACGCGCGCGAGCACGGCTCGGCCCGCGGCCACGGCAAGATCGGAGGCCGAGAACGGGCCCGGAGCGCTTTTCGCCTTCAGAAATGGCGTACGTGCGCCGTCGACGACGTAGATGGGTTCACGCAGGGCGGATGGCATGGAGGCTCCTCGATACGGCGGGTACGGCGCACTCGCTCGGCGGCCGTAATGGATTCATCAAAGCAGCGCCACGACAGCGCGAATGGCTTTCAGTTGCGGGGGTTGATCGGCACGTGCTCGCAGCGAACCGGCAAGAAACGGTGCCAAATGACCCAGGACAGCGACGTCTTCGTCAGGGCGCTCCTTGGCGGTGTGAGCGCTGGCGATGAGCGCGGCCATGAGCTTGCGGGCATCTTCGCTGGCCAGCGTCGAAGAAATCGCGTCGAGCATGAAGTGCAGACGCATCGACAGGTCCTGCGCGTCGAGATCAGGGAGCGCGCGGGCGAACGCCTGGACGAAACGTGCGTTCTGGGCGGCATAGCGTTCGGCCAGCAGGTTTCGAACGAACGGCGAGGGGTCGGCGTAGGCACGGCCGAGAAAGCGCAGAAACGAGGGGCCACCGCGCTCCGAATCACGCGCGAGGCGCAGGGCCGGCAAAAACATGACCGCAATCAGTTGCTCGACCCGATGGGCGCTGTCAAAGCCCTTTCCCGACGGGCTTTCCAGAGCATCGAGCAAGCGCACGCGTTCCAGGTTCAGGACATCGAGCCGCTGAGTCAGCACGAGCGCGAACAGCTCTTCCTTGCTGCCAAAGTGATAGTTCACGGCCGCGAGGTTGACGCCCGCCTCGGTTGTGATCGCGCGCAGGCTGGTCGCGTCGTAGCCGAGATTGACGAACAGGTTCTCCGTCGCAATCAGAATGCGCGTCTTCGTCGCAGGACGCCCCTCTCCGCGGACCTCCCGTTCCCGTACACGCAGTGCCGGAAAGGCGCTGCCGAGCTGCAGGTCGAACGCCATTGAAGTCTCCTCAATCAAACGATTCAAACAACTGTTCTGATTTTGCACCAATCCCGAAGCGTCGCGCAGGGAATGCGTAGACGAAGTGCTCTATCCCAAAAGCGTGGCATCACGGCAACGACGGTCTTGGAAAGCTGCGGCACGACGATACAAGCCTTGACAGTATTTGCTTGGGCAATTACTGTTCGCACCCTTCGCCGTTCAAGTTCACCCAACCCCATGCCCCCGGCACATCCATCGGCCTCGCCCGATCAGCACGACACCTTGGGTGCGCAGCAGAGCGTCGGCTATCTGATGAAGCGCGTTGTCCTGTCGATTGCCGGTCAGGTGGATCGCCGGCTCGGGCCGCACGGGCTGACCAGCGCACAGTGGGGGCCCCTGATGCACTTGCGTCGGGCGGGCGGCGCCACCGTCGTTGAGCTTGCGCGCTGGCAAAACCTTGACGCCGGAGCCATGACGCGCCTGCTCGATCGGCTCGAACGCAAGGGGCTATGCCGGCGCCGCCGATCCGAGAGTGATCGTCGGGTCGTGAACGTCGAATTGACTCCCGCCGGCGCCGATGCCATCGAACGCGTTCCCGAGATTCTCTCCGCCGTGCAGAGCGCGCACCTCGCCGGCTTCTCGGAAGACGAACGGATTGTGCTTCGTTCGTTGCTGGAACGGATGCTGGCCAACGGCGATGCCATGCGGGAGGGCAGCGTATGAATGCCGCATCGGTCAAACCCGACTCATTGGCATCGCTGCGGTGGGGTCAGCGACTTCGCATGGCGGGTGTATGCCTCGCCTTGGGTGGCGTGCTGGCGGGCTGCGCCAGCACGGGCGGCATTGCGTCGCACGCGCAGCGGATCCGGCCAGCCGATATCGGACTAAACGCCTCCGAGAGGGCAGCGCTTGGCATCGGCGCCGATTGGTGGCGTGCGTTGGGCGACGATCAGCTTGATGCCTTGATCGAGCGAACGCTCGCAGCGAACCCGAGCCTGCGCATCGCTCAGGCACGCATCGAACATGCCGCTGGGTTGCTGGCAGGTAATCGGGCCGCCGAGGAGGTGCAGGTCAACGCGAATGCCGACGCCACACGCCAACGCTTCAGCGCGACCAGCATTTATCCGCCCCCGCTTGGCGGATCGATCCGGACCTTGGTCAGCGCGCAGGTCGGCATCGGCTATGAATTCGATTTCTTCGGTCGCAATCGCGCCGCTATCGCGGCGGCGCTTGGCGAGGAGCAAGCGACCATCGCCGATGCCGCGGCCGCGCGCTCCGCACTGGTCACACAAGTCGCGCGCAGTTACGTGCAGCTCGGTCGTCTTCAGGCACAACGGCAGCTTGTCAGCCAGGAGCTTGCCGTGCGTGAGCGCACACTCGCTCTGCTTGCCGAGCGCTTCCGCCACGGCATCGACGGCACGCTCGAATTGCGCCAGAGTGAAGGCGCACCCGCCGGGATTCGCCAGCAAATCGCGGCGCTCGATGAACAGATTGCGCTCGTTCGGCATACGCTTGCCGCGTTGTCCGCGCAGCCACCGTCCGCGCTCGACGGCGTGACCGCACCGCTGACCGGCTGGCGAGACATGCCGCTGCCGACGGCGCTGTCCGTCGACCTGCTCGCGCGACGCGCCGACGTCGCTGCGGCCCTATGGCGGGTGCGTGCGGCCACGAGCAACGTGGACGTCGCACAATCCCAGTTTTACCCAAACATCAATCTCACGGCCTTCGCGGGACTTGCGAGCATCGGCTTCAACCGCTTCATCCAGGCTGGCAGTGAACAGTTCGGCGTTGGTCCGGCGTTGCGATTGCCACTGTTCGATGGCGGTCGATTGCGTGCCAACCTGAAGGTCAGGGTTGCCGATCTCGACTCCGCGATCGAAACCTACAACCGCACCGTGCTCGACGCCGTGCACGACGCGGCGGACCAGATAGCCGCCGCAGGCGCGATAGAGCAGCAGGCTCGACAGCAACAGGCCTCGCTACGGGCTGCTTCTGCGGCGTTGGGCGTTGCCCGCGATCGCCACGACGCCGGCCTGTCCAATGCGCTGGGCGTGCTCGCGGCGCAAAGCAATCTGCTGACGCAAGAGCGACAAGCTGCCGATTTGCGCGCCCGTGCCATCGACGCGCAGATCCTGCTCGCGCACGCGCTCGGCGGTGGCTACATCGACGAGCCCCTCGCCACCGGCGGCGCGCCAAGTCACCCCCGAGCCGACTATGACTGACCCGAACACAGCGAACCCTCCCACGACGCCACCGGTTCCCGCCAACGGCCGCCGCCGACGTGCCTTGCTCGGCATCACCGGCGTCATCGTCCTTGCGGCATTGGCCTATACCGCGTACTGGGCCCTGGTGCTCAACCACTACGAAAGCACCGACAATGCCTATGTCCAGGGCAACGTGGTGCAGGTGACACCGCAAGTCGGCGGCACCGTGCTCGCCATTGCCGCCGACGACACCGACCGTGTCAACGCCGGACAGGTGATCGTCCGCTTCGATGCCACCGACGCCAGGATCGCGTTCGAGCAGGCTCAGGAGCAACTCGCGCAGGCCGTCCGCGAGGTCCGCGGACTCTATGCCAACGACACCACGTTGAGCGCCCAGATCAAGCTGCGTGAGGCCGATCTCGCCCGCGCGGAGAGCGACCTCGCCCGAACGCGTGACGACGTACAGCGACGCGCACCACTGGTCGCGAGCGGCGCCGTCGGGCGGGAAGAACTCGAGCACGCGCGCGCGCAGCAAAGCGCAGCGCAAGCAGCCGTGTCGGCCGCGCAGGCGGCGATTCAAGTGGCTCGCGAGCAGCGTGCCGCCAATCAGGTTCAGACCAGCGGCACGACGCTCGAGAATCACCCGGTCGTCGCACGCGCGGCCAGTCGCGTGCGGGATGCGGCACTCACGTTGTCCCGCACCGAAGTCCGCGCGCCAATCGATGGTTTTGTCGCCAAGCGAAGCGTTCAGCTTGGACAACGTGTGGCCGCCGGCACGCCGATGCTTGCCGTGATCGGCCTCAAGGATGTCTGGGTGGAGGCCAACTTCAAGGAAAACCAGTTGCGCAACCTGCGGCTCGGCCAGCCGGTCGCACTGACGGCCGATGTCTATGGCGACCAGGTCAACTTCCACGGGCGCATCGAAGGACTGGGAGCAGGCACGGGGGCCGCGTTCGCCTTGCTGCCGGCACAGAATGCCAGCGGAAACTGGATCAAGGTGGTGCAGCGCATCCCCGTGCGCATTGCGCTCGACCCCAAGGAACTGGCCACGCACCCGCTGCGCCTGGGCATGTCCATGCTCGCCCGCGTCGACATCAGCCAAACCGACGGCCCGGTGCTTGCGCCGGGAACGCGCGCGCCGTCAGTCACACAAACGCGCGCCTTTGAGGTGGTCGATGACGGCGCTGAAGGCGCGATTCGGCGCATCATCGCGGCTAACGGCGGTCGGGTCAGCACGATCGACAAACGCTGACGGGCGCATCGCGTGAGCATCGCGACCGACGCCCACGAACGGCCGGAAGCTGGCGCTGACGGCCGAGCCAACGCTGCGACTCGACCCACGGCAGCGTCGTTTTCGCCGTTGCGTGGCGGTGAACTGGTGCTTGGCACGTTCGCACTGTCGCTTGCGACGTTCATGAATGTGCTCGATACCTCGATCGCCAACGTGTCGATTCCCGCGATTGCCGGCGACATGGGCGTGAGCCCCGCACAAGGGACGTGGGTGATCACCTCATTCGCCGTGGCCAACGCCATCTCGGTGCCGCTCACCGGCTGGCTCACCAAGCGCTTCGGGCAGGTGCGGCTTTTTACGGCGAGCGTGCTGTTGTTCGTTCTTGCTTCCTGGCTCTGCGGGCTGGCCTCGAATCTCGGGCTCCTGATCACCTTTCGAGTGTTTCAGGGATTCGTGGCCGGGCCGATGATCCCGCTGTCGCAAACGCTTCTGCTGGCAAGCTATCCGCGCGCCAAGGCGGGCGTTGCACTCGCCATGTGGTCGATGACGGTGCTCATCGCTCCGGTCGCCGGCCCCCTGCTCGGGGGCTGGATCACCGACAACATCTCATGGTCATGGATCTTCTACATCAACATCCCCGTCGGTTTGGCGGCGGCCGCCTTGACCTGGTCGATCTATCGCAATCGCGACCCGGGTGGCGCCCGCGTTCCGCTCGACTGGGTTGGGTTGGGGTTGCTCATCGTCGCCGTCGGCACCCTGCAGATCATGGTCGACAAGGGCAAGGAGCTCGATTGGTTTGCGTCGCGCGAAATCACCGTGCTGGCGATCGTAAGCACGGTGAGCTTTCTCTTTCTCATCGCGTGGGAGTTGACCGAATCGCACCCCATCGTCGATCTCAGTCTGTTCGCTCGCAGAAATTTCACGGCCGCCACCCTTGCACTGGCAATCGCCTACGGGCTCTTTTTCGGTAACGTCGTGTTGCTGCCGCTCTGGTTGCAGCAATTCATGGGTTACACCGCAACCTGGGCCGGTCTTGCGACAGCCCCCGTCGGCATCCTTGCCCTGTTGTTATCTCCCTGGGTCGGCAAGAATGTCGCACGCATCGATCCACGGCGACTCGCGACCCTGGCCTTCATCGGCTTCGCCGGTGTGCTCTGGATGCGTTCGCAGTTCAACACACAGGCCGACTTTCGCACGATTCTGATTCCGACACTGCTCCAAGGTGGCGCGATGGCGTTTTTCTTCATCCCGCTGCAAGCCATCGTTTTCTCAGGGCTACCGCCGGATCGCGTGCCGTCGGCCGCGGGACTGTCAAACTTCGCCCGCATCACCGCCGGGGCGGTCGGCACTTCGCTGTTCACAACGCTGTGGGACAGCCGAGCCGCTCTGCACCATGCCCAGCTGGCCGAAACCATCAATCAGGGCAACAGCGCGGCGATGCAAACGCTCGCCCAACTCCAATCGCGTGGCCTGAGTCGCGAACAGGCTCTCGCGAGCGTGAATCAACTGCTCGATCAACAGGCCTACACGATGGGCGTCACCGATCTGTTCCTTCTCTCGGCCGTCGTGTTTCTGTTCTTGATAGCCATCATTTGGGTGGCCCGACCCAAGCTTGGCGGCGTCGCCGCAGGCGGTGGGGAACATTGAGAAGAGGCAACGCCGGAGCGCGGACGGGCTGTGCGGTGCGGCCGTTGGAGCCAGTCAGTCGAACGTGATGCAGCCCGGACGAACGCCGCTTCCACACGATGGACCCGCAGCGAGAGCGAACCGAAACGCCGCACGGCCTTCACGAACAACGCCGCAATCGCGCGCCTTCGCGCCGACCATTCGGAGCCGTGGTGCAGCCGCGTCAACCGTGCTGCTGGAACACTCGGTTGCTGCCGTCGCGCAGCACCAGTAGCGTTGCGTAGCGATCACGCCGTGTGCCGTAGGCGGGCCCATCCATGCCGGGAGACCCAATCGGCATGCCGGGCACCGCGAGTCCCAGCGCTTTCGGTCGCTCGCGTAGCAAGCGACGGATTTCGGCAGCACCCACATGCCCCTCGATGAGGTAGCCGTCGACCACCGCCGTGTGACATGATCCGTAGCGCTCGGGGAGGCCCAGCCGGGCCCGCGCCGCAACATTGCCGCTATCGTGGGCGACGACATGAAACCCGTGCTTCTCCAGATGAATGATCCAATCCTTGCAGCAGCCGCAGCCCGGATCCTTCCAGACTTCGACGGTCTGCGTCCGCGGCTTCTGCTTCGCCAAAAGCGCTGGCGCGAGCCCCAGGGCCGATAGCGCGAACGCGGTCGACAGCACGCGACGGCGGGTCGTATTCAGGGGGGCGATCGGGAATGTCAGCATGTTTCTCTCCGGGCGCAGTCGAAGCGTGGCCGCGGCCGTCGCAATTATCGGTGCTGGTGCAGTGTTTCGCTCTTCTTGGTACAAA
>JAFEDD010000015.1:0-109612 GCA_018241765.1 Pseudomonadota bacterium | reverse complement strand
TCGTTGCCAATGCTCGCCATAGCTCGCTATCGCTGCGCTTTGCGCCTCGATTCGAACCAAAGTCCATCGCATTTTCTTGTACCAATCTACGCGAAACACCGCACTAGCGGAGACGGCGACTGGACGTGCATCAATACAATGCCCGGATTTGCACCCCAATGATCGAGGAGACGCCATGACTGACCGCCGCCGCTTCTGCGCCAGCCTGATCGCCGCTGCCACGCTAGGCGTCGCAAGCCCCGGATGGGCGCAAACCGACGCTGCCATCCACTTGCTGGTGGGCTTTCCTCCGGGGGGTGGTTCCGATGCGATCGCCCGCCTGCTTGGCGAGAAGCTTCAGAGCGAGCTCGGGCGAACGGTCGTCGTCGACAACCGCCCGGGCGCTGGTGGTCAGCTCGCGGCACAGCAACTGAAAGCAGCCCGCGCGGACGGCACGACCCTGTTTCTTTCGCACGACCATACGATTTCGATCCTGCCACAGGTCGTGAAGAAGCCGGGGTTCGACCCGCACTCCGATTTCGAGTCCGTCGGCGGCATCGCCACCTTCGTCAATGGGCTCGCCGTGTCCTCCGGCACCCCCGCGCGGAGTGTTCCCGAGTTTGTCGCGTGGGCTCGCAGTCGCGACGGACAAGCGGCCATCGGGATTCCGGCGCCCGCCTCCACGCCCGAGTTTCTCGTGCAGCTACTGGCCAAGAAGTACGATCTCAAACTCACGGCGGTGCCCTACAAAGGCAGCGCGCCGATGATGGCTGACATGCTCGGCAACCAGATTCCGGCCGGCGTCGGCTCCGTGCCCGACTTCATCGAATTTCAGCGTGCCGGAAAGCTGCGCATGATCGCCGTGCTGGGTGGACAACGTCAGGCAGCCTTGCCCGACGTGCCAACCTTTTCGGAGCTCGGCTTCAAGGGGTTGGAAGACACACCGTTCTACGGCATCTGGGCGCCGAAAGGTACACCCGCAGAGTTCACGACACGCTTCACACGCGCACTGGAAAAGGTCCTCGCGTTGCCGGAGGTGCGTCAGCAACTGACCAACATGGGGCTGACGGTGGGATACATGACGCCGAACCAGCTCGATGCCCGCGAACGCGCCTACACGCAGGTCTGGAGTCGCATCATCCGCGAAAGCGGGTTTCAGGCGCAATAGCGGGAAGCGGCCGCGACGGACACGGCACGCCGTGACACAGGGGGCGACCGGGAGAAATTCTTGATCTAGTCCATACTAGATATTGTGTTTCTTGGATAACCTGACCACAAGATATTGTGTTCGGAGTCATCCATGACCACAGCCACCGTCACCCATCTGCCGCGCGAGGTCATTCAGCGGGACGGGATTTCCAGCCCCTTCGATGCGCGCCGTATCCACTCGGCGATTGCCCGCGCCGGCGCGGCGACCGGGCAATTCGACGATGCGGAGGCGGCGCTTCTGACCGCGCAGGTCAACAAGGTGCTGATCCACCGCTTCGGTGGCGGTGCGCCCAGCATCGAGCAGATCCAGGACATCGTCGAGCAGACGCTGATCGCCGCCAACCATGTCGAGACGGCGCGCGCCTACATGTCGTACCGACAGCGGCACGCGACGCTGCGCGCGGACCGGCAGACTCTGGTCGACGTCGAGACGTCGATCAACGAGTATCTGACGCGCGCCGACTGGCGCGTCAATGCCAACGCCAATCAGGGCTACTCGTTGGGCGGGCTCATCCTCAACGTCGCAGGCAAGGTGACGGCCAACTATTGGCTGTCCCACGTGTACGCGCCCGGGATCGGTGAGGCTCATCGCAACGGCGACATTCATATCCACGATCTCGACATGCTCAGTGGGTACTGCGCCGGGTGGTCGTTGCGCACGTTGCTGCACGAAGGGCTCAACGGGGTCCCTGGAAAGGTCGAGGCGGGACCGCCAAAACACATGTCATCGGCGGTCGGTCAGATCGTCAACTTCCTCGGCACCTTGCAGAACGAATGGGCGGGCGCGCAGGCGTTCTCGTCGTTCGACACCTACATGGCTGCGTTCGTGCGCAAGGATCGCATGGATTATGAGGGTGTGCGGCAGTGCATCCAGGAGCTCATCTACAACCTGAACGTCCCGTCGCGCTGGGGTACGCAGACGCCGTTCACCAATCTCACCTTCGACTGGACCTGCCCCGACGACCTTCGTGAACAGGTGCCGGTCATCGGCGGCGAGGAGATGCCGTTCTGCTATGGCGACTTGCAGGCCGAGATGGATCTCATCAATCGCGCCTACATCGACGTGATGAGTACAGGGGATGCGAAGGGCCGCGTATTCACGTTCCCGATCCCGACCTACAACATTACCCGCGATTTCCCGTGGGAGAGCGAGAACGCAACGCGGCTGTTCGACATGACCGCGAAGTACGGACTGCCCTACTTTCAGAACTTCATCAACTCGGAGCTCGAACCGAACATGGTTCGCTCCATGTGCTGCCGGCTGCAGCTTGATCTTCGCGAACTGTTGAAGCGCGGCAACGGCCTGTTTGGCAGCGCGGAGCAGACGGGCAGCATCGGCGTGGTTACCGTGAACTGCGCGCGGTTGGGATACCTGCACGCGGGCGACGAGGCCGCGTTGTTCGCTGCGCTCGATGGTCTGCTTGATTTGGGCTGCCAGAGTCTCGAAGTCAAGCGCAAGCTGATCCAGCGTTTGATCGATCAAGGACTTTTTCCCTACACGCGTCGTTACCTCGGCACGCTGCGCAATCATTTCTCGACGTTGGGCGTAAACGGGATCAACGAGATGATCCGCAATTTCACCGGTGACGCGCACGACATAACGACAGCTGACGGGCACGCCTTCGCATTGCGCTTGCTCGACCATGTGCGCGGACGCATCGTCGACTATCAGGAACGCACGGGCCACCTCTACAACCTCGAGGCCACCCCGGCCGAGGGCACGACCTACCGCTTTGCCAAAGAAGACAGGAAGCGCTGGCCCGACATCCTCCAAGCCGGAACCGCGGACAAGCCGTACTACACCAATTCATCGCAGTTGCCTGTCGGATTTACCGACGATCCGTTCGAAGCGCTGGAGCGACAGCAAGAACTGCAATCGAAATACACCGGCGGCACGGTGCTTCATCTCTACATGGGTGAGCGCATCTCCGACGGTGCGGCCTGCCGTGAACTCGTGCGGCGAGCGTTGACGCGGTTCCGACTCCCCTACATCACGGTCACGCCGACGTTTTCCATCTGCCCGACCCATGGCTATCTTGCGGGAGAGCACACGTTCTGTCCACGTTGCGACGCCGAGCGGCTCGAACGCAAGCGCCGTCGTCTTGCTGCCTGAACCGCAGAAGTCGCGGCGCGGCCGCAACCACTCCAACCGTACCCACGTTTCACTGTAAGGAGACCACCCCATGAGCGAAATCACCACAGCCGAACCGGCACGCCATATCGGCATCACGCTGAGCGACGACGAGCGACAGCCCTGCGAGGTCTGGACGCGCGTGATGGGCTATCACCGTCCGGTCGCGTCTTTCAATATTGGCAAGCAGGGTGAGCACGGGGAGCGACGGTTCTTCGCCGAACCCAACCGTGGCCAGCGTTGCGCACGCTGACGGCGCAATGACGCTGCGGGTCGGCGGGATCACACCGCTGACCACGATCGATTTCCCGGGGCATCTCGCGGCGGTCGTCTATTGTCAGGGGTGCCCGTGGCGGTGTACGTACTGCCATAACCCTGAATTGCTCGATGCAACGGCGCAGACGGGATTGGCTTGGGCGCAGGTCATGAGACTGCTCGAGCGGCGGGTGGGCCTCCTTGATGGCGTCGTGTTCTCCGGCGGCGAACCAACGCTTCAAAATGCCATCGGCGAGGCCATGGATGCCGTTCGGGCGCTCGGATTTCGCATCGCACTGCACACCGGGGGCATGTATCCGGAGCGCCTGCGGGCGGTGCTCGGCAGACTCGATTGGGTTGGACTCGATATCAAGGCGCTCCCCGAGGACTATGGACGCATCACGGCAAGCGGCAGCGATGCGCGTCGTACGGATGCATCCCTCGACATGTTGGTGGAGAGCGCCGTTGCCTTCGAGTGTCGGACGACGTGGCACGCGGGGCTGTTCAGTGTGGACGCGCTGCTGCGCCTGGCACGGCGCCTGCACGCGCGTGGCGTACGTCATTGGACGCTGCAGGAATGCCGCAGCACCGACGCGCCCGCGTGGCAGCTCGATGAGCCGGTGCTTGCGCAATTGCGCGAGGGCTTCGAGCGGTTCACGTTACGCCTCGCGTGACGCCCGCGATTTGCGAGGTCGGTATGTCGTCGAGCCGTCGTGACGGAATTGGCGCGAAAAGTACCCGCAAAAGTACCCGCTTTGTGTTTGGCTGCCCCCGGATCGCTTTGGACGTCTGAAAACAAAAAGCCCCGTCTGGACGGGGCTTTGCGCGGGGTTGCTGGATTTCTTCGGAAGGCTTCAAACGTGGGGATGGTGGCGCTTCAGGGACTCGAACCCCGGACCTGTGGATTATGATTCCATCGCTCTAACCGACTGAGCTAAAGCGCCGTTCCGTCACGTCTGCGCCGCGCACCGCAAGAGCGCCCGACGCGTTGCGAAGCTTTTGATTATCTTCGATCCTGGCGTGGTTGTCAAAACGCGGGACGCACGTCAGCGGTGCGAGCGCGCGGCCATCAGGCGGTTGGCCGCCTCGACGAACCCGTCGCCGCGCTCGCGTTCGGTAATCCAGCGCGGCGCGACCGGGAGGCGCGACAAGACGTCACGCACATTGGCGACGCCGATGGCCAGCGGCGTTTGCGCGAACAGGGAGGCGTCGTTCGCCGAATCACCGATGAACGCGGCGTGCGTTTCATAGTGCGCCCAGGAAAGGCCGCGGATGTCGAGGAGAGCCCGCACCCCGTCTGCCTTGTCGTTGGCAGGTCGAACGGCATGGATGTGAATGCTGCTGACTGCCGTGTCGTATCCGGCCTCATGCATCATGGCCACGATCGCCGCGACCGTGGCCGCAGAAGCGGTCGGCACCTGCTCGGCGTAATCGATCGCGAGATCGGTCAGGCGCCAGGGTTGATCCGCACTGAGTGCCACGTCGGGAAAGCGCTCGATGATTTCGGCGCCGAGTTGACGCAGCGCCGTCAGGTAGCGTTCGCCCCGCTCCGTGTGGTGGGCGATCCGTTGGCGCAAGTGGCCGGTCGCGTGATCCCGCCAAGCGACGACGCCGCCGTTTTCGGTGATGCAGGCGGTCACCGGCCACATGGCAAGCATCGCGTTGCCCCAGCCCGAGGGGCGACCGGTCACCGGGATCGCGTCGATTCCCGTCGCCCGCAACGCATGAAGGGTTCGATAGGCATCGGGGTGCAGTTGGCCGTGCGTGGTGAGCGTTTCGTCGACATCGAAAAACAGCAGTTCGACGTTGCGCAGACGCGCGACGTCGAGGGTGGACAACGGTTGCGGCGTTCCCATCATGGGTCACGCGCCGTCGGCGCCGCAGCGCGGGAGCATGCGCTCGACGGCGGCGCGCAGGCCCTCGCGGGCTGCGGGCGATGCGAGCAATTGCGCTTTGGTGCGACGCTGCAGCACGGCATCCACCGAGCATGCCCACTCGTGCGCATGCAGGTAGGTCACTTCGGCTTCGCTGATGACGTCGTCGAACACCTCACCGGCCCCTTGGCGCACCACCGCTTCCGCTTCGAGCCCGTAGCGGTGCATCAGGCGCAGCGCATAGGTGGATGCAATGCCGCGACTCTCGAGCGCGTGCACGACCTCGGCCAGCGCGGCTTGAGTGGCGCCGGTTTGCAGTGGCGTTTGTGTCCACGGCGCTCGTTTTGCATGCGGAAAAAACGGCAGCAGGCGCTCCATCGCGTGCTCGGCGAGTTTGCGGTACGTCGTGATTTTCCCGCCATAGACATTCAGCAAGGGGGCGCCACCCTCGTGAACGTCGAGCGTCAGCGTGTAATCGCGGGTGATGGCGGATGGGTCGGCGCTGCCATCGTCATAGAGCGGTCGCACGCCGGCGTAGGAGCCGACGATGTCGCCTTCGTTCAGCGGTCGGTCGAGGTACGTATTCGCAAGCGCGAGCAGATACTGCGTTTCCGTCGCGCTGATGGTCGGGGCCTCGTAGGCCTCCACCGGCACATCGGTGGTGCCGATCAACGAAAAGCGCTCGAAATAGGGAATGATGAAGACGATGCGTCCGTCTTCGTTCTGAAGGATATAGGCGTGCCGTTCTTCGTGGACTCGGGGAACGATGATGTGCGAGCCTTTGACGTGCTTGACGGAATCCTTGGTCGGCGGCGTGTCGATGCGCGCAAGGAGCGCCTTGACCCAGTTGCCGGACGCATTGACAATGGCACGCGCGAGAACCGTCGTCGTCTCGGCGCGGCCGGGATCTTCGAGCGTGACCCGCCAGTGGGACGTCCGACCGCCGGCACCGGACGCGATCTCGCGGCGCGCTCCGACGAAACGGGCGCCAACGCGGATGTCGGCGCCACGCCGCCGCGCGTCCTTCGCGTTTTCGACGACGAGGCGGGAATCATTGACCTGCGCGTCCGAGTAAACGAAGCCATCGCGAAAACGCGGCTTCAGGCCAGCACCCCAATCGCCGTCGGCCGTCGGGACCAACGCTGTGGCGAACGATCGCGGCAAGGTTTGTCGCTGGCCACTCCAGCCGCCGAGCCGGTCGTACAGAAAGAGCCCGGCACGCAGCATCCATCGCGGCCGCAGGTGCGGCTCGTGCGGCAGAACGAATTGCAGGGGGCGAATCAGGTGCGGCGCGATGCGCAGCAGAACTTCGCGTTCGGCCAGCGCTTCGCCCACCAGACGAAACTCATAGTGCTCGAGGTAGCGCAGCCCACCGTGGATGAGCTTCGAGGAGGCCTGCGACGTGTGCGCCGCGAGATCATCCTGTTCGACCAGCACCACCGACAATGCGCGACCGGCCGCGTCGCGCGCGATGCCCGCGCCGTTGATGCCACCACCGATGATGAGCAGGTCGTGAATCGGTCGGTCTTCGGTGGGCGGGGGCATCATGCAATGGTAACGAAGCGCTCATGGCAGAGCCGACCTCGGTGCCACACCGTACGGGCGCTCACTTGGGCAGACGCAAAAAAGGCGACCGCAGTCGCCCTCTTTTCGACCGGCGGTCGGCGTTACTTGCGGCGCAGCTTGCGGATCGCCGCGAGTTGCGCGACCGCAGCGGCCAATTCAGCCTGTGCGGCTGCGTAGTCCATCGCGGCATCCTTGTTGCGGAGCGATTCCTCGGCACGCTGTTTCGCCTCGTTCGCCTTCGCTTCGTCGAGGTCGCGCCCGCGAATGGCAGTATCGGCGAGCACTGTGACGATGCCGGGTTGAACCTCGAGAATGCCGCCGGCGACGAAGACGAACTCCTCTTCGCCATCGGCCTTTTCGATGCGCACTGCGCCCGGCTTGATGCGCGTGATCAGGGGCGTGTGTTTGGGCAGAATGCCCAACTCGCCTGATTCGCCCGGCAGCGCGACGAACTTCGCCTCGCCCGAGAAAATCGAGGCTTCCGCGCTGACGACGTCTACGTGGATGGTTGACATCACTTCAATCCTGGTTGAAGCAATGCGATCCACGGGATGATCGCGAGGCGCGCCGACGAAGGCAGTACGCAAGTACGGCGAGTCGGCGCAACGAAGCGAGCGCCCGTGCAGCGCATTGCTAGTTCAGCGTCTTCGCCTTTTCGAACGCTTCTTCGATCGTGCCGACCATGTAGAACGCCTGCTCCGGCAGGTGGTCACACTCACCGTTGACGATCATGTTGAAGCCGCGGATCGTGTCCTTCAGCGACACGTATTTGCCCGGCGAACCGGTGAACACTTCGGCCACGTGGAAAGGCTGCGACAGGAAGCGCTGGATTTTGCGAGCGCGGGCCACGGCCAACTTGTCTTCGGGGGCCAGTTCGTCCATGCCGAGAATCGCGATGATGTCGCGCAGCTCCTTGTAGCGTTGCAGCGTGGCCTGGACCGACCGCGTGCAACTGTAGTGCGCCTCACCGATCACCAGCGGGTCGATTTGACGCGACGTGGAGTCGAGCGGGTCGACGGCCGGGAAGATGCCCAGCGCGGCGATGTCACGCGACAGCACGACGGTGGCGTCCAAGTGCTGGAAGGTGGTCGCCGGGGACGGGTCGGTCAAGTCGTCGGCAGGCACGTACACGGCCTGGATCGAGGTGATCGAGCCAGTCTTGGTGGACGTGATGCGCTCTTGCAGACGGCCCATTTCTTCGGCCAGGGTCGGCTGGTAACCCACGGCCGACGGCATGCGACCGAGCAGCGCGGACACTTCGGTACCGGCCAGCGTGTAGCGGTAGATGTTGTCGACGAAGAACAGGATGTCCAAGCCTTCGTCGCGGAATTTCTCGGCCATCGTGAGACCAGTCAGCGCCACGCGCAGACGGTTGCCCGGCGGTTCGTTCATCTGGCCGAACACCATCGCGACCTTGTCGAGCACCTTCGACTCTTCCATCTCGTGGTAGAAGTCGTTGCCCTCACGGGTGCGCTCACCGACGCCAGCGAACACGGAGTAGCCACCGTACTGCTTCGCGATGTTGTTGATCAGCTCCATCATGGTCACGGTCTTGCCCACGCCGGCGCCGCCGAACAGGCCGATCTTGCCGCCCTTGGCGAACGGGCAAACCAAGTCGATCACCTTGATGCCCGTTTCGAGCAGCTCGGTCGTCGGCTTCAGGTCTTCCATCAGCGGCGCTTTTTGGTGAATCGCGCGGCGCTCTTCGGTCGGGATGGCGCCAGCGTCGTCGATCGGGCGACCGAGCACATCCATGATGCGGCCCAGCGTGGCCTTGCCGACCGGCACCGAGATCGCGGCGCCCGTGTTGTTGACCGCCATGCCGCGGCGCAGGCCGTCGGACGAGCCGAGCGCGATGGTGCGCACCACGCCGTCGCCCAGCTGCTGCTGCACTTCGAACGTGAGGCCGGCCTCGACACCTGCGTGTTCCGCCGACTTGTCGAGCGTCAATGCGTCATACACCTTGGGCATCGCGTTGCGGGGGAATTCGATGTCCACCACCGCGCCGATGCACTGAACGATACTGCCTTGCTTCGTGCTCATCGTGTTGTCCTGTTGTTCAATCGCTAGATTCTTGGTTCCGACTCGTCAAACTGCGGCCGCGCCGCCCACGATTTCGGAGAGTTCTTTGGTAATCGCCGCCTGACGGGCCTTGTTGTACGAGAGTTGCAGCTCGGAGATGACGTTTTTCGCATTGTCCGAAGCGGCTTTCATCGCCACCATGCGCGCTGATTGCTCGGACGCCATGTTCTCGGCCACGGCCTGGTACACCAGCGCTTCGACGTAACGAACCAGAAGCTCATCGACGACGGTCTTCGCGTCCGGTTCGTAGATGTAATCCCAGCCGTAGGCGTGCTTCTCTTCGGCGCTTTGCTCGAGCTTGTCCGAGGTGAGTGGGAGCAGTTGCTGCACGACCGCTTCCTGCTTCATCGTGTTGATGAACTTGGTGTACGCGAGGTACACCGAATCCACTTCACCCTTCTCGTAGGCGTCGAGCTGCACCTTGACGGCGCCGATCAGGCGGTCGAGATGCGGCGTGTCACTGAGCCCGATCACGTGCGAGACGACGTGGGCGCCCATGCGATTCATGAAGCCGAAGCCCTTGTTGCCGATGGCCGTGACTTGCACCTTGTGACCGCTGGCGTCGAGCTCCTTGAACTTCGCCACCACGGCGCGCAGGATGTTGGTGTTCAGGCCACCGCACAACCCCTTGTCCGTGGTGACGACGATCATGCCGGTCCTGTTGCTGCCGGTCCGCTTGATCAGAAACGGGTGACGGTACTCGGGATTGGCTTCCGACATGTGGGCCGCGATGTTGCGGACCTTGTCGGCGTAGGGACGAGCCGCGCGCATCCGGTCCTGCGCCTTGCGCATCTTGGACGCGGAGACCATCTCCATCGCCTTGGTGATCTTGCGCGTGTTCTGGACGCTCTTGATCTTGGTTCGAATTTCTTTGGAGCCAGCCATGATGTGCCTTCGCTAGTCGCTTGCTGCTTCTCGGGGCGCGTGAGCTCAGTACGAACCGTTGGCTTTGAAGTCTTTCACCGCCGCGTGCAGCGCGGCTTCGTCGTCCTTCGAGAGGTCCTTGGTGTCTTCGATGCGCTGCGTCAGTTCGGCGTACTTGCTCGCCATGTACTTGTGCAGCGCCTTCTCGGCCGCCAGCGCCTTGTTCACCGCAATGTCGTCGAAGTAGCCGTTGTTGACGGCGAACAGCGTGAACGCCATTTCCGACACCGACAGCGGGGCGTATTGCGCCTGCTTCATCAGCTCGGTGACCAGGCGCCCGCGCTCGAGCTGCTTGCGAGTGGCTTCGTCGAGGTCGGAGGCGAACTGCGCGAAGGCCGCGAGCTCACGGTACTGCGCGAGGGCAAGACGCACGCCACCACCAAGCTTCTTGATGATCTTGGTCTGCGCTGCACCACCGACACGCGACACCGAGATACCGGCGTTGATGGCGGGGCGGATACCGGCGTTGAACAGATCGGTCTCGAGGAAGATCTGGCCATCGGTGATCGAGATCACGTTGGTCGGCACGAAGGCCGATACGTCGCCGGCTTGTGTTTCGATGACCGGCAGCGCGGTCAGCGAACCGGTCTTGCCTTTGACGGCGCCCTTGGTGAATTTCTCGACGTAGTCTTCGTTCACGCGAGCCGCGCGCTCGAGCAGGCGGCTGTGCAGATAGAACACGTCGCCGGGGAAGGCTTCGCGGCCCGGCGGGCGGCGCAGCAGCAGCGAGATCTGGCGATAGGCCACCGCCTGCTTGGACAGGTCGTCGTAGACGATCAGCGCATCCTGACCACGATCGCGGAAGTATTCGCCCATCGTGCAGCCAGCGTAGGCCGACAGGTATTGCATGGCGGGGGATTCCGAGGCCGACGCTGCGACCACGATGGTGTAGGCCATGGCGCCGGCCTCTTCGAGCTTGCGCACCACGTTGACGATGGTCGAGGCCTTCTGCCCGATCGCGACGTAAACGCAGATGAGGTCTTTGCCCTTCTGGTTGATGATGGCGTCGATCGCGACGGCCGTCTTGCCCGTCTGGCGGTCGCCAATGATCAGTTCGCGCTGGCCGCGGCCGATCGGCACCATCGAGTCGATCGACTTGAGGCCGGTCTGCACCGGTTGCGACACCGATTTGCGGGCGATCACGCCCGGCGCCACCTTTTCGATGACGTCGGTTTCCTTGGCGTTGATCGGGCCTTTGCCGTCGACCGGTTCACCGAGCGCGTTGACCACGCGACCGATCAGTTCCGGACCGACCGGCACCGAGAGGATTCGACCCGTCGACTTGACGATGTCGCCCTCGGTGATGTGCTCGTAGGCGCCCAACACCACGGCGCCGACCGAGTCGCGCTCGAGGTTCAGTGCAAGGCCAAAGGTGTTGCCCGGAAATTCGAGCATTTCGCCTTGCATCACGTCGGCAAGACCGTGCACGCGGCAGATACCGTCGGTCACCGAGACCACCGTGCCCTGGGTCCGCACTTCGCTGCCAACATCGAGGTTCGCGATCTTGGCTTTAATCAGTTCGCTGATTTCAGAAGGATTCAAATTCATTGCTTACTCCAGCACGGAGGTCTGTTCTTTTGGTGGTTACGCCTTGATCTGGCGCGACATCTTGTTGAGTTGGCCGACGACGCTGCGATCGATCACCTGATCACCGACGAGGATGCGTGCGCCACCGAGCAGCGATGGGTCGACCTCTTCGGCGGTCTCGATTTGGCGACCGAAGCGACGCGCCAGCGCACCGCGAAGTTCGTCGCGCTGTTCGCTCGTCAATGGATACGCCGAGACGATCGTGGCGCGCGCGACGTTGTCGTGATCGCGCTTCAGGGCCTGGAATTGCTCGTTGATCTGCGGCAACAGCTTGACGCGATCGGCGTCGAGCAGCACCTTGACGAACTGCGCGCCGGAACCATCGAGCCGCTCGCCGAGCACCGCGGTGAACAACGAGCGCTTCTGCTCGGCGCTCAGACGCGGATCATCGACGGCGCCCGTGACCTTCGGGTCGGCCGCGACGGCCGCCAGCAACTGCATGGTGTCGGCCCACTTCGGCAGCGCGCCGCCCTCGCGCGCGAGCGCAAACGCGGCTTCGGCGTAGGGGCGGGCGATGGTGGCTGGTTCGGCCATGTCAGAGCTCGGCTTTCAGTTGCGCCAGCAGATCGGAATGCACCTGCGGGTTGATTTCGCGTTGCAGGATGCGCTGCGCACCGGCCACCGCGAGATCGGCGACGCGGTCGCGAAGTTCTTCCTTGGCCTTGACCGACAGTTGGGCGATTTCCTCGGCCGCGATCTGCTTTTCGCGCTCGCCGGCCGCCTTGGCGTCCCCTTTGGCCGCCTCGATCGCCGCATTGCGCTGCTTCTCGGCCAGCGCGACGATTTCCGCCGCCTTGGCCTTGGCTTCGGCGATCAGCTTGTCGGCGTCTTTTTGCGCGGTGACGAGCGATGCCTTGCCCTTTTCGGCCTCTGCAAGACCATCGGCGATCTGACGCCGACGACCTTCGACGGCGTTCGCCAGTGGCGGCAGCACGAACTTGTGGACGACGAACAGAAACAGGAAAAAGCCGATCGCCTGCAGCAGGAGTGTCATGCCGATGTTCATGCGGCGACTCCGATCAAAAGGTTGAGGTGAGGCGGATTACTTGACGTTGAGGACGGCGCTCAACAGCGGGTTGGTGGTGGCGAGATACATCGCGATACCCACACCGATGATGAACGAGGCGTCGATCAGGCCGAGCAGCAGGAACACCTTGCCTTGCAGTTGCGGAATCAGCTCCGGCTGACGGGCGGCCGATTCGAGGAATTTCGCGCACATGACGCCGATGCCGATACAGGCACCCAGCGCGCCGAGGCCGACGATGATGCCGACGGCGATGGCGGTGTAGCCCTGGACCGAGGCCAGCACCATCATTTTTTGGATGACTTCCATGGTTGTTTCCTTTCAGTGAAGAGACAGAGTTGAGAAAAATCGGGACGGAGACGGGTGCCGACGATGCGCCGGCGGTCAGTGCGCCTCGTGCGCCATGGCGATGTAGACCGCCGCGAGCATCATGAAGATGAACGCCTGCAATGGCACGACGAGAATGTGGAAGATGGCCCAGCCCGCATAGAGCAGGCCACCGAAGAAGACGCCGCCAAACCCGGCCGCCGCAAACAGCGAGATCAGCACGAAGATGATTTCACCGGCGTACATGTTGCCGAAGAGACGCAGTGCGAGCGACAACGGCTTGGAGGCAAGTTCGATGAACTGGAACACGAAGTTGAACGGCAGCAGGATGATCTTGGCGACGATGTTCGGCCCGTGGAACGGCGTCATCGTGAGCTCATGCAGGTAGCCACCGATGCCCTTGACCTTGATGCTTTCGATGATGACGAGGAGGATCACCGACAGCGACATCGCCAGCGTGGTGTTGAGATCGGCGGTGGCGACGGGCTTCCAGGCATCGGCAAACGGATGCGTGGCGACGGCGACGACGTCGACCGGCAGGAACTTCATCGAGTTCATGATGAGGATCCAGACGAAGGTCGTGAAGGCGACCGCGACGATCCAGCGGCGGTTGCCGGTGAACATGTCCTTGACCTGGTTGTCGACGAACTCGTAGAGCAGTTCGAAGAACGCCTGGCCCTTGCCCGGAACGCCGTCGGACTTGACACGCAGGGCGAGCAGCCAGAGCAGCCCGAACACGATGATGCCGAGCCCCCAACCCATGATCACGGTGTCGATGTTGACCTGGCTGCCGGCAAACGATGTTTGCAGGTTGGTCAGGTGATGCTCGATGTATTGGCTGGGCGTTTGGGCCGCGGAACTGGCGTCAGACATGGCAATGGGCAGTCGGTCGGTTCTTGTCGGTTCTCGTCATTTGCCGCCTTCGGTGAGCAGGATCGCCCGCCAGGCCAGCAACGTCACCAAAAATGTCACAAACAGCGCCGGGGCAACCAGCGCGTCGTAGAACTTGAGAACCACGCCGAGCTCGACGGCGATGAACGCAAGCTTTACGATTTCCGCGCGAAGCAGAGGCCACAGGCCCGACCCGCTCGCGCTGCGCAATCCGATATTCGCCACGAACACGAAGATCAGCGAGGCGAAGACGTTGGTCAGCCCGCCCAGTGTGGCGGAAATTGCCCCATGCTCACCCGAGATGATCCCTGCGATCACGGCGAATCCGACCGTAATGCCCAGTTGCAGATACAGCATCCGGGCAAGGGTCGGGTTTTGCAAACTGATGTCGTTCAACATGCGGCTGGGGAGTGCGGCGATGACGGTGCGTGTGGGCTGCCTGCCGCCAGCGGCTGTTGGCTGACGCCAATCGAACAAAGCCAGTGATTATAGTCAGCCAACCGGAATTGTTGCAACGCACAAATACGCAACTTCTGACACGGATCAACCGTTTCAGTGCAACAACTTTCCGCTGTAATGCGCATCCATAACGGGCTTGCAGCGCGATATCGCCAAAAGTCGGCTTTTTGAAAATCCTCGCTCCAAGCCCGTTATGGATGCGCTTCTTCGTGAAAAGTTGTTACATCCAGCGATGCGGCAAACGCACCATGCCGAGTTCGCGGGAATCCCCACCGACCGTGAAATCGCGTTCGACGGTGTCGTAGACGCGCATGCCCTCCGGGTCGAGCGCATGCGCGCGGAGCCGATAGCCGCCCGGCAGCAGGCGCCAGTCCGAGAACGCAAGCACAAACTCGAACGCGCCGTCACCGAGTTCGGCGACGGCAGCGCCATCGATCTCGCTGGTCGTGCCATACACCGGCGTGCCGTCGATGCGCACGATGCCGACCGCCACGTGCGGGCGGCGCCCGTCGCGGCTGTGCAGGCGTCCCCGCGCCCGCAGACCCGCCTCGTCGCTGTGTTCGATGTGCAGATCGGTCACTGCGTAGTGTCCGAGCGCGGGGCTGGCGCTCGCCACCGCGGCCGCCTTCGCACTCGCCTGCTTCGCCTCGTGGAACGCCTGATAGGCCACGGCGACATCGTGGCTCGCGCCGATCATGCGCTGTCGGCCGTGGTCGAGCCAAACCGCGCGGCGCGTGAGCTTCTTCACGTGATAGAGCGAATGCGAGACGAGCAGCAACGTGCCGCCGTCGGCAAGGTAGCGCTCCATCCACGCGATGCACTTGTTCTGAAAGGATTCATCCCCCACCGCCAGCACTTCGTCGGTGATGAGCAGATCGGGCTTCAGCGCCGTGACCAGCGCGAAGCCGAGGCGCACGATCATGCCGCTCGAATAGGTCTTGATCGGCGCGTCGATGTGCGCGCCGATGTCGGCAAAGGCGATGATGTCGTCGAGCCTGGCGGCAAACGCGTGGCCGCTCAGTCCCTGCAATGCAGCGGCGAGTTTCAGGTTTTCGCGACCGGTGTACTCGGGATGAAACCCGGCCCCCAGTTCGAGCAGCGCGCCCACGCTGCCCAGCCGATCCGCCCGCCCGCTGGTGGGTTGCAGCACGCCGGCGATGATCTTCAGCAGCGTCGACTTGCCGGCACCGTTCTCACCGACCAGCGCCAGCGATTCGCCGCGTTGCACCGAGAAGTCGATGCCATCGAGCGCGACGAACCCTTCGCTCGCCGGCTTCGCCACGAGCAGGCGCGCGAGCGCCGCGACGCCGGCGCCGCGGCGCCCGATGCGCGGAAAGACCTTGCCGACGCCGCGCACGGCAAGCAGCGCGTCACTCATGGTCGCCCCGCGTCAGTCGCGTCGCCACCGCGCTCATAGGTAATCATCCACGTGCGGCGCCACGCGACGGAAGAAGGCGTAGCCCAACGCGGCCAGCAGCAAGCCGCCGCCGAGCAGCCACAGATCGGGCCACGAGAGCCCGGTGCCCGCCAGATAGGTGTCATGCAAGCGCGCGATGACGTGGGTGAACGGATTGGCGAGTACCACGTCGCGCCACGCCGGCGGCACGCTGTCGAGGCCGTATTGAATGCCGCAAACAAACGAGAGCAGCATGAAGAGCGGACCCAGCATGCCTTCGAGATCACGCACCAGCACCTGCGCGCACGCCGCCATCCAGCCCAGCCCGATCGCCGCCGCCAGCAGTGCCGCCCACATCGGCAGCGAAAACAGCACGCCGCTCAGATGCACCGGATAGCCGAGCGCCTTGAACAGCAGCACGATCACGCTCAGCGCGAGCCAGTGCAGCGTGAACGTGACCAGCACCACCGACAACGGCACCCACGCCCGCGGCAACGCCGTGCGCGTGATCAGCGCCGACTGCGCAATGAGGCTCGTCGAACTGCGCGTCACGCTCTCGGCAAACGCAAGCCACGGCCAGAGTCCGACGGCCAGATAGACGACGAAGCTGTCGCCATAGCGTGCCGGCACCGGAGAGCGCATGAAGAGCCCGAACACCAGCGCGTACACCCCCAGCGTGAGCAGCGGCTGCGCCAGCCACCACACCGGCGACAACGCACCACCGAGGAAGCGGTTGCCCAGTTCGCGCTCGACGAGCGCGCGAAAAAGCGGATTGCGAATCATGCTGGCGCCGCCGGTTGGGCAGCAAGACGTCGCTGCGCCGTCACGGCCGCAACACCCGCAAGACGTCATCGGCCAACGCCCGGCTCGCGGCGGCCACGATGCTGCCATCGCTCGCCAGCGTCAGCGCCTTCCCCGCCCAGTCGACGGCGACGCCGCCCGCCTCCTCGATCGGGTTGACCAGCGCCGCGAAGTCCACCGTCTTCAAGCCCATCTCGACCACGAGGTCGATGTGGCCGCTGGCGACCAGCGCATAGTTGTAGCAATCGCCACCGTAGGCGACGCCCTTGCAGGCACCGCGCAGCCGCGCGAACGCCTCCGCGCCCGGCCCGACGAACTGCTCCGGCATGGTGATGAACACGACGGCATCGGCCAAGCGCGGCGGGTGGGCACGGGTGCGTACCGGCACCCCGTTGAACCACGCCCCTTCGCCACGCACACCGAGCCAGCGCTCGGCGGTGATCGGCTGGTCGATCACGCCGAGGACGGGCACGCCGCGGTGTGCGAGCGCAATCAGCGTGCCGAACTGCGGCTTGCCCGCCGCGAACGCCCGCGTCCCGTCGATCGGGTCGATGACCCACTGCCACGGCGCGTCGGCGTGCCATGCGCCGTGCTCCTCACCGAGCACACCGTGCTCGGGATACGTCTCGGCGATCATGTCGCGCAGCGCGTGCTCGATCTCGAGGTCCGCCGCAGTGACCGGCGTGGCGTCGGCCTTGTCGACCAGCCCGAGGGTTGCCGCCTCAGCGCGGAAATAGCGCCGAGCGATCGGTCGCGCGCGATCGGCAAGGCGCTCGGCAAACGCGCGCAACACGGCAAGCTCACTCATATCGACTATGATTTTCGCCTATTCCGCGCCGCCCGGCGCGGCGGCGGGTGGCAGCGGACGGGTGACGGTCGGTTGCAAGCCACCGCCGCATCGTCACCGTCCCTCGTCCCCTGAAAGGAACTCCCATGACCATCAAGATCGGCGACTCCCTGCCCGCAGGCACCCTCTACGAATCCATCGGCCACGACGACGGCAAGAATTGCCCGATGCCGCCGCAACCGGTCGACATCCAGGCGCTTTGTGCCGGCAAGCGCGTCGTCATCTTCGGTCTCCCCGGTGCCTACACGCCCACCTGTTCGTCGCAGCACGTGCCCGGTTACCTGAAGAACCACGACGCGCTCAAGGCCAAAGGCGTCGACGCCATCGTCTGCATGGCCGTGAACGACGGCTTCGTCATGGGCGCGTGGGGCGCCTCGCAGCACGTGGGCGACAAGATTCGCATGCTCGGCGACGGTTCGGCGACGTTCACCAAGGCGCTCGGTCTCGAGCTCGACCTCACCGCCAAGGGCATGGGCGTGCGCTGCCAGCGCTTCTCGCTGCTGGTCGAACACGGCGTCGTCAAGCAGGTGAACGTCGAAGGCGTCGGCCCGGCCAACTGCTCGTTCGCCGAAGCCATGCTGGCCCAACTGGGCTGACGCGGCACGCCATGACCGCCAACGAAAGCGCGCCCGCGGCGATCGCGCTGCCGACCGACAAGGAGGTCGCGCTGCGCGTGATTCCGATGCCGGCGGACGCCAACGCCAACGGAGACATCTTCGGCGGCTGGATCATGTCGCAGGTCGACCTCGCCGGCAGCATCCCGGCGGTTCGCCGCGCCAAGGGCCGCATCGCCACCGTCGCCGTCAACCAGTTCGTGTTCAAGCAGCCGGTGCAGATCGGCGACGTCGTGAGCTTCTACGCGACCATTCGGCGCGTCGGGCGCACCTCCATCACCGTCGACGTCGAAGTGTTCTCCGAACGCAACCGCGGCACGACGGTGGTCAAGGTGACCGAGGCGGAACTCACCTACGTCGCCCTCGGCCCCGACCATCGTCCACGCGAGCTGCCGCCCGAGCCCGGCACCGTACTCGTGTAGGTCTTCGCGCGAGGGCGGCACGCGACACCATGATCGCGCCTTGTCTTGTCGGGCCAGCCTGATGCACCGCACGGTTCACGCGCTCGTCTGCGCCGCACTGGTGTCGCTCGGTGCTTCGGCGTGCCCGAGCCTCGCCGCGGACGTACGCATCGCGGCGGCGCACCTGAGCGGCGACCAAGTGCTGCGTGCGCAGTGGTTCACGCCACCGCCGGCGCGATCGAGCGGCGCTGCGGCGATCCTGCTGCACGGCTGCGGCGGGCTGGGCCGCGACGGAACGCTCAACGCCCGCCACGCCGCGGCTCGCGACTGGCTGCTCGAACGCGGCATCGCGGTGCTGTTCCCCGAGAGCTTCACCTCGCGTGGCGTCGACGAAATCTGCACGATCCGCATGAAGGAGCGCACGATTCGGCCTGACGACCGCGCGCTCGATGTGATGGCGGCGCACCGATGGTTGCGCCATCAACCCGGCATCGACGCCGGGAAGGTCGTGCTCTGGGGCTGGTCACACGGCGGCTCGACCGTGTTGGCCACCGTGACGCACGCCAAACCCGACGGCAAATTCGATGAAGACGCGCGTTTCATCGAAGCCATCGCCTTCTACCCCGGATGCTCGCCCTATGCCCGCGACACCGCGCCGGCGAGCATTTCCTCTCCGCTCACCGTGTTGATCGGCGAAGCGGACGACTGGACTCCGGCGGCGCCGTGCAGCGCCTTCGTCGCACGACTGCGCAAAGCGGGCCAAAGCGCGACGATCACGTTGTTTGCGGACGCCTGGCACGACTTCGACAACCCCGCCGGTCGCCTGCGCGTGCGTCGCGACGTGCCCAACGGAGTTCACGCCGGCGGCGTCACCGTCGGGCCGAACCCGAAGGCGCGCGCCGAAGCGATGGCGCAGATCGACCGCCTGTTGCATGCGCGCCATCTGGTACGCGGCCAATCCGCGGCCGATTGAACGCTTATCGCGCGGCGCACACGGTGCAGCCGACATCGCGCCGCAGTCGCACCGTGTGCACATTCATGCTGAGCGCGTCGATCATCAGCAGGCGTCCCACCAGCGCCTCGGCCCCGTCGATGCCGACCAGCAGCTTCAACGCCTCGGCCGCCTGCATGCTGCCCACGATGCCGACGAGCGGTGCGAACACGCCCATTTCGGCGCACGCGACCTCCTCGTGCTCGCCGTGTTCGGGGTAGATGCACGCATAGCACGGTGAGTCCGGGCGCCGCAAATCGAACACGCTGACCTGGCCATCGAAGCGAATGGCGGCTCCGGAGACGAGCGGCCGCCGCGCCGCGACACACGCGCGGTTGATCGCCTGTCGCGTCGCAAAGCGATCCGTCGCGTCGATCACGACGTCGGCTGCCGCCACCGCGGCGAGCAGTTCGTCGCCTTCGAGCGAGCGTTCGACCGGATGCACGCGCACCTCGGGGTTCAATGCCGACAGCCGCCGCGCGAGGGAACGCACCTTGCTGTCGCCCACGCTCGCGCTGTCGTGCCCGATCTGGCGTTGCAGATTGGTGAGATCGACCCGATCACCGTCGGCGACGGTCAGCGAGCCCACGCCGGCCGCGGCGAGATAGAGTGCCGCCGGGCAACCGAGGCCACCCGCTCCGATGATGAGCACATGCGCCGACTGCAACCGCTCCTGCCCCGCCACCCCCCATTCATCGAGCAGGATATGGCGTGAATAGCGCAGCAGCGCCGCGTCGTCGAGCGCCGCGCTCACTGCGTGGGCAGATTCGCCTTGGCGGTGGTACCGACGGCCTCGACCGTCGAGCGCACGACCGGCAGCCCCTTGACCTTGTTCAACGCCTGCGAGTAGAGGAAGTCCTTCTCGTTGCCCCAATCAAAGCCCTTGAGCTTCTTCTGGTCCTCGCGCACCTTGAGCAGTCGCGCCTCCTGCGCCTCGTCGGAGTTGTCCTCGTCGGGCGTCGCATCCTTCGTCTCGTTCTTGCCGATCAGATGGTGCGACAAATCTTTCTCGCGTTGAAGTTTCGGCGACATGACGCCGTCCCACGTGAGCTGATCGATCGTGATGTCGGGTTCGATGCCCGTGCCCTGGATCGAGCGACCATTGGGCGTGTAATAGCGCGAGGTCGTCAGCTTGACGCCGGTGGTCTGTGACAGGGGAATGATGTTCTGCACCGAACCCTTGCCGAACGTGGTGGAGCCCATGATCGTCGCCCGCTTGTGATCCTGCAACGCGCCGGCGACGATTTCCGAGGCCGATGCCGACGCCCCGTTGGTCATGACGACCAGCGGCACGCTTTTCAGGACGTCCGGCAGGCCGCTGAGCGGGTCGCCGCCGCGTCGCGCGTAGTAGTCGCGACTGGCGAAATATTTGCTGCGACTGCCCTCCATGCGTCCCTCGGTGTAGACGACCATGGCGTCCTTCGGCAGGAAGATCGCGGCAAGCCCGACAGCGGCGTCGAGCAGCCCGCCGGGGTTGTTGCGCAGATCGAGCACGACGCCCTTCAGTGGCGTTTTTGCGTTTTCTTCGGTGAGCGCACGCACGACATCGGCCACGGTGGTTTCGTTGAATGTGCGCACGCGGATGTAGGAGATGCCGGGTTCGGCGAGACGTGCCTTCACGCCCTGGATCTTGATCTGCTCGCGGGTCAGCGTGAACGAATGGTTGGCTCGCTCGTCCTTGCGATACACCTCCAGCCGCACCTTCGTGCCGGGTGTGCCGCGCATCATCTCCACCGCCTTCGTCGTGGTGAGGCCACGAGTCGATTCGCCATCGACCTTGGTGATCAGGTCGCCGGCGCGGATGCCGGCTCGGGCGGCCGGCGTCTCGTCGATCGGCGAGATCACCTTGATATAGCCGTCTTCGATGCCGATTTCGATGCCGACCCCGCCAAACTTGCCGGTCGTGGTGGTGCGCAGGTCCTTGAAGGCGGCCTCGTCGAGAAAGGTCGAATGCGGGTCGAGGCTCGACACCATGCCCGCGATCGCCTGCTCGATCAGCTTCTTGTCACTGACGGGTTCGACGTAGTCGCTCTTGATCCGGGAATAGACGTCGGAGAACGTACGCAGGTCATCGAGCGGAATATTCGCCTTGGCGTCACGATTGGCGTCAACCGTGATGGCGAGCGACAACGCCACGCCCATCGCGGCGCCTACGCCAACCCACGCCGCCTTTTGCCATGTCGCTCGCATCCCAAAAACCTCTTCAGAAGCGCCCGCTACCACGCGTTTGGCCGGGCTGCGCCAGCATATTAGACGATCGAGGCGCGCTTTGGTGCCCGACGCCAACCCCCAAGAAAAAAGGGCGGCCGATCGGAGGATACGGCCGCCCTGAACGTCACCACGGACGAGCCGGGGGAAACCCGTCCTGGGAGGACGACGATCGCACGGTGGAGAACCCACCGCGTACCGTCTTGCCACAATGCTCAGATGCGGCCGGTTGCAAAAAGTTCAATCACGGCGCAGCGAACGTCGCGCGAAAAGCGTCGACCTCGGCGCGCGTCGGGATGCCGTTGCGCCCGCCGAAGCGAGTGCATTTCAGCGCCGCGACGTCGGTGGCGAAGGACATCGCGTCAGTGAGCACTTGCCCTTCGCCCAACGCGAACGCCAGCGCGCCGTGCCAGGTATCTCCCGCGCCCAGCGTGTCGATGGCCTTCACCAGGCGGGCGGGGGTATGCCGCACTTCGGTACCGTCGAACCAGAACGTCCCGCGCTCGCCCAGCGTGGCGCCGCAGATGACGTTGCGCCCGCCGAACGCCCGCGCCACGGCCTGCTCCGGCGCGCCAAACCCGAGGCTCTTCAGCATCGGCTCGCTGAACACGGGGTGGGTCGCGGCATGGGCAATGCTCAGCACCTCCTCGGGGTCGCCGGCATCGGCATCGAACACGCTCGGTTTGCCGGAGGCCGCCGCAGCGTCGAACAATGCGATGGCACCGGGCTTCCAGCGCGAGTCGGCATGCACGGCGTCGGCCGCAGCGACCTCGTCGAGCGGCAGCCAAGTGGTGTCGGGCGGATAGCCCTGCGCTGGCGCCGAACAGATCAAGCGCTCGCCGCGCCGGTCGATGAGGATGGCGGAGGTTTTCGAGCGCGCGCCGTGCAGTCGCTTCACGTGCTGCACGTCGACGCACTCGCGTTCGAGCTGACGCAAGATCTGGTCGCCGACGTCGTCGTCGCCGACCCGGCCCCAAAACTGTGCGCGCCCGCCCAGCCGCTGCACGGTCACGGCAGCGTTGGCGGCCATGCCACCCCCGGTGACGATGAATTCGAGCGCGCCGAACTTCGCCGGCGCCTCCGGAATGATGTCGACGCGAAAGATTTGATCGAGCGTCGCCACGCCGAGACAAATGACTTGCGGATGCGCCACCATCATGCTCTCCCCGTGCTGCCAAAACCGCCATGACCACGGGCGCTCGGCGTGAACTCGGACACCTCCTCGAAACCGACCTGCTGCACCGGCACCACGACGAGCTGCGCGATGCGCTCGCCGGGCTCGATGACGAAGCTCGGTCCGCCGGTCGCGTTGCGGTTCCAGCAGCTAACCATCAGTTCGCCCTGATAGTCACTGTCGATGAGCCCGACCAGATTCCCCAGCACGATGCCATGCTTGTGTCCAAGCCCCGAGCGCGGCAGGATCAGCGCCGCGTAGCCGGGGTCGTCGAGATGGATGGCAAGCCCGGTCGGCAGCAGCGTCGTCGCGCCGGCCACGATCTCGACGGCGGAGTCGATGCAGGCGCGCAGGTCGAGCCCGGCGGCACCGGGCGTTGCATAGGCAGGAAGATGGGCACGCGCCGAGGCGCGCAATACCTTGTATTGGATTTTCATGACGAGGTTGGAGTGCGGGCAGGCGTCAGGACTTGAACATGCCCGGTTCGAGATTGTGCCGTTGTAGCAGTTTGTAGAACTCGGTCCGGTTGCGTCCGGCCATCTGCGCCGCCTGCGCCGCGTTGCCAGCCGTGAGTTTGAGGATGCGCACGAGATAGTCGCGTTCGAAACTTCGGCGCGCTGCCTCGAACGAGACCAGCGGCGCCGCGCTGTCGTCGAGGCTGTGACGGATCAGCGACAGCGGAATGACCTGCGTGGTCGACAGCGCGACGGCCTGTTCGAGCAGGTTCTCGAGTTGCCGTACGTTGCCCGGCCACGGCGCCGCCACCAGCGCCGCCAACGCATCGGGTGCGAGCGTCGGCACCGGCTTGCGGTAGCGCGTGGCGATCTTGGTCAGAAAATGACTGACCAGCAACGGAATGTCCTCGCGCCGCTCCGCGAGCGAGGGCAGCCGCAGCGCCACCACGTTCAACCGATAGTAGAGATCCTCGCGGAAGCTGCGATCGCCACGCATCTGCTCGAGGTTGCGGTGGGTTGCGGAGACGATGCGCACATCGACGGCGACCGACTGCGTGGCGCCGACCGGACGCACCATGCCTTCCTGCAGCACGCGCAGCAGCTTCGCCTGCAACGACAACGGCATGTCGCCAATCTCGTCGAGGAACAGCGTGCCGCCATCGGCCGCCTGAAACAAGCCTTGCTGCGCGCTCGATGCGCCCGTGAAGGCGCCGCGCGCGTAGCCGAACAGCTCACTCTCGAGGAGTTGCTCGGGAATCGCCGCGCAGTTGATGGCGAGGAACGGCTTGCTCGCGCGGCTGCTCGCCGCGTGGATCGCATGGGCGAGCAGCTCCTTGCCGGTGCCCGATTCGCCGAGGATCAGCACCGAGGCCATTGAATCGGCCACGAGTCGGGCGCGGCGCAACAGGTCTTCCATCTTGGCGCTGCGTGTGACGATGCGGGCACGCCATGCGTCGTCGCCACCGGCACTCGACTCGCGCGTCTGACCGGCCACGGCGACGGCCTGCGCCACCTTCTTCAGGAGCTCCTGCGGATCGAAGGGCTTGGTCAGGAAGCCGAACACGCCACGTTCGGTCGCGGCGACGGCGTCGGGAATGGTGCCGTGCGCGGTCAGGATGATGACCGGAAGCGTCGGGTGTTGCAGATGGATCTGTTCGAAGAGCTGCATGCCATCGATGCCGGGCATGCGCAGGTCCGTGACCACGACCGCCGGCTGGCTGATTGCGGTCTGCGCCAGCGCCGCCTCGCCGCTCTCGGCAGTCTTCACGCGATAACCGGCCGCCGACAGCCGAAGTCCGATCAATTTCAGCAGGTCCGGATCATCGTCGACGAGAAGAATTTCCGCGCCCATCGCTCAGTTCCTCCGTCGCTCGCGGTCGAGCAGTTGCTTTTCGATGGCTTTCAGCGCATCGAGCTTCTGTTGCAGGGCATCGGCTCGCTTCTGTTCCTCGCGCAACTGGCGGTTGCGCTCCGCAATCTGCGCGAGCAACACTTCGACCAACGGACGCAACGGATGGCTCGCCGCGAGCCCGCCCTTGGCGACCAGCGGTTCCAGCAGCCCCTGCAGACGCGCCTCGTCACCCGCAGCCGGGCCGATCAATGCGGCAAGCCACGCGTAACGCAGCCGGTTGATCGCGGTGCGCTCCTTGTTGAACGCTGTCTGCGCGGCGGCGTATTCCTTGCGCAGTTCGTCGGCCGGCACGCCAACCGTTCGCGTCATTTCGAGCAACAGGGTGAGGCTTTGCTCCTGCTCATCGGGCAATTTCAACGGCTCGGGCGCCGGCGGCGGGGGCGCGCGCTTTTCGACCTCGACATACACCGGCACATACACCGTCTGCGTGGCGGCGGGGACGGGCTTCGGCGGCTCGGTCGTCTCGGGCGCGCTGACGCACCCCGCGAGCACGCCCAGCGCCAGCAGCAGCGCAATGCCACCCGCCCGGCGCCGCGGTGGTGCGGCTTGCCGAGCCCGAAGCGGTATGGAGTGTTTACGCTGCAATCGAATTCCCCTCAGTCGGCGCGAGCGGCGCCTCGGTCACCATGAGATCGAGCGGCAGCCGCACGCGAAAGCGCGCGCCCGGCTTGCCCGGCTCGACGACGAATACGTGCCCGCGATGCGCCAGCACATATTCACGCACGATGGCAAGGCCGAGCCCCGAGCCCTTCACCTTGCCGTTCGGATTGATGTCTCCGCGATAGAACGTCTCGAACACCCGCTCCTGATCCTCGATCGCGATGCCGGGGCCGTCATCCTCGACGTCGATCTGCACCATGCCACCGACCAGCGCGACGATGATCCGCACGCGACTGCCGCGCGGCGCGTACTTGATCGCGTTCGACACCAGATTATCGAGCACGACGCGAAGTTGCTCACGGTCGGCGCGCAACGTGACCGCCTCGCCGCGCACGTCGACGCCGATCGCACGCGCCAGCATTTCGAGCCGGTGCTCGCGCACCACGCGCTCGATGATCGGCTTCAGTTCGACCATTTCGAGCTTCAACGGTGCGGCGCTCTTGTGTTGTTGATAGGAAAGCAGGTCTTCGATCAAGCGTTGCAGCGATACCGTGTTGTCGCGGATGATGCGTACGACATCGCTTTGTTCCGTGGACATCTCTCCGACGATGCGGTCACGCAGAAGTTCCGATCCCTCGCGCACGGCGGTCAACGGGGTCTTCAGCTCGTGTGAGACGTGGCGCAGGAAGCGCGACTGATGCGTCTCCAGATCGAGCAGGCGCCGGCGCAGCCAGTCGAGCCGTTCACCGAGCGAGCGCAGGTCACGCGGACCGTTGATGATGATCTCCTCGTTGTACTCGCCGCGACCGAGCTTGCGGATGCTGCGATCGATATTGCGCAACGGCCGCGCGATCAGGATCGAGAATCCGATCGCCAGCAACAGCGCGGTTGCCGCCGCGACGCCGAGGAACCAGGGCCAGTTTTCGCGCGTTCGCGCCGCCATCTCGCGCAAGGTGACCACCTCACGTTCGGTGACGCGCCCGAGCAGGGTCGCCGCATGCGCCGCCGCATCGGCCAGATCGGCGGCCGCCTCCGCGAGGCGCGGGCGCTCCCCCGCGTCGGGGAGCCCATTGCGCAGCGCCGCCGCAAGCACGACCCGCAGCGTACCGACGCGTTTGACGGCGGCGCGCTCATCATCGGCCAGTGGCAGGCTCTGGCTGCGGATCAGCGTCTGCTGCAATTGACCATCGAGTTTGCGATAGCCATCGACGAGGGACGCATCCTCGAGCACGATGGCCTGGCGCACCGCGCGCTCGATGTTCGCGGTGACTTCGCGCAGTTCGCGCGACGCCGTGCTTGCGGCCTGCGCCTCGCGCACCGAAAGCTGTGAGCGCTTGGCCAGACTGTCGAGCCCGAACGCCAGTTCAGCGAGCGCAACGACCAACGGCACCGCTGACAGCACGAAGCACGCCAGGATGACGTTGGTGAGCGAGCGCGGGTAATACACGGGCGCATTCTAGTGCGGTGTTTCGCGTGGATCAGGGCCAATGGGCGCGATGGATTGGCCCTCGAATCGAAGTGCAAAGCGCGGCAACGGCGAGTGTCGGCAACGAAGCGACGCGGCGACCGACGCGCTTTCATGCCCTGGGAAATGCAAGACGCCACACTGGCGTCCGGGCGCAGCGTGGAGCGGCCGCGCTACCCCCGCCGCGCCATGAACAGCAGCTTCTGGAAGAGCTCGGTGTCCTGCTCGTTCTTCAGCACCGCGCCGTAGAGCGGCGCCAGCACCTTGCGCTGGTCCTTTTCGCGAAGCACGGCCGGGTCGACGTCTTCGGCGAGCAGCAGCTTGATCCAGTCGATCAGTTCGCTGGTGGAGGGCTTTTTCTTGAGACCGGGCAATTCGCGCAGATCGAAGAACGCTTCCAGCGCGGCGCTGACCAGTTCCTGCTTGATGCCGGGAAAGTGCACGTCGACGATCTGCTTCATCGTCTCCTTGCTCGGAAACTTGATGTAGTGGAAGAAGCAGCGGCGCAGGAAAGCGTCGGGGAGGTCCTTCTCGTTGTTGCTGGTGATGATGAACAGCGGCCGATGTTTGGCGGCGATGGTTTGGTGCGTCTCGTAGACGTCGAAGCTCATGCGGTCCAACTCGCGCAGCAGGTCGTTCGGGAACTCGATGTCGGCCTTGTCGATCTCGTCGATCAGCACGACAGTCGGCGTCTCGTTCGCGAAGGCATCCCACAGCACGCCGTGCTTGATGTAGTTGCCGATGTCGCGCACTTTTTCGTCGCCGAGCTGCGAATCGCGCAGGCGGCTCACGGCGTCGTATTCGTAGAGCCCCTGCTGCGCCTTGGTGGTGCTCTTGATGTGCCATTGCAAGAGCGGCCAGCCGAGCGCGCGCGCCACCTCTTCCGCCAGCAGCGTCTTGCCGGTGCCGGGCTCACCCTTGACCAAGAGCGGGCGCTTGAGCGTGATCGCCGCATTGACCGCGAGCAGCAGGTCGGGCGTGGTGATGTAGGAGTCGGTGCCTTGGAATTTGGTGGTCATCGGTAACCCTGAGGGCGGCGCGGCGAGGCGCCCATCCGATGCCGCGTTGCAGCGCTCGAAAACGGCAGCGAAACCGCATGCAACAATACGGTCGATCTTAGCACGCGCTCCGAGCGCCGAGGCCGCCACCATGACCGATCTTGCCGATCTTCGCAAGGAATACAAATTTGCCGCGCTCGGCAAGCGCGACCTCGCCGCGGATCCGGTCGCGCAGTTTCGCAAATGGCTCGACGAAGCAATCACCGCGAAGCTTCCCGAGCCGACGGCGATGAATCTGGCGACCGTCAGCGCACAGGGTCGCCCCTCGGCGCGCATCGTGCTTTTGAAAGGCTGCGACGAGCGCGGCTTCACCTTCTTCAGCAATTACGAGAGCCGCAAGGGACGCGAACTCGCCGAATCGCAATGGGCGGCGTTGACCTTCCACTGGGTGGAGCTGGAGCGCCAGGTGCGCATCGAAGGGCGCGTCGAGCGACTGCCCGACGCCGAGTCCGACGCTTACTACCACTCGCGCCCGCTCGCCTCGCGCATCGGCGCCCACGCCTCGCCGCAGAGCGAACCGATCGGCAGCCGCGAAGCACTGATGGCGCGCGTGGCGGCGGCCACCGCACGCTACGGCATCCTGCCCGGCGGGCCGCCACGACCGGCGCACTGGGGCGGCTATCTCATCGTGCCGGAGCGCGTGGAGTTCTGGCAGGGCCGGCAATCGCGGCTGCACGACCGCTTGGTCTACATGCGGCAATTCGGCGGCTGGCACATCGAGCGGCTGGCGCCCTGAGCGGCTGAGCCGACCGGCGGGCTGCCAGCGGACGCTACTTCGCCTTGTTCTTCCCGAGTTCCTGCATCCCGCGCCGAAGCTCAAGCTGAAGCGCCGGCGCCACGTCGGCCATGTAGGCGCCAAATTTCTTCATCGCGCTGGCGCCCACCGAAGAGCCGTAGAAGTCCGCGAGCGCGTTCAGCTCGTCGGCCGTGAAGTGACGGATCATCGAGTCCCGCGCGATTGCCTCGATGTTCTCCACGCGCACGAGCACCTTCACCTCGCGCAGAAAATCCGCCCCCTGTTCGGGCGGCATCTGCTTGCCCATCTCGACGAACGTGTCATCGACGAGGCGCGCGATCGGCACGACGCTCAGGTAGCGATCGGCGGCGATCTTGCGCGCGGCTGGCGAATCTTCCGCGGCATGCGCGCCCAGGGATGCGGCACAGAGCAGCGTGACGAGCAGGGAACGAGACATCGGTTGACTCCTTTTTTCGGGGGAAGCGCCGGCCGGCTTTTCCTGATGAACGAGCACCATCCTATCGAGATGCGACAGCCCGCGCCAGCGCGTCATCGAGCGCAGCGATCGCCATGTCATGCCCGTTGCAATGAGCCCTGCCCGCCGCGCAGTCGATGCGCACGATGGCCTGCATGCCGGGCCCGCCGGGGTACTGGCGCAGATGCAGTTGGACGACCGAATCGCTCACCCATTCCGCGTGGTCGAGTGACCACGTCGTGTCTTCGGGAACGTAGACGACACGCGACGCCTGCCGGTCGTACACATGAGGCGTATCGATCCAGTGCGACATACGCACTTCCCAAGCATGGGTGCGCACCTCCCAGCGACCGGTCGGTGACACGGCAACGATTTCGATCGGCGGTCCGTTCATTCGCTGGGCTCACTTCGCGTGGGTACTGGTGCGCGGGTCCCGCACGGGGCAGCGCGTTCGGGGTCGCCACCGTAGACGCCACCCAAGATGCGCTGGGGCGACGGCAACGATCATACCGGGATGCGGCACGACTGGCGCCGTGGCGCCGCTACGGAAAAACGCTATGTCAGCGGCTCTCGACGCCGAAGCCCTGCGTCAGCACACCGGCCCCACCCGCCGTTTGCGTGATGCCGATGTTGGCGATGCGGCCCATGAGCGCGATTTGGTTACGCATCGGACAAGCTCGGTGGGCACCGATCTGCCGGTGGCGGACGCAGCTACCGCGACGAACGGACGCCTTCCTTGGCAACGTGCCGACCGTGAGCGCAGCGGTCACTTGACGAGCGAGCGCGCACGGGTGAGGGCGTGGTGAAGGCCATCAGGCATCGCGTTCGATGTTCACAGATTCCGTCGCCGTTGCGGTGGGCACGGGGTGCCACCACTATCCGGCTGTTACGTCAATCCCTCTCACTCCCATCCGCGGTACACGCATGCGTTCCGATTCAGGAAGTCGGATCCGCTTCGCGGAAGCGTTTGGCAAAGGCGGGATCGTTGTTGGGTTGGGCGTCGTGGAACGCCCCGCTCGCGTTGCAACGCCACGCCTTCAGGCATCGCGCCGAGTTGCACTGGGCTTTCCGGGTTCGCTGTGTTGCCGACTGAGGCAACTTCTCGCGCGCCAAATGCTTGACGTGTTCCCTCGATTCCACTTCGTTGCATCGAGGCTACGCTGGCTGCGCCGCCGCCTTGGTCGATTCGCTGCTCGCAGCGCTCTTGGCACGGGTGGCGGGATCGTATTCGCCATGGGTGAATTGGCTGTTTTCGTTGACTGGCGCGGCCTACAGGGCAACTTTCACGTTCCGACGCCGTTTGCGCGTCGCTTGCATGATGGCGATGTCCGTTGATTGTCGTGCAATCCATTGATTGACAAGCGCAATTTCGTCTGTGAGAGCTGCTACATACTTTCTTAACGATTTCAAGTCGACTTTGGCCGCATTTCGCGCTCCAAGCCAATTGTAGATGCGCCTTACAGCATCGAGCTGTATCGCGTGCGCCGTCCGTGCCGCGGACGAGTGACCAAGGGCGCGTTGCGGCAACCGTAGCCTCGATGCAACGAAGTGGAATCGAGGGCCGCCACTGCCCGCCCACGACCGTGTCGGCGACTCACGCAACGACCGCAGGCGATGGGTCATGGTGCAGAAGTCGGGGCCGCTTTGCGGCAACGATTGGCAAAAGCGGGATGGTTGTTGGGTTGGGCGGCGTGTGTCCCGCCGCTCGCGTTGCAACGCCGCGCCTTCCGGCAACGCTCCGAGCGTCGCTTGGGCTTTCGGGGTTCGCCGTCCTGCCGACTGAGACAACTTCGCGCGCGCGAAATAAATAGCTGACGTGCTCCCTCGATTCCACTTCGTTGCATCGAGGCTACGCTCGCTTCTAACGCCTGATTGGCGCGAACCGGGCGGAAGTGTCGTCGCGATACGGTCGTGATGTCACAAAGGGCATACTCGTGCCTTGAGAGTTGACGCGAAACAACAAGTGGCCATCGCTCGCTCTCTGGAAATCCCAAACATCAACGCCGTCGATTCTTGTCCCATCAACTCTCACGTGGTATTCGTCGCGGAGAATCCAGTGCCCATTGACGCACTCGCCGCGCAGGCGTTGCTGCGGGGCAACCTCTATGTTGTCGGAAGAAAGTTGCTGCACGACAAGTCTCAAGTTTGCCCTATCAAACGAAATCCTTAGTACCTGTGCCGCGTCAGACTTAGGCATGCGCGCAGCAGTCTTATAGGAAATAAGACGGCCATTGGTGGTGTCGGTGCCGTTCGCATCAAAGTCGCCAGCAAGTGATTCGCAGGAGCTGAAGTCCACGGATTGTGCGATCACGCTTGGCGAAGGACTGGCAGCGCACGCGCTCAACACGCTTGCAGCCACCAAACCAGTGCAACGCCACCACTTGATCGTCTTGGGCAACATCATCATCTCCTCCGATCAGTCGCGGAGAGCGCCCCATAGGCACCGCTCGGCGTCAGTATTCCGATCGCAAACACGCTCGCCGGGATGACCAATCCATAGTTCATTGGATAGTCGTCGAACCAGAGCCTTGCGCCAGTGAACACGCGTGAATTTCCAACGACATCGGTCGGCTCAACAACGGTGTTGATGTAAGAGCCCGTCAGGTTGCGGAGCCAGTCGTGAGGGCCCGCGAAACCTTCATTGATACGATCCGGCAGGCTTCGAGGCGCGTATTCCATACCGAAGAAACTTGATCGAATGTCACCCTCTCGAGTCGGTGCCCCTTGGCATCCACCCATCAAGGAATCACAGGGAAAGTATCGCCCAGTTTCTGGGTTGACCGCGCGACGTGCTCCCGCCAATTTTTCACCGCTGCCATCAACGCCATAGCTCTCACCGCTAATGTTGTCAGGGTTGATTCTGGACTGCTCGACCATTTGACGACGCATCTCCAATCCAGCAACGCGCAACGTGGACATCACGAATGCGAATTTCACTGCGCGTCGCCAGTCCTGGCCGGTGGCGCGAGCAGCTGCAGCGCTACCGGCGATGCGCGCGGCAAATTTCACCGCAGCAGAGGCACGCAGAAACCCGCCGTCAATGCCACCAGTAATCGCACCGCTAAACGCACCTTGCAATGCTGACTGAATGTTACCGCCCATGATTCCACCAGCAGCGAAGCCCGCAGCGGCACCACTCGCCGCACCGACCGCACCAAATCCCACTGAAGAGATACCGATGCCAGCTTCGCCACCGGCAAGCGTCAGAACGCTCGTGCCGCCACTGAGTGCAAATTCAGACAGCTGCGCAAGAAGGAATTCAGAAGCTGCTCCGTAGGTCGCGATTGCTGCGACCAAGGCAACAATCGGCTTCAGCCACTTGTCACGAAATTTAGTCCAGCTACTGAATCCCGTCGGATCGGTAAAGCTCAGCGGGTTATTCATCACATAGCTGTATCGGTTATGCGACTGCGCGTTATGCGGCGCCTGGATGATCGGGTCGGCCTGCAGGAAGCGACCGAGCACGGGGTCATACAGCCGCCCATTCATGTGAATGATGCCAAGCTCCGCCAGATGCTCGTGCCCGGTGAAGCCGCGCTGATCGACGTTGAGCGGAGTGGTCGCGTTCCCCCACGGACCGAAGCCGTGAAGGGTGACGCCGCCGAGCGCCGCGGCGCCGGGGGTGCCCAGAATCACCACCTCCGCCACCATGCTGCCGAGGTGATCTTTGAGCACGATGCGGGTGACCGCCGTGTTGCCACTGAGCGACGTCAAGCCGTCGCCTACCTTCGGCACATCCGCCCGTAGGCGCGGGCTTGACCGCGCTTCGTTGCCTTCGACGTCGGGTTGCGATGGTCAACCGCCCGCGAGCGACGTCAAGCCGTCGCCTACCGTGGGCACATCCGCCCGTAGGCGCGGGCTTGACCGCGCTTCGTTGCCGGCGGGCTTGTGGTCAGATATCGACTTTTGCGGAAATCGAGCGCGAAGCCCGTTGTGGATGCGCCTTTCAGCGAAAAGCCATAACGAAACGACGCGGGTGGATCAGTGGCAGCGCTCGCGCACGAAGCGCGCTTCGTCCTCGCTGAGCGGATTGCCGAGGCGCTGCATTTCGAGCAGCACGCCGCAGCGCACCGGTCGGCGCGCCGCAGCGCGGTCGCTCGCGAAATCATCCTCGTCGCCGGCGCGGCGCGAAGGGGTCGCGGCCTGTGCTTCGTCGACGGTCGGCACTTCGGGCAACGGCGCACTCGGCGCGGGCTTGGCGTCGCCCTTGCTCGCCCCGCGTGCCGTGGCGCTCTTGCTGACTTCCTTGCCGTCCTTGCCCTCTTTGCTCTCCTTGGCCTTGGCGGCAACGGGTTCGGCCACGGCGGGCTTGCCAGCCGTCGCGGCCGGCGGCGGCAGCGCGGGCGACGCCTTGGCCGTCGTCGGTGCGCCATCGGCGGCCGACGGCGTGGCGGCGGCCGGAACTGTGAGCGGTGCCGCGGCGGCCGCTTCGGGCGCGGCGGGTTGGCTGGCCGCCGGAGGCGTCGGCTCGGGTGCGGCGGGCGGAGGCGCCGCGACGGGTGTCGCCGGCGCGGCCTCCGTGCTGCTTGCCGCAGCAGTCGCGCTCGGCGTGCGCCACATCTGCCACACCGCCGCGGCGATCAGCAGCAGCGAGACGGCGGCCACGGCGGGCCACAGGCGATGCCGACGCGGCGCCGCGGCCGGTGCCGGCGGCGTCGAGGCGGGGCGCGCCGCGATCGATGCAGGCTGTGCGGCCGATGTCGGCGCGGGCGTCGAGGCGGAGCCAAGCGAAACGACTGTCGATGGTGGCGACGGTGCCACGGGCGTGACGGCGGCCGCGGACGCAGCGGGCGCCTCGGCGGCGATCGGTGCGTCTGCGGCGTCCACTGCGTCCATTGGCAGCGGTGCCGGGGTCTCGTTCCAGCCGAGGCGATCGATGAATTCGGCGATGCTCTGCGGGCGCGCTTCGGGTTGCACCGCGAGGCCCGCGGCCATCGCATCGAGCCAGCGCTCCGGCAGGCGACCGGCGAAGCGCTCGCGCGGCGACGGCATGCGGTCGTTCAACATGCGGCTGATCGCCGTGGGCGGCGGCTCGCCGGTCAGCGCAAAGTGCATGACGGCGCACAGGCCGTAGATGTCGGTCCACGGCCCCTGCTTGAGTTCGCCGTCGCCGTACTGCTCGATCGGTGCATAGCCCGGTTTCAGCACGGCGGTGAACACCTCCTTGCCTTCGATGGCGCGACGCGCGGCGCCGAAATCGAGCAGCACCGGCATCTGTCCCGCCGTCAACAGAATGTTGTCGGGCGCGACATCGCGGTGATAGCAGCGCGCGGCGTGCAACAGGTCGAGCGTCTCGCACAGCGGCGCCAGCAGGGCATGCAGCGAGGCTTCATCGGCGCTCCAGCGCCCGTCCTTCACGGCGTCCTTCAGCGTCACGCCGTCGTACAGGCGCATGGCGAGGTAGGCCGTGCCGCGCTCTTCCCAGCAGCGGTAGACGCGCACCAGCGCCGGGTGGTCGAACTGCGCGAGCATCTTGCCTTCGTTGCTGAAGCTCGTGATGCCGGTGCCGAAGGTTTCGCGCTCGCGCGACATCGGGTGCACCGTGCCGTCCTGCGCGCGCTGCGCGAAGGACGCCGGAAAGTATTCCTTGATCGCCACCGGCCGCCCGAGCACGGTGTCCATCGCGCGATAGACGATCGAAAACCCACCGGTGCCGATCACCGATTCGATCGTGTAGTCGAGGATGCGCGTGCCGGCAGGCAGCGCGTGCGGGTGGGTGTCGAGCATCGGCCGAAGACGGAAGCGGGCGCTGTGCCGTGCGGGGAAACCCCGTAGTGTAGCGGCAAACATGACGTTGGTATGGGTCGTTGATCGGCGCGCCCGCGTTCCGGGGCGAATCGCAGCGCTCAGCGTCCGCCAACTTGGCTGCTAAAGCCGCATGTGGCAAGGGTTACACGAGAAAAATCGACAAAGTCGACTTTATGGGTTTTACAGCGCCAAGCCCGTCATGGATGCGCCTTTCCAGAAAAAGCCGTTCATCGTCGGCTGCGTGCGTTTGCCGCGCGACGAAGCGGCCGCTTGCAACGATAATCGGCGCTGCCGTTTCTGCCGAAGCCTCCCCCGCCGATGTCCGCCGCCGATCTCATCTCCCTGCAACACAGCGCCGCGCTCTGGGCGTTCCTGCTTTCCGCCGTGTTCGGCGCCGTCGCCCAGCGCAGCAACTACTGCACGATGGGCGCCATCTCGGACGTGGTGAACTTCGGTGACTGGACGCGCGCGCGCATGGCGATCGCCTCGGTCGGCGTCGCGATGATCGGCGTGGCGGCGCTGAAGCTCTCCGGCAGCGTCGATTTCAGCAAGTCGTTCTACGTCGCGCCGCGCCTGATCTGGCTGTCGCATCTGGTGGGCGGCTTCGCCTTCGGCGTCGGCATGACGCTTGGCTCCGGCTGCGGCAGCAAGACGTTGCTGCGCGTCGGCTCGGGCAGCCTGCGCGCGCTGGTCACGCTCCTGGTCATGGCGGTCTTCGCGTGGTTCACGCTGCGCGGCATCCTCGCCGTGTTTCGCGTGGCGACCTTCGATGCGGTGGCGGTGACGCTGCCGAGCACGCAGGACCTGCCCGCGCTGCTCGGCCTCAGCGGCGGCGCGGCGCTCGCGGTGGGCTTCGGCATCGGCATCGCGCTGCTCGCCTTCGCGCTGGCCGGGCGTGAATTCCGTGCCGACCCGTGGAACGCCATCGGCGGCATCGTCGTCGGGCTGATGGTGGTGGCCGGCTGGTACGTCAGCGGGCACCTGGGTTTCGTCGCCGAACACCCGGAGACGCTCGACGCGGCGTGGATCAGCACCAACTCCGGACGCCCGGAATCGCTGACCTTCACGGCGCCGCCGGCGTACCTGCTGGAATTGCTGGCGTTCTGGAGCGACAAGAGCAAATTCGTCACCTTTGGCATCGCCAGCATCCTCGGCATCATGGTCGGCGCCGGCGTCATGGCCGCCGCGAAGGGTACCTTCCGCTGGGAGGGCTTCGCCTCGACCGAGGACCTGGCCAACCATCTGGTCGGCGGCGCGCTGATGGGCTTCGGCGGCGTGCTCGCGCTCGGCTGCACGATCGGCCAGGGCCTGAGCGGCATGAGCACGCTTGCGCTCGGCTCATTGCTGACGGTGCTCGCCATCGTCGCCGGTTGCTGGGCCGCGCTCAAGTACCAGCTCTGGCGAATCGAACGCAGCGGCTGATTCGCCTGCCGACGCGCGCGTCGGCAATTGCAAGCAAAGGTAAGCGCGCGCGCTGCGGTCAACGTGCGCGGGCCCGGCGCCGTTGCAGGCCAAGGCACGCGATGATGGCGCTTTTCGGGCGCGCAGCGCGTCCATGAAGATGTCGCAAGCCTTTTTGGCAAGGAGTCGCCATGTCCACGCAGTCGCTTCGCCTCGCCCGCCAGGGCTTCACCTCGCGCCGCAGCCTCGCGCTGTTGCTCTCGTTCGGCCTGCTCGGCGGCGGTCTCGTGCTCGCGCCACCGGCCCATGCCCAACAGGCGGCCTGGGTGGCGAGCGGCACCAGCCTGCGCGCCGGCCCCGACGCCGGCTATCCGAAGGTCGGCTGGATCGCGCCGGGCAACAACGTCATGGTCTACGGCTGCGTCAGCGGCTACCAGTGGTGCGACGTGGCCAGCGGCGGCCTGCGTGGCTGGGCCAATGCCCGCCATCTTCGCTATTACTACCAAAACCGCTACGTCCCGATCTTCGGCATCGGCGCCCGCTATGGCTTCCCGATCATCGGCTACAGTGTCGGTCCGTACTGGGACAGCTACTACCGCGACCGCCCGTGGTACGGCGACCGCTATCGCTGGGACGGCTGGCGACCCGGCTACGATCCTCGTCCGCGCTACATCGCGCCGGCGCCCGTCTACCGCGCGCCGCCACCGCCGGCCTTTCACAATCCGCCGCCGCCTCGGCACGTCGCTCCGCCGCCCCGCGTCGAGCGACCGCACCCACCGCGCCAGGTCTACCCGGTGCATCCGCAAGTGCAGAGCCACGGCAATCCGCCGGTGAACCCGCCCAACGGCTCGCTGCGCTGACGCAACAGCGCGCAGCCGCCGCGCACCCACGCGGCGAACGCTGCACGACGAGCGCACGCCGGCGTCGACGTCCGATGCACCGTTGAGGAGCGCCGCGCACCGCAGCGCCATCACGCGCACCAAGACAAGGCCGCAAGCCGTCATCTCGCCGCACAGGTACCCGCCCGAGGCTGGCACGGCGTTTGCAAAGTGCCCCCCGACCGAAGCTTCACCACGAGATCGACCCGTGCGGTCGAAGCTCCGGTGCCGTGCCATCCAACGTCGGGGAGCGCCTCATGAAACTGGTTACTGCCATCGTCAAACCGTTCAAGCTCGACGAAGTGCGCGAAGCCCTCGCCGGCGTCGGCGTGCAGGGCATCACGGTCACCGAAGTCAAGGGTTTCGGGCGCCAGAAGGGGCACACCGAGCTGTATCGCGGCGCGGAGTACGTCGTCGACTTTCTGCCCAAGGTGAAGGTGGAAGTCGCCGTCGACAGCGACCTCGTCGAGCGCGTGATCGACGCCATCGAGACGGCCGCCAACACGGGCAAGATCGGCGACGGCAAGATCTTCGTGTTCGCGCTCGAACAGGTCATCCGCATCCGCACCGGCGAGACCGGCGCGGACGCGCTCTGAGCCGGGGGGCCGTTCATGCTGAACCTTCGTTGCTTCATCGGCGCGCTCTGCGCGGCCTTGTCGTGGGGCGCATGCTGCGTCGTTGCGGCCCAGGTGCCAGTGGCCGAGACATCATCCACGGCCAGCACACAGACCTCCGTCGCGGCGCCCGCCGCGCCGACGGCAGCGGCCGCCAGAGCGCCCCAACCCAACAAGGGCGACACCGCGTGGATGATGGTGTCGACGCTGCTGGTCGTCCTGATGACGGTGCCCGGTCTCGCGCTGTTCTACGGCGGTCTGGTGCGCTCGAAGAACGTGCTGTCGGTGCTGATGCAGGTGATGGTGAGCTTTTCGCTGATCGTGGTGTTGTGGCTGATCTATGGCTACAGCCTCGCCTTCACCGAGGGCAACGCGTTCGTCGGCGGCACCTCGCGCCTGTTCGGCAGGGGGTTGTTCGACAACCTCAGCGGCAGCTTCGCCAACGCGGCGACCTTCAGCAAGGGCGTGGTGATCCCGGAGATCGTGTTCATGGCCTTCCAGGCGACCTTCGCCGGCATCACCTGCGCGCTGATCGTGGGTGCCTTCGCCGAGCGCATGAAGTTTTCCGCCGTGCTCATCTTCATGGTCATCTGGTTCACCTTCAGCTACCTCCCGATCGCGCACATGGTCTGGTTCTGGCCCGGCCCCGACGCGTACACCGATGCCAGGCTGGTCGACGGCCTCAACGCCACGGCCGGCAAGATCTGGCAGTGGGGCGCGCTCGACTTCGCGGGCGGCACGGTGGTGCACATCAACGCCGGCGTGGCGGGGCTCGTTGGCGCCTACCTCGTAGGCAAGCGCGTGGGCTACGGCAAGGAGGCCTTCCCGCCGCATTCGCTGACGCTGACGATGGTCGGCGCCTCGCTGCTGTGGGTCGGCTGGTTCGGCTTCAACGCCGGATCGGCGCTGGAGGCCAATGGCACCGCCGGGCTGGCGTTCATCAACACGCTGCTGGCGACGGCCGCGGCGGTGATGTCGTGGACCCTCGTCGAGTGGTGGCTGAAGGGCAAGCCTTCGATGCTCGGCGCGGCATCGGGCGCCGTCGCGGGGCTGGTGGCGATCACGCCCGCCGCCGGCAACGTGGGCCTGATGGGTGCGCTCGCGCTCGGCATCGTGGTCGGCCCGCTGTGCCTGTGGGGGGTGTCCGGGCTCAAGCGCAGGTTGAAGGCGGACGATGCGCTCGATGTGTTCGGCGTGCACGCGCTGGGCGGCATCTTCGGCGCGCTGGCCACCGGCATGTTCAACAGCCCGAACCTGGGCGGCCCCGGCCATGTCGTCGACTGGGTGACGGCTACGGTGATCAAACCGGCGGACTACTCCATCGCGACCCAGTTCATCGCGCAGGCGAAGGGCGTCGGCCTCACCATCGTGTGGACGGCGGTGGTGGCGTTCATCGCCTACAAGATTGCCGACCGCCTCGTCGGTCTGCGCGTCAGCGACGATGAACAGCGCGAAGGGCTCGACATCGTGGCGCATGGCGAAAGCGCGTACAGTCGTTGAGCGCCGGCGCACGCCGCGGTTGCCGTGGTGCCGGAGTGCACAATAGCGCCTGCGGCGAGGCGCAGCGACCGCGGCCCGGCGCTCGCCGCGTCTTCATGATCGCGCCGCCCTTCATCCCGACTCCGCCATGAGCTTCGACATCACCGCCAAGACGCACAACCCGAACGCCGGCTTGCGCGGCAACTACGCCGACATGGCGCAGGACTTCACCGTGCCGCAGCGACTCGGCGACTACACGGCGCAGCAGCAGGCGCGCTGGTCGCGGCTGGTCGAGCGGCAGATGGCGCTGCTGCCGGGGCGAGCCTGCCGCGAATATCTCGATGCCATCCACGGCAACCGCGCGCTCGACATGCGGCGCGGCATCCCCGACTTCGACGAGGTCAATGCGGCGCTTCAGGCGTGCAGCCGCTGGCAACTGGTGGGCGTGCCCGGCCTGCTGCCCGACGACGTGTTCTTCACGCATCTGGCCAACCGCCGCTTTCCGGTGACGGTGTGGCTGCGCGAGGAGCATGAGTTCGACTACATCGTCGAGCCCGATCTCTTTCACGATTTCTTCGGCCACGTGCCGATGCTGTTCACGCCGCTCTATGCCGATCACCTCGAAGCCTATGGCCACGGCGCGCTGAAGGCGAAGCGGCTGGGCGCGCTCGACTGGCTGGCGCGGCTCTATTGGTACACGATCGAATTCGGGCTGATCCGGCAAGAGGGTCGCGTGCTCGCCTACGGGGCGGGCGTGCTGTCGTCGCCGAAGGAGCTGGTCTACGCCGTCGAGAGCGAGGTGCCCGAGCGACGCCCCTACGACGCGATGAGCACGATGCGCACGCGTTTTCTGATCGACGATGTGCAAACGACTTACTTCGTGCTCGATTCGTACCAGCAACTGCGCGACGACACGGCGCCGGACTTCACGCCGTACTACGAACGACTGCGCGCCGAAGGCGCCTGAGCACGCGCCTGGGCGGCGCCGTCAACCCGAATAGGCCGCCACGGCAACGACGTGGCAGGCCGTGCCGGCGATGACGAAGAGGTGCCACGCGAAGTGGAAATAGCGGATGCGCTCGAGCGCAAAGAACACCGCGCCCAACGTGTAGGCCAGACCGCCGGCAATCAGCCAGAACAGGCCCCACGCCGGCATCAGCGTCCACACGCGCTCCGCCGCGATGACCACCACCCAGCCCATGGCCAGATAGGCCCAGGTGGAGATCGTCGTGTAGCGCACGCCGCCGAGTGCCTTCAGCACGATGCCGATGGCCGCCACGCTCCAGACGATGCCGAACAGCGTCCAGCCCCAGGCGCCGCGCAGCACGCCGAGCGTGAACGGCGTGTAGGTGCCGGCGATCATCAGGAAGATCGCGGCGTGGTCGAGCACCTGGAACACGCGCTTGGCGCGGCCCGGCGGCAACGCATGAAAGAGCGTCGAGGCGAGATAGAGCAGGATCATCGTCGTCGCGAAGACGCTGACGGCGACGACGCCGATCGCGTCGGCGCGCTTCGAGGCAACGTAGACCAGCACCGGATAGGCGGCGAGCGCCGCGAGCAATCCGACGCCGTGACTCACGCTGTTGGCGATCTCTTCACCCAGCGTTTGCGGACGTTCGGCCGCACGGGTGGATGGGGCAGGGGAGGCAGTCATGCCATCAGGGGGCCGCACCGGCGGCACAGTTGACCGGAGACGGCATTGTCGCGCATCACCGCCGTTTCACGCTCGCGTATGAAGTGATGCGTCAGGCGCGCCGCAACGGCGACAATGGGGCCATCCGCCCAATCATCGAAGGGATATGCCATGAACTCCGAGCGCTCCTCGCCCGCGTCCTCCCGCCCCTGCGCCATCGTCACCGGCTCGGCGACGGGCGTCGGCGCGGCGACCGCGTTGCAACTCGCGCGGCGCGGGTGGAACGTGGCGATCAACTATTCGCGCAGCGAGCGCGAGGCGCAGAGCACGGCGGCGGCCTGTCGCGCGGCCGGTGGCGACGTGTTGCTGCTGCGCGCCGACGTCGCGCAGGATGCGCAATGTCGGGCGCTGGTCGAAGCCGCCGCTTCCCGCTGGGGACGGCTCGATGCGCTGGTCAACAACGCCGGCGTCAGCGCCTTCGGCAGCGCGGGCAGCTGGGACGGCCTCGACGCCGAGGGGTTCCAGCGCATCCTTGCCGTCAACACGCTCGGCACCTTTCAGATGGTGCGGGCGGCCGTGCCATGGCTGCGCGCATCGGCGCAGGCGGCCATCGTCAACGTCTCCTCGATCGCCGGCGCGCTCGGTATCGGCTCGTCGGTGCCCTACATCGCCTCCAAGGGTGCGATCAACGCGATGACGCTGCATTTCGCGCGCGAACTGGCGCCGGCCATTCGCGTCAACGCCGTGTGCCCGGGATTGATCACGACGCGCTGGTTCGTCGACGGCATCGGTGCCGAGGGCGCCGCGCGTCTGCAGGCGGGCTATGAGCGGCAGGCGCCGCTCGGTCGCGCCGCGACGGCCGACGATGTGGCCGATGCCATCGTCTGGTTGATCGACGGCGCGCGCACGGTCACCGGTGAACTGCTGCTGCTCGATTCCGGCGTGCATCTGGGCGGCGCGCCACGGCTGCCGCCCGCCGCGCCGAACGCGAACTGAATTCGCGTTCCCGCGCGAGTGCGCGATCAGCGGTTGCCGCAGCGACGGCGCCAGCCGCCCACGAGCCCGAGTGTGGCGGCGAGCGCCACCAGCAATGACGCGCTCAGCGTCGGCACCACGGCCGGCGCGTCGGCGACGCGCACGAGCTCGAAGTTGGTGTTGGTGAGCGAAGTCGCACCCTGCGTCGTCGTCGTGATCGTCAGGTTGTCGATGGCGCCGTTGAATGCCGGCGCTGCGGCGCCGGTATTCCAGCCGGAGCCGATGCCCATGCTGACGCCGAGAATGACGCTGTTCGGTCCGATCTGCGCAAAGCCGGAGGTAGGCGTGTAGCTTCCCGCCTTGTAGCTGTTCAGGTTGCGGTTGAAGACGGTCTCGGTGCCGACCCCGAACTGCGTCCACCACAGGTTGGTGCTGCCGGTGATGCTCTCGGACGTCCAGGCGTTGGTGGGCACGGCCGGGCAACTGGCGACGTTGTAGCAACGCTCGAAGACGAGGTAGCCACGGTCGTTCGTGGTCGCCGGGTTGCCATCGGCGTCGATCATCAGGCGCAGCACCGGATGCAGGTGATTCGGTGCCGTGCTCGCGGCGTCGCGATACCAGTCGTAGTTCAAGCTGCCGAGATCGGCCAGCCGACCGAACGTGGTGGCGGGATAGAACTCCCAGTCGGCCTTGCCGTTGTTGCCGGTATTGGCGCCAAGCGACAGGTAGACCGAGCCGGTGCCATTGCGCGGATAGTTGTTGCTGATGCCGACCGCACCGCCATTGCGCACGTTGGTGCGCAGCCAGACATCCTGTGCCGGCGGATCGCCAGCGTTGCTGCCGCCAGCGTTGGTATAGATGCCGACGGGCGAGGTCACGACGGCAGCGGATGCGATGCCGATGGCGCCTGCGGCGAGCAGCGCGGCGATGCCTTGTTGGTAGTTCATGTTTCGAGCCCCCTGTGTGTTGCAAAACGATTCGCGGCCACGCAAACCGCGGTCCGCACGTGATGGCCGTGCCCATCTCGGCCACGCGCCTCGATGCGGCGCGTGTGGGCAAGGGTAGCAACGTTCGCCGATGCCCGCAAGCCTACGGTGTCGCCCGCAACCAGGGGTCGCGGGCGACACCGCCGAACGCGGCGACCAGATAGTCGAAGACGACGCGGGTACGCGCGGGCAGGTGGCGCCGCGTCGGCACGGCGGCGTAGAGCTGCATGGCGAGCACGCGCCACTGCGGCAGCACATGTTCGAGGCGGCCGTCGCGCAGCGAACCGTCAGCAACGAACGAGGGCAGCGCGGTGATGCCCATGTCGGCGAGCGCCGCGCCATGCAGCGTGTCCCAGTGGGCGGTGGCGAGCGACATCGGCGGCTGCTCGAGGGTGACGGGTTTGGGTACACGGCCTGCGGCGACCGCCTGCGCACTCGGCTCGAAGGTGCTCTGGCGACGGCCGTCGGGCGAGAAGGGCAGCAGCCACTCATGGCCGGTGAGCTGTTCCGGGTGCGTCGGGCGGGTGTGACGGTCGAGGTAGGCGGGGCTCGCGCAGACGATCATCTCCGAGTGCGCGAGCAGCCGCGCAACGAAGTTGCCGCCGGTGAGCGGCTCCGGCAGCATCAGCAACGTGATGTCGTGGCCATCGTCGACGCCATGCACGGCGTTCTGCACCGTCAGCTCGATCAGCAGCTCGGGGTAGCGCCGACGCAGTTCCGGCAGCCGCCGCGCCAACTGGTGCGCGGCGAACGCGGCCGGCGCCAGCAAGCGCACGACGCCGCGCGGATCGGCGGTGTCCGAGCCCACGGTGGCGGCGGCCTCTTCGACGTCGGCGAGGATGCGCTGCACGCGCTCGAGATAGCGCTCGCCGGCCTGCGTCAGCGCGATGCGCCGGGTCGTGCGGTTCAACAAGCGCGCCCCGAGCGCGCTTTCGAGTTCGGCGATCTGCCGTGTGGCGACCGCAGGGGCGATGTCGAGCCGCTCCGCCGCCCGCACGAAGCTGCCAGCCTCGACCACCGTCGCAAAGACGCGCATCGCGCGCAGTTGATCCATGGCCCGGCTCCCTTCCCTTGGCGGCATGGGCGCCGCGTTGACGCACATTCTATCGTTGCGAATTTGGCAACAATGAATTGACGGCAGCGCTATTTATTTACGCAATCGCAATACCTAACATTCTCTCCATCGACGCAGCAACAAGTGCCTGTTCCCGCCGCTCCCGGCCTCCGGGTCACGCAGGGAACCGCGAGAACAGGCTCCTGATGCCGCTTCGAGACCGGGCGCCTCCGGCCCCGGCCCACAACACCAAACCCTCAACTCCTCGAAGGAACATCATCATGAAACGCAACACCACCCGCTTCGCCGCCATCATCGCCGCCGCACTCGTCGCCTCGAGCGGTGCCTTTGCCGCCGAATACATCGCCACGGCGAACAACCCGGACCTCGGCATCACGAAGAGCGCGCCGCGTACGGTCAGCGCGATCGGCAACGCCGAAGCGCCCTACGTCACGCCCGCAGCCACGCCCGACAGCCGCAGCCGTGCCGAAGTGCGCGTCGCCGCCCGCGGCAGCGACAACAAGGATGTGCCCTACGCGCTGCCGGCGGCCAACCCGGACAGCCGCAGCCGCGCCGAAGCCCGCGCCGAACTGCGCGCCAGCCGCGAAACCGCCAAGCAGCACGTCGTCGCTCGCGACGCGGCCAGCCTCTACATGGGCGGTCAGCAATAAGCGCGGCGCGGACGGCGTCTGCCTGAACGCGGACGCCCGCCGACCCACGGCGGCACCGGCGACGGTGTCGCCGTCATCGTTTGTCGTCGCCCCAACGCCATCGCGGCGGCTCGCCCGTCCACCAGCACACCACGCCGAACGCCAGCGACAACACCGTCATGCCGGCCACGAACATCCACGGATGTTCGCGCGGCGACACCCACCGGACCAGCGCCAACGCCAACCCCGCGTAGCCGGCCAGCACCAGCCACCCCTGCCATGTGATCGGCAGGCCCCAACCCCAGCCATAGCGTTTGGCCGGAAACCAGTAGCGGTGGACTTCGTCGCGTCGTGTCATGGCAACCTCCGTCACCGGAAGATACGCCGGACGCGTCCGCCACGCACGCAAACCCGTGCGGAAACACGAGCCAGACGCGCAACAACTTTCTTCGCCAAACCGCATCCATGACGGGCTTGGCGGCGGAAAACCGCCAAAACCGGGTTCATGCCGAATCGAGCTGCAAGCCCATTGCCGACGCCATTGCACAAAAAAGCTGTAGCGTCGATTTTGTGTCTCGACGGGTCCGACGACGATCCCCGTCCGTGAGCTAGACTGCCTTTATGCCCACCACGCCTGACTCCCGCGCCACCGTCTCGTCGGGGCCGCTCGGTCTGTTCGGTGGCACCTTCGACCCGGTGCACTGCGGGCACCTGCGCGTGGCGCTGGCGGCGGCACAGGCACTGGCGCTCCCGGAAGTGCGGCTGATCCCGTCCAGAACGCCGGTCCACCGCCCGCAGCCCGGTGCGACGGCCGAGCAACGCCTCGCCATGCTGCGGCTGGCCGTGGCGGATGACGCCACCGGCACCCTTCGCGTCGATGACCGCGAACTGCGCCGCCACACGCCCAGCTACACCGTGCCGACGCTCGAAGCCCTGCGCGCCGAGGTGGGTGCCGAGCGCGCGCTGGTGTGGCTGCTCGGGGCGGACGCGTTTGGCGGCCTGATGAGCTGGCATCGCTGGCCGGCGCTGTTCGATCTCGCGCACCTGGTCGTGCTGAACCGCCCCGGCTCGCCCGCCGAGGCGCTGCGGACGCCGGCGCTGGCGCCCGTCTGGCAGGGCCGGCTCAACGACGACCTCGGCGTGCTGCGGACGCAGCCGCACGGCGCGCTGTGCTTTCTCGAAGTCGCGCCGCAAGACATTTCGGCCACCGCGATCCGCAACCTCATCGCCGGCGGTGCCCCCGACACGGCGCTGGCCGCATTGCTGCCGCCCGCCGTGCTGGCCTATATTCGGGCGCATCACTTGTATCGCCTGCGGCAGGTATCGCTTGCGCCTCAATAAAGTTCAGAAAGCCGCCGTCACCGCCCTCGAAGACATCAAGGCGCGCGACATCACGGTGCTCGACACGCGGACGCTGACCGCGATGTACGACGCCCTCATCATCGCCACCGCCGACAGCGCGCGCCAGACCAAGGCGCTCGCCCGCAACGTCGCCGATCGCGTGCGTGCGGCCGGCGGCCAGGTGCTCGCCAGCGAAGGCGAGGAAGGCGGCGAATGGGTGCTGGTCGATTGCGCCGACTTCGTCGTCCACATCATGCTGCCGGGCACTCGCGCGCTCTACAACCTCGAAGAATTGTGGACTGCCGCGCCCCCCACGCGCGCACCGCGAGCGACGAAGGCGCCGGCCAGCAAGACAGCGGCCGCCAAACCCGCCGCCGCCGCGAAAAAGCCAGCCGCCAAGCGCGCCACCAAGGCCACCGCCACCACGAAGCAAGGCGCGGCAACCGCCACGGCCGGCAGCGCTGGCAAGTCGACCGCCCGGTCACCCGTCGCCAAAAAACCCGCCGCCAAAAAGCCGACGGCGAAACCCGTCGCCAAGCCGGTCACGCGCCGCCGCACATCGAGCGCGGACGCGGTGGCCACCGCCGCCCCCGCCACCGGTCGCAAGATCGCCGCCAAGAAGCCTGCGGCCAGGAAACCCGCGAGCCGCAAGCACACGAGCTGACATGCGGCTTCGGCTGATCGCGCTCGGCCACCAGCAGCCGGCCTGGGTCGACGCCGCCGTCAACGATTACGCACGCCGCTTTCCGCCCGAGTGGCCCTTCGAACTGATCGAGCTGAAGCCCGAGCGCCGCAGCGGCGGCCGCAACGCGGCGCAGATCCTCGCGCTCGAAGCCGAGCGCATCCGCAGCCAGCTGCCGCGTGGCGGCCTGACCATCGCGCTCGACGAACGCGGCGAGTCGCTCACCACGCGCGAACTGGCGGAGCAGTTGCAACACTTCGAGCGCGAGGCGGCGGCCGCCGCGTTCGTGATCGGTAGCGCGGATGGACTTGACGCAACCTTCAAGAGCAACGCACACTTCCGGCTGTCGTTGTCGAAACTGACCTTGCCGCATGGCCTCGCGCGCATCGTTTTGGTGGAACAGCTCTACCGTGCGCTAAGCTTGTTATCGGGCCATCCCTACCACCGCGACTGATTTCCATCGCCGGGACGCGAAGCAACACCGCATCGTCGCCGATCCGGCCTTGGCATGAAGCCAACCCGACGCTTCGCTACCCTGAATGAACGAAATCTATCTGGCTTCGAAAAGCCCACGCCGCCTCGAACTGCTGCAACAGATGGGAGTTGCCTGCAAGACGGTGCTGCTGCGCGAGGAGAGCAACCGTAACCGCGATATCGACGAGTCGCCGCTGGCCGGCGAAAACCCGTTCATCTACGTCGAGCGCATGGCCAAGATGAAGGCCGAGATCGGCATGCTGCGCGCACGCCAGCGCGGGCTGCCGTCGATGCCGCTGCTCGCCGCCGACACCATCGTCGTCTTCAACGGCAGCATCTTCGGCAAACCGGGCGACGCCGCCGACGCCAAGCGCATGCTGAAGATGCTCTCCGGCACGCGCCACGAGGTGCTGACCTGCGTCGCCGTCACCGATGGCAAGCAACTGCTGCACGACACCTGTGTGTCGCGGGTGCGATTTCGCGACCTGCTCGAATCCGAGATCGACGCCTACATCGCCAGTGGCGAGCCGATGGGCAAGGCCGGCGCCTACGCCATCCAGGGGCTCGGCGCCATCTTCGTCGAGCGGCTCGAAGGCAGCTACTCGGGCGTCATGGGCCTGCCGGTGTACGAGACTTCGATGCTGCTGTCGCGCTTCAAGATCCGCCTGCTGTAAGGAGTCGCCCCGACGACACCCGCCTGATCGCGCCATCGATCCGAGTGTTCGGTGATCTCGCCATCCTTCGCGCGACGAGGGTGGCGAGCGCAACGAAAATTCCTGCGGGGGTCAGCCCATGGCTGAAGAGATCCTCATCAACGTCACGCCGCAAGAGACGCGCGTGGCGGTGCTCGACCACGGCGTGGTCGAAGAACTGCACATCGAGCGCGCCAGCCATCGCGGTCTGGTGGGCAACATCTATCTCGGTCGCGTCGCCCGCGTGCTGCCCGGCATGCAAAGCGCGTTCATCGATGTCGGTCTCGAGCGCGCCGCCTTTCTGCACGTCGCCGACATCTGGGAGTTCCGACAGGCGCAGCACACACCGGAGAGCACACCGAAGCCCATCGAGAAGCTGCTCTCCGAAGGGCAGCCGCTGCTCGTGCAAGTCATCAAGGACCCGATCGGCAGCAAGGGCGCGCGACTGTCGACGCAGATTTCGCTGGCCGGACGCCTGCTGGTGCACCTGCCGCAGGATTCGCACATCGGCATCTCGCAGCGCATCGAGCAGGAGTCCGAACGCACCCTGCTGAAGCAGACGCTGACGCGCCTCTTGCCGGACGATGCGACGCGCGGCGGCTTCATCATCCGCACGATGGCGGAGAAGGCCACCGAGAGCGACCTCGCGCGCGACGTCGAATACCTCACCAAGCTCTGGGCCGACGTGCAAAGCCGCGCCCGCAGCGTGCGACCGGCCGCTCTCGTGCACCAGGACCTGACGCTCGCCGAGCGTGTGCTGCGCGATTTCTCCGGCGACAACACGCGCCGCGTGCTGGTCGACGCAGCGGGCGCGCACCGGCAGATGATCGAGTTCGCCGAGCGCTACGCGCCCGCCGTCGCCTCGTGCATCCAACTGCACGATGGCGCCCGTCCGCTGTTCGATCTCTACGCCATCGAGCAGGAAATCGAGCGCGCGCTGCACCGCCGCGTCGACCTGAAGAGCGGGGGCTACCTGATCTTCGACCAGACCGAGGCGCTGACCACGATCGACGTCAACACCGGCGGCTTCGTCGGCGTGCGCTCGTTCGACGACACGGTGTTCAAGACCAACCTCGAGGCCGCGCAGACCATCGCGCGGCAACTGCGGCTGCGCAACCTGGGCGGCATCATCATCATCGACTTCATCGACATGGACCTGCCCGAGCATCGCGCCGCCGTGCTCGACGCGCTGCACGCCGCCATCGCCAACGATCGCACACGGCTCACGGTCAACGGCTTCACGCACCTCGGCCTGGTCGAGATGACGCGCAAGCGCACGCGGGAGTCGCTCGCGCACATCCTGTGCGAGCCGTGTCCGACATGCAGCGGGCGCGGCGAAATCAAGACAGCGCAGACGATCTGCTACGCGATCCTGCGCGAAGTGCTGCGCGAGGCGCGGCAGTTCAACCCGCGCGAACTGCGCGTGCTGGCCGCGCAAAGCGTCATCGATCTGCTGCTCGACGACGAATCCGCCGCCCTCGCGCAACTGAGCGTCGAGATCGGCAAACCGGTTTCCCTGCAAGTCGAACCCGGCTACGCGCAGGAGCAGTACGACATCGTGCTGTTGTGAGACGGCGCGCCACAGGCTACGAACCCTGCGGCAAGCGCGCGTACACCGCACTGTGCCGCAACGCGCCATCCGGCCCCCGCGTCGTATGGCGGTGAAGGCCTTCCAGCGTGAAGCCGCAGCGCTCTGCCACGGCGCGCGAGGCGACGTTGTCATCGTCGGTCACCAACGCCACACGCACGGCACGCAGTTCGTTCAACGCCCAATCGGTCAGCGCATTGACACACTCCGAGGCGTAACCCTTGCCCGTTTCACCGCGGCGCACCCAGTAGCCCACTTCGGTCGACGGCAACGTCCAGTCGGTGCGATGCAAACCGACTGACGCCACCAGACGGGCGGTGCTGCGGTTGAAGGCGAGATAGGCCAGATCGTTGCGGAGCAAAAAGTTGCCCTCGGCACGACGGCAACGCACCTCGGCCGACGATAGCGTTGGCTCCTCCGCCACCCAAGGCAAAAACCACAAATGTTGGCGCAGCTCCACAATCGACTCGGCCAGCGCCTCATGCAACGCTGGCGCATCACTCACGCGAAACGGCCGCAGCATCAACCGCAGGGTGGTGAATTCGGTCGGTATCGGAAAGGTGAGTGGATCAATCATGTCGGGCGGATTGGACGGGTGGTTGCCCGCGTGGCCGGAGCGACGCGAAAGCATGGCCTCGTTCCCGTCGCCAAGGCGCTCGTCGGATATGCCCGCCCGCGAGTTCGCTGCATGCTTTTCATCGCCACTCACGACGTCGAGCGGGAACGCGCGGATGGGTCGCCGAGACGTATGCCCGAGGGCGATTACTTGGCCAATCCCGGGAACCGAGCATGGGTGACGACCTGCTTCAGCAGATCCTGGACAGCGGGCCCAAAGGCGTCGGCAACATTGCGGCAGGCGGCCTCTGCCGTCCAGCTGGTGTCGAACGCGTATTTCGTGCTGACGGTGTAGCCCTCCGAGTTCGGTGACTTCACGCTCATCGAGAGGGTCCAGTTGGCCGGTGAGACCGAACTGAAGCTCAGCGCTTCGATGCGGCCGCTGATCGCGTTGGCCGAGTTGGGGTCATAGGCGCCGGCGGCGAACAGTTCCTCGATGAACGCGTCTTTGATGTACTCGGTCGGCGTCTTGCCCGGCGCAACCTTGATCGGCCCGTTCAACCGGCAAAGCGGACTTTCCTCCAGTCCCGGCGCCATCGAAACACCGGCTACGGCCACCTTCTTGTTCTGGGCCTGCAACGACTGCTGAATCGCAATGATGTTGCTGGTCGATGCCTTGTACGGAATCGAATTGGTGGTCTGACACCCGCTCACCGCGACCGCGACGGCGCCGAAGGCAGCCGCTTTTACCGCCAGAAACTTGCGCATGTAACACTCCCTGTTGGTTGGATGATGTTGCTCCAAGGCGGACGAAAGCACCCTGTCAACATGACAATGATATTTTATTCGCACATTTTCAGGGGGGTTCTCAAGACCGTTGGTGGCGTCGCGGCGGCCATCGCACGCGGCAAGGCCGGAACGGCGACGCGATGGCGCGACCGGTCGCAAGATAATCGCGCCATGCGGTTTTGCTTCTCGTTGGCGCTCGCTCTGACCGCGTCGTTCTTCATGACAACGACGGCTACCAACGCGGCGCCCGCCACCGATCTCGGCGAGCGGCTCGCCGCCTGCACCGCCTGTCATGGCACCGAGGGGCGCACCATCAACGCCGAATACCTGCCGCGCATTGCGGGCAAGCCCTCGGGTTATCTGTACCACCAGTTGCTGAACTTCCGCGACGGGCGGCGCCATAACGCGGCGATGACGCACTTGTTGCAGCCGCTGTCGGATGCGTACCTGCGCGACATGGCGGCGTATTTCTCCGCGCTCGATTTGCCGTACCCGGCGCCCGCCGTGCCGAAGGCGTCAGCCGACGTGCTGGGTCGCGGCGAGGCGCTGGTGCTGCGTGGAGATGCGGCGCGCAAACTGCCAGCGTGCGCGCAGTGCCACGGCACGCCCTTGACCGGCGTGGCACCGGCAATTCCCGGCCTGCTGGGATTGCCGGCGGCCTACCTGCGCGCCCAGCTCGGCGCCTGGCGCGCGGGCCAGCGCCGGGCGCAGGCGCCGGATTGCATGGGTGAGATGGCGCAAGCGTTGACGCCGGCCGACATCGACGCCGTCGCGGCCTGGCTGGCCGCGCAGCCGGTGCCGCCGCACAACCGGCCGTTGGCAGCGCCGAGCGCGCCGCTGCCGCTTCGGTGCGGCGGAGTGTCGCCATGAAGCGCGCGTGGTGGGTGGTGTCGGGCCTGCTTGCGCTCTCTGCGCTCGCGGCAGGTGTCGCGTTGTGGCTGGAGATCGACGGGCACAGCGCGATCGAGCGGACGAGCGCGCCGGTGGCGGCAACGCCAGCGCAAATCGAGCGCGGGGAATACCTTGCGCGCATCGGCAACTGTGCCGGTTGCCACACGGCGCGAGGTGGCGCACCCTATGCCGGTGGTCACCCGGTGGACACACCGTTCGGCGCCGTCATCGCCGGCAACCTGACGCCCGACCCCGCCACCGGCATCGGCGAGTGGTCGGCCGACGCCTTCTACCGCGCGCTGCATGAGGGCCGCTCGCGCGACGGGCGGCCGCTGTACCCGGCGTTCCCGTACCCGAACTTCACGCGATTGACGCGCGAAGATTCGGACGCGATCTTCGCCTATCTGCGCCAGCGCGTGCCGCCGGTGCATCGCGTGAACACGGCGCATGCGCTCGCCTTCCCCTACGACAGCGTGCTGGCGCTGGCGGCGTGGCGACGGCTCTACTTCAAACCGGCCAGCCCGGCAACCGATACCACGCGATCAGCCGACTGGCAACGCGGCGCCTACCTCGTGCAGGGGCTCGCCCATTGCGGCGCCTGCCACAGCACGCGCAATGCGCTCGGCGCGCCGCTCGCGGGGCACGCCTACGATGGCGCCATGATGCCGCGCAACGACTGGTACGCGCCGTCGCTGACGGCTCGGGACGAAGCGAGCGTGGCGGACTGGCCGCTTGAGGAGATCGCCCAGTGGTTGCAACAGGGCAGGTCGGCGCACGGCTCGGCGCTGGGCCCGATGGCCGAGGTGGTGTTCCAGAGCACGCAATACCTGAACGACGACGACGCGCGGGCGATGGCGACGTACCTGAAGGCGCTGCCGGTCACGCGCGGCGCGACGTTCCAGCCATCGGCGCCGGCCGTGTCGTCGGCCAGACCCGTGGCGGCGGGACTCGGCGCCGAGCGCTACGGCGAGCTTTGCGCCGACTGCCACGGCAAGCAAGGCGAGGGCAAGGCTGGCGCCTATCCGGCGCTGCTGGGCAACCGCACGGTGCTGATGGGCAACTCAGCCAACCTGTTTCGTGTGGTGCTCTCCGGCGGTTTCGCGCCCGCGACCGCCGGCAACCCGCAGCCCTGGGGCATGCCACCGTTCTACCACCGCTTGAACGACGATGAACTGGTGGCCGTGTTGAACCACGTTCGCAGCGCTTGGGGCAACGCCGCGCCGGCGCTGACCACGCTCGACCTGATCCGCCACCGCAACGGCGTGCTGAGCGCGCAGGCGGCACATTGACGCCCCGACATCGATCGGCGGCGATACCTCTTTTTGCGAAAAGCCGCATCCACAACGGGCTTCCAGCGCAAAATCGCATCAAGTCGCCTTTTGATGTTTTGACGCGCCAAGCCCGTTGTGAATGCGGTTTTCGGCGAAAAGTTGATGGCCCGATGATGGCCCACTTCGGCGTCACCACCGGCGCCTGCGGCCGTCAGGCCGGCAACACGGCGCTGCCCGGCGCCACCTCGACGCTGTCCTGACCGGCGCGGAACCAGCGACCGGGGAACGGCCCGTGCAGCGTGATCTCGCCGCCGCGAACACGCAGCCAATCTCCCTCCGGCAAGCCGAACACCGGCATCGTCGGGTTCACGTGCAGGAACTCGGCCAGGCGCTGATCGCGCGTCTCGCCCATCCAGCCCTCCGGCACCGCGTTGGTGTAGTGCGCGTTCAACTGGAAATCGATGACCCCGAGCGAATCGAGCCCCGCCGGGTCGATGATCGGCATGTCGTTGCTGGTGCGGATGGTCGGCGCGCAGATGCCGCTGCCGGCGCTCCAGCCCACGTACGGCGTGCCGTTCAGCACCGCGTTGCGCAGCGGCACGATCAACTCCCTGCGGCGCAGATGGTGCAGCAGATTGAAGGTGTTGCCGCCGTTGACCATGATGGCGTCGCACTGCGCGAGCGCCGCGATTGGGTCCTTGAAGTGATGAATCGCCGTGATCTCCACGCCGTCATCTCGCAGCGCCTGCAAACCGAGGCGCACATTCTTCGCCGTCGAATCCCAGGCGATGGTCACGCTGGCATACGGGATCAGCACCACCTGCTTCGCCCCGCCCAGCGCCTCGCGAATCGCGTCCACCGCGTGCTCCAGGTAGCCACGCCCCGGCATGCGGGAGTTGGAGAGGAGCAACAGATTCTTCTTCACAAGGATCGCTGGCATGGGTAAGATCATACTGATCTGCGCGCCGTGGGTTCCCGGCGTGCATGGCCAACGACACACCGGAGTACCCTCATGCCAAATTCCCGACCGTTCATTCGTGTCGCGTTTGCCGCGTGCTGCGCCGCGCTCATCGCGAGCCAAACCTATGCAGGCGGCAGAACCATCGACCCCGACCAACCGCTGCCGCGGCTTCCCGTCACGCGACTCATCATCAAGGCCTCCGACAAATCGGGCCCCGAATTGTCTGCGACCGAAGCGAGTTCGCGGGTCGCCGCCATCGCCTCGGCGGTCGGGCAACCGATGACGTTTTCGCACATTGCGGGCCTGGGCGCCATGATCGCGCGGCTCGACACTCCGATGAGCCCCGCGCAGGCCGAACAGCTCGCGCGGCGGATCGCGCAGCAACCCGGCATCGCCTACGCCGAGCCGGACGGGCGCGCCTTTCCACTGCTCGTACCCAACGACGCGCGATACGCGTCGGATCAGTGGGACCTGAAGCCACAAACGAGCGGCAGTTACGGCATCGACGCGCAAACGGCATGGAACACCACCAATGGCAATGGTCTGCGCGTCGCGGTGCTCGACACCGGCATCGTCACCCACACGGATCTGACGGGCCAGACCGTTGGGGGTTACGACTTCATCAGCGACGCGGCCGTCGCCAACGACGGCAATGGTCGTGACCCGGATCCATCCGACCCCGGCGACTGGGTCACGTTTACCGAGAGCAACACGAGTGGCGGCTCCTTCGAGAAGTGCCCGGTTGGCAACAGCTCCTGGCACGGCACCCACGTCACCGGCACCATCGCCGCGTTGACCAACAATTCGATCGGCGTCGCCGGCATCGCCTACGGAGCCAAAGTCGTCCCGATCCGCGTGCTCGGCAAGTGCGGTGGATTTACCTCCGACATCGCCGACGCCATTACCTGGGCAGCGGGCGGCAGCATCACCGGCGTGCCGCCCAATACCAACGTCGCCAAAATCATCAGCCTGAGCCTTGGCGGTCAGGGGCCTTGCAACCTGACCTACGCCAATGCCATCGCAACCGCCCGATCTCTCGGCGCGCTGGTCGTCGTGGCCGCCGGCAATGACCGCTCCGGCGCCGCCGGCTACGCGCCGGCCAACTGCCCCGGTGTACTGACCATTTCCGCCACGGCGCAAGACGGCACCCGCGCCACGTACACCAACGTCGGACAGCCGGCGACCTTGTCGGCCCCCGGCGGCGACAAGGCTTACGACACGGCCATTCTTTCGACGCTGAACACCGGCACGACTTCGCCTGTGGCATCGCCCGCAGGTGACACCTATGTCGCCTACCAGGGCACCTCGATGGCCACGCCGCATGTGTCAGCCGTCGCGGCGCTGATGTGGGCCGTGCAGCCGACGCTGGCCCCGCATCATCTCGCCGCGTTCATGCGCGGCTCGGCGACGCCGTACTCCACCGGCATCGGCGTAACCTGGGATTGCGACATCGTGCGTTGCGGCGATGGCGTGCTGCATGCCGCCCGCGCAGTGGCCGCCGCTCAAGCCTGCACGTCACCCCCCACCGGCAAGCCGGCCGCGATCGACATCTCCTGCAACGGCGATTACGACGGCAACGGCATCGTCGATCCGCTCACCGATGGTTTGATCGCGACGCGTCTGGCCATGGGCTTCACGGGCACCGCGGTCACCCAGAACGCGCTCGGCGCCTGCGCGACCCGCACGACGTATGCGGCGCTGCGCCTGTGGAGCAACCGCAACTGCGGCACCAGCTACTGATCGTCCCCCGCACGTCGGTGCCGCTCCCGTGCGGCGCCGACGCCACTTACTGTCGGCAAATACAGTAGACGCGTACACTAGCGGACGAACGCGCGGCGGAAGCAGCGCGTCGTCGCCGTTTCGTATCCGCCGCTGTTCATGACCCAAGGCAAGCGCAAGCGCACATCGTCCCCGTCCTCGCGCGTGCCACCGCCGACGGCTGCCGCCACCGACATCCGCATCCGCGGTGCGCGGCAGAACAACCTCAGAAACCTCGATCTCGACATCCACACCGGCGAGCTGACGGTGGTGACCGGCGTGTCCGGTTCGGGCAAGTCCTCGCTGGTGTTCGACACGCTCTACGCCGAGGGCCAGCGCCGATACGTCGAAACCTTCTCGCCGTATGCGCGGCAGTTCCTCGACCGCATGGACAAGCCGCAGGTGGAGCGCATCGAGGGCATCCCGCCGGCCATCGCGATCGACCAGACCAACCCGGTGCGCACCTCGCGCTCGACGGTCGGCACCATGACCGAGGTGAACGATCACCTGAAGCTGATGTTCGCGCGCTTCGCGGCGCTCCATTGTGAGGGCTGCGGGCAACGGGTGCAGCGCGACACGGCCGATTCCATCTTCGTCGATCTCAAGCTGCGGGCGGCAAAGGCGGGCGATCCGCGCGTCGCGATCAGCTTTCCGGTGACGGTGCCGGAGAACTTCAAGGAGGCCGAGGTCGAGCAGTTTCTGTCGGCACAGGGCTACACGCGCGTCCACCACCAGGAGCGGCGCGACGGCGCCACCGTGCTGCACGTGGTGCAGGACCGCCTGCGCATCGGCAGCGCCGAACGCGCACGCGTGATGGAGGCGCTGGAGGCCGCGCTGCGCCACGGCAAGGGACGGGTGAATGTGTTTTTGCTGGATACGCCAACGGTAGGAGCGGCTTTGCCGCGACCCAGCGTTGGCGATGATGAGGCAGGTCGCGGCGGAGCCGCTCCTACAGAGCCCGGGGTCTGGCGCTATTCCGCCGACCTGCACTGCCCCGCCTGCGACATCACCTACGCCGAACCGCACCCGTCGTCGTTTTCGTTCAACAACCCGCTCGGCGCCTGCGAGACGTGCCGCGGCTTCGGCCGCGTGATCGGTGTCGATCTCGGGCTGGTGATTCCGGACGAGGGGAAGACGCTCGCCGAGGGCGCGATCAAGCCGTGGCAGACGGCGAGCTTCAAGGAGTGCCAGGACGATCTCAAAAAATACATGACGGCGCGCAACATCCCGATGGATGTGCCGTTCCGCGACCTCGGGCCGAACGACCGGCGCTACGTGATCGAGGGCGACGACAGCTGGCGTTCGTGGGAGAAGGACGCCAACAAGAAGTGGTACGGCGTCATGCGCTTCTTCGACTGGCTGGAATCGAAGGCCTACAAGATGCACATCCGCGTGCTGTTGTCGAAATACCGCGCCTACACGCAATGCCCGGCCTGCGAAGGCGCTCGGCTGAAGCCGGGTTCGCTCGACTTCCGGATCGGCTCGAAGGCCAATGCCGACGCCGTGCTTGCGCCATCGAAGCGCTTCTCGCCACGCCATTTCCGCTTTTCGCGCGACACGCTGGAGGCGCTGCCCGGCCTGACCCTCCACGACCTGATGCTGCTGCCGATCGAACGCTTGCGGCAGTTTTTCGTGTCGCTCGATTTCGCGGCTTCCGGCGCCGTCATCGACGAGGCGGGCGAGCTGGTGCTGGGCGAAGTGCGTTCGCGGCTCGGCTATCTGTGCGACGTCGGGCTCGGCTACCTGACGCTCGATCGTCAGAGCCGCACGCTCTCCGGCGGCGAGGTGCAGCGCATCAACCTCACCACCGCGCTCGGCACCTCGCTGACCAACACGCTGTTCGTGCTCGACGAGCCCTCCATCGGCCTGCACCCGCGCGACATGACGCGCATCATCGGCGTCATGCAACGGCTCAAGAGTGCCGGCAACACGCTGGTCGTCGTCGAGCATGACCCGCAGATCATGTTCGCCGCCGACCGTCTGCTCGACATCGGCCCCGGCCCCGGCGAGCGTGGCGGTCGCATCATCTTCGACGGTTCGCCGCGCGAACTGGCCGCCACGACCGATTCACGAACGGCGGCGTATCTGCTCGGACGCGAACGGATCAGGCGGCGCCCGCGGGGGCTCGAACAGGACGAGCGGCATCGCCTCGCGCTCATCGGCGCCCGCGAGAACAATCTCAAAGGGATCGACGTGCAGTTTCCGCTGCACGGGCTGGTCACCGTCACCGGGGTCTCCGGTTCCGGCAAGTCGAGTCTGGTGCAGGACGTGCTGGTGCCGGCCCTGATGAAGGCGAAGGGCAAGACGACCGAGGCGCCAGGGCACTACGACCTCTTGCTCGGGCATCAGAACCTCGACGATGTGGTGTTCGTCGACCAGTCGCCGATCGGCAAGTCGTCACGCTCCAACCCCGCGAGCTTCGTCGGCGCCTTCGATGCGATCCGCGCCATCTTCGCCCGTGCCACGCTGGCGGTGGAGCGCGGCTACACGGCCGGCACCTTCAGCTTCAACGCCGGCAACGGACGCTGCCCGACCTGCTCCGGCGCCGGCTTCGAGCACGTCGAGATGCAATTCCTCTCCGACGTCTATCTGCGCTGCCCCGACTGCGACGGCACGCGCTTTCGCGCCGAGGTGCGCGAGGTGAAGGTCGGCGGCCGCAGCATCAGCGATGTGCTGGACTTGACGGTGCGCGAGGCGATCGATTTCTTCGGCGACATCAAGGGCGGCGCCGAGGTGTTGCGCACGCTGCAACCGCTGGCCGATGTCGGGCTCGATTACGTGCGGTTGGGGCAGCCGGTGCCCACGCTCTCCGGCGGCGAGGCGCAGCGGCTGAAGCTCGCGGGCCATCTGGCGCAAAGTGTGGAGCGCTTGGAGAAAAAGCCCTCCGGCGCGGGGCGGGTTCCCTCACCCCAACCCTCTCCCCGAGGGAGAGGGGGTCATACCGCCGAAGCGCATGTCCCATCCCCACCCTCCCTTGCGCTGGCGAGAGGGGGTCAGACCGAGTCGCGCGCGCCGGCCGGGGCTCGCTCGGTGAGCGATCGGCGCGGCACGCTGTTCGTGTTCGATGAACCGACCACCGGCCTGCATTTCGACGACATCGCGACGCTGCTCGCGGCGTTCGACAAGCTGCTCGATGCCGGCCATTCGATCATCGTCATCGAGCACAATCTCGACGTCATTCACGCCAGCGACTGGCTGATCGATCTCGGCCCGGAAGGCGGCGACGCCGGCGGCGAGGTGCTCTTCACCGGCACGCCGGATGCGATCCGGCACGCACCGCGCTCGCACACGGGGAAGGCGCTCAATGACTACGACCGCGATCTCGCGGCGCTCGCCGAATCCGCGCGCTCGACCCGGGCCGCCGAGCCAGCGGGTGCGTACCTGCGTCGCGCCGTCGCCCGCAGCATCAGCGTGCTGCACGCGCGTGAGCACAACCTGAAAAACCTGAGCGTGGAGATTCCGGCCCGCGGCTTCACGGTCATCACCGGCCCGTCCGGCTCCGGCAAGTCGACGCTCGCGTTCGACATCATCTTCAACGAAGGGCAGCGCCGCTACCTCGAATCGCTCAACGCCTATGCGCGGCAGTTCGTGCAGCCCTCGGCGCGGCCGGACGTGGACGCCATCCACGGCATTCCGCCGACGGTGGCGATCGAGCAGCGTGTGTCGCGCGGCGGGCGCAAGTCCACCGTCGCCACGCTGACCGAGATCTATCACTTCCTGCGGCTCCTGTGGATGAAGCTCGGCACGCAGTATTGCCCGAGCTGCGACGTGCCGATCGAACCGCAGTCGCTCGACGCCATCGTCGCCCGCGTATCGAAGGAATGCAAGGGCCGGCACGCGACGATCCTCGCGCCGCTGGTGGTCAACCGCAAGGGGCTCTACACCGACCTCGCCAAATGGGCGAAGGGCAAGGGCTTCACCCACTTGCGTGTGGACGCTGAGCTGATCGCGGTGGCGCCGTGGCCGCGGCTCGACCGTTTTGCCGAGCACAACATCGAATTGCCGATCGCCACGGTCGAAGTGGCCGCCAGGCGCGAGCAGGAACTGCGCGCGGCGCTGGCGTCCGGGCTCGACTACGGCAAGGGTGTGGTGCAGGTTCTGGCGTGGCGGAAGGGCAGTGGTGAGGCCGAGCTGACGGTGTTCTCCACCAAACGCGCGTGCCCCAGTTGCGGCACGAGCTTCACTGAACTCGATCCACGGCTGTTCTCATTCAACAGCAAGCACGGCTGGTGCACGAGCTGCCAGGGCACCGGCGAGAGCGTGAAAGGTTTCAAGCGCGACGACCGCGTCAGCGAAGAATTCGCCGACCGCGAGCTCGATGCCTTCCTCGATGCCAAGGCGGCATTCGAACGCTGCGCGGCGTGCGAGGGTGCGCGGCTCAACCCGGTCGCGCGCAACGTGCGTTTTCGTGAGCGCGGCATTCACACGGTCGTCGCGCAGTCGGTGATCGAGGTCGAACGCTTCGTCGATGCGCTGAAGCTCTCGGCACGCGAGGAGGAAATCGCACGCGACATTCTGGTCGAGGTGAAATCACGGTTGGCCTTCCTGCAGGAGGTGGGGCTCGGCTATCTGACGCTCGACCGCTCGGCGCCGACGCTCTCCGGCGGCGAGGCGCAACGCATTCGTCTGGCCGCGCAGCTGGGGTCGAACCTGCAAGGCGTGGCCTATGTGCTCGACGAGCCCACCATCGGGCTGCATGCGCGCGACAACCGCGTGCTGCTCGATACGCTGGAAAAATTGCAGGCGAAGGGCAACACGCTGATCGTCGTCGAGCATGACGAAGACACCATCCGGCGCGCACACCACATCATCGATCTCGGACCGGGCGCCGGTGTGCGCGGCGGCGAGATCGTGGCCGAGGGCACCGCAGAGGAATTGAAGGCGAACCCGAAATCGGTCACCGGCCAATTTCTCAAGCAGCCGATCCAACATCCGCTGCACACCCGATCACCCCTCCCCCCTCGCGCGGGAGAGGGGGCGGCTGCAAAGGCCGCAAGTCGAGCGCGAACCGGCAAGCGCCCCCCTCTCGCGAACCCTTCCCCCTCCGGCGGGGAGAGCCCCATGTGGCTGGATGTGGTGGGCGCCTCGCTGCACAACCTGAACAACGTCTCGACGTCGTTGCCGCTTTCGCGTCTTTCCGTGATCACCGGCGTCTCGGGCTCGGGCAAGTCCACGCTCGCCCGCGAGGTGCTTCACGAAAATCTGCAAGCTCTCGTCGCCGCGCGCAACACAAGAAAGAAGCCGCCGGCGCTGACCGGCTGCCAATCCCTGACCGGGTGGGAGGACGTGGACCGCGTGCTGGAAGTCGACCAGTCACCCATCGGCAAGACACCGCGCTCGTGTCCGGCCACCTATGTCGGTTTCTGGGACAACATCCGCCGCCTCTACGCCGAGACCTCGGAGGCGAAGATGCGCGGCTACGGGCCGGGCCGCTTTTCGTTCAACACGGCCGGTGGCCGCTGCGACGTCTGCGCCGGGGCCGGCATGGTCACCGTGGAGATGAACTTCCTGCCCGACGTGAAGCTGCCCTGCGACGTGTGCAACGGCGCGCGCTTCAACAGCGAGACGCTCTCCGTGCTGTGGCGCGAAAAATCCATCGGTGACGTGCTGGCGATGAACGTCGACGACGCCGTCGAGTTCTTCGCGACGATGCCGTCCATCCGCCATCCCCTGAAGCTGATGCAGGATGTCGGGCTCGGTTATCTCACGCTGGGGCAGCCCAGCCCGACGCTCTCGGGCGGCGAAGCGCAGCGCATCAAGCTGGTCACCGAACTGGCCAAGGTCCGCACCGACGCTCCGGCTCCGCGCGGTGGTCGCGCCAGCCGCGCGCCGCACACGCTCTACGTGCTCGACGAGCCGACCGTCGGCCTGCACATGGCGGACGTGGAGAAGCTGATTCATGTGCTGCATCGCCTGGTCGACGCCGGCAACACGGTGGTGCTGATCGAGCACAACCTCGACCTGATCGCCGAGGCCGACTGGATCATCGACATGGGCCCGGAGGGCGGCACCGGTGGCGGCACCGTCGTCGTCGCGGGCGATGTGGCGACGCTGCTCAAGACCCGGACCAAGTCACACACCGGGGCCGTGCTCGCAGCGTTTCTGCGCTCGCCGTGAGGTTTTGCGGTCAGGATGACTGCGGTTCGGTCGCCGCCTCGGCGAGCGTCGATGGCAGCGGCGAAGCGGACGGCGGCTCCCATTCAAACCAATCGTCGCCGAAGAATTCCACCGGATGCTGGGTGCGCGAGGTGCCGTTGCCGCAGGCCATCGCGTTGGCGGCGCAGAATTTGTCGCAACCCCAGCAGTTGCGCTCGGGGTGGGCCGGTCGAAGGGGAAACTTTTTGGCCATGGCGTGGGCAGCGCGAGTCACTGCAACCGAGTAGTCTCCGCTTCGCGCACCGCAGCCTCCTTGACCCAGATCAATCCGGGCCCGATCCGTCAATCAGAACGCCCATTGTTTGCATCAACTTTTGCCTGGAATGGCGTCCATGACAGGCTTGCAGCGCGATTCCGTAAAAACTCGACTTGCGGTGTTTTCGGCACGCAAGCCCGTCATGGACGTCATTTACGCAAAAAGTTGTATCGTCAACACGAAGCTCAGAGGCTGAGCGCTTCTTGGACGTGACCGAAAGACGCTTGGCCTCTCAAAGCGCGCCCCACGCCTCGCGCACGGCGACGGCGCCGTAGTGGCGCTCCAGCCGCCGCACGATGAAATGCCCGCGCGCCATGTCCTGAAAATGATCGAGGAACAGCGTGTTGATGACCGCCCCTCCGATCGCGCCGACGACCGGCACCGCCTGCGCAGCCGCCTTCTCCGACACCACGATCGAGAAGCGGCCTGCAATCTGCGTGATGAGACGCACCACCGCCGGCGCACCCTGGTGCCCAAGGCCGTGCGCGGCGAGGTGGCTGGCCGCCTCGGACACCGCCTGCGCCATGGCCGCCCGCGCCGCGAAATAGCCGATTTCGGCGGCATCGTCACTCGCCGCCCGACCGCCCAGCGCCAACACCTGCACGCATTGCAGGCGGGCGTCGGCGCCACGCAGGTCTTCGCCCTCGCTGCGCGCGATGTCCGCGATCGAGCGCAGCATGATGGTGGTGGACAGCGGCAGTTCCAGCGGCAACGCGGTCAGTCCGAAGGCGCCACCGGCCGCGCCCGAGGCGACGGCGGCGAGTTTGTGCCAGGCATTGGCGGGCGTCCTCGCGGTCGCCGCCTCGCCCTGGTCGAGCGTCCACAGCGCGACACGGAGCGCCGCCCGCACGGCCTGGTGCGCCGCATCGTCGACGACCTCGCGCCACGCCGAGGGCAGCAGCGCGAAGCCGCGTTCGACCGGCGTGCCGACGAAGTTGGCGAGCTTCGCGGCGAGCCCCGGGTTGTCGAGCAACTGGCGCGCGGTCATGAGCGCGATGCGATCTTGCTCTTCGAGCATGAATGAACCCTCCAACCCGGCCGAACGGGGCGGGCGCCGACCCCGACCGGGCCGCGCCGTGAACCCCAAGGATCGCAATGATGTCAAAATCCCATTGTCGCAGGCGGCGTTCGCCGAAACCGCCCCGATGCCGACAGCCCCTTGACACACCCTTGACAACCCTTGCCCGCCGTGCGCCGCGAGCGCTGGCGAAGAACGAGGCCATGGCACCATGAAAGAACGCAGGATCTTCATCACCAAATTCGACAAGGCTCGCCTGGAAGAGCTGATCAGCGTGGCCGATGAGTTCGGTGGCCGTGACCGCAAGGATCTCGAAGCGCTTGCCGATGAACTCGATCGCGCCGACGTCGTCGCCTCGGCGGAGGTGCCGCCGGACGTCGTCACCATGAATTCCAAGGTGGTGCTGAGCGACCAGAAGACCGGCGAGAAGATGACCTATGTGCTGGTGTTTCCGAAGGACGCCAACGTCGCCGAGGGACGCATTTCGGTGCTGGCGCCGGTTGGCACCTCGATCCTCGGCTATGCCAAGGGCGACGTCGTCGAATGGACGGTGCCCTACGGCAAACGCCTCATCCGCATCGACGACGTGCTCTATCAACCGGAAGCCGCAGGCGACTTCCACCTGTAGCCGACGCGGCGGCGCCGGGCCAGCGCCCGACGCTCGGCTACACTCGACGCATCCTTCGTCGCGGCGCCTGCCGCCCACACCTTTCGCGCGATGACCGACGCCGCCGCACCGCCGCCGTCCGCCCGCAGCGCCAGGCCCGCTCCGGGCGTGGCGTTGGCGCTGGTGCAACGTCGCGCCGCCGAAGTCGTGCTCGCGGTGCTCGAGGGGCGCAACCTCGATCATGCGCTCGCCAGCGCCGATCTCGCCGGATTCGACGGTGCTGCGCGTGCCGCCCTGAGCGATCTCAGCTACAGCACCTTGCGCTTTCTCGGGGAAGCGCGTGGCGTGGTGCGGCTCTTCGCCCATCAACGCCCGGCGCCGCTGGTGGAGGCGATTTTGTGGGTCGCGCTGACGCAGCTCGGTCACGGCAAGACGGCGACCCACGTCGTCGTGTCGCAGGCGGTGGCCGCGGTCGAATCGGTGCACCGTGCGGCCAAGGGGTTCGCCAACGCCGTGCTGCGCAACTACCTGCGCGCACCCGACGACGCCCGCGAGCGCGCTGCCGAACACGACGATGAGGCACGCTGGAACCATCCCGCATGGTGGATCCAGCGACTGCGCGCCGAACAACCCGACTGGTGGGAAGCGATCCTGCGCGGCGGCAACGGCCACGGCCCGATGACGCTTCGCATCAACCGCCGACGCGCCACCCGCGAGCAATTGCTCCGCGCTTTCGAGGCGAAAAAGATCGAGGCCGAGGCGCTCTCCGAATACACGCTGGTCGTGAAGCGCCCGCGGCCGGTCGACCGTCTGCCCGGCTTTCGCGACGGCGCGTTTTCCGTGCAGGATGCCGGCGCGCAGTTGGCGGCGCCGCTGCTCGGCGTCGCCGACGGCATGCGGGTGCTCGACGCCTGCGCGGCCCCGGGCGGCAAGAGCGCGCACCTGCTCGAACTCGCCGCCTGCGAGCTGTTGGCGCTCGACATCGATGCCGAGCGCTGCCGGCGCATCGACGACAACCTGCGCCGCCTCGGCCTTGCCGCCACCGTCCGCTGCGCCGACGCCGCAGCGCCGGCCTCGTGGTGGGACGGCGTCGCCTTCGATCGCATCCTGCTCGACGCCCCGTGCACCGGTTCCGGCGTCGTGCGCCGGCATCCCGACGGCAAATGGTTGAAGCGTGAAAGCGACATCGAGCAACTTGCGCGCGAACAGGCGCGCCTGATCGATGCCCTGTGGCCGCTCCTCGCGCGCGGCGGTCGCATGCTCTATTCGACGTGTTCCGTCTTCAAGGCCGAGAACAGCGAACAGATCGCCTCCGCACTCGCGCGCCATGGCGACATGCGACGGCTGCGCATCACGCTGCCGGGCGACCCGGCCAGCAGCGCCGGCCAGCTGCTGCCTGGCGGCAATCGCAAGACGCATCACCATGACGGCTATTTCTACGCGCTGCTCGAGAAGGTGGCGCCATGATCCGCAGCGGCTGGTGCTCGCGGCTCTTCGCGCTGGTGCTCGCGCTCGGCCTCACGCTGCCGGCGGCGGCCGACAACATCGCCGTCAAGAGCGCCGTCGTGCGGCTGCAGGACGACGCCTGGGTCATCGATGCCGAGTTCGACTTCGCACTGACGCCCCCGCTCGAAGAGGTGCTGCTGCGCGGCACGCCGCTCTATTTCGTCCTCGACACCGAGATCAAGCGCATCCGGCCGTACTGGTTTGACGAGCATCTTCCGTCACCTCAGTACGTGCGCCGACTCACGTTCGTCGCGCTGACCAACTCCTATCGCGTCGACAGCGGCCGCTCCCTGGCCGGCGCCAGCAGTTACCCGACGCTCGATGACGCGTTGCGCCAGATTCGCCTGCTGCGTGGCCGCCCGCTGCTGGACAAGCGTGAACTGCGCAGCGGCGAGCGCTACGAAGTGTCGTTGCGACTTCGGCTCGACACCACGCAGTTGCCGAAACCGCTGCAGGTGAACACGCTCGTCTCGCGCGAGTGGTCGCTCGCCTCCGACTGGTATCGCGTGGTGTTGACGCCATGAGCGCGGAGCAAGGCGCGCACCCGGCCGATCCTGGCCGTAGCGTGATGGCCCTGTCGCCACCGCGCTGGATGCGTCTGGCGTGGCTCTGCCTCGGCATCGCCGGTGCCGTGCTGATCACGGTGCTCGCCACGGCGTCGGGGAATTCGGCGCTGTTCACCCGCTACTACACCGAGCTGCTGGTCGCCAACGCGTTGATCGTGGCCGGGCTCGCCGCGCTCGTCATCTATCAGGTGATGGCGCTGCTGCGTGCGCGCCGCGACGCCGTGTTCGGCGCCAAGCTGACCACGCGCATGATGATGTTCTTCGCGGTGGTCGCGGTGTTGCCCGGCGCACTGGTCTACAGCATCTCGGTGCAATTTCTGGCCTCGTCGATCGAGAGCTATTTCGACACCCGCATCGACAAGGCTCTCGAAACCGGATTGCAACTGGGCCGCACCGCGCTGAGCCAACCCTTGAAGGATTTGCTGCGCAAGGGCGAGCTCATCGCCGACGGCCTCGCGGCCGCGCCGCCGGCCGAAGCACGCAGCACACTGCTGCGGTTGCGCGAACAGACCGGCGTCGGCAACGCGGCGCTGTTGACCGCCTCGGGCGCCACCATCGCCCAGGCCACCGAGAACGTGCTCGCACCGCCGCCGGCGGCGCCGAGCGCCCTCGAGATGCGCCAACTGCGCGCGCAGCAGCGCGTGACGGCGGTCGATGCCGCTGGCGAGAGCGGGTTGCAACTGAAGGCGATGGTGCCGATATCGAGCAACGAGAGCACGCCGTTTCGCGTGCTGGTGCTGACCGAACCGGTGCCTGCGGCGCTGCGTGAACAGAGCGAGCGCGTCGAGGCCGGCTTTCGCGATTATCAGGAGCTCTCGTATCAGCGGGTGGCGCTGAAGCGGCTGTTCGCGTTCACGCTGACCTTGGCGCTGATGTTGGCGCTGTTGACCGCGCTCGCGCTGGCGGCGGTGTTCTCCGAACGTCTCGCGCAGCCGCTCGCGCGGCTTGCCGATGGCACTCGCGCGGTGGCGGCAGGCGATTTTTCGCGACGACAACCGGTCGAGGGTCGCGATGAGCTGTCGGTGCTGACGCAGTCGTTCAACACCATGACGACACAGCTCGCCGACGCCCGCGACCGCGATGCCGCCAACCGCCGCGCCATCGAGACGAGCAACCTCTATCTGGAAAACATCCTGACCAACCTCAATACCGGCGTGCTGGTGCTGAGCGACGACTTCACGCTGCGCGTTGCCAACGCCGCCGCCGCCGTCGTGCTGCAGGCGCGCATCGACGAGCGCGTCGGCACCGCGCTCGCCTCCTGGGCCGACGCCGAACCGGGCCTCGCCGCGTTCGCGGAACTGATCACCCGCCAGTTCGCGCAGGCCGGCGCCGCCGACTGGCAGCGCGAGCAGGAACTGATGATCAGCGGCAACGCGCGCACCTTCATCGTTCGGGGCACCCGTCGCGTCGTCGCCGACGTCGCCGCGCGCATCATCGTCTTCGATGACATCACCGAAGTGCTGCAGGCGCAGCGCGACACGGCGTGGGCCGAGGTGGCGCGGCGGCTGGCTCACGAAATCAAGAATCCGCTGACACCCATCCAACTGTCGGCCGAGCGCCTGGAGATGAAGCTGCTGCCGCATCTGAGTGGCGCCGACGCCGAGACGCTCAAGCGCGGCGCGCAGACGATCGTGAACCAGGTCACGGCCATGAAGGACATGGTCAACGATTTCGCCATCTACGCTCGGCGACCGCGGCCCGGCAGCCTGCAGCCGCTCGATGTCGCGGCGCTGCTGCGCGAAACGCTCGAGCTCTATGCCTCGTATCCGGTCAACGTGACACTCGCCTGGCAAGCCGGCAAGTGCGTGATCCGCGGCGAGACGACGCGTCTGCGACAGGTGCTGCACAACCTGATGCAAAACGCCGTCGACGCCTGCGCCGATCGCGCCGACGCTGCCGTGCGCATCGAGGCGGAGCAGCGCGAGACGCCCGGACACCCCGGCGAGCGCGAGCTGGTGCTGCGCTTCTGCGACAATGGCGGCGGTTTCAGCGACGCCGTGAAGCTGCGCGCCTTCGAGCCCTACGTCACGACGAAGCCGAAGGGTACCGGCCTCGGACTGGCCATCGTCAAGAAAATCATCGATGAACACAAGGGTCGCATCCAGCTGGACAACGGCGTGCCCGGTGGAGCCATCGTCACCGTCACATTCCCGCTTTTGGTTGAAGAGAACGCTGCCTCGTGATCGCACCCACTGAAATTCTCGTCGTCGACGACGAGGTTGGCATCCGCGAACTGTTGCGCGAAATTCTGGAGGACGAAGGCTTCGTCGTGCGGCTCGCCGAGAATGCGGCCAGCGCGCGCGAACTGCGCCGCCTGCACACGCCGTCGGTCGTGCTGCTCGACATCTGGATGCCCGACGCCGACGGCGTGACGCTCTTGAAGGAATGGAAGGCATCGGGCCAACTGACGATGCCGGTCATCATGTTGTCGGGGCACGCCACGATCGAGACGGCGGTCGAAGCGACCCGCATCGGGGCCTTCGACTTTCTGGAAAAGCCGATCGGGCTGCAGAAGCTGCTCGGCACCGTGCAGCGCGCCCTGAAGGCAGGTCAGACCAAGCGCGTCTATCACGTCAATCTCAGTGAACTGGGCAGCAGTCCGGTGATTACCGAATTGCGCACGCGGCTCGAAACCCTGATCGGCGAGCGCCGCGTGGTGTTGCTGACGGGCGAGGTGGGCGTCGGCTTCACGGAATGCGCGCGCGCCCTGCACGAACCCAATACGCCGTGGATCACGCTGGAGAGCGGGCAGCGCCTGATCAGCAATCCGTTGGAGATTCTGGAGAGTGCGCGCGACGGCACCCTCTACTGCGCCGAAGTCGCTCATCTGACCCGCAGCGAACAGCGCTCGCTCGCCTTCATGCTGGGCAAATGCGGTCTCTACGGCGTTCGCGTGATCTGCGCCAGCAGCGAGCCGCTGGGGCAACTCTCGGGCGAGGGTCGCTTCGAGCCCAATCTGTTCGCGTTGCTGTCGTCGGCCACGGCGGTGATTCCCCCATTGCGGGCGCGACGCGGCGACTTGCCGGGGCTGATCGAGCGCTGCGCACTGGCCTTTTCGGCCGATGCTCCGGCGCGGCTGACGCCCGACGTGCGGCAACTGCTGGAAGCCGCGCCCTGGCCCGGCAATCTGATTCAGTTGCAAAGCGTGCTCTCGAGCCTGTTGCTGTCGAACAACGACGACATCACACCGGAGCATCTGCAGGCCATTCTCGGCGATCTGCGCGAGAGCCCGGCGAGCGAACGGCCAGCGCTGCCGCCCGAATTTTTCGAACTGCCGCTGCGCGAAGCCCGCGAGGCGTTCGAACGCATCTACTTCGAACACCTGCTCGGCCGCGAGTCGAGCAACATGAGCCGCGTCGCCGACAAAGCCGGGCTCGAACGCACGCACCTCTACCGCAAGCTCAAGCAGCTGAACATTCGATTCCCTCGGCGCGTGCCGACCGAGTAACCCCTTCCGGTCTTTCTTGCGGCGACGACCGTGTCGCCTGCGGTGGCCGTCGCCCATGTCACGCCAAAGCTGGTTACTGTTTCTGATCCCCGTCGTCGTCTGGTCCACGACGTTCTACGCCATCACCTGGCAGCTCGACAGCCCGATCACGCCGACCTTTGCGGTCGCGCTTCGCTTCGGTGTCGCGGCGGTGCTGCTGTTTGCCTGGTTGCTGCTGCGCCGCGAATTGCGGCCGATGCCGTGGGCGCTGCACGCGCTGGCGGCGGCATCCGGCATCTGTGCGTACGGCCTGAGCTACGTTTGCACGTACCTGGCCGAGCGTGATATTGCGTCCGGTCTGGTTGCCATCGCGTTCACGTCGATGGTCTTTCTGACGCCGCTTCTGGCCCGAGTCGCGCTGGGCACGCCGATCGCGCGTGCGACGTGGCTCGGCGGCTCGCTGGGCGTGCTCGGCGTCATCGGCTGCTTCCTGCCCGATCTGCTTGCTGCCGATGCGTCCACGACCTTCGTGCGGGGCATGCTCAGCATGGGGGTCGCCGCCATGGCATCGAGCGTCGCGGCAACGATCTCGCTGCGGCTCAATGCGTCAGCGGTACCGGTGACGACGTACACCGCGTGGGCGATGGCATGGGGGTCGCTGGCGACGGTGCTCTACGCGCTGATCCGTGGCCAGACCCTGGCGTGGGAGACCCGCCTGTCATTCTGGGTTGCCTTCGCGTGGCTGACGCTTGCCGGAACGCTGCTGACCTTCCTGTGCTATCTCACGCTGCTGAAGCGCGAAGGCACGGCGCGCACGATGTACATCTCGGTGTTGTCGCCGATCGGCGCGGTGCTCATTTCGATCGCCTTCGAGGGGTTTCGTCCGCAAGCACTCACTTGGGTGGGAATCGGCGTGGCGCTGTTCGGCGCCTGGATCACCATGCGCTCGAACACCCGCTGATTCGTGATCATCCGGGCGCCACGCCGGCGCCTCGCGCGGTCTGTGGATAACTGAGCCCCGCAAGCCTCCGTCCGAAGTAAAATCGGGGCGCCACGCGTGTCGCTGTTCACTAGCTTGGTCGGCGCCAGACGGTTGGCCCCCGCGTCAAGCCATGCGACACGTCCGTCGTCGCTTCCGCAACCATGTCAGCCTTCTGGACCCACTGCCTCGATCACTTCGAACGCGAACTCTCCGCGCAGCAGTTCGCGACGTGGTTTCGTGTGCTCAACGCCGAGGAAAGCGCATCCACCGTCACCGTCGTCGCACCCAACGCCTTCGTCGGCAAATGGGTGCGCGACCGCTACCTTGGCACGATCGATTCGTTGGCGACGGCGTACTTTGGTGAACAACGGCGAATTCAACTGACCGTCGCGGCCGACAAGCCCAACGTCGCGGCAGCACCGGGTTCCAGCGCGAACACCCTCGCTCAGGGCGATGTCGATGCGCCACCCAACGCCCCCCTCGCTGACGGCATCAGGGAACGCGCGAGCGCCGCGACACTCGCACCGATGGCGCCACGCGACGCCACGTTGAATCGCGATTTCACGTTCGACAGCTTCGTGACCGGCAAAGCCAACCAGCTCGCGCGAGCGGCAGCGATGCAGGTGGCGAGCAACCCGGGTGACGCCTACAACCCCCTGTTCATCTACGGCGGTGTCGGCCTGGGCAAAACGCACCTGCTTCAGGCCATCGGCAATGCCTTGCTGCAAGATCGACCCGACGCCCGTGTGCGCTACATCCATGCCGAGCGCTATGTCTCGGATGTGGTGAAGGCGTATCAGCACAAGGCCTGGGACGCCTTCAAGCAAAGCTATGCGACGCTCGACCTGCTGCTGATCGATGACATCCAGTTCTTCAACAACAAGAGCAGCACACAGGAACAGTTCTTCTATCTGTTCAACACACTGACCGAAGCCAAACGTCAGGTGGTGATGACCTGCGACACCTACCCCAAGGAGATGGAGGGTATCGAGGATCGGCTGAAGAGCCGCTTCAGTTGGGGCCTCACCGTTCAGGTCGAACCGCCGGAGACGGAAATGCGGGTGGCGATCCTGCTCGCCAAGGCGAAGCAGGCGGATATCGACCTCGATGATCAGGTCGCGTTCTTCATCGCCAAACACATCCGCTCCAACGTTCGTGAACTCGAAGGCGGCCTGAAGCGCGTCGTCGCCTACGCCGGTTTTCACCGCGTGCCGATCACACCTCAGGTGGCCAAGGAAGCGTTGCGCGATCTGCTCGCCGTGCAGTCGCGACAGATCTCGATCGAGAACATCCAGAAGACGGTTGCCGACTACTACAAGATCAAGGTGAGCGACATGCACTCGAAGAAGCGCTCACGGATCGTCGCCCGACCACGTCAGGTCGCGATGGCGCTCGCCAAGGAACTGACGTCGCTGTCGCTGCCCGAGATCGGCCAGAACTTTGGCGGCCGCGACCACACGACGGTGCTGCATGCCTGTCGCCAGATCGCTTCCCTGCGCGAGAGCACGCCGCAGATTCAACACGATTTCGCGTTTTTGCTGCAGGTACTGCGCAGTTGATGGCAACCATGAATCGATCCGGTATGACGCTGAATGCTTTGTGGATAACCGCCCCCTTTTCGGCATCGCGGGAAACGATCCACAATCCGTTCGCCGCTTCCGTGGCCTCGCTACGGACTTTGGGAAACAACGCAAGTCATTGATCATCATCGTTTTTTTTAGTTATCCACCGGCAGCATCGAACTCTTGTTACATAGGATTAGGTATCTATGCAATTTAAAAAAATAGCACGCGATACGTTGCTCAAACCGCTGCAGGCGGTGTCCGGCATCGTGGAGCGTCGGCAAACGCTACCGATCCTCGCCAACGTGCTGATGGAGCAACGCGGCACGACGCTCAGCCTGATCGCCAACGACCTCGAATTGCAGATCACCGCCAAGGTCGAACTCGAAGCGGCGATGGATCAGGCGACGACGGTATCGGCGCGCAAACTGCAGGATCTGCTGCGTGCGTTGCCGGAGAGCAGTGAACTGGGCATCGATGGCAAGGATGGCAAGCTCTCGGTGAAGGCCGGGCGCAGTCGCTACAGCCTGCAGACGATGCCGGTGGAGGACTATCCGCGGCTGACGATGAGTCAGGAGCAGTTGCAAAGTTTCAGCTTGCCGCAGAAGTTGCTCAAGGCCACCTTGCGCTTGGTCGAGTTTGCGATGGCGCAGCAGGACATCCGCTTCTACCTGAACGGCATGCTGTTCGTGCTCGATGGCGCGAGCCTGATCTGCGTGGCCACCGATGGCCATCGCATGAGCTACGCCAGTGTGGCGCTGGAGGGCAATTACACCCGCCAGGAGATCATCGTTCCGCGCAAGACGATCATCGAATTGTCGAAGCTCTTGGCCGAGACGGACGACGTCGTCAACATCGATCTTCTGGCCAACCAGATTCGCTTTGGTTTCGGCAACATCGAACTGACGAGCAAGGTCATCGATGGCAAATTTCCTGACTTCAATCGCGTCGTCCCGACCGGGCATACGAAGATCGTCACGCTCGATCGCCAGCAGTTGCTGCAGACGTTGCAGCGGGCGGCGATCTTGTCGAACGAGCGCTTCCGTGGCGTGCGCATCGGACTCCAACCCGGCGCGCTGACGATTTCCTGCACCAACACCGAACAGGAGGAGGCGCAGGAGGAACTCGAAGTCGCGTACGAGGGAGAATCGGTCAACAGCGGTTTCAACATCAACTACCTGCTCGATGTGCTGGCGGCGCTGAATTCTTCCGAGATCACGATGGCGTTGCAGGACTCGGCCGCCAGCGGTCTGTTCACGTTGCCGGGCCGCACCGACTTCAAATACGTCGTGATGCCCATGCGCATCTGATGCCGATTCTCTGAACGATGGTGGCGCCACGGGCGCCGCCGCAACCTCATTTCATTCACGTTCGGTGCCGACCCGCGAGCGTTGGCCCTGTCAAGAAGGCATTCATGTCCGATATCGAAAAGAAGCCCAGCGAGTACAACGAAGATTCGATCCGTATCCTGAAGGGGCTGGAGGCCGTGCGCAAACGTCCCGGCATGTACATCGGCGACACGGCCGATGGCACGGGGTTGCACCACATGGTGTTCGAAGTGCTCGACAACGCGATCGACGAGGCGCTCGCTGGCGTCTGTGACGACATCAAGGTCGTCATCCACGCCGACAATTCCATCTCGGTCACCGACAACGGCCGCGGCATCCCGACGGCGATCAAGCACGACGATGAGTTGCAACGCTCGGCGGCGGAAATCGTGATGACCGAATTGCATGCGGGCGGCAAGTTCGACCAGAACTCCTACAAGGTCTCGGGCGGTCTGCACGGCGTCGGTGTCTCGGTCGTCAATGCGCTGTCGGACTGGTTGAAACTGAAGATCTGGCGCGAAGGCAAGGTGCACGAGATCGAGTTCCGGCAGGGGATTCCGGTGGCGCCTCTGAAGGTCACTGGCGAGACGCGCAACCGACGTGGCACGGAGGTGCACTTTCTGGCATCGACCGAGACGTTCGGCACGGTCGAATATCACTACGAAATTCTGGCGCGGCGCATCCGTGAACTCTCGTTTCTGAACAACGGCGTCAAGATCGAACTGATCGACCAGCGCAGTGGCAAGAGCGAGAACTTTGCGCACTCGGGCGGCATCAAGGGTTTCGTCGAATACATGAACAAGGCGAAGACGGTTCTGCATCGCAACGTCTTTCATTGCGTGGGCGAGAAGGCCGGCATGACGGTCGAGGTGGCGATGCAGTGGAACGACAGTTACGGTGAGAACGTGCAGTGCTTCACCAACAACATTCCGCAGCGCGATGGCGGCACCCATTTGACCGGGCTCAGGGCGGCGATGACGCGCACCATCACCAAGTACATCTCGGCGAACGAACTCGACAAGAAGGCCAAGGTCGAGGTCTCCGGCGATGATCTGCGCGAAGGATTGACGTGCATCCTGTCGGTCAAGGTGCCGGATCCGAAATTCAGCTCGCAGACCAAGGACAAATTGGTGTCGAGCGAAGTGCGCCCAGTGGTCGAGGAAATCTGCGCCGACAAGCTGGGCGACTTCCTGCTCGAGTATCCGAACGACGCCAAGATCATCTGCGGCAAGATCGTCGAGGCCGCGCGGGCACGCGAGGCGGCGCGCAAGGCGCGCGAGATGACACGACGCAAGGGCGTGCTCGACGGGCTCGGTCTGCCCGGCAAGCTGGCCGATTGCCAGGAGAAGGATCCGGCGCAGTGCGAGCTGTACCTGGTCGAGGGAGACTCCGCCGGTGGCACGGCCAAGCAGGGGCGTGACCGGAAATTCCAGGCCATCCTGCCGTTGCGCGGCAAGGTGCTGAACGTCGAGAAGGCGCGCTTCGACAAGGTCATCTCCAGCGAGCAGATCGTCACCTTGATCACCGCGCTCGGCACCGGGTTCGGCAAGGATGACTACAACCCGGACAAGCTGCGCTATCACCGCATCATCATCATGACCGATGCCGACGTCGACGGCGCACACATCCGCACGCTGCTCCTGACGTTCTTCTATCGCCAGATGACCGATCTCGTCGAGCGCGGCAACATCTACATCGCCCAGCCGCCGCTGTACAAGGCGAAGGTCGGCAAGGAAGAGCAGTACCTGAAGGATGAACTGGAATTGAAGCAGTTCCTGCTCAAGATTTCGCTCAAGGGCGCCGAGTTCAAACCCTCGGCAGCGGCCGAACCGTTGTCGGAGAAGGCGCTCGCCGATCTCGCGCGTCAATATCTGCTGGCCGATGCCGTGATCGACCGCAACGCACGCACCATCGACCGCCGCGCGCTCGATGCCCTGCTGCTCGGCGCGGTGGTGTCGCTTGCCGACGAAGCGTCGGCACAGGCCGGCGCGCGAGCACTCGCCGATCGCATCGAAGACGCCGAACTGAGCGTGGAGCCGTTCTATGACGAGAAGAACGAGGAATGGGTGCTGCGACTGCTGCGCACGCACAACAACCGAGTGAGCCAGACCGTTCTCGATCAGCACTTCCTCGCCAGCGGCGATTGCAAGCAGATCCAGAAGGCGGCGGAACTGCAATCGATGGTCGGCGAGGGCGCGGTCGTCGCGCGCACGGACGGCAAGGGCAACCGCGAGGAAGTGGGCATTTCCGGCTTCAAGCAGGCGCTCGATTGGCTGCTGGACAAGGCCCGTTCCAACCTCTCGATCCAGCGCTACAAGGGCTTGGGTGAAATGAACGCCGAGCAACTGTGGGAGACGACGATGGACCCGAAGGTGCGCCGTCTGCTCAAGGTGCAGATCGAGGACGCGATCGCGGCCGATGAAATCTTCACCACACTGATGGGCGAGGAAGTCGAACCGCGCCGGGCGTTCATCGAAGGCAACGCGCTCGGCGTGCGTAATCTGGACGTGTAGGCTTCTGTCGCCAGGAGCGAGAAGTGATGCCCGTCACAGAGTCCACGACACGCGCTCGCGGCCAGCGGACACGAGCGCGCGCGGGTGACTCGTGATGGAACCGTCGCCTCCGTCCGGCTGCGATTTCGCCGTGCTCTTCGTCTGCATGGGCAACATCTGCCGCAGCCCGACGGCGGAGGCGGTGTTTCGGCACAAGGCGCGCGAGGCGGGGCTGCTCGATCGCCTGTCGATCGATTCCGCCGGTACCCACGACTATCACCCGGGTGCGCCGCCCGATGCGCGCTCACAGGCGCATGCTCGGCGCCGTGGTTACGATCTGTCGATGCTGCGAGCACGCCATTTGCGTGCCGAGGATTTCACACGCTTCGATCTCGTCGTCGTCATGGACGAAGGCAATCGGGTGGCCGCGAGCTCCCGCGCCGCAGCGGCGCAGCAGGCGAAGGTGCGGCGCATGCTCGAGTTCTGGCCCGAGGCGGTGGCGCGAGGGTGGCGCGATGTGCCTGATCCGTACGCTGGCGGGGCGGCCGATTTCGAGCGCGTTCTCGACTGGGTGGAAGCGGCGAGCGAGGGGTTGCTCGCCTACGTGCAGACGCAGTTGACGCCGTCTTGCCGGTAACGGCTTTTTCGCGGAAGCCGCATCGGTTACGGGCTTGGCGCGCGATTTTGCCGAAAGTCGACTCGGCGCGGGCGGGCGAGCGTGCGCCGTCGGTACCGATGCGAAGCTCAGGCGGCGAGCGCCAGCGCCCGGTCCGCCGCGTGCTGGTAGGTCACGGAGAAGTCCCTGAACGCGGCGAGCGCACGATCGACGTGCTGATCGTCGCGCAACGCGAAGGTGTCGAAGCCGGCGCGCGCCATCAGGAACAGTTGATCGCGCAGCACGTCGCCCACCGCGCGCAGTTCGCCGCGATAGTGATGGCGGGTGCGCAGCAGCGTTGCGATCGAATAGCCGCGGCCATCGGCGAAGCTCGGGAATTCGACGGCGATCAACGCAAGATCATCGAAGAGCGGAAGCACGGACGCCGGGTCATCGGCGCCCGTCAGGCGCGCACCCAGCGCACCGGTCGCGCCGACGTGCCGCCGCCAGGTTTCGCCGTACTCGAGCAATTCGTTCAACGGCAGCAGCACGCGGCTGCCCGGCGCGATGTCGGCCGCGTTGCCGGTGAACGTGATCCACCCGCCGTGGCCCAGGCCGTCGAGCAGACGATGACGGTCAATCAGTTTCGGCATACACACGCTCCTTGAAGGGCTCGATGCCGACACGGGCGACGACATCGACGAATCGCTCGTCGTCGTGCTCGCGCAGTTCGAGGTAGGTCCGGATCAGGGTTTCGATGACGTCGGGGATTTCGTCGCGAGCGAACGAGGGCCCGATGATGCGGCCGATGCGCGCGGGGTCATTCGGGGCGCCGCCCTGGTTGCCGCCGATCGTGACCTGATACCACTCCTCGTCGTGCTTGTCGACGCCGAGGATGCCGATGTGGCCGACGTGATGATGGCCGCAGGCGTTGATGCAGCCCGAGATGTTGAGATCGAGTTCACCGATGTCGAACTGATCGTCGAGCGACTCGAAGCGTTCGTGGATGGCGGCGGCGACCGGTATCGACACCGCATTGGCGAGGTCGCAGAAGTCTCCGCCCGGGCAGGCGATGATGTTGCCGATCAGCCCGATGTTGGGCGTTGCCATGCCGAGCGCGTGCAGTTCGCGCCAAAGCGCCGGCAGCGCGCGTTTCTCGACGTTCGGGAAGACGAGGTTTTGCTCGTGCGTGACGCGCAGTTCACCCTGCGTGTAGACGTCGGCGAGACCGGCCACGGCATCGAGTTCGTCGGCCGTGATGTCGCCCGGCGGCGTGCCAATGCGCTTGAGTGAAGCGGTGACCGCCGCATAACCCGGCACCCGATGGGCGTGCACGTTTCGTCGCTGCCATCGCGCGAACTCGCCGCTTGCGGCAGCGAAGGTGACGACGTCGGCGTCATCGAGCGGCAGATCGTGGTAGTTCGCCTGCGTGAAGCGCGCCGCGATCGCTTCGACGTCGCTCGGTGACAGCCGCGTCGGGCCGTCTCGGGTTGCCTCGAACTCGGCTTCGACCCAGTCGGCGAACTGCGCGGGTGTCGACTCCTTGACCAGAATCTTGATGCGCGCCTTGAACTTGTTGTCCCGACGGCCGAGCCGGTTGTAGACACGCAGGATCGCTTCGAGGTAGGTGATCAGGTGCTGCCAAGGGAGGAAATCGCGGATCACGGTGCCGATGATCGGTGTGCGACCGAGCCCGCCGCCGACGGCGACGCGAAACCCGATGGCTCCGCTGCCATCGGTGAGCGCGACGAGACCGATGTCGTGCACCATCGTCGCCGCGCGGTCACTGATGGCGCCGCTGATGGCGATCTTGAATTTGCGCGGCAGGAACGCGAATTCCGGGTGGATCGTGCTCCACTGGCGGATCAGTTCGGCCCACACCAGCGGATTCACCACTTCATCGGGGGCGATGCCGGCGAAGGGGTCGGTCGTCGTGTTGCGCACGCAGTTGCCGCTGGTCTGGATCGCGTGCATCTGCACCGTGGCGAGGTCGGCCAGGATGTCGGGCACCCGCGCCAGTTCGGGCCAGTTGAACTGGATGTTCTGGCGCGTCGTGAAATGGGCATAACCACGATCGTAGGTGCGGGCGATGTGGGCGAACATGCGCAGATGGCGCGCCGCGACCAGGCCGTACGGAATCGCCACGCGCAGCATCGGCGCATGCTTCTGGAGGTAGAGACCGTTCTGCACGCGCAGCGCGCGAAACTCGTCCACCGAGAGCGCGCCGGCGAGATGGCGCGCGGTCTGGTCGCGGAACTGCGCGACGCGCTCATCGACGATCGTCTGGTCGAATGCCGTGTATTGATACATGGCGGCATTGTGGGTGCCGCATCGACGGGTTGGGCGTTACGTCATGGAATAAGGAAATGCTGCGGCAACGTTGCCGCGCGGGCCATCGGCACGGCGGCGGAAACCGGCGCGCTCGGTCAGTTCGGTCAGAACAGCCGCGCCTGCATGGGGTCGGCGGGTGGCGGTTGAAACAGCGAGGTGTCGAGCGGCGGCAGGCTTTGCGCCGAATGCCCGAGGCCGATGCGCATGCAGGTGGTGCGGAAGCGCTGGCGGATGAGCTCGGCCCAGATGCCCTGACCCTTCATGCGGACACCGAATTCGCTGACGTTGTCTCGGCCGCCGCGCAGGTCGCGGATGCGTGCCATCACGCGCTCGGCGCGGTCGGGGAAATGATGGCCGAGCCATTCCTTCCACAACGCGTTCACTTCGTGCGGCAGGCGCAGGATGGTGTAGCTGGCGGCGATGGCACCGGCCTCGCGTGAGGCTTCGAGCACGCGCTCGAGGTATTCGTCGTTGATGAAGGGGATGACGGGGGCCACCAGCACCGCCGTGGGAATGCCGGCGGCGCTCAGTTCGCGGATCGCACGCAGACGCCTCGTCGGTGTCGAGGCGCGCGGTTCGAGGATGCGCGTGAGGTCATGGTCGAGCTGTGCGATGGAGATGAAGACGGTGACCAGCCGCTTCGCCGCCAACGGCGCCAGGAGATCGATGTCGCGGCAGACCAGCGCGCCCTTGGTGACGATGGTCAGCGGATGCTGGCTCTCGGTGAGCACCTCGAGGACGGCGCGGGTGATGCGCTCATGGCGCTCGATGGGTTGATAGGGGTCGGTGTTGGCGCCGAGGTTGATTGGCGAGACGCGATGGCCGCGCCGACCAAGCTCGGCGCGCAGGCGTTCGGCGGCGTTGCGTTTGGCGAAGAGCTGCGTCTCGAAATCGAGCCCCGGCGAGAGGTTCAGATAGGCGTGGGTTGGCCGCGCGTAGCAGTAGATGCAGCCATGCTCGCAACCACGGTAGGGGTTGATCGATTGCGCGAAGCGCAGGTCGGGCGAATCGTTGTGCGAGATGATGCTGCGGGCCGTCTCATTATGAACGACGGTTCGTGGCGAAGGCGGCTCATCATCGTCGGAGGCCGATTGCACAGCCTCGTCGCTGGCGGCTTCGCGCGTCAGCGTCTCGAAGCGGCCGGCGAGGCGCGTGGCGCTGCCGCGTCCCTTGATGGGCGACGCACTTTGCGGCGCCGGAATGCGATTGCGGTCGGTCATGCGGACCTGGATCTTCGTTGCGGTGGCGGGGAGCTGAGCCGAAGTATGTACAAAAGCACAGGTTTTGTCGAATGCGCCGCACGCCTCGGGCGGGCTACACTGCGCCGCTTTGGCAATGAGGATGGAACGATGACGAACGGACGAACCGGGATGGCCGCGCTCACGGCAATGGGCGCGACGCTGACGCTCGCGTTGCTGGCGGGCTGCGCCAGCAATGGCGCGACGGAGGAAAAAGCGTCGGCCAGCGCCGCCGCCGACAAGGAGGCGCGCTGCATGGTGACCGGCAGCAATTTGCCCAAGCGCGACTGCCGCAACGATGTCGTGGTGTTGCCGCCCGCCGCTGCGGAGACGGTGATGCCGGTGTTGCCGAGCTCGGTGCCGCGCAACTGATCGCGCGGGCGGTCGGTCCATCGCCAGCGGTCATCGAACGCAATCCAGCGCGGTCCAGCCCGCGCCTACATGATGCAGGCGACGGCTTGACGTCGCTGTGGTTCGTGCGTCGGAAGCGATCGCCTGGTCACGAGCAAGCCAGCGCGGTCGAGCCCGCGCCTACACGATGTAGGCGACGGCTTGACGTCGCTGTGGTTCGTGCGCCTGAAGCGATCACCTGGTTACGAGCAAGCCAGCGCGGTCGAGCCCGCGCCTACATGATGTAGGCGACGGCTTGACGTCGCTGTGGTTCGTGCGTCGGAAGCGATCGCCTGGTCACGAGCAAGCCAGCGCGGTCGAGCCCGCGCCTACACGATGTGGGCGACGGCTTGACGTCGCTGTGGTTCGTGCGTCGGAAGCGATCGCCTGGTCACGCGCAACCCAGCGCGGTCTAGCCCGCGCCTACATGATGTAGGCGACGGCTTGACGTCGCTGTGGTTCGCGCGTCGGAAGCGATCGCCTGGTCACGAGCAAGCCAGCGCGGTCGAGCCCGCGCCTACACGATGTAGGCGACGGCTTGACGTCGCTGTGGTTCGCGCGCGGGTGGTCAATCAGGGCGAGAAACGCTCGCTGATGAAAGACACGGCGAGCGCCCCCGGCCCGAGGTAGGCGCAGCCGGTCATGCTCATCGTGGTGGTGAGCAGTTCGACCTTGCGGCGGCGGCATTCGTCGCGCAGTGCGGCGCAGGCGGGCAGCGAGGTGATTTCTTCGAGGTCACCGGCGTAGCTCAGGCACACGGTGGGCGTGCTGAGCCCGAGTTCGACGTGGCGTGTGACGTGGTTCAGCGCTTCGGTTTGCGCCTGCACGGCGCCGCGCGGGCGCGCGATCATGTGCGGCGAGCGGGCGGCGGTGATGTGCAGCACCGGGTGGATGTCGAACCAGCGCGCCAGCGCAATCTTCCAGCGCGGTGGCCGGTTGCCGCCGAGCTGCTGTGCGGCATTGGCGAGATGGCGCAGCTCACCGGGCACGATCAACGTGTGGACGCGGGCGCGCAGCGCCTTGACCGACTCCGCGATGTCGTGGGCGGACACGCCGCGATCGCGTTGCGCCACGGCCTCGGCGACCAGCACCGCCTCGCCGGTGAAGCCGCTCTGGGAATCGATGACCGCCGCGCGCAGCGGCGAGCGGGTGCCGATCGAGCGCCGCACCTTGTTGTGGATCAGCACCAGCGACTGCGTGGCCGACAGCGCGCTCAGATAGTGTTTGCTGCGCGTGGCGGCGAACGTGATCTGCAACACGTAGTCGATGTCGTGGTGCATCCACGCTTGCAGGTGATCGCGGATGTGCACCGGCGGCAGCGGTTCGCTCGTCAATGTGGCATGGCTGTCGCCGTGGCGCGCCTGCAGCGCGAATTCGCCGCACTGCACGTCGTCGCGGAAGTCGCGGATGGCCTGTCCGTTGCGCCGCACATCGACCGGAATGATGGCGACGTTGTGCTCGCGCAACCAACCGCTGGGCAGGTCACAGTTGGCGTCGGTGGCCAAGAGCAGCGTCGCCGTCGGCGCCGGCGCGTTGGTGGTTCGCGCCGTCAGGCGGGCAGCCTCGCGCTCACGCACGTAGGCGAGCGCGGCGCTGGTCGGAATGTCAAGGGCGGAATAGCCCTCGCTCTCATATTGAACGGACACGGGAATCTCTCGCGACACCCCCAAAGCCCCGCACGGGTGTGCGGCGCCCGGTCGCAAAGGATTCAGTGTAGGGGCAACGGCCGTTCGTTGAAAGGGGGGCGCGGCGGGTGCCGCGTCAGGAATGCTCTGATCGTTACCGGCGCGCGCCGTCAGGGAGTGCCGCGCATCAGCGTCGATTTGCCGAACAGGCTCTCGATCAGGTCGACGGCGACTTCGGCCGTGCGGTTGCGCACGTCGAGCGCGGGGTTCAGTTCCATCACGTCGAGCGAGGCGAGGGCGCCACTGTCGGCGATCATCTCCATGCAGAGTTGCGCTTCGCGGTAGGTCGGCCCGCCGCGCACGGTGGTGCCGACACCGGGGGCGATCTCGGGGTCGAGAAAATCGACGTCGAAGCTCACGTGCAGGTGGGTGTCGGCGTCGACGCCGTGCAGCGCGCGCTCCATCACGGCGCGCATGCCGAGTTCGTCGATCGAGCGCATGTCGAAGACGTCGAGCCCCTGGGCGTCGACGAAGCGCTTTTCTTCGGCGTCGACGCTGCGGATGCCGATCTGCACGATGTCGTGGCGGGTCAGCGCGGGTGTCGGGTCGGCGAGCTTGACCAGCGCCGGCGGCCCGAAGCCGAACAGCGTGGCCACCGGCATGCCGTGGATGTTGCCCGAGGGTGTGATGGTGCTGGTGTTGAAGTCGGCGTGAGCGTCGAGCCAGAGCACGCGCAGGCGGCGTCCCTCACGTCGGCAATGGCCGGCGACGGCGGCGATGGAGCCGATGGCGAGGCAGTGATCGCCGCCGAGCAGCAGCGGAAACTCGTGCGCGCGCAGTGTGGCGGCCACCGCGTCGCGGACGGCGGCGTTCCAGGCGAGGACTTCCGGCAGGTGGCGATAACCGTCGAGTGGCGGCAACCACGGGTTGGGCGGGCCGGGCAGGTTGCCGTCGTCGTGCACGATGAGGCCGCGCGCGGTCAGCGCCGCGGCGAGACCGGCGACGCGCAGCGCCTCCGGGCCCATCGAGGCGCCGCGCGAGCCGGCGCCGATGTCGGTGGGGGCGCCGATCAGGCGCAATGTGGTGGGTGCAGGCATGAGGCGTGTCGCGGACGGTTGGAGCGTGGGTTGCAGGGGATCAACTTTTGTCGCAAATGACGTCCACAACAGGCTTCACGCGCAAAAACGCGTAAAGTCGAGTTTTGGCGATTTCAGGCGCCAAGCCTGTCATGGATGCGGCTTTCAGCAAAAAGTTGTCAGGCAAAAGTTCCCCGGTTCGCATCCGGTTTCAGGCAAGCAACGAGGCGAAGCGCGCCACGTCGATGTTGCCACCCGACAGCGTGACGGCGACGCGCTGGCCGCGAAAGCGCTCGCGGTGCGCCATCAGCGTCGCCAGCGCGCAGGCGCCCGAGGGTTCGAGCACCACCTTCAGCCGCTCGAAGGCGAGACGCATCGCGGCGACCACCGTCGCATCATCGACGCACAGGATGTCAGTGACGCGATCGCGGATGATTTCCCACGGCCGCTCGCCGACCGCCTGCGTCTGCTGGCCGTCGCAAATCGTCTTCGGCACGTCGATGTGCACGATGTGGCCGCTGCGCAGCGACTGCTGCACGTCGTTGCCGGCTTCCGGCTCGGCGCCGTAGAGCTTGATGCCCGGCTGCACGGCCTGTGCGGCGACGGTGCAACCGGAAAGAAAGCCGCCGCCGCCGACGCAGACGATCAGCGCGTCGAGCGATGGAACGTCCTCTACGATCTCGAGCGCGCAGGTGCCCTGTCCGGCCATCACGTCGTAATGATCATAGGGCGGAATCAGCACGGCGCCGCGCTCGGCGCACAGCCGCGCGGCGAGCGCCGACCGATCGTCGCGGTAGCGGTCGTAGGTGATGACCTCGGCGCCGTAGCCGCGCGTCGCGGCGAGCTTCATCGCCGGCGCATCGGAGGGCATCAGGATCGTCGCGCGGCAGCCGTGCAGCCGCGCCGCCAGCGCCACCGCCTGCGCATGGTTGCCCGAGGAGAACGCGAACACACCGCGATCGCGCTCTGCGCTCGTCAGCGCGTTGATCGCGTTGTAGCCGCCACGGAACTTGAAGGCCCCCATGCGTTGCAGGTTCTCGGCCTTCAGGAACACCTCGCAGCCGAGTTCGGCATCGAGCATGCGGCTCTGGAGGATCGGCGTGCGGTGCGCCACCCCGCGCAGGCGGGCGGCCGCCGCCTCGACATCGGCAAACGTAAGCATGGGCGGATTGTAGGACGCGCCCGAACGCCCGCGCGTCATCCGCTCACGCCATAATCGGCGCATGGCTGCCCCATCCCCGTTCGAAGAACTGATCGACGAATTCAGCGAACTCGATGGCCGCGATCTCGAACACATCGCCGTCGTCGCCGTCACCATGGCCATCGCGGCCGGCATCGCCGCATGGTTGCGCCGCCGTGACCCTGCGGCGCGCGAGCCGGGCGCCGTCGGTGCGTGGCGCTATGCCCTCTTCTATGGCGTCAGTTTTCCGCTGCTCACCTGCCTCTTCCTCGCCGCGTTTCGGCTGACCGCACACGGCGCGGCCAGCGGCGTGCTGCCGCGCCTGGCGGTGCCGGTGTTCGCCTCGCTCGCCGCCGTGCGCGCGGTGGCGCATGTGCTGCGGCGGCTGTTCCCGCAGGCGCCGTCGGCGCGCGCGGTCATCAACGCCATCAGTGTGCTGGTGTGGATGGCCGTCGTCACCCACATCGCCGGCGTGTTGCCTGCAATCGAGGCCGAGCTCGAAGCGCTGACGCTGCCGATCGGCAAGGCGCAGGTCTCGCTGCTGACGCTCGTGCAGGGCGTCGTGCTGGTCGCCATCGCGCTGCTCGCAGCGCTGTGGTTGTCGGCGCTGCTCGAATCGAGGCTGATGGCCACCACGATCCACATGAGCGTGCGCCTCGTGCTCACGCGGCTGCTGCGCGCCACGCTCTTCGTGCTCGCGCTGCTCATCGCGCTCTCCGCCGTTGGCATCGATCTCACCGTGCTCTCGGTGTTCGGTGGCGCGCTCGGCGTCGGCCTCGGTCTCGGGCTGCAAAAGATTGCGGCCAACTACGTCAGCGGTTTTGCGATGCTGCTCGAGCGCAGCTTCCGCGTCGGCGACGTCGTCAAGATCGACGGCTTCGAGGGCGAGATCACCAACATCCACACCCGCTACACCGTCGTGCGCGCGCCAAACGGTCGCGAATCGGTCGTGCCGAACGAAATGTTCGTCATCAACCGCGTCGAAAACCTCACGCTCGAGACGCCACGCGTCGCCTTCAGCACCAAGGTGCAGGTCGGCTACGAAAGCGACATCGAACTCGCGCGCTCGCTGATGATCGACGCCGCGCTCGCGCAGCCGCGCGTGCTGCGCGACCCGCGCCCGAGCGTGCAATTGACCGAGTTCGCCGCCGACGGCATCGAACTCACGCTCGCGTTCTGGCTCGCCGACCCCGCCAACGGCATCGGCAACGTGCGCAGCGAAATCAACCTCGCGCTATGGCGCGCCTTCAAGGCCAACGGCATCGACGTGCCCTACCCGCAGCGCGTCGTGCGCATCGTGCCGACCGCGGGAACCAGCCCGACTCCGCCGCCTGCCCAGCCGATTGGGCGCGAACCGTAACGTTACGGCGCAAGCGTCATGCCGCATTGAGTGACGAGAAAGTTGCGGATGTCGGGCCAGGTCTGGCGGGCGGCGTGGCCGGCGAAGCTGATGCCGTTGGTGACGGCGTTGCCGGTCATGCCTAGGGCGACGCGAGCGTGGATCAGCGAATCAGTCGTTGCGAGCACGACACCGTCGCCGTCGATGTCCATCGTGCAGTTTCGGTAGCCGAACGGCCCGCCCTCGTAGCGGGCGAGGCAGAAGTCGCTGTTGCTGCCGTTGTCGCAAGCCCCGGCGACGACGATCTTGCCATCGGGTTGCAGGGCGATGGCATAGGCTTCGTCGCCGTGTGAACCGATGGGGCTGATGATCGTGCCGTTCGAGCCGAAACTGGTGTCGAGCGCACCGTTGCTGTGATAGCGGGCGAGGCAGAAGTCGTAGTTGCTGCCATTCCAGCAATACCCGGCGACGACGATCTTGCCGTCGGGTTGCAGGGCGATGGCTCGGCCATGGTCGTGGCCCGTGCCTATCGCCGTCATCACCTTGCCCGTGCCGGCGCCGAAGGTGAGGTCCAAATCCCCCGGCGCGGCGCTGGTTGGCGCCGCCGCGAGCAGTGCGCCGACGGCGAGGACGGTGCTGATGAGGGAGAAGATGCGGCGCATGGTTTTTTCCCCTTCCGAATCGTTCGTTGGCCGGCCATGAAGCGGGCAGTGCTTGCAGCGCGATGCTGCACCGAATGGTGCCCCAAGGCAAGGCCCCGAGCGCTGGAGCCCTACGGCGCCAACGTCATGGCGATGAACGTGGGCACGAGCAGACCGAGGCGGGACAGGAAGAATCGGAGCAAGGCGACGGGTTGGGTACGGAAAGGCGGATGGAGGGCTGCACGCGGCGGCCAGCGTCCCGAAAAGTAGGCGACGGCTTGACGTCGCTCGCGGGCGGTGAATCATCGCGACCCGGCGTCGAAGGCTGCAAAGCGCGGTCAAGCCCGCGCCTACCGGCGGATGCGCGGCGTATACACTGCGCGGCTTCGAAAATTTGACCGATCGATGTTCCGATGCCTGAATCCCTGATCGTGCGGCTTGCACGCGACGTTGCCATTGCTCCGAAACAGGCCGAGGCGGCCGTGGCGCTGCTCGATGGCGGCGCGACCGTTCCCTTCGTCGCGCGCTATCGGAAGGAGGCGACCGGCGGGCTGGATGATGTTCAGTTGCGCTTGCTGGATGAGCGGCTGGCGTATCTGCGCGAGCTGGATGAGCGGCGCGCGGCGGTGCTCGCGTCGATTGCCGAGCAGGGCAAGCTGACGGATGCGCTCGCGGCGGCGCTGGATCGGGCGCTGACGAAGCAGGAGATCGAGGATCTGTACGCGCCGTACAAACCGAAGCGGCGCACGAAGGCGCAGATCGCGCGCGAGGCGGGTTTGCAGCCGCTGGCCGATGCACTTCACGCCGATCCGACGTTGACGCCGCTCGCCGAGGCGGCGAAGTTCATCGATGCCGAGGCCGGGTTTGCCGATGCGCAGGCGTGTCTCGATGGTGCGCGCGACATCCTCGCCGAGCAGTGGGCGGAGGATGCGGTGCTGGTGGGCCGGTTGCGCGAGTGGTTGTGGGCGAACGCCCTGTTCGAGAGCAAGGTGGCGGAGGGCAAGGAGGGCGAGGGCGACAAGTTCCGCGATTACTTCGACTATGCCGAGCCGATCGGCCGCGTGCCGTCGCATCGGGCGCTGGCGGTGTTTCGCGGCTGGCTGGCCGAGGTGCTGACGGTGAAGCTCGCGCAGCCGGTGGCCGAGGCGGCGGTGCCGGGTGCGCTGAGCGTCTGCGAGGGAATGGTGGCGGCGCACGTCGGGTGGGCGCATCAGGGCCGGGCGGCGGACGATTGGTTGCGCCGCGTGGTGGGGTGGACGTGGAAGGTGAAGCTCGCGCCGGCGCTGGAGCGCGATCTGTTCGCCCGCCTGCGCGAGGGCGCCGAGGAGGTGGCGATTCGCGTGTTCGGTGACAACGTGCGCGAACTCTTGCTGGCGGCGCCCGCCGGCAACAAGGTGGTGATGGGGCTCGACCCCGGCATTCGCACCGGCGTCAAGGTGGCGGTGGTGGATGCGACGGGCAAGGTGGTGGCGACGGCGACGGTGTATCCGCACGAGCCGCGCAAGGATTGGGAAGGGGCGCTGCACACGCTCGGGCGGCTCGTCGCGGCGCACGGCGTGCAGTTGATCGCGATCGGCAACGGGACGGCGAGCCGCGAGACGGATCGGCTGGCGGCCGATCTGATCCGGCGGGTAGGTGGCGGCGTGACGCGCGTCGTGGTGAGCGAGGCGGGCGCGTCGGTGTATTCGGCGAGCGAATATGCATCGCGGGAGTTGCCCGATCTGGATGTGAGCCTGCGCGGCGCGGTGAGCATTGCGCGGCGCTTGCAGGACCCGCTGGCGGAGCTGGTGAAGATCGACCCGAAGTCGATCGGCGTGGGGCAGTATCAGCACGACGTCAATCAGGCGCTGCTCGCGAAGAAGCTCGATGCGGTGGTGGAGGATTGCGTGAACTCGGTGGGCGTCGATGTGAATCTGGCGTCGGCGCCGCTGTTGACGCGGGTGGCTGGCTTGAGCGCAACCAACGCGCGCAATCTCGTGGCGCATCGCGAGCAGCATGGCGCGTTTGCCGACCGCGAGGCGGTTCGCAAGGTGTCGGGCATCGGCCCCAAGACCTTCGAGCAGTGCGCGGGCTTTCTGCGCATCCGTGGCGACAATCCGCTCGATGCGAGCGCCGTGCATCCGGAGAGCTACGCGCTGGTGCAGCGGATCATCGAGCAGGCGAAGCGGCCGCTCGCCGAGCTCATGGGCAACGCGGCGGCGCTGAAGGCGGTGCCGGTGGCGGCGCTGGTGGCCGAGGGCGTGGGCGAGATGACGGTGCGCGATGTGCTGGCGGAATTGGAGAAGCCGGGTCGCGATCCGCGTCCGGAATTCCAGGTGGCGCGCTTCAATGAGGGCGTCAACGACATCGGCGATCTGCGCGAGGGAATGATCCTCGAAGGGACGGTGACCAACGTGGCGGCGTTCGGCGCGTTCGTCGATGTCGGCGCGCATCAGGATGGCCTGGTGCATGTGTCGCAGTTGGCCAACCGCTTCGTGAAGGACCCGAAGGACGTGGTGAAGACCGGGCAGATCGTGCGCGTCAAGGTGCTCGAGGTGGACGTGGCGCGCAAGCGCATCGCGCTGACGATGCGGCTCGATGCGCAGGCGCGTCCGCGCGGCGCGGAGGCGGCGGCGCCGTCGCGTGGGGGCGGGGAGCGCGCCCGCTCGCCGGCGCAGGCACGCAGCGCGCAGCGCGCGCCGGAGGGTGCGATGGCGGCCGCGTTTGCCGCGCTGAAGCGCCACTGAGCGTCGCTCGGCGCGGCGCGTTGGCGATAGGCTGCGCGGGTGGGCGCCGTGGTAGGCTCGGATGGCGGCGATGGCGGGCGGTGCTTCGGCCTTGGTGGGAGCATCAGCTTTGTCGCCAAATGACGTTCATAACGGGCTTCCGGCCCGTTTTCGCGGAAAGTCGACTTCTCGATGAATCGAGCGCCAAGCCCGTTGCAGACGGGCATGCACGAAAAAGCTGCTGCACCGGCGGGTATCGTGTTGGCGCTGTGCGGCGTGCTGGCGTTGATGGCGTGGGTGTTCTGGCCGGTGACGGGGGGCGATTTCGTCGTCGATGATGACGTCTTCATCACGACGGCGAGGATGATCGACGCGCCGTGGGCGGCGTTCTGGCAGAGCCATTTCTATGAGCCGTACTACTTCCGGCCGCTGGGCGTGGTGTCGTGGTGGCTGGCCTGGCGTGCGTTCGGACTGGATTACCTGCCGCATGCGTTGATCAACCTGGTGCTGCACGGCGTCAATGTGCTGTTGCTGGTGGCGCTGCTGCGCGCGTTGGCCGTGCGCGGGTGGGCGCTGGTGGCGGCGGCGGCGCTCGTCGCGCTGGCGCCGTTCGGTCTGGCGCCGGCGATGTGGCCGTCGAACCGGTTCGATGTGCTGGCGACCGGGTTTTTGCTGTTGCTCGGCTGGTTGCTGCTGCGCGCGTTGGCGAGCGCTCGCCCGACGGCGTGGCTGCTCGGGGCGGCGGTGGCGGCGCTGGCCGCTTGCTGGAGCAAGGAGATGGCCTATCCGGTGGCTACGGCGATGGCGCTGGCGGTGCTGGCGGCGCGCTCGTATCCGTGGACACGACGATGGCGGGTGTTCGCCGTGCTCGGCGCGGCGGTCGGGATGGCGTTTCTTTGGCGGCATGGGGTGTTGGCGGACGCCTACGCCGTGGTGATCGGCAACCCGCTCGTGGCGGTCACGCGCGGGCTTTCGGTGATGACGCAGTTGCTGCCGGGGTTGGTGACGCGCTCGCTCGGCGGTGGGCTCGGGTGGTTCTGGCTCGCGGCGCTCTCGCTGCTGGTGGTGGTGTCGGCATGGGGTGGCGGTCGGCGCGGAGCAGGCGGAGCGTCGCCGAGCGGCGGGGCGGTGCTCGCGGCGGCGATGGTGATGCTGGCGGCGGTGCTCGTGCAGACGCCGCTTGCGCAGTTGGCCGCGCCGCTCGCCGATGGGTCGGCGTTCGGTACCGTCGCGTTTCTGCGCTTTTACTATGCGCCGTGGGTGGCGTTCGTCGTGCTGGTCGCGCTGCTGCTGGCGCGGGCGCGGTGGGTGCGGGCCGGGTCGTTGGCGATGGTGGCGGTGGCGCTCGCCGGTGCCGTGGCGTTGCGGCCGCTCGGGGTGTCATTGGCGCAGTGGGTGAACACCGAAGTCCGCCCCTATGCGGTGGCGGCGACGGCGATTGCCGATGACGCAGCGACGGATTCGCCGTGCCTGCTGGTTTTCCTCGGGACGCAATCGCGGCACCCGTACTTCCGCATGTTTTCCGACGTGGCGGTGAAGGCGCGGGCGCAGCATCCGGATCGGGCGTGGCGATGCTTTGTGATGACCGAGAGTACGCCGTGGCTGTTTGCCTTTCCGCAGGGCATGGCGCTGCCGGCGTGGCCGATGCCGGCCATCATCAATCCGGACGGATCACCGAAGGCGGATTCGACGTGGAGCACGATCCGCTATCGCTACCGGTTGCCGCCGGCCGATCTGGCGAGCCTCTCCGGTGCGCGGTTCTTCGATTGGCGTGACGGGCGCTTCGTCGAGGTGACCGATGAGGTTCGGCGCGGCGAGCGCAAGGTGCCGTCGCGCGGTTGGGGTTTGTGAACGTGACCGTCGTTCGGTTGGCGCGTCGGTAGAATACGCCCTCCGCTCAACCGACGTTTCACGTGAAACAAATCGCGACCATAGGAGGGAGCGATTTGGTCACTTGTAAGCTTCCCAAGCAACGTTCCTATCTGCCGGTAGCTACGGAGAAAAAACGATGACCAAGATGCTGCGACGGGGGCCGATTTGGTCATTTGTAGACTTCCCAAGCCGAGAACCTATCTGCCGGTAGCTACGGAGAGAAGCCGTGACTGAGAAACAGCGACGGAGGGCCGATTTGGCCACTTGCAGGCTTCCCAAGCACCATTAGTCGCGCCGCCGTAAACCTTCTTTCCCCATGATTTACCCCGACCGTTTTGATGTGATCGTCGTTGGTGGCGGCCACGCGGGCAGCGAGGCCGCGTTGGCGGCTGCGCGCACCGGCGCCCGCACGCTGCTGCTGACGCACAGCATCGAGACGCTCGGCCAGATGAGTTGCAACCCGTCGATCGGCGGCATCGGCAAGGGGCATCTCGTACGCGAGGTCGATGCGTTGGGTGGCGCGATGGCCTTGGCGACCGACGAGGCGGGCATCCAGTTTCGCATCCTGAACCGCTCGAAGGGGCCGGCGGTGCGGGCGACGCGGGCGCAGAACGACCGCGTGATGTATCGTGCCGCAATCCGCCGTCGCCTCGAGGAACAACCGAACCTCACGCTGTTTCAGCAGCCCGTCGACGATGTGCTGACCGTCGGCACTCGGGTGACGGGCGTCCGCACGCAGATGGGTCTGGTGTTCGAGGGGGACACGGTGGTGCTGACGGCGGGGACGTTTCTGTCGGGACTCATTCACATCGGCCTGCAAAATTACACGGCCGGTCGCGCCGGCGATCCGGCGGCGACGACGCTCGGCGCCCGCTTGAAGGAGATGAAACTGCCGCAGGGCCGGCTGAAGACGGGTACGCCGCCGCGCATCGACGGCAAGACGATCGACTATTCCCGGCTCGGCGTGCAGCCGGGCGATGCTCCGGCGCCGGTGTTCAGCTTCCTGGGCAACCGCGCCATGCACCCGCGGCAGGTGCCGTGCTGGATCACGCACACCAACGAGCGCACCCACGACGTCATCCGCTCCGGCCTCGACCGCAGCCCGATGTTCACCGGCGTCATCGAGGGCGTCGGGCCGCGCTACTGCCCGAGCATCGAGGACAAGATTCACCGCTTCGCCGACAAGACGAGCCATCAGATCTTCCTCGAACCGGAAGGGCTGACGACGCAGGAAATCTATCCGGCGGGCGTCTCGACCAGTCTGCCGTTCGACATCCAGCTGGCGATGGTCCGCTCGATGGTCGGTCTCGAACGCGCCCACATCCTGCGGCCCGGCTACGCCATCGAGTACGACTACTTCGATCCCCGGCAGTTGAAGCAGACGCTGGAGACGAAGTATCTGGACGGACTGTTCATGGCCGGCCAGATCAATGGCACGACGGGCTACGAGGAGGCCGCCGCGCAGGGGCTGCTCGCCGGCGTCAACGCGGCACGCAAGGCGAAGGGGCTGGAGGGTTGGTGCCCGCGCCGCGATGAGGCTTATCTCGGCGTGCTGGTCGATGATCTCATCACGCGCGGCGTCAGCGAACCCTACCGCATGTTCACCAGTCGCGCCGAATACCGGCTGCAACTGCGCGAGGACAACGCCGACATGCGGCTGACCGAGCAGGGCAGGGTGCTCGGACTGGTCGACGACGCCCGCTGGGAGGCCTTCAATCGCAAGCGCGACGCGGTTTCACGTGAAACCGAGCGGCTGAAATCGACGTGGGTGAACCCGGCGCTGCTGCCGGACGAACGCGCGACGGCCGTCCTCGGCACGACCATCGAGCGCGAGTACAACCTGTTCGAGTTGCTGCGCCGCCCTGCGGTCGAACTTGGCGCGCTCGACGCCATGCGGCGGGAGTTGGCGCTGCCGAACAAGGCGGGCGTCGCCGAACGCAACGAGGACATGGACGAGGTCGTCGCCGAGCAGGTCGAAATCGCGGCGAAGTACGCCGGCTACATCGATCGCCAGCGCGACGAGGTCGAACGGCAGGCGGCGCACGAGGCGATGCGGCTGCCGTCCGATCTCGACTACGCTTCGGTGCACGGCCTGTCGAAAGAGGTTCAACTGAAGCTCAACGCCCAGCGCCCGGAAACGCTCGGCCAAGCCAGCCGCATCTCCGGCGTCACGCCGGCCGCAATTTCGCTGCTGCTGGTCCATCTGAAAAAAGGTCGACTGACGGAGTTCGTCGCATGAACACCGTGACGGTCGTCGCGCCGCGTCATCGATCCCTTGCCTGCCTGCGAATGCGCTGCGCCGCCTCGCGGCAGCGTGGAGGGCGAGGTCAACCATGAACCACAAAACCGGCCACCGCCCCGCCGTGAAGCCGGGCATCAATGCACAGGGACAAGGCATGACGACTTCTGCCGGGCTCAGGCCCGTGATCGACCGACCGCTCAAACCGGGGCGCGAGCCGGTCGAATTCACCCCCGAACTGCGCGCCGAACTGCGCGAGACGCTCGACGCGGGCCTCGCGGCGCTGCATCTGAAGGCGACCGACAAGCAGAAAAGCCAGCTCATCGAATCGCTGGTTTTCCTGTCGGAATGGAACGCGGTGATCAACCTCACCGCCATCCGCGAGCCGCAGGCGATGCTGGTGCAGCACCTCCTGGATTCGCTCGCGGTGCTGCACTTCATCCCGAAAGAGGCGACCACGCTGCTCGATGTCGGCTCGGGCGGGGGCTTTCCGGCGCTGCCGATCGCCGTGCTGCGGCCCGACCTCGAGGTGGTCAGCATCGACTCGGTGCGCAAGAAGACCGACTATGTGAACAAGGCGGCGGAGGCGCTCGGCATCGGCAACCTCTCCGCCGTGCACAGCCGCGTGCAGGATCATCCGGTCACCTACGACGTCGTGATCAGCCGCGCCTACGCCTCGCTGCGCGACTTCGTGCTCTCGGCGCAGGGCTGCGTCTCGCCGGAGGAGGATGCGCTGGTGCTGGCGATGAAAGGCAAATATCCCGAAGACGAGGTTGCCGAACTGGCCGGATCGGGTTGGGTGGTTGACCGCAAGCGATCGCTCACTGTCCCGTTTCTTGAGGCAGAGCGGTGCTTGATCTGGCTGGAGCGGGCGTAACACGCGATGACTGGCATCACCGACCTCCCTTCGCTGATCGTCGCGACGCTGATTTTTCTGGCGATTCCCGGCCCCGGCACCATCAAGCTGTTCACCGCGATGGCCGAGATCAACGGCGGGCCGAAGGCGGGCTTTTGGGCCACACTCGGGCTGATGGCGGGCGACGCCGTGTGGATCGTGCTGGCGCTCTCCGGCGTGGCGGCGCTGGCCGCGGCGTACCCGAGCGCCTTCGACCTATTGCGTTACGCGGGCGCCGCGTACCTCGCGTGGATCGGCATGACGCTGATTCGCGACGCGAAACAATCGCTCGGCGATGGCGCGGTGCCCGTGGGCAGTGGGCGTGGCACGTGGCAGTGGTTTCACGAGGCGATGCTGGTGTCGCTGTCCAACCCGAAGGTGATCGGTTTCTACGTCGCCTTCTTCCCGCTGTTCATCGACCAGGCGACGTTCGACGGCGTGGCCACCTACGCACGCATCATGCTCATTGTGTTGACGCTCGTGTTCGTCTATTGCATGTGGCTGATCGTCGCCGCGCAGTTGGCCCGCCGCGTGTTCGCCCGCGTTCCGGCCATCGGTGCGTGGCTCAAGCGGCTGGCGGGCGTGGCGCTGATCGGGTTCAGCCTGAAGTTTGCGTTGCAGAAATGAAGGTGGGCGTGAATGGGGACGCGAGCGCGATGCCATCGCGGCGATCAGGGAACAGGGGAATGGGCTTGATTCGGACCATAGCAATCGCCAACCAGAAGGGCGGCGTCGGCAAGACGACCACGGCCGTCAATCTCGCCGCTTCGCTCGCGGCACAAAACCGTCGCGTGCTGCTGATCGACGTCGACCCGCAGGGCAACGCGACGATGGGCGCGGGCGTCAACAAGAATGGGCTCGAACAGAGCGTCTACACGGTGCTCTTGGGCGAAGCGTCGATGCTCGACGCGCGGGTCGAGGCGCAGGGCGGCTTCGACCTGATTCCGGCCAACCGCGAATTGGCGGGTGCGGAAATCGAATTGGTGTCGATGCCCGACCGCGAAACCAAGCTCAAGGATGCCATCCACACGCTGAAGGCCGCGATCAGCGCCGTGGCCGAGGAATACGACTACATCCTGATCGACTGCCCGCCGACGTTGAACCTGCTCACGCTCAACGCGCTGTGCGCCGCCGACAGCGTGCTGATTCCGATGCAGTGCGAGTACTACGCGCTCGAAGGGCTCTCCGACCTCGTGCAGACGCTGCGCAAGATGCAGCAGCACTTGAATCCGGCGCTCGAAATCGAGGGCCTGCTGCGCACCATGTACGACCCGCGCGTGACGCTGTCGCAACAGGTCGCCGCCCAACTCGAACAGCACTTCGGCCCGAAGCTGTTCAAGGCCGTGATTCCCCGCAACGTGCGGCTTGCCGAGGCGCCCTCGCACGGGCTGCCCGCGCTGCTGCTCGACCGCGCGAGCAAGGGCGCGCAGGCCTACCTGCAGCTCGCCGCCGAGCTGATCGCGCGGCACGAGGGCGGGACGGGCGCTGCGGCCGTCCAACCCAGCTAGTGTCTCAACCCAAACGCACCGCGCCGATCGCGGTGCGCCCGCCCCGGCTGCGAAGAGCCGGGCCACACGACGAAGCAGAGAACGATATGGCAGTGAAACTCAAAGGCCTCGGCCGCGGACTCGATGCGCTCCTGATGCCGGAGCCGACCCAGGTGGATGCGCCGGCCGCGGGCGTGACCTCGCTCAAGGTGGGCGAGTTGATCGCCGGCCAATATCAGCCGCGCCGCCGCTTCGATGATGCCTCGCTCGCCGAGCTCGCGGCGTCGATCAAGGCGCAGGGCATCATGCAGCCGATCGTCGTGCGTCGTACCGCGTCGGGCAAGCACGAAATCATCGCCGGCGAACGCCGCTTTCGCGCGGCGCGACTGGCCGGTCTTGCCGACGTGCCGGTGATCGTCAAGGAGGTTGACGACAAGACGGCGCTGACGCTTGCGCTGATCGAAAACCTGCAACGGCAGGACCTGAACGCCATCGAGGAGGCTCACGGTCTGCAACGGCTGATCGCCGAGTTCTCGTTCACCCACGAACAAGCCGCCGAGGCGGTGGGCAAATCGCGCAGCGCGGTGTCGAATCTGCTGCGCCTGCTCGATCTCGCCGCGCCGGTGCAGGAGCGCGTGATCGCCGGCACGCTCGAGATGGGCCACGCCCGGGCGCTGGCGACGCTGCCCAAGGACCGGCAGGTCATGCTCGCCGAGAAAATCGCCATCAACGGCCTCTCGGTGCGCGCCACCGAGGCGCTGGTGAAGGAGGCGAGCGGCGCCGCGGAGGAAGCCGGCCGCGCCCGTCGCGGCGGTCGCCGTCAGGGACGGCTCGATCTCGAAGTGGTGCGCGACCCCGATCTCGATCGTCTGGAGACGGAACTCGCCGACGCGCTGGGCACCTACGTGTCGATCGCGCACCACGCCGGCGGGCAGGGTGAACTCATCATCCGCTACGCGAGCCTCGATCAGCTCGACGGACTCATCGCACGCATCAAACGCTGAGCCCGGGCAACCGCTTTTTCGTCCAAGCCCGTACCGCCACGCATTTGGCGGCCTGCAATCGGCTGCCGTTGGCTTGTCGCGATCGGTCTTGTCGCCTTATCGCGCCGGGGCACACCACACCGGCCCTTCGCCGATGTAGCCGTTGCGCATCAGCAACTGATACGCGGCGAGGCTTTGCGTGTAGCGGTGCGCGACGTCCGCGGCGGGATGAAAAGCCTGATAGACGGGCGTCATGCCCACCGGACAGGCACCCCCGCGCAGCCGACCCACCGGCGCATTCGATGCGCTCCCCTGATCGGTCAGGGTGCCGCCGTTCCATGATCGCTCCAGTTGCTGTGCGACCGAAAAATCGGTGGTGTAGTAGACGCCCCGCAGCGGCGCCGGGTAGAACACGCGATAGAGCGGTGTCAGATCGGGGCTTGCGTAGAGGGGGGTGGCGTTCGATGCGGGCCGCAGCATGCGGAACGTGTAGGTGTCTTCCAGCGAGGATCCCGTCTCCATCCACTCACCGGCGCCGGTCGCCGGAGCGCCGCGAAACGGCCACAACACCACGGGGCCCGAGCGCGAACCGTCCTGCGGCAGATGGAACGGGTTGTAGATGCCATCGGATTCCACCCGCACCGTCCACATCGGCTCGCCGGTGACATAACCATCCAGGGCCACCGCGGTCTCCGCCGTCTCCGCGATGACCGATGGCTGCCCGACGAAGCTCGCCTGCCGCGTCATGGCAACGCGCAGGCGCGACACCTGCGCCGGCAAGCCCGGCACCACCACGCTGAACACGTTGGTGCAAGGCCCCGGCTTCAGATGACTCAGCGTGATCGAGAACACGTTGCCGCGCAACTCCCCGTCACCAATGAGCGGATAGGTCGAACTGACGCAATACGACGCATCGAAAGCCACCTGCACGGTAAAGCTCTCATAGCTTCGCGGCGCCGCCGGAGCGCTGACCGAGATCGAGGCCGCCGTCGCCAGCCCCGCGCCCACGAGCGCAGAAGTGACCGCGACCCATCGAAAGAAAGCATGCATGACCATCTCTATTGCGTCCAACTCGAAACATTCTGGAAGTGCAGCGCCCAATACTCGCCAGGGTAGCTGCCGCTTGTGGCTACGAAAAAGGCTGCGCCAGCGCCGCCGGATCGGAAGCCAGGATCGCCATTGTCGCCGACGCCGGCCCGCAGAAGCGGAACGTCGGACGGATTCGTTGCGGCAAATCACGCCGCGCCGATGGCTCCGTCGCGCTGGCAGGCAGGGCGAACGCATCATCCGCTGCGCCAGCCTCGACCCGCTCGCTGGGCTCTTTGCGCGAATTGAACGCTGATCAACTTTCCGCTGAAATGGCGTCCAAGACGGGCTTTGCGAGCCAAACAGCGCCAAGTCGACTATCGACGATTTCACGCGCCAAGCCCGTTGTGGATGCGCTTTTCGGATGAAAGTTGATCGAAGAAATACCGCGTTCTGGCGCCGCAGCCGCATCGGCCGAACCGAGGTTGACGGGCAAATCCCTACAATCGCGAATTCGTTCTAATGCGGACGGTTCCTGCGGCACGACGCCGCGCCGTCGTTCCTTTTCCGGAGTTTCCCCATGATGCGTTCCTTCGCTTCGCTGGCCGTGGCAGCCGTCGCGGCGCTCAGCGTGAGCCAGGCCCCGTTGGCCGCCGCGCAGACCACGTTGAAGGTGTCGGCCATTCCCGACGAAAACCCGACCGAGCTTCAGCGAAAGTTCGCGCCGCTCGGCAAATACCTTGAAGCCAGGACGGGCGCCAAGGTGGAGTTCGTGCCGGTCACCGATTACGCCGCCACCGTCGAGGGCCTTGCTGCGAAGAAACTCGACATGGTCTGGTACGGCGGCTTCACCTTCGTGCAGGCGGCGCAGCGCACCCAGCGGACGGCCATTCCGCTCGTGCAGCGCGCCGAGGATGCCGAGTTCAAGAGCGTGTTCATCACCACCAACCCGTCCATCAAAACGCTGGCGGATCTGAAGGGCAAAACCTTCACCTTCGGCGCCACCGCCTCGACCAGCGGTCACCTGATGCCGCGCAGCTTCCTGTTGCAGGCGGGCATCGATCCCGACAAGGCCATGAAGCGCGTGGCCTACTCCGGTGCGCACGATGCCACCGCCTTGCAGGTCGCGGGTGGCAAGGTCGATGCCGGCGCGCTCAACATCAGCGTGTGGGAAAAGATGGTCGCGGAAAAGAAGATCGACCCCACCAAGGTGCGCGTCTTCTACACCACGCCGCCGTACTTCGACTACAACTGGACGGTGCGCGGTGATCTCGATGCGGCGCTGGTGGCCAAGCTGCGCCAGGCGTTCCTCGATCTCGATGCCAAAAATCCGGAGCACGCCGAGATTCTCAAGCTGCAACGCGCGAGCAAGTTCATCCCGACCAAGCCGGAGAACTACGCCGGCATCGAAACGGCGGCTCGCTCGGCGGGCCTGCTCAAATAAGCGCTACGAGTGAGCCCTCGCCTCGCGCTCGACGCGGTTGCGCACGGCTACGCACGCGGCCGCGACGCGCTGCGTGACGTCTCGCTCGTCATCGAGCCGGGCGAACAGGTCGCGCTGATCGGCCCCTCGGGCGCCGGCAAGACGACCTTGCTGCACACGCTCGCGCTGGCGTTGCCGCCCACGCGCGGGCACATCGACTGGGGCGGGCGCGACCCGTGGGCGCTCACGAGCAGCGAGCGCCATGCGCTGCGCCGGCAGTGCTTTCTGGCGCCGCAACACCCGCCGCTGCCACCGCGTCAGCGCGTCGTGCACGCGGTGCTCGCCACCCGACTGGCGCGCGGCGGACTGTGGCCGGCGCTGCGTTCACTGCTCGCCACGCCACGCGAAGCCGACGTGCGTGACGCCTTCGATGCGCTCGCCGCGTTTCGCCTCGAAGACAAGCTCTGGCTGCGCTGCGACCGCCTCTCTGGCGGCGAACGCCAGCGCGTGGCCCTGGCGCGCATGGCCGTCGCGGCGAGTCCGGTCAATCTGCTCGATGAGCCCGTGTCCTCGCTCGACCCGGTGCTCGGCGCCAGCGCACTCGCCGCCGTGCAGTCCGATGCCAAGGCGCGCGGCGCGAGCCTCGTCGTCTCGCTGCATGACGTCAACCTCGCGCGGGCGAGCTTCACGCGGCTGATCGGGCTGCGCGAGGGGCAGATCCAGTTCGATTTGCCGGCGAGCGCGGTCACCGACGAGCGGCTGCGCGAACTCTACGGCGCCGAATTCGGGCGCGCGATGGCCGGCGTGGCGCTGCCCGAGGACGATGCCGACGCGCTGCGACTCACCGTGAGCGGTTGCGCATGACTTCCTCCGCCGCCGCCTCGGACACGCTGCGCGACCCGCTGTGGCATCAGCGCATCGGCTTCACGGTATGCGCCGCGCTGCTCTTGATCCCATCGCTGTGGATCACCGAATTCAAACCCTGGGTGTTCTTCGACGAGCAGAGCCTCACTGCGGGCGGCATGTTCCTGCGTTCGTTCTGGCCGCCCGCGCACAGTGGCGATTTTCTGGTGCTCCTCGCGCAGGCCACGTGGAACACCATCGCCGTGGCGACGGCCGGCGTCACGCTGGCGCTGCTGATCGCCGTGCCCGGCGCGTTGCTCGGCAACCGCGCGCTGTCCGTGTCGGCACTCGCGCACGGCCGCATGCGTGTGATCGGACGCGCCGGCCGCGGCGGCGTGCGCGGCGTGCTGATCGTGCTGCGTTCGGTGCCCGAATTGGTGTGGGGCTTGCTGTTCGTGCGCGCCGTCGGCCTCGGGGACACGGCGGGCGTGCTCGCCATCGCGCTCACCTTCGGCGGCATGATCGGCAAGGTCTTCCTCGAAGTCTTCGAGAGCGTCGACCGGCGCCCCGCGCAGGCGTTGCTGCAAGGCGGCGCCACGCGGCTCGGCGCGTTCCTGCTGGGCACGTTGCCCACCTGTGCGCCGGAGCTGGTGAGCTACCTCGTGTTTCGCTGGGAGTGCGCGATTCGCTCGTCGGTCATTCTCGGCTTCGTCGGCGCCGGCGGGCTCGGGCAGCAAATGGAGCTATCGATGAAGATGCTCGCGGGCGGCGAGGTCATCGTGTTCCTGCTCACCTTCGTGCTGCTGGTGGCGGTGGCGGATGCGCTCAGCAAGCGGCTGCGGCGCTGGATGGCGTGACGCGATGAAGGAGACCCGCGCCAACCCCGTCATGCCACCGCCACCAGCGGCCGCCGGACCGCGCCGCTTCGCGCTCGCGCTCATCGCCTTCGTCGCGCTCTGTTTCGGCACGCTGCGTGGCGAATGGTCCGGGTTGTTTTCGCTGGAGTCGCTGCGCAAGATGGCCGAACTGTTCGCCGGATTCGTGCCGCCCGCCACCGACGGCGACTTCCTGCAACAAGTCGCGGTCGGCTTCGTCGAGACGCTCGCCATCTCGGTGCTGGGCACCTTGCTCGCCGCGTTCGCCGGACTGGCGGTTGCGTTGCCGGCAGCGGGGCAGGGCGCTCGCCGCGCGGTGGCTCGCCTCGTGCTCAACGCGCTGCGTGCGGTGCCGGAACTGGTGTGGGCAGCGCTGCTGGTGATCGCCGCCGGGCTCGGGCCGTTTCCCGGCACGCTGGCGCTGGCGCTGCACACCACCGGCGTGCTGGGCCGCCTGTTTGCCGATGCCCTGGAGAACACGCCGCCGGACGCCGCGCTCGCCCTGCGCCGCAATGGGGGCGGCGCTGTCGCCGCGTTCTGCTACGGCACGCTGCCGACCGCGCTGCCGCAGCTTCTGAGCTACACGCTGTACCGCTGGGAGAACAACATCCGCGCCGCGGCCGTGCTCGGCGTCGTCGGTGGCGGCGGGCTCGGGCAGTTGCTGTACTTCCACCTCGGCCTGTTTCACTTCAACGAAGCGGGCAGCGTGCTCCTGGCGATGCTCGTGCTCGTTGCCTGCGTCGACGTCACCAGTGATCGTTTGCGGCTCGCCGTGGCGCGGGCGTGATTTCCCGGTTGCGCCGTGCGGCATCGAGGCCGACGGCGTCCCGCGTGGTCGGCCGCGCTCAGCTCAACAGGTGCTCGCTCAGGATGAACGGACGGCCGACGGCGTCGAATGCGAACTGCGCGTAGTTGTCGGCGTTGTGGACGCGCTGCCAAGGCAGGAGCTTGTCGTAGTTCGGGCGGTGACGGTAGCTGTAGTCGTCGATCTGAACACCGGTGCGTCCGTTCGGGCCGACGAAGTGCGCCAGTTCATGGATCAGCACATAGGCGAAGGCATCGCGCTTCATCGTCTGCATCTTCGGGCACAGATAGACCGAGCCACGCGCCTTGCCGTTGACGGTCTTGTTGCGTTCGTTCAGTTCGTAGCCGCCCGCGTAGGTGAAGGCGAAGGCGCCCACGTTGCTGTGGGCGGGCTCATCGGCGAGCAGGATCATGCCCATCGGGATATGCCCGATGGCGGTCTCCATGCCCACGAAGATGCTGTTCACCCAGTCGATCTGCCGGCTCCAGTCGGGAAACCGGTCGATCTGGAAATGCTTGACCACCTTGTTCCAGCTCGCTTCGCCAAAACCGATGATGCCGCCACCGCCCGTGAGCCGAAAGGCGCGCGCCGCGCTCAGCGTGCCGCGCGCGATGTTGATGATGGACAGCGCACGCGGAATGTGCTGCATCATCTCCGGTGGCAGGCTCCCATAGGTTCCCGTCACGCCGGAGAGTCGCTCATCGGTGCGCTTGCCGACGTCGACCACGCCGTCGGCTCCGCCCATGCCGAACTGCTTGCGCTGGAATTTGACGATCGCACCCGAGGTTTTCGAGCCGACGATGCCATCCGGCTTGAGCTTCGGGACGGGGCCGCCCTCGATGTCCGGAAAGCGGTTCAGCGCGTTCTGCACCTTGCGCACATCGTCGGGGGCATTGCGGCAGCGTGCAGCCAACCCCACCGCGCCGGTGAGTCCGAGTCCCTTGCCGGAGTCACCACCCGACAGCGCAACCGGCCGACATCCGGCCAACCCACAATAGGCAAACGAATCCATACGCATCTCCATGCGAGAGGGAGCACGCGACGCCATCGCGTTCGATGGCGTGGCAAGAGAGAAGACGTAACGTGAGCGGGCGGAGCGTCAGCTTCTCAGTCCGTCTGCTTGGCCAATTCGTCGGCAACGCCCCGATAGAAGCGGCCGGATGCGGCATTGCCTTTTGCGATCATCCGCGCGCTGAGCTTGCGCGCCGCGCGCTCGGCCGTGCGAAAGGCTTTCACAGTCGCGTTGCGCAGGTCGATGTCGTCCTCGATGGCGACGACCGCACCGTTTTGCCATTGCCCGACGACATAGCCGCCACTCGTGCGCAACGCGCCCCAGCGCAGGCGACCGTGCTCCACCGCACCGAGCCAAAGCTCGATGCTGCCGTCGGGCAGCGTGTTGCGCAGCGCGCCGTCGCCGTGCGCAAAACCCCCTCGGCAGGCGCCGAGCCAGGCGTAGCGTCCCCCCTCGCCCCAGGGTGCGGGCTTCTCGATGCGGCAGTTGCGCGAGCCGATGAAGGACGTATCCCCGCTCGGCGGCGCGGCCGAGGCGAGCGGTGCAGCGGCAAGCACCGCCAGAAGGGCCAGCCATGCAACGAGTCTCAGGAAGCGCATCGTTCTCACCATGAGGAAACCAGGGTACGGCCCGCCTCGAAATGCTGCGAATCTTCCGTACGAAAGTCGACACGCAAGGCCGAGCGGCGTTGACACCGTGTAACGGGAAGTGCTAACGTGCCCGTAATCAGCAGGCTCCGCGCGCCACGATCGCCCAGGGCCATACGCCCAACAACAAATACTACAGCGCCGCGCTTGACAAGAAGGAAGCCAACCCATGTCGATGAGCCGGCCCGACACGGCACGTGCCGTGCGGCAGCGCTCCGTCTTTCCGTGCACCGCAAAAACGCCGACCGGACTTGCCCGGCCGGCGTTTTCGCTTGCACACCCTGGCACTCACCCTCTTCGCGCTGCGTGAGCCATCGTCACGCACACCGCCACCATCCTTCCCATCCCCTTTCCTGAACCCGAGGCTTTCATGCAGCACCCCGTTTCGCGCTCCCTCACCCACCCACTGGCTGCCGTGCTGTTGCTCGCCACCTTCATCGCCAGTTCCTGGGCGCAGCCCGTCACGCCCCAGCCCTTGAACGACACCGGCATCACCGTGAGCCGCTACCCCGGCAACGACTTCAACCCCCCCAACCTCTGTAATCCGGCACACCCCGCCGGGCAAGACTGCCAGTACGGGCGCGACAAGGCCGCTGTCGACGGCGCGCTCGTCAAAACCGGGGCCAGCACGCTCATCAACGGCACCGCCAATGGCTTTGACTACACCAAGGTCTGCAACAGCGGCCAATTGGCCGGCCAGGGCACCTGCCCCGCCAACCCGGCCCTGGGTGCGGGCCCTGATGACTGGGCCTGCACCAAGGACAATGTCACCAAGCTGATCTGGGAAATCAAGGTCAACGACCCCAGCCACCCGCGGCACATGGATCACACCTACAGCTGGTACTACTACGGGGGCGGCGGTACTCTCATGGGCTGGCCCGACGGCGTCGGTTGCAACGACGCCGCGTGCGGCGTTTGCGTGCCGTCAGGCCATTGCGACACCTACCAATACACGGTCACGGTCAATGCCGGCGCGGGCCTGTGCGGCGCTACCGACTGGCGCATGCCCAGCATGCGCGAGCTCTACAGCATTGCCGACCTGGGCCGTGTCGGCGCCGGCCCTCGCATCGATCCCACGTATTTTCCCAACACACCAACGTCGTTGATCTGGGCGAATATTTTGTTTGATGCTTTCGGGGCGTGGTGCATTCGGTTCGGCGTTGGCAACTCCGAGTTCTGCGACTACACGCAGCGCCACCGCGTTCGCCTCGTGCGCGGCGGGCAGTGATTTCGACCCTTTGAAATCCTGCCCATGAACAAGCACCCCCCGCCCGCCCCGCGCTACCACAAACGCACCTTGGGCACCCCGCCTCGCTTAGCTGTAGGAGCGGCTTCAGCCGCGAACGCCTATGCAGCCACCACAAGCCAAAACAACCTCCGGCTCGTGCAAGAGCAGCGCAATCCGTCATCAAAACGAGAGCGCTTGCCCGATCCGGTCGCGGCTGAAGCCGCTCCTACCGACCCCCCGCGCCTCGTAGGAGCGGCTTCAGCCGCGAACGCCCGCGCAGCCACCACAAGCCAAAACAACCTCCGGCCCGCGCAAGAGCAGCGCAATCCGCCATCAAAACGAGAGCGCTTGCCCGATCCGGTCGCGGCTGAAGCCGCTCCTACCGACCCCCGGCGCCCCGTAGGAGCGGCTTCAGCCGCGAACGCTTCATCAGCGAGCGCCGCCAACCCACACGGCATCCCAATGCGCATACTCCCCGACGCTGCCCACCAGCCCGGCCCGCACGGGGTTTCCGATGGCGTAGCGGGCCATGGCGCGAATGTCCTGCCCGTCGCGGATGGCGTGGTCATGGAAACCCGCCTGCCACACGACGACGCCCGGCGTGCCGCGTGCGCGGTTGACGGCGGCGGCGCTGCACGACTTGAAACGCCCCATCAGGGCCGAGAGGCTGCCCCTGCGCAACTGCACCAGCCAGTGCAGATGATCAGGCATGAGCACAAAGGCCAGCGTGGCCGACAGCCCGGCCCCATCACAGTCACGCATGGCCTGCACGGCCAGCCTGGCGTGGTCGAAATCGGCAAACAAGGGCGTGCGCCCTTGCACCACGGTGGTGAGCAGATAGCCGCGCCCGGTTTCGGAACACCGCCCGGTGCGCAGGCGGTGGCCATGTGCGAGGGTGTTCATGCCGCGCATCATGCCCCAAGTGCTGCCGGGGGGCTTCCGGCAGGAGCGGCTTCAGCCGCGAATGCCCGCACCGCAATCACCATCAAGAACAGCCATCGGCCCTTGTACACCAAGCGTCAGCAGCCATCAAAGCGAGAGTTCTTGCCCGATCCGTTCGCGGCCGTAGGAGCGGCTTCAGCCGCGAATGCCCCTCGCGCATGCACCCATAAGCGCGATGGCGTGCCCGGCCAGTTCGCGGCCGTAGGAGCGGCTTCAGCCGCGAACATCCCCTTCGCATGCACCCATAAGCGTGATGGCGTGCCCGATCCGGTCGCGGCTGAAGCCGCTCCTACCGACCCCTCGCCTGCTCCTGCACCAAGCCCCATCGCCATCTCCGCTGCGATGTCCCTCTTCATTGAAACCACCCCTCGGACATGACCGCCATGACCATGAAACGCCCTTTTCTTGCCCTCTTGGCCGCCGGCGTGTGGCTGGCAGGCACAGCCGCACAGGCTCTGGAATACTGCTATCCCACCCTCATACCCGAAACCAACCCCACCAGCATTTACCAGGTGCACGGCGACGGTACCGTGACCGACATGCGCACGGGCCTCATGTGGAAGCAATGTCTGGAGGGGCAGACGGGCGCGGATTGCAGCGGGGGCAGCGCAACCGGCATGAATTGGGTAACGGCACTGAACCATGCCGGGAGCCACAGCTTTGCGGGCTACAGCGACTGGCGCTTGCCCAACATCAAGGAGCTGGAAAGTCTGGTGGAGTACCGCTGCTATCCGAAGATCAACATGGAGGTTTTCAAAAACGCTCAGCCTAAGGAGGTCTGGTCGGGTTCGCCCTGGGCCGCCGCCGTGAATTACGCGTGGTACGTGGATTTCAGCTTCATGGGGGTCGACTCTTTCGACGGCCGGGCTACCCTTTACCACGTTCGCCTCGTGCGCGGCGGACAGTCTTTTGCACTTTTGCCCGTCCTGAGCGCCGTTGCGCTGCAAGGCACACCCACGACCAGCAGCGCCACGCTGGCGGGCACCAGCAGCCAAACCGGCACTGGCTGGTGGCTGGCCGTGCCGCAGGGCAGCGTCGCGCCCACGGCGGCGCAGGTGAAAGACCCGGCGGCTAATGGCTACGGCGTGACACCCGCCGCCCAGGGCAACGGCCCCATGACCGCCAGCGTGCCCGCCGTCATCAACCTCACGGGCCTGAGCCCCGCCACGACGTATGACTTTTACCTGGTCGCCGAAGCCTCGGGCCAGTCGAGCGCCGTGGCCGGGCCGGTGACGTTCACCACCGCCGCGCTGGGCGCCTGTGGCAGCGCGCACGATACCGGCACCACCGCGCTGCTGACCAGCGCCCCCACGGCCAACCTGTGCGCCGCAGGCAGCACGGCCAGCGCCGTCACGGGCGGCACCAGCACCTGGGGCTGGACGTGTACCGCCGGCAGCACCGTCGCCTGCCAGGCGCCACGCGGCTACACCGTCACCCCCGTCGCGGGTGCGGGCGGCAGCATCAGCCCCAGCACGGCGCTAATCATGGCCTACGGCGCCGCCCCCAGCTTCACGGTCACGCCCAGCAGCGGCTACGGCATTGCCTCCGTCAGCGGCTGCGGCGGCAGTCTGACGGGCAGCAGCTACGCCACCGGGGCGATTACCGCCGACTGCACGGTGACCGCCAGCTTCAGCCCACTGCCACCGAGCAGCATCAGCGCCGTGGCCAGCCCGGTTGCGGGCGGCAGCGTGTCGTGCAGCCCCAACCCCGTGCCGCAAGGCGGCAACGCCAGTTGCACGGCCACGGCCAACCCCGGCTACAGCTTTGTGGGATGGACGGGCAGTTGCAGCGGCACCGCCAACCCCTGCACGCTGACCAACGTGACAGCCCCCGCCAGCGTGACGGCGCAGTTTGCGCAGGTCATTCCCACCCTGCGCGAGTGGGCCATGCTGCTGATGATGGGTCTGCTGGGGCTGGGGGCTGTGCTGGTGCGGCGCAGGCGCTGATGCACAGGCCGGTGGTGTACTGCACGCCGCCGGCGTCATCCTCGATCCAGAAAGACACCGCTGGCCGACCTGCAACGCGGGCTTCCTTGCAGGTTCTCGATCATTGCGCGGCGATGAGGTGGGTGTCGGGCCCCGGAGTGACACTCCGCGCGCTGACGCGGCGCTTCGGCGTCAAGCCGAGTCAACCGATTGGCGTTTCGCCCGTTGCCCATGGAGGGGGCGGGGGTGTGTGGCGTTGCGCTACACTCGCGCCCGTATCACTGAACCACCATCGAGGACCCTTCATGAAGAAAATCGTTGCCCTGGCCGCCCTTGCGCTGGCGCCGGTGTTGTTCGTCAATCCCGCCCATGCCGACGAGGCGCTGGCCAAAGCCAAAGGCTGCACGGCTTGCCACTCGGTCGACAAGAAGCTGGTCGGCCCGGCCTACAACGCGGTCGCCGCTTGCTATCCGAACGCCGACAAGGCCACCAAGGAAAAGCTGCACAAGCACATCAAGGCCGGTGGCTCGGGCGTGTTTGGCCCGGTGCCGATGCCTGGCCATCCGCAAGTGTCGGACGGCGACATCGACAAGCTGGTCAACTGGGTGCTGACGCTGAAGGGCGGCACTTGCCCGAAAGAGTTCAAGAAGAGCTGACCCGCCGCGCCTGACCGCGCGCCAAACCCGCCGCTCGGAAACGACGGCGGGTTTTTTGTTTCGGGCGAGGCGATCGCTGCGGTCGATTCGACCAGCACGAATAGTGATGTCATGGGTAGGCGCCGTCCCGAAGACACGCTCTCGAAGGCGACTTTGGGCGATTTTGCGCTCCAAGCCCATTGTGGACGCCATTTGACCGAAAAGCTGTTAGAACCGCTGTCAGGGGCGGCAGATCGGCGCTGGCCGCAGCCGCTCCGGCATTTCGGCATGCCGATCACGCATCGCGGATGCTCGCGTGCCCTCACCACTGGCGACTAGAATTTTCGACTCCTCCGCACGGCGAACTGCCGTTGCGACGGCGCTCCGCACGCAGGCCCAACCGGCTTGCCTCACTGCGGCGATTCGTTTGTTCCTCCGTCGCCCCATCGACCCTGCTGTCGCCATGAACCAACCTGAAACACTCGTCACGCTGCAATCCGCCGTGCAGGCGCCTGCCCACGTTCGCCATCTGCGCCTGCTCGCCTGGGTGCGCGACATGGCCGCGCTGCTGCAACCTTCCGCCATCCATTGGTGCGACGGCAGCGAAGCCGAATACGACCGTCTGTGCGCCGAACTGGTCGCCGCGGGCACCCTGCGCAAGCTCGACCCAGCCAAGCGCCCGAACTCCTACCTCGCGTGCAGCGACGCGTCCGACGTCGCCCGCGTCGAAGATCGCACCTTCATCTGCTGCGAACGCCGCGAGGACGCCGGGCCGACCAACAACTGGATGGCGCCGGCCGACATGCGCGCCACGCTGCAACCGCTCTTTCAAGGGGCGATGCGCGGCCGCACGCTGTACGTGGTGCCATTTTCGATGGGGCCGCTCGGCTCGCCGATCGCGCACATCGGGGTCGAGCTTTCCGACTCGGCGTACGTGGCCGTCAACATGCGCATCATGACGCGCATGGGGCGCGGCGCGCTCGACGCGCTCGGCGCCGACGGCGATTTCGTGCCCTGCGTGCATAGCGTCGGCGCGCCGCTCGCGCCGGGGCAGAAGGATGTGCCGTGGCCGTGCAACGCGACCAAGTACATCGTGCACTATCCGGAGACGCGCGAGATCTGGAGCTACGGTTCGGGCTATGGCGGCAATGCGCTGCTCGGCAAGAAGTGCTTCGCGCTGCGCATCGCCTCCAACATGGGGCGGCGCGACGGCTGGCTGGCCGAACATATGCTGATCCTTGGCGTCACCAACCCGCAAGGCAAGAAGTATCACGTTGCCGCCGCCTTCCCTTCGGCCTGCGGCAAGACCAACTTCGCGATGCTGATTCCGCCGCGCGGCTTCGAAGGCTGGCGCGTCACGACCATTGGTGACGACATCGCCTGGATCAAGCCCGGCGCCGACGGTCGGCTCTACGCCATCAACCCCGAGGCCGGCTATTTCGGCGTCGCCCCCGGCACCAACGAGCAGTCGAACGCCAACTGCATGGCCTCGCTCGAGCGCGACGTCATCTTCACCAACGTCGCGCTGACCGACGATGGTGATGTGTGGTGGGAAGGCATGACCAAAACGCCGCCGGCGCATCTGACCGACTGGCAGGGCCGCGACTGGACCCCCGAGATCGCGCAGGCGACGGGCGCCAAGGCCGCGCACCCGAATGCGCGCTTCACCGTTGCCGCCAGCAACAACCCGGCGCTCGACCCGGCATGGGATGACCCGAACGGCGTCGCCATCGATGCCTTCATCTTCGGTGGCCGTCGCAGCACCACGGTGCCGCTGGTGACCGAGGCGCGCGACTGGATCGAAGGCGTCTACATGGCGGCGACGATGGGCTCGGAGACGACGGCCGCGGCTGCGGGCAAGCAAGGCGTCGTGCGCCGCGATCCCTTCGCCATGCTGCCGTTCGCGGGCTACAACATGGCCGAGTACTTCGGGCACTGGCTCAAGCTCGGCGACCGTCTCGTCGCCAGCGGCGCAGAACTGCCGAAGATCTTCACCGTCAACTGGTTCCGCAAGGATGCCGACGGCCGTTTCGTGTGGCCGGGCTTTGGCGACAACCTGCGCGTGCTGGCCTGGATGCTCGAACGGGTGGAAGGGCGCGGCGGCGGCGAGGAACACCTCTTCGGCATCACGCCGCGCTATCAGGACATCCACTGGCACGGGCTCGATTTCAGCGAAGCGCAATATCGAAGCGTCACCAGCATCGACCGCGCCGCCTGGGCCGACGAGATGAAGCTGCACGAAGACCTCTTCGAGCGCCTCGCACACAAGCTGCCACCGGAGCTGCTGTCGGCCAAGGCCGCGATCGAGGCGCGACTCGCGGCGTAAGCGCTGCCGCTCGCGGGGCACGCCGCAGCCTGCGTGACCGGTAGCGCCGTGGGAGCGCTTAGGTGCGGG
>JAFEDD010000014.1 GCA_018241765.1 Pseudomonadota bacterium | reverse complement strand
GCACAACTTGACACACACAACTCCGTCGCCTGCATCGTGTAGGCGCGGGCTTGACCGCGCTTGGCTGCACTCGATGACGGTCAACGACGATCAAGCGCCTGAAAGCGACGTCAAGCCGTCGCCTGCATCGGATGGTAGGCGCGGGCTTGACCGCGCTTGGCTGCGTTCGAAGACGGGTGACGATGATCAAGCGCCTGAAAGCGACGTCAAGCCGTCGCCTGCATCGTGTAGGCGCGGGCTTGACCGCGCTTGGCTGCGTTCGAAGACGGGTGACGATGATCAAGCGCCTGAAAGCGACGTCAAGCCGTCGCCCACATCGTGTAGGCGCGGGCTTGACCGCGCTTGGCTGCACTCGATGACGGTCAACGACGATCAAGCGCCTGAAAGCGACGTCAAGCCGTCGCCTGCATCGTGTAGGCGCGGGCTTGACCGCGCTTGGCTGCGTTCGAAGACGGCTGACGATGATCAACGACACGAAAGCGACGTCAAGCCGTCGCCTGCATCGGAGGTAGGCGCGGGCTTGACCGCGCTTGGCTGCACTCGATGACGGTCAACGACGATCAAGCGCCTGAAAGCGACGTCAAGCCGTCGCCTGCATCGAGGTAGGCGCGGGCTTGACCGCGCTTGGCTGCGTTCGAAGACGGGTGGCGATGATCAACGACACGAAAGCGACGTCAAGCCGTCGCCTACATCGTGTAGGCGCGGGCTTGACCGCGCTGCTGCGACTGGCGACAGCCAACGACCGTTGGCGCGGCCCGAAGGCGGCTCGTCGCTTCGGCGGTCCGTTTCGCTGCCCGCGCCCTAGACTGCGCGCCATGCTCTGAATTGTTGGACAAGCGAATCCGGACCGCAGCCATGCTCTCAGCCACCCATCTCAGCAAATCCTACGGCGGCCGCGCGGCCGTCTCCGACGTGTCGTTGCGTCTCACGCCGGGCCGCGTGCTCGGCCTGCTGGGGCCGAACGGTGCCGGCAAGTCGACCACCGTCGCGATGCTCTGCGGCTTGCTGCCGCCCGAGCGTGGCGACGTGGCGTTCGACGATGGTGTGTCGCTGACCGCGGGCCGCGTCGACGCGTTCAAGCGCCGCATCGGACTCGTCCCGCAGGACCTCGCGCTCTACGAGGAGTTGCCGGCGCGGCAGAACCTCACGCTCTTCGGCGCACTCTACGGCATGCACGGTGCGGCGCTCGGCCGCCGCGTCGATGCCGCGCTCGACCTGGTGGGCCTGCGTGATCGCGCGAAGGATCGACCATCGACCTTTTCCGGCGGCATGAAACGCCGGCTGAACATCGCCTGTGCGCTGGTGCACGACCCGGACGTGCTGGTGCTCGACGAGCCGACCGTCGGCATCGATCCGCAAAGCCGCAACGCGATTTTCGAGAACCTCGAAACGTTGCGTGACGCGGGCAAGGCGCTGCTCTACACGACGCACTACATGGAAGAAGTCGAGCGTCTTTGCGAGCGCATCGTCATCATCGACCACGGCGTTGTGGTGGCCGATGACACGCTGCCGGCCCTGCTGCGCCGCGCCGACGGCGGCGAGCGGATCGAACTGACGGTCGCCGGCGACGCCGACGCCGCGCTCAGCGCACTCGCGCCGCTTTCCGACCTGCGCTGCGTGGCGCATGGCGCAGGGCAGCTCCGCGTCGAGGTGGCATCGCTCGCCGCGGACGGTGCGCGCGTGCTTGGCGCCTGTGCCGAGGCGGGCGTGGTGGTGCGCGACATGCGCTGCGAGCGACGCACGCTCGAGGATGTCTTTCTGGCCCTCACCGGTCGTCAACTGCGGGACCACGCATGAATACCCCGATTTCCCGGAGCGTCGCACTCAGGGCGCTGGTGCTCGCGGAACTGCGCTTGTACTTTTCCAGCCGCCGCACGCTGCTCATGCACGTGCTCGCCCCCATTCTGATCGCCGCGTTCTTCGGCTATGTGTTCAGTCCGCGCGAGGATGCCGCGCCGCATGTTCCGATCGCGATCGTCGATCTCGACGGCGGCGCGGTGACCCGCGCCATCATCGACGCCATGCAGCATGACGACAACCTTGCCGTGCAGGTGAGCGACGCGAGCACGGCCGCCCGCCTGGTGGGCGAGGGCAAGCTGCGCGCGGCAATCACCTTCCCACCGCGCTTTGGCGTGACGGCGACGCAGGCGCTCTTCGTGCCCGACGGACGTCCCGAGATCGGTTTGCTGGAGGACCCGAGCAAGGCCACCGAGGTGGCCATCGTGCAGGGCTTGCTCATGCAGCATGTGATGCAGGCAGTGACGGCGAGCGCGTTCTCGCCCAACGCGATCAGCCAATCGACGATCGACGGCTGGCGGCGTTCGCTCGCCGCGCCGGAGACGCCCGGCACGCCCGCGCAAAAGGCGACGTGGAGCGCGTTCTTCGATTCGCTGTCGTCGCTGATGGCGGCGCAGCGCGCGGTCGATTCAAGCGGGGCCGTACCCGGTGGCGCCGGAATGAAGCTCCAGCAACCGTTCTCGCTGAAAAGGACATCGGCCAACGCCGATCATGACCGCGAATACAACGGCTACGCCCATTCGTTTGCCGGCATGGGGGTGCAGTTCATCTTGTTCCTTGGCATCGATCTCGGTGTCGCGCTGCTGCTGGCGCGGCGCATGGGGTTGTGGCAGCGCCTGCGCGCCGCGCCGCTGTCGCGGGCGACGCTGCTTGGCAGTCGCATGATGAGCGGCACCATCATCGCCGCCGTGCTCATGCTGTTGATCTTCGCGGCGGCGATTGCCTTCTTCGGCGTGCGCATCCGGGGCAGCGTCCCGGGTTTTCTGCTGGTCACGCTGTGCTTTTCGGTGATGACCGCTGCCTTCGGCCTCTTCATCGCCGCCGTCGGCAAGACGGTCGACGCCACGCGCGGGCTCGCCATTGTGGTCACCTTGATTCTCGTGATGCTGGGCGGCGCCTGGGTGCCTGCCTTCATCTTTCCGAAGTGGTTGCAGACGCTGTCGCTGACGACACCGACGCGCTGGGCGGTCGACGCCTTCGACGCGATGACGTGGCGCGGCTTCGGGTTCGAGGCTGCGCTGGTCCCGAGTGCCGTGCTGCTCGCCTTTGCGCTCGCTTTCGCGCTCTTTGCATGGTGGCGCTTTCGCTGGCAGGAGTGAGCCGGGCGCACCGTAGAATGCTCGGGTGATATCCCCGCCTGCCCGTTACGAGCTCGAGCTCGGTCTGCGCTACGTGCGCGCCAAGCGCCGCAACAGCTTCATTTCCTTCATCTCGCTGGTTTCGATGCTCGGCATCGCGCTCGGCGTGGCTGCGTTGATCATCGTCATCTCGGTGATGAACGGTTTTCAGAGCGAGCTGCGCGAACGCATGCTGGCCGCGACGGCGCACATCGAAGTGAAGGGGCTCGATGCGCCGCTCGCCGACTGGCAGTCGGTGGCCGCGCAGTTGCGGCAGAACCCGGAAGTCGCCGCGACCGCGCCGTATGTGCAGGGCGAGGGGCTCTGGGTGAACGGCGAAGTCAACAAGCCATCACTCGTGCGCGGCATCGACCCCGCGAGCGAAGCTCAGGTCGCGAGTGTGCAGAAGCACATGAAGGTGGGCTCACTCGATTCGTTGCGCCCGGGGGAATGGGGCGTGATCCTCGGCGTCGATCTCGCGCGAGGGCTTGGTGTGCGCGTGGGCGAGAAGGTTGCGCTGGTGACGCCGCAGGGTACCGTGACACCGGCCGGAAGCGTGCCGCGGGTGAAGAGCTTCACCGTCACCGGTCTCTTCGAGATCGGCTGGATCGAGGCGGATTCACGCGTGGCGCTCATTCATCTGGCCGATGCGCAGCGACTCTATCAACTCGGCGATGCCGTCACCGGCATCCGGGTTCGGCTGCATGATCTGATGCGGGCGCCGGAAGTCGCCAACGGCTGGCTGCGTACGCTGCCGCCGGGGCTTGGCATTTCGGAATGGACGACGCAGAACCAGAGCTTCTTCAAGGCCGTGCAGATGGAGAAGCGGGTGATGTTCGTCATCCTGACGCTGATCGTCGCGGTGGCCGCGTTCAACCTGGTCAGCACCTTGGTGATGGTGGTCACCGACAAGGAGGCCGACATCGCGATCCTGCGCACCCTGGGCGCCAGGCCCGGCAGCGTGATGCAGATTTTCGTCGTGCAGGGCGCCGTGATCGGCGTCGTCGGCACGCTGCTCGGGCTCATGTTCGGGCTTGCCGTGGCGTTCAATCTCGATCATGTCGTCGGCTTCATCGAGCGCGTGTTCGGCGTCACCTTCATCGACAAGACGGTGTATCTGATCACCGAGCTGCCTTCGAAGGTGCTGGCTTCCGACGTGCTGACGATCACGGCCATGAGCCTCGCGCTGTCGCTGGCGGCAACGTTGTACCCCAGCTGGCACGCGAGCCGCGTGAATCCGGCCGAGGCACTGCGCTATGAGTGACCGGAACGACAGCGCGGCGTCGCCCGTGCTCGTGGCGCGTGCGCTCGCCAAGCGCTATGTCAGCGGCCCGGCGAGCACGGAGGTGCTGACCGATGTGTCATTGCGCGTCGATGCCGGCGAGACGGTGGCGATCGTCGGGGTGTCCGGCTCGGGCAAGAGCACGCTCTTGCATCTGCTTGGCGGACTCGATGCGCCGAGTTCAGGCGAGGTGACGCTGTTGGGGCAACCGCTCGCCGCGCTCTCCGAGGCCGCGTGCGGCGACCTGCGCAACCGCGCACTCGGTTTCGTCTACCAGTTCCATCATCTGCTGGCCGAACTGACGGCCGTGCAGAACGTTGCACTCGCGCTGCGCATCCGGCGCGTGCCGCGGGTCGAGGCGCAAGCGCGTGCGCGCGAGCTGCTCGTCGCCGTCGGACTCGAGCATCGGCTGCTGCATCTGCCGACCGAACTCTCGGGCGGCGAACGCCAGCGCGTTGCCATCGCGCGGGCGTTGGTGACCGAGCCCTCGTGCGTGTTGGCCGACGAGCCTACGGGCAACCTCGATGCCGACAATGGCCAGCGCGTCTTCGATTTGCTGTTGACGGCAACCCGCGAGCGCAAGGCGTCGCTGGTGCTGGTGACGCATGACCGGAATCTGGCGGCGCGTTGCGGGCGCACGCTGACGCTCGTCCACGGCGTGCTGCGGGCGGAGTCGGAGGGGGGCGCTCTTGCGTCCTGAGTTGTGGCGCGCGCTGTCGTGGCTGTTCACGGGCATTGTGCTGTTTGCGACGATGGATGCGGCGGCCAAATGGCTGAGCCGAAGCTACCCGATCGCGGCGGCCGTTTGGGTGCGCTACCTGGTGCCGACGGTGCTCGTTGGCGGCTATCTGTGGCGAACCCGTGGCTGGAAGTTCGCCGCCACGCGCAACCCGCGGGTACAGGCGCTGCGTGGTGTGACGCTGGTGGCGAGCACGCTTTGCTTCTGGACGGCGCTCTATCATCTGCCGCTGGTCGAAGCGGCGACGGTGTCGTTCATCGGGCCGACGATCGTCGTCGTTTTCTCGTCCTTGTTGCTGCGTGAGCGTCCGCGTCGCGCGCACTGGTGGGCATTGACCATCGGCTTTGCCGGCGTGGTCATTGCGCTGCGGCCCGGTTTCTCGCAGCCCGGCATCGGAGCGCTGGCTGCGCTGGCCTCGGCGACGCTCTATTCGCTCTATCTGGTGCTCACGCGAAAACTCACTGGCGAGGAGGACGCCTTGGCGCTGCTCTTTCACGCCAATGCCATCGGTGCGCTGGTGCTGAGCGCGTTGGCGCCGATGACATCGCAGTGGCCGTCGGGTTGGGCGCAGTGGCTGTTGCTGCCGATGCTCGGCGTGTTCGGCTCCCTCGGTCACTGGTGCATGATTCGCGCGTACGAACACGCCGACGCCGCGACGCTGGCGCCCTTCATGTACGTGCAACTGTTGATTGCGACGTTCTACGGGTGGCTGTTTTTCGACAACCTCCCCGACGGTTTCACGTTGCTCGGCATGCTGTGCATTCTCGGCAGCGGGCTCTTCGTGCTGTATGAGACGCGGCAGCTGACGCGGCGCGCGGCCGACGAGGGGGACGTGGCGGCGCCGGAGTGAGGTCGCGTCGCACCCGACGCATCGGGTGCGGCGCAGTCTCTCAGCCGCGCGCAAGCAGTTGCTGAAGCCAGCGGTCGAATTGCGCCGCGGGCATCGGCTTCGCGAATAGAAATCCCTGCATGACGCGGCAGCCGAGCCCCTGCAGGCAACGCTGTTGCTCGAGTGTCTCGACCCCTTCCGCGATGGTCGTCATCGACAACCCGTGCGCGAGATCGACGATGGTGTTGACGATGGCGCTCGAGCTCGCCGATGCCGGCAGTTCACGCACGAAGCTCTGGTCGATCTTCAACGTGTCGACCGCGAGCGTGCGCAGCCGCGACAGCGACGAGAAGCCGGTGCCGAAATCGTCGATGGCGAGCGAGACGCCCGCCGTGCGCAGGCGGGTGAGTGCGTCTTGCAGGGCGGCGTCCTCGTGCATCAGCATGCGTTCGGTCACCTCGAGCTGCAGGCAGGTGCCGGGGAGGTTGCGCCGCGTGAGTGCGGCGAGCAGCGAGTCGACGAAGTCGGGCGCGCGAAACTGGTTGCTCGAGAGGTTGACCGCGACGAGCGGTTCGAGCCAGCCGAGGGCGCGCCAGTGTGCGACCTGGTCGAGCGCGGTGTCGATGACCCACCCGCCGATGGGTACGAACTGGTGCATGCTCTCGGCGATCGGGATGAACTCGTCGGGCATCCAGAGCCCGCCGTCGCCACGGTTCCAGCGGATCAGCGCTTCGACGCTGAGCAGGCGCATACCATCAGCGGAAACGGCGGGCTGATAGTGCAATTCGAACTCGCCGTTGACGAGTGCGGGACCGAGCGCCTCTTCGATCATCAATGCGCGGTCGGCTTCGCGGGCGATGGCTTGATCGAAAAAGCGGACGGTGTCGCGCCCGGCGCTTTTGGCCAGATACATCGCGGCATCGGCGTTCTTCAGCAATTGGGTCGGGGTGTCACCGTCGTCGGGAAACAGCGCGACGCCGATCGATGCCGTGACCCGAAACTGCCGCGTGCCGACGCGGGTCGGGGTGTCGAAGATATGGCGTAGTCGCTCGATGAGGCCGATCAGCTCGAGGCGGGTGCCGGTGCGGCAGGTCATGACGAATTCGTCACCCCCATGCCGTGCGAGCCAAGCGTGGGTGCCATGTTGGTTGCACTCGTCGCAGAACGCACGCAGTTTGCCCGCCAGCGCGATCAACACTTCGTCACCCGATGCATGGCCGAGGGAATCGTTGACCCGCTTGAGCTGGTCGAGATCGAGAAAGAGCACGGCAAACGGCTGTTGCTGCTCGCCGCTCAGTGCGATCATTTCGTTCAGGTGCTCATCGAGGCGCGCGCGGTTGGGCAGACTGGTCAGCGCGTCGTGAGCGGCCAGGAATCGGATGCGGCTGCGTGCTGCATGTGTCTCGCGCAGGTCGCGCACGATGATCATGCGCTGCTGCCGACCCGCCCACTCCATGTTGCGCACCGTGTATTCCACCGGGATCGCCGTGCCATCGCGTTGCACGGCGAGGCTCTCGTAGCTCGTCTCCGGTGCGGCTGCCAGCACACGGCGCACGTGGGCAAGTTCAGTCGGCTCCACGAAGTCGGTCGTCAGCCGACCGATCATCTCGTGAGGACTCTCGTAGCCGAGCAGGCGCAGCAACGGCGGATTGATGTCGGTCACCACGCCGTCCTTGTGAAAGGCGATGCCCTCGACGCTCGCGGCCATGAACTTGGCGAGACGATCGGCGTTTTGCCGGCTTGCCATCTCGGCAGCGCGATGGGCCGTCATGTCGGTGGCAACGATGAACATGAGGGATGCGGGAACGCCTGACGGCACCAGCGTGACTTCGATCCACCGTTCCGCACCATTCACGCTGGCGCTGCGCGCATACGTGAGCGGTCGACCTTCGACGAGCGCGCGTTCGAGGTCAGGACGGATTCTGGCGTTGACTTCGACGCCGACGATTTCGTCGGCGGTGCGGCCGATTGCCTCGGTCGGGGTGAATCCGCCGAGTGCGGCGTAGGCGCGGTTGGCGTACAGGCAGCGCTGGGTGACGGCGTCATAGCATGCCAACATGACGGGCACTTCGTCCATGAGGCGAAGCAAGTCCTCGAGCGGAAGCATGGGCGAGGTGGACACGGGCGCGTGGAGTTCGGATTCGCTGGGATGTGCAGGGTTCGTTGCACGGGGCAGCGCGCGACGGTGCTCGTCTCGTCGTGCGCTCCCCCTGCGCGAACCAAGTCTACCGTGTGCGCGTCGAAAATTCGTCAAGGTTTCATCGGCCGGAAGGGAGGCGGCGGCGGGTGTGTGGTCGCCGTTTGGCGGGCGCTGGAGATGGCTGAGCCTGCGCTCCAATCGGCAATCGGCGTCGCTGCACCGCAGCATCGCACAGTACAATCAGCCATCGCTTCGCTTGCCCGTCGCGTTGTGTCTCCGCGCGATCCGCGGTGACCCTGACGGCACACCCTTTCGCCCCATCCTGCCACCTTTTTGGCGCTGGCAGCCGGTTGCGGCCGCCGTGCGCAGTTCATGAGTTGAATGATGAGCAACAACACCCCCGCTTATGCCTCCGGTATCGTCGTCGAGGCGCCGATCACGCCGGATTTCGCCGCCATCCTGACGCCCGAGGCGATGGCGCTGGTCGCCAAGCTGCACCGGGCATTCGAACCCCGCCGCCAGCAGCTGCTCGCCGCCCGCGCCGAACGGGCGCGTCGGCTCGACGCCGGCGAGCGCCCCGACTTCCTGCCCGAGACCCGCGCGGTGCGGGAAGGGGACTGGAAGATTGCCGCGCTGCCGAAGGCGCTCGAACGCCGCCGCGTGGAGATCACCGGCCCGGTCGAGGCGAAGATGGTCATCAACGCGTTCAATTCCGGCGCCGACAGCTACATGACCGACTTCGAGGATTCGAACTCGCCATCGTGGGACAACCAGATTCAGGGGCAGATCAACTTGAAGCGCGCGATTCGTCGCGAATTGACGCTCGAGCAGGGCGGCAAGCGCTACACGCTGAATGAGCAGATTGCGACGTTGCAGGTGCGTCCGCGCGGTTGGCATCTCGACGAGAAGCATGTGCGGATCGATGGTCAGCGCGTGCACGGCGGCATCTTCGACTTCGCCTTGTTCATGTTCCACAACGCGAAGGAGTTGATCGCGCGCGGCGCCGGCCCGTTTTTCTATCTGCCCAAGCTCGAGTCGCATCTCGAGGCGCGGCTGTGGAACGATGTGTTCGTGATGACGCAGAACGAGCTCGGCTTGCCGCAGGGCACGATCAAGGCGACGGTGCTGATCGAGACGATCCTCGCCGCGTTCGAGATGGACGAGATCCTCTTCGAACTGCGCGAACACAGCGCAGGGCTCAACGCCGGACGCTGGGATTACATCTTCTCGTGCATCAAGAAGTTCAAGCTCGACCGCGACTTCTGCCTGGCCGACCGCTCGAAGGTCACCATGACATCGCCGTTCATGCGCGCCTATGCGCTGCTGCTGCTGAAGACTTGTCACCGGCGCGGGGCGCCGGCGATCGGCGGCATGAGCGCGCTGATCCCGATCAAGAACGACCCCGAGAAGAACGCCGTCGCGATGCAGGGCATCATCAACGACAAGCGTCGCGATGCGACCGACGGCTATGACGGCGGCTGGGTGGCGCATCCGGGGTTGGTGGAGCCTGCGATGAAGGAATTCGTCGCGGTGCTCGGCGAACGCCCGAACCAGTGGGACAAGCAAAAGCCCGAGGTCAACGTGAGTGCCGCCGAACTGCTTGCCTTCCAGCCGGAGGCGCCGATCACCGAGGCGGGGCTGCGCATGAACATCAACGTCGGCATCCATTACCTCGGCGCGTGGCTCGGTGGCAACGGCTGCGTGCCGATCCACAACCTGATGGAGGATGCGGCGACCGCCGAAATCAGCCGTTCGCAGGTGTGGCAGTGGATCCGCTCGCCGAAGGGCGTGCTCGACGACGGCCGCAAGGTCACCGCCGAGCTGGTGCGGACGTTGGTCCCGGAAGAGTTGGCGAAGATCAAGGCCGGGGGCTTCGTGGGCAAATTCGACCGCGCCGCCGAGATCTTCACGCAGATGAGCACGCAGGACGCGTTTGCGGAGTTCCTGACGCTGCCGCTGTACGAGGAGATCTGAGCGGCTGAGCGACGCGGACGGCGGCGCAAAATGCTGCGCCGCACACGCGATGCGGCGTTCGAAGCCCCATTTCGCACTATTGTGGTGCAAAATGGGGCGGATTACGGCATTTTCCGAGCCCCTGGCACTGGCTTTTTCGGAACCGAACCCCTAAAATCACGGTCTACCGCTCATAAGCGTGCACGCAGGAGTAGGCGTAGGCTGTCGGTCTGAATTGACCGTCCGTCGGCGTCGCGAAGCACCGTTTTCGGTATGTCGGGCTAGGTGCCAGCAGAAGCAAAACCGCCGATCGGGATATATCGACTGCATACGGATTGAATCATGGCCAAGAAGTCAGCGCCCGTCCTGTCGCGGGCCAACCTTTGGTCGCACGACGAATACGCCAAGCGTCGTCCGACCTTCCAGCCCGAGGTGCTTGCGCACCTGCAAAACCGCACGGTGCATCTGGGCAATCACCTGACGCTGCAATTCGAAGATGAGATGACGGTGCGCTACCGCATCCAGGAGATGCTGCACAGCGAGGCGATCGACCCTGACCAGGTGCAGTCGGAGATCGACGCCCATCTGCCATTGATCCCCGATGGTGGCAACCTGAAGGCGACGATGACGCTCGATTACTCCGATGACGCCGACCAGAAACGGCAGTTGTCGCAATTGATCGGCATCGAAGATCGCGTCTGGATTCAGGTCGAGGGCAGCTCGAAGCTCTACTCCATCGCCGACGACGAGGCCGATCGCGAGGGCGACTACGGTCCGTCGATGGTGCACGCGCTGCGCTTCGAATTGACCAAGGAGATGAAGGCCGCGCTGAAGTACGGCGTCGGCCTCGCGATGGGCGTCGACCATCCGCGCTACAAGGCGGCCATCAACCCGCTGCCGCAGACGATCCGCAATGCGCTCGTTGCGGATTTGAAGTAACGTCGGTCAACGCGACGGCTTCGGCCGGTATCTTTCCAGAAAAGGTGGCTTCGGCCGCCTTTTTTGTTGGCGGTTCGCTGGTGCTCGGAAGCTTTGCCTGCGTCGTTTCCCTGACGATTTTCACTAACAACTTTTCATTGAAATCCGCATCCATAACGGGCTTGGAGCCTCATTTGGCATAAAGTCGAGTTTGATGATAATCAGCGCTCAAGCCCGTTATGAACGTCATTTCAGCAAAAAGCTGATGACGATAAGGGTTCGAACACGAGGCGATGAGCGCGCCGGTTCCGCCGCTCAAGCAAGCACCGCGCGCAGCCGCGCGACGCCTTCTTCGAGGCGGGCTTGGCTGACGGCGTAGGCCATGCGAACGTGCTCGCGGGCGCGGAAGTCACCGAAATCGATGCCGGGCGCGAACGCGACGCCGGTGCGATCGAGGATCGAGGAGGCGAAGGCTTCGCTGTCCTTCGTGAAGGCGCTGACATCGGCGTAGACGAAGAAGCCGCCGTCGGGCATGACCGGAATCCGGAACCCGATGCCGCGTAGCGCCTCGGCGAAGAGGTCGCGCCGGGCCTGAAATTCCCGCCGGCGCGTCTCGGCGATGGCGTAGGCGGCGTCGCTGAAACAGGCGAGCGCGGCGTGTTGCGACAGCGCGGCCGGAGAGATGTAGAGGTTCTGCGCGAGCTTTTCGAGGTCGCGCATGTGCCGTTCGGGGGCGACGAGCCAGCCGAGTCGCCAACCGGTCATGTTCCAGTATTTCGAGAAGCTGCTGACGACGAACACGTCGTCGCTGTGTTCGAGCGCGGTTTCCGGCGGACGGCCATAGCTCAGGCCAGCGTAGGTTTCATCGGAGATCAACACGCCGCCGTGCGCCGCGACGCATTCGATGATGCGCCGAAGCTCGCCCGGCAACAGGCGTGTGCCGGTCGGGTTGGATGGGCTGGCGACGATGACGCCCGTCGTTTGCGTGCCCCACGCCGCATCGATCATCGCCGCGGTGAACTGGTACGCCTGTTCCGGCCCGACCGCGAGCGTGCGCGGCACGCCTTCCATGACACGAACGAAGTGGCGGTTGCAGGGGTAGGAGGGGTCGGTGAGCAGCACCTCGTCGTCGCGGTCGACGAGCAGCGCGCAGGCGAGCAGCAGCGCGGCCGACCCTCCCGCCGTGACCATGATGCGCTCGGGTGCCACGTCAATGCCGTGCACGCGACGGTAGTGTCCGCTGATTGCCTCTCGCAGCGCTCGGATGCCGAGCGCGCTGGTGTAGTAGACCTGGCCGCTTGCGAGCAGGGCCTGCGCGGCGTCGATCACGGGCTGCGGCGTCGGAAAGTCGGGTTCGCCGATTTCCATGTGGATCACGTCACGTCCCGTCGCTTCGAGCGCGCGGGCGTGGCTCGCGATTTCCATGACGTGAAACGGTTCGATCTGGGATAGACGGCGCGCGGTGGTGGGCATGGCGGGCAACGGGCAGTGGCGGTGGCGGATCGTCGACTGGGCATGAACCGTATCACGCCGCGTGGGGTTCGGCAGGCGCGCAACCTCTCAGTCCGTCACCGCCGTCGGTGAGGAAGGGTGGCGCATGGCGCGTAGCAGGCTCTGCCAGCGCGGGTGCGTGTGCAGCGGACGGAACACGGGTTCGATCGGCAGCATCATCTGCAACGGCTCCGGGGGGTGTGCGACGTGATCGAGATGATCGAAGCATGCCGCCGTGTCCGTGCCACCGCTTTCGATGTAGGCGCAGGCGTAATGCCGTGCCGCGTCACGAAGCCCCGAGAAGCGCGCCGCCATTCGCCGTGCAGCGGCCATGTCGCCGCGTCGCGCCAGCGCTCGGCCGCCGTGCATCAGCGGCGCGACCGCGAAGGGATAGCGCTGAAGCGCTTGCTCGGCCGTCGCCAGCGCAGCCTCGTCGTCGCCGCGGCATTCGTGCCAGGTACAAAGCGTATGCAGATGCAGGTCGGATTCGCCGAGCGACTGGCGGGCGGCCTCGAGCGCCTGTGCCGCGTCGTCGAGGCGCTGCGCGAGCATCAGGCCCAGTGCGCGGTGATAGTGCGCCGGCGGGGCGAGCGGATCGAGCGCCAGCACACGGTCGTAGATGCTCACCGCCTCGTCGTGCAGGCCGAGCGCGAGGCAGATGTAGGCGAGGCGACCGTTGATGCCACCGTGGTGAGGCGCCATCGCGACCGCCGCGCGCGCTGCCGCCAGCCCATCGGTCCAGCGTTGATGCGTGCAGATGGCGACGTAGGCCCACAACGAGCGGGCCGCCGCGTGGCTCCGGTCGAGCGCGAGCGCCCGTTCGAGAGCGGTTTCCACGCTGTCACTCGACGCGCTCGACTGCACCGAAAGCGATGCCCGGCGCGAAAAGCGGACCATGGCCAGCACGAACCAGGCGTCGGCACAATACGGGTCGAGCAGCGTCGCGCGCTCGGCAATGGCTTCGGCGAGCGGCAGGTTCTCGCTCGACTGGGTGACGTTGAGACCGCGCGCCTGGTCGATCAGCGACTGCACCGCTGCGCTGGGTGCCTTGGTCGGGACATAGGTGGCGTCAGCGCCCGCCGGCTGCGTGCTTGCAGTATGCAGCGAGCGCACCATGAGATCGATCACGGCGTCGAGCAGCACATGGCGCCGCTCGCGCTCGAACACGAATGTGTGGCTCCAGACGTGGGAGCCGTCGCTGCCAAGCACGAGTTGCGCGGTCACGCGCAGCAGTGCGCCATCCTTCTGAACGCTGCCTTCGAGCAGCGCATCGACGGCCAGTTCCTGCGCGATGCGGCGCACGTCACGATGGACGTTGCGATAGTGAAAGCTGGAGGTGCGCGCGATCACGCGCAGGTCAGGCAGCCGGGTGAGGGCATCGATGATGTCCTCCGTCAAGGCGTCGCACAACGCGTCGGCCTCGGCGAGGCCGGTGAAATTGGCCAGTGGCAGCACGGCGAGGCGAGGTTGTGCCGGCAACGTGGGCGGCGTCTGACGGCGAAGGAGTGGCGCGTAGCCGCCTCGCGGGATTTCGATGCGCACGGCGTCGCTGCGGCCTTCGCCCTCGTAGTATCGATCGAGCAGTTCCCGCAGCCGGTTGACCGCCACGCGCACGACGCCATCGGTGCTCGAATCATAGGTGGCCGCGTCGCGGCCAAATACATCGAGCGCGATGCTCGCCTCCTTCAGCGCGCCACGGTCGTCGTCGGCGGCACGACGAACGAGCCAGGCGAGCAGTTCGCGGGCGCGCTGCGCACGTGCGAAGGTTGCGCTGGCGAGTACGCGCTCGAGCGAGTCGGCAATATCCTCCGGGGGAATCGGCATGAGGGAAGACGCCGCGCGAGCGGCGTCGGACGCTGCGATTGACGCCCGCTATTGTGCCTCTTGTGTCGGCAGCCCCCGCGCAGGCTTCGCGCCGATCAATGCAATCGAAGCACCGGGTGGCCGTGTTGGGCGGCCCACGCCGCGAGCCCGGCATCGGGATGCACGGCAACGGGATGATCCGCCGCCGCAAGCAGCGGCAGATCGTTCATCGAATCGCTGTAGGCGGTCACCGTGAGATCTTCGCGGTGCAGGCCTCGCGCCGCAAGCCATTGCCCGAGGCGTTCGAGCTTGCCTTCGCGCATGTTGAGCGTGCCCTGCGCACGCCCGCTGAAGCGGCCGTCGATGAGTTCGGGTTCGGTCGCGATCAGATGCTCGATGCCAAGATGGGCTACCGTCGGTTCGACCAGAAAGCGGTTGGTTGCCGTCGTCAGCACGACCAGATCGCAGCGCTCGCGCTCGCGATCGGCGAGATCACGCGCGGCCGACGAGATGCGCGGTGCGATCTCCTCGCGGAAATAGCGCTCACGAAGCGGCAGCCATTGCGCCGGCGAGCGTCCGCTGAGGGTGTCGATGTAGAACTCGCTGAATTCGCGCGTGCCGACCGTGCCGGCGCGATAGCGAGCGGCCATCTCGGCGTTGCGCTCACTGAAGCGCGACGCATCGAGGACGCCTTCGCGCACGAGGAAGTCACACCACAGCACGTCGCTGTCGCCATCGAGCAGCGTGTGGTCGAGATCGAAGAGGGCGAGCGTGCGCCGGTGTGACGTCATCGCTCAGGGATTGCGCAGATGCCACGCCTTCGGGCGGCAGAAGGTCTGGATGCCGTAGCTCGACAGCGTGATGCCGACGCCCGAGTCGCCATGGCCGCTCCACGGCAGCCGCGGGCTGACCCGATCGCAGCAGTTCCAGTAGACGCTTCCGGCGTTGACTTCCGAGAGCAACTGTCGCGCGACGGCCTCGTCGCGCGTGAAGACGCCGGCGGTGAGGCCGTAGCGCGTGTCGTTCATCAGGCGCACGGCTTCGGCGTCGTCGCGCACTTTCTGGATGCCGATGATCGGGCCGAAGCTCTCCTCGCGCATCAACTCCATGCTGTGGTCGACATCGGCGAACACGGTCGGCTCGTACCAGTTGCCCGGTGCCGGAAGGCGGCGCCCGCCCATGAGCAGGCGCGCACCCTTGCGCTTGGCATCTTCCACCTGCGCGTCGAGGACATCGAGTTGCGGCGTCCGCGTGATGGCACCGATGTAGGTGTCTTCCGCGAGTGGATCACCTACCTTGAAGTCGCGCACGGTGGCGACGAAGGCGTCGACGAAGGCATCGTAGATCGACTCGTGCACATAGATGCGCTCGACCGAACAGCAGCTCTGCCCGGTGTTGTACATCGCGCCGTCGGCAAGGGATTCGGCCGCGACAGCGACGGGCGCATCGGCGCGCACGTACGTCGGATCCTTGCCGCCCAGTTCGAGTTGCAGCTTCATCATGCGCGGGCCGATGCTGCGGGCGATGCGTGCGCCCGTCGCGTAGGAGCCGGTGAAGAAGAGCCCGTCGATGCGCTGTTCGAGCAATGCGGCACCGACGCTGCCATCGCCGACCAGCGTGATGAAGACATCGTCGGGAATGCCCGCCTCGCGCAACAGGCCTGCGATGGCGAGCCCGGTCATCGTCGCGTACTCCGACGGCTTGTAGAGCACCGCGTTGCCGGTCAGCAGCGCGGGGATGAACACGTTGCCACCGACGAACCAAGGGTAGTTCCAAGCCGAAATGTTGCCGATCACACCCAGCGGGACATGCTCGATTTCCTCGCGCATGCCGCCCTCGTCGAGTACGGTCTCGGTGTGGGTCGCGCGCTGAACCGACGCAAGGAAGAAGTCGATGCGACCGAGCAGACCGTTCAGTTCATTGCGAGCCTGCCGGATGGGTTTGCCGGTGTCGATGGTCAGCGTGCGGGCGAGCGCTTCGAGGTCGCGCACGACGAAAGCACGGAAGCGCTCGATGGCGGCGCAACGCCCGGCAAGCGCAACGCGCGCCCAGCGCTTTTGCCCGCCGCGCGCGCGTTCGGCCTTGTCGGCGACGCTGGCCGCATCGTCGGCGGCAATGATGGCGCTCTGGGTTCCCGTCGCCGGGTTGATGAGGATGAGTTCGCTCATGAGGGCTCCTACAGCGCGGCGAGAAAGAGGCGCTCGAAATCGGCCGCCGTGCACGGTCGCGGGTTGGTTTGATGGCAGCCATCGCGGGTGGCGATTTCGACCAATCGTGGCAGGTGCGCCGCCGTGACGCCGTGCGCCGACAGCGGGCCGCGGATGCCAATCGTCGCCTTCAGCTCGCGCAGCCATGGCACGAACGCATCGCCGCCGCCGGCAACGCCGCAGACATGCGCCAGTTCATCGAACTTGGCCGGCACGACGTCGTGGTTCCATGCGAGCACGGTGTCGATCATCAACGCGTTGGCGAGGCCGTGGTGCAGATCGTTGACGGCACCCAGCGCGTGCGCGCAGGAGTGCACCGCGCCGAGATCCTTCTGGAAGGCGATGGCGCCCATCATCGAGGCCATCATCATGTCACCGCGAGCGGCGAGGTTGGCGGGCTCGCGCACCGCGGTCGCCAGCGCGCGCGCGGCGATGCGCGTGCCTTCGAGCGCGATGCCGTCGCACAGCGGGTGATAGGCCGGCGAGAGATAGCTTTCGACGTTGTGAGTCAGCGCATCGATGCCGGTTGCGGCGGTGACGGCGGGCGGCAGTCCGACGGTCAGCTCCGGGTCGGCGAACACGCAGCGGGCGAGGATCTTGGGGCTGAAGACGACGCGCTTCAGGTGGGTGTCGTTCTCGCTGACGACAGAGGAGCGGCCGACCTCGGAGCCGGTGCCCGAGGTCGTCGGCAGCGCGACGAAGTAGGGCAGCGCATGGACGATGGGGCGCACGTTGGGGTGATCCCAGACGTATTCGAGGATGTCGCCGTCGTGCGTTGCGGCAACGCCGACGATCTTCGCGACGTCGAGTGCCGCGCCGCCGCCGAAACCGATGACGCAGTCCGCGCGGTGCGCCTTGAAGGCCTGCGCGCCCTCCATCACCTGGGCGCAGGTGGGGTTGCCGAACACACCGGAGAAGACGGCGACATCGAGGCCGCTCAGCGTGCTCTTGAATTCGCTGAGCACCGGCAGCGCGCCCAGTGCGCGGTCGGTCACGATCAGAGGTCGCTTCAACCCTTGCTCGCGCAGGTGCTCGGCGACCAGCTTGCGGGCGCCGACGCCGAACTTGATGGTGGTGGGGAAGGAAAAAGAGGAAATGGTCATGGTCGGATTCGCGGACGTATCGAAAGAAAAACAGGCGGCGCGGCGCGTCGCTCAGGACGCGCACGCCGCACTGCGAGTGCTGGAGCGCAGGCCGTCAGATGATCTCGAAGTAGCGCTTCAGTTCCCAGTCGGTCACCGCGTCTTGCCACAGCCGCCACTCCCACTCGCGGGTGGCGGCGAAGTGATCGACGAAGGTGTCGCCGAGCCAGTCGCGGGCGATGTCGGACTGCCGGAACAGTCGCGTCGTCTCGATCAGGCTGCGCGGGGCGCGCGCAATGTGTTCGCCGCCATGGTTGGTGCCGGTGATGGGCGGCGCGGTGAGCTTCAAGCCCTTTTCGATGCCGTGGAGGCCGGCAGCGAGCAGCGCGGCGGCTGCGAGGTACGGATTGACGTCGGCACCAGGGCAGCGCGTCTCCAGCCGTGTTGCCTTTGCGGAGCCCGCGATCACGCGGAAGCTCGCGGTGCGGTTGTCCATGCCCCAGGTCGGTTTCACGGGGGCCCAGAAGCCGTCGACCAGACGCTTGTAGCTATTGACGGTCGGCCAGAACATCGGTGCGAATTCCATCAGGCAGGCGATCTGCCCGGCGAGGAAACTCTCGAAGAGTTTGCTCATGAAGCGCGGGTGCTTGCCGTCGTAGAAGAGATTTTTCTTGCCGTCGGACAGGCTTTGGTGCAAATGCCCGCTGCAGCCCGGATACTGCTGGTTCCACTTCGCCATGAAGCTCGGCATGATGCCGAAGCGTTTGCCGATCTCGCGGGCACCGGTCTTGAACAGAATCGCACGGTCGGCTTGTTCGAGGGCTTCGCTGAAGGCGATGGCCGCCTCGAAAACGCCGGGGCCGGTCTCGGTGTGGAGCCCTTCGAGCGGCACGCCGATACGCGGCATTTCATCCATCAGCGCGGAGAAGAATGGGCGATTGTCGGCCATGCGCAACAGCGAGTAGCCGAACATGCCAGGCGTCAACGGCGTCGGCCCGACGCCCTGCTTCGCGGCCCAGCTGTGCGGCGTTTCCACGAAGTTGAACCACTCGAATTCCATGCCCGTCATCGCACGCACACCGAGCTTCTCGGCGCGTTTCAATACGCGCTTCAGTGTCTGCCGTGGACAGACGGGGTGCGGCGAGCCGTCGGCGTTGACGAACTCGGCGAGGAAGAAGTCGATGTCGCCGTCCCAGGGCACTTTGCGGTGGGTGTCGAGATCGATTTTGGCGGTGGCATCGGGATAGCCGTGCTGCCAGCCGGTCACGGTCGTGTTGTCATAGCAGACATCGTGACTGTCCCAGCCGAACACGACGTCGCAGAAACCGAATCCGCTGTCTGCTGCACCGATGAATTTGTCACGGTGCAGGTATTTCCCGCGCAGGATGCCATCGATGTCGCTGACGGCGACCTTCACTTTGCCGGCGTTGGACTTGCGGAAGGCGGCAAGTGCGGGATGTTCTTTCGGGGTGGATGTGGCCATGGTGGAATGGTTTGCGAGGGGTTCGTCGGTGACGCGGGGCGGGCAGGGCGGGCGGCGGTCGGGTGCATCACCCGCCAGCGGGGACGCCGGACGGAATGCCGAGATCCTTCAGCGCGAGCGCCACGGCGTGCACTGCCTGTTCCATTTCGACGGCCGTGATGGCGCCGATGCAGCCGACGCGGAAAGTCTCGACCTGCGTGAGCTTGCCCGGATAGAGGATGAAGCCGTGCGCCTTGGCCGCTTCGTAGAAGCGCTTGAAGTCGTAGTTGGGGTGCGCCGGGGCGTGAAAGGTGACGATGATCGGCGCTTGAATGTCGGGCGCGAGGAAGGGCTTGAAGCCGAGCGCAGCCATGCCGTCGACGAGCGTGCGGAAGTTCTGCGTGTATCGCGCCAGACGGGCGCTCTGACCGCCTTCGGCCTCGAACTGCGCGATTGCCTCGGCGAGGGCGACGACGACGTGGGTGGGCGGTGTGAAGCGCCACTGGCCCGTCTTCTCCATGTAGACGTATTGGTCATGGAGATCCATCGCCAGCGATTGGCTGCGTCCGGCGCAGGCATCGAGCACGGCCTTGCGGATGAACACGAAACCCATGCCGGGTACGCCCTCCAGGCATTTGCCGCTGGCAGCGATGAGGGCATCGAAGCGGGTGCTGCGGGCGTCGATCGGAATGGCGCCGAACGAACTCATGGCATCGATGATGAGGCCGCGGCCATGTTCGGCGCAGAGGCCGGCCACCTCCTGCAAGGGGTTGAGCACACCGGCGCCGGTCTCGCAATGGATCAGCACGACGTGCGTGATGCTGGAATCGTTGACGAGCGCCTGGCGCACCGCCGCAGGCGACACCGCCTCGTGATCGGCAAAGGGGAGCACCGTGCAGCGCCGATCCATCATCGAGGTCAGCCGGGCCGCGCGCTTGCAGTAGGCGCCGTTGTCGAGCACCAGCACGTGTCCATCGCGCGGCACCAGCGTCGCAACTGCCGCCTCGACGCTGAACGTGCCGCTGCCCTGCAACGGCACCACGACGTGCGAGTCCTCGCCGTGCACGATGGCGAGCAGGCTCTTGCGGACGCGCGCGGTGACGGCATTGAAGGCGCCATCCCACGAGCCCCAGTCGCGCAGCATCGCGAGCTTGGTCTGCAAGGTGGTTGTCAGCGGTCCTGGGGTCAGCAAAATGTGGTCGCGGTCCATCGGGTACTCCTAACGTGAACTCGTGCGCCACGCCTGGGCACGACGATCCACCCACCAGCCAAGCGCGGAAAAGAGCAGCGTGCCGACCGCGCAGGTTGCAGCGATCAACACCGCCATCGCGGCCGCCGGACTGATCTCGCCCGCTTCGTCCATGTTCAGGATGGCGATCGAGGCGACCTTGGTCTCCGGCGAATAGAGGAAGACGACGGCCGAGATGGTCGTCATCGCATTGACGAAAAAATAGCGCGCGATGTCGACCAGGGCGGGTGAGCAGATCGGCAGCGTGACGCGGAAGAAGGTCTTGTACCAGGGGACTTTCAGCGAAGCGCCGACCGCCTCGAACTCGTCGTCGAGCGACTTCAGCGCGGTGCTCGCCGTGAGGTGCCCCGTCGTGTAGAAGTGCACGATGGTGCACAGCGTGAGCAGCGTGATCGTGTGGTAGAGCCCGTTCAGCGGGTTCTCCGGCGCGTTGAAGAAGAAGATGTAGCCGAGGCCGAGGACGAGGCCGGGAACCGCCATGGGCAGCATCGCGAGCAGGCGCACCGGTGTGCGAACCCACGATGCGCCCTTCGTCTTCGCCAGCAGATAGGCGCCGAGGAACACCATGGCGGTGCCAAAGGTTGCCGTACCAAACGCCATCTTCAGGCTGTTGACGAAGCCCTCGGCGACCTCGTTGTCGATGAGGCCGTAGATGTAGTGCTTGAGGCTTGGCGTCAGGTTGTACGGCCAGAACGTCGCGAACGAAGCGAAGATCGCCATGCCGAGCATGGCCAGCATCATGATCGCGATGAAGACGCAGTAGCCCGTCATCAGCGCGTCGAACCCCCGTGATGGGCGCGGTCGGAAGGGAACGGCGCGCGCCGTGAGCATCGCCGTTTGTTTGCGGCTCACGAAGTGATCCACCGCGAAGGTGAGCACCGCCGGGCACAGCAGCAAGATGGCGACGACGGCGCCTTTGGCGAAGTCTTGCTGGCCGATGACGAGCTTGAACACATCGGTGGCCAGCACGTTGAAGCTGCCGCCAATCACCTTCGGGATGCCGAAGTCGGTGATGACCAACGTGAAGGTGACCAGTGCCGCCGAGATGATGCCGTACTTGGCGCCGGGCAGGGTCACGGTGAAGAACTTGCGCAGCTTGCTGGTGCCGAGCGCGTCCGCCGCTTCATAGAGCCGTGCATCGGCCAGCGTGAGCGCGGTGACGAGAATCATCAGCGCGTGCGGAAAGGTGGCAAAGCACTCGGCAAACACGATGCCGACGGCGCCGTAGATCTGATCGAAGCCGAGCGCCTGCAGCAGTGACTTCAGCACGCCCTGATTGCCAAACCAGTAGATCAGCGAGATCGCCGACAGCAGCGACGGCGCGAGGAGCGGAATCAGCGTGATGCCGCGCAGCAGTTTCTTGAACGGCATGCACGAGCGGTGAAGCGCATAGGCAAAGATGAAAGCGAGAGGGACGGTGATCAAGGTGACCAGGCCCGACACCCAGATGCTGTTCCACAGGCTGCTGAACAGCGATGGCGTGCGGGCGTAGTCGATGAAGTGTGCGAACCACACCAGTTCGCCGTCCTTGCCTTGCACCGATTTGACGAGAATCGCCGCCAGCGGCATCGCCAGAAAGCACAGCAGCACCAGCGCGATGCCGGCGAGCACCACGTGCGCGATGCGCTCGGTCCAATGGGTCTTCTGGCGAACGGGCGCCGCAGCGAGGGACAGAGAGGCTTCCATGAACGGGCGGCGGTTAGTTAGAACACGCGCATGCGCTCGGGCATCAGGCGTAGCCGGAGCGGAGAATCAACGGCGAGCGACTGTTCGCTCAGGAAATTGAGTGAGAGGTAGACGATCAGCCGGTGCGGGTGGAAGGCGTCACTGCGCACGTGCACGTGGCAGAACGAGCCGAGAAATTCGATCTTTTCGATGACCGCCTCGAACATGTGCGGATCGTCCGCTGCGAAGCCGGCTCCGCTGACGGCGGGGCGCGCGAGGACATCCTCGGGGCGCAGATAGATCTTCACGTCACGGGCGGTGTCGACGCGCTCACGCGCCGGCAGCCGGAAGCTGCCGACGTGCAGGTGCTCGCCTTCGAGGCGGCCGGGCAGCACATTGACCTTGCCGACGAAATCGGCCACGAATGGCGTCGCCGGCTCGCGATACACCTCGAGCGCGGTGCCCACTTGTTCGATGACGCCGTGGTTCATGACCACGATGCGATCGGCAATGGAGAGCGCCTCTTCCTGGTCGTGCGTCACCATGATCGTGGTGATGCCGAGCTTTTGCTGAAGCGCCCGGATTTCCTGGCGCAACCGGACGCGCTCGAGCGCGTCGAGCGCGGAGAGCGGCTCATCGAGCAACAGCAGACCGGGCGACGTCGCGAGCGCGCGAGCGAGCGCGATGCGTTGTTGCTGCCCGCCCGAGAGCTGGCTTGGATACTTGCCCTCGCTGCCCGGCAGTCTGACCAGTTTCACCAGCTCGCTGACGCGGGCCTCGACCTGGGCGCGCGGCGTCTTGCGGTTGACGAGGCCATAGGCGACGTTGGCGGCGACGGTGAGGTTGGGGAACAGCGCGTAGCTCTGAAAGACGATGCCGTAGTCGCGCTCGGCCGGAGGCAGGCGCGAGATGTCTCGCCCGCCTTGCGTCAGCGTGCCCGAGCTCTGCGTTTCGAGTCCGGCGATGATGCGCAAGAGCGTCGTCTTGCCGCAACCCGAGGGGCCGAGGAAGCAGATGAACTCGCCGCGTGCGATATCGAGGTTGATCTGGGACAGGGCGGTGAAGCTGCCGAACGTCTTGTAGATGTTGCGCAGCGAGAGAAACGGATCGGCAGTCATCGGGCAGCGATGTTCGGTGGAGTGGCGGAGCAAGACCTCACTGCGGCCGCACGCAGGTCGCGCGGCCGCGGTGCATGGGCTTCGGTTACTTCTTCTCCGACTTCACGTCGTAGCGCTTGTTCCACTCGGCGAGGATGCGCTCGCGGTTGGCTGCCGCGTAGTTGAAGTTCATCTTGATCAGGCGCGACTCATAGTCGGCCGGGATATTGGCGAGTTTCTCGGCCACGCCCGGTTGCGCCGTCACCGCGAAGTTCTTGCCGTAGAGCGCCATCGCGTCCTTGCTCGAGGCCCAGTCGGCGAGCTTCTTTGCGGCCGCGAGTTTCTTGGTGCCTTTGTGGATGGCGAAGGATTCGAGATCCCATCCCAGCCCCTCCTTCGGGAACACCAGATCGATCGGCGCGCCCTGCGCCTTGTTCTTGTGGCCGCGATATTCGAACGTGATGCCGACCACGTATTCACCGGCGGCGGCCATGTTGCAAGGCTTGGAGCCGGAGTGCGTGTACTGCGCGATGTTGTCGTGCAGGCTGTCCATGTACTTCCAGCCGCCGCCCTTGCCGTTGTCGTCGCCCATCATTTGGAGCCATGCGACGACGTCGAAGTAGCCGGTGCCGGAGGACGCCGGGTTCGGCATCACGATTTGTCCCTTGTACGCCGGCTTCAGGAGGTCGGCCCAGGATTCTGGCTTGGGAACGTTCTTCTTCTTTCCCTCGACCGTGTTGTAGCAAATGGTCGCGCCGTAGACATCCATGCCCCACCACGCCGGCGGGTTCTTCGGGTCGCGGTATTGCGGCGCGATGGCGGCGAGGTTGGCGGGCGCGTAGGGGTCGAGCATGCCCTGCTGGTCGAGCAGCGCGAGGCTCGATGCGGCCACACCCCAGATGACGTCAGCCTGCGGGTTGGCCTTCTCGGCGAGCAGTTTGGCGGTGACGACGCCGGTCGAATCGCGCACCCACTTGATCTCGATATCCGGCACGGCCTTGTAGAACCCCTGCTCGTAGGCCTTGATCTGATCGGTTTCGAGCGCGGTGTAGACCGTCAGTTGGGTTTTTTGGGCATATCCGAGGGACGCAAAGGCGACGGCGCTCGCGATGGCGCCGAGGCGGAACAGGTCGGGTAAACGCATGGGATGGCTCCTTTTGAAAACAAGCATGGCGATTGCAGTCTCGTGACAACGCCGGGAATGGCGGCGGGACTGTTCGTCCTCATTCTTGTACACCTTTCCCCAGCTGGAGCGTGAACGCGGAATCGATATCCGCAGGTACGTCCCCTCGCGCCGTCGTACGCAACTTTTATCCGTAGCGGTCATGGGTTGTCAATTGTTTTTTGCAGATTGTTGACAATTTTGTGACAACCCGCTTAAATGGTGCCATGAACTCCGTACCGCGACTCGCCCCCACCAATCCGCGCTGTCGTCGCCACCATGGCGACCGCTGAAGTGCTCCCGCCGGTGCTGCCGCCTGCCGTGGCGTCGATCACGGCCGATTCGCTGGCCACGATCGCTTTGCTGCAGACGAGCTCGCTCACCGTGCTTGTCCAGCAAGACATCGAGCGCGCGATTCTCGCTGGCGAATACGCGCCCGGCACCAAGCTGGTCGAAACGGCACTGGCGGAGAAGATGGGCGTTTCGCGCGGGCCCATCCGTGAAGCCTTTCGCATGCTCGACGAGGCGGGGCTCGTACGCACGGAGAAGAATCGTGGCGTCTTCGTGCGCGACATCCCGATCGATGAGGCGATCGAGATATTCGATCTGCGCGCGGCGATGGATGAACTGGTCGGTCGCCAGTTGGCGAAATCGTTGACGACAGCGCAGCACAAGGAAATCAAATCGCTCGTCGATGCGATGGAGCGGGCGGTGAAGTCGGGTGACACGCGCACCTATCACCTGCTCAACCTGAAATTCCATGATCGTCTGGTCGAGATGGCGGGCAACCGCAAGCTCACCGCGATCTATCGCAAGCTCATCAAGGAACTGGCGCTGTTTCGTCGCCTGAACCTTGCCGATGGCTGGCTGATGCCGATCTCTGCGGGTGAGCATCGCCAGATCCTGAAGGCGATCGCCTCGGGCGACCCTGAGGCCGCCGGTCGCGCCATGTATGACCACGTGATGGAGAGCAAGGAGCGCACCATCGCGAACGACCTGCGCCGTCAGACGCGCGGACCCGAAACCGTCGCCAACCGTGAAAAGCGGGTGGCCTGAACCATCCTCAAGCGAGAACCGCCCATGTCCAGCAACCCTTCCTCTCCGAGCGTCACCGTCAATGGGCGCAACTATCGGCTACCGACCGTGCCGACGGTCGTCGTCTGCGTCGACGGCTGCGAGCCGGATTACCTCGGGCAGGTCGTCGCGGCCGGGCAGACGCCGTGGCTGAAGCGAACGCTGGCGACGGGTACCGCGCTCATCGCCGACTGCGTGGTGCCGAGCTTCACCAATCCGAACAACCTGTCGATCGTCACCGGCGTTCCGCCCTCGGTGCATGGCATCTGCGGCAACTATCTCTATGACCCGGCAACGAACAGCGAGGTCATGATGAACGACCCGAAGTGGTTGACTGCGCCCACGTTGCTCGCGGCACTGGCGGAGCGCGGCAAAACGCTCGCCGTGGTCACCGCCAAGGACAAGCTGCGTCGCCTGCTCGGGCACCAGATGCGAGGCATCTGCTTTTCCTCCGAAAAGTCGGACCAGGCGACAGTCGCGGAAAACGGCATCGATGGCGTCCTCGATCTGGTTGGCATGCCGGTGCCGGACGTCTACAGCGCGGCGCTCTCCGAGTTCGTATTCGCGGCCGGGGTCAAGCTCATGCAGACGCGGCGACCGGACGTGATGTATCTGTCGACGACCGACTACATCCAGCACAAGTTTCCTCCCGGCAGCGAAGGGGCGAACGCGTTCTACCGCATGATGGACGGCTACCTCGCCGCGCTCGACGCGGCCGGGGCCGTCATCGTGCTGACGGCCGACCACGGCATGAATTCGAAGATCGCGATGGACGGCACGCCCGACGTGATCTACCTGCAAGATTGGTTTGACGCGTGGTTGGGCGCCGGCAAGACGCGCGTGATCCTGCCGATCACCGACCCCTATGTCGTGCATCACGGCGCGCTTGGCTCCTTCGCCACCGTCTACCTGCCGCCGGGGGCGAACGTTGCCGAGGCGCGCTCGCGACTCGCGAAGCTGCGCGGCATCGAATCCGTGCATGAACGTGCCGAGGCGGCCGCGAAGTTTGAATTGCCGGCCGATCGCATCGGCGATCTCGTCGTCATCGGCGAGCGCTCCACGGTACTCGGCACGTCGGCCGCGAAGCATGATCTCTCCGGGCTCGATGCCCCGCTGCGCTCGCATGGCGGCGTCAGCGAGCAGCGCGTGCCGCTCATCGTCAACCGCGCGCTGCCGACGCTCGACCGCAATCGTCGCTTCCGCAATTTCGACGCCTTCGATCTCGCACTGAACTACGCGCAGTAGGACTGCGACACCGCGGCGCCAACGCCGTCCTCCCTCTTGCCTTTCCGACACGTCATGAGCATCCAGCAGTACATCCTCGATCACCATCTGAACGCGATGCGCATCCACGGCAAGCGCATCGGGGCCGATCGCAGCGGCGATCGCGTCATCGCGGTACACAACCCCTACACCGGGGAAACCATCGGGTCCGTACCGAAGGCGACGGTCGAAGAAATCCGCGACGCCTTTGCGGTCAGCCGGCGCTACAAGCCCAACCTGAGCCGCTACGAGCGCGCTGCCATCCTCAACCGTGCGGCGGCCATCGCCGAGCGACGCAAGGCCGAAGTCGCGGCGCTGATCTGCGCCGAGGCCGGGCTTTGCATAAAAGATGCGCTCTACGAAGCAGGGCGCGTGAGCGATGTCTTTCTGTTCGGTGCCAACGAAGCGTTGCGCGACGACGGGCAGATTTTCAGCTGCGACCTGACGCATCACGGCAAGCGCCGGCGCGTGTTCACGCAGCGCGCCCCGCTGCTTGGCGTCATCAGCGCCATCACGCCGTTCAACCACCCGATGAATCAGGTCGCGCACAAGGTGGTGCCCAGTGTTGCCACCAACAACCGCATGGTGCTGAAGCCCTCCGAGAAGGTGCCGTTCTCGGCCATTTTGCTCGCTGACTTCCTCTACGAAGCGGGGTTGCCGCCGGAAATGCTGTCGATCGTCACCGGCGACCCGCGCGAGATTGCCGACGAACTCTTGACCAACGAACACGTCGATCTGATCACGTTCACCGGTGGCGTTGCCATCGGCAAGTACATCGCGCGCACGGCCGGCTATCGGCGTGTGGTGCTCGAACTGGGCGGCAACGATCCGATCATCGTCATGGAGGATGCCGACATCGATGAAGCGTCGACACTGGCCGTGCAGGGGTCGTACAAGAACAGTGGCCAGCGATGCACGGCGGTCAAGCGCATGCTGGTGCACGAGGCGGTGCTCGACCGGTTCACCGAGCAGGTCGTCGCGAAAACCCGCGCCTGGAGCTACGGCGACCCCTCGGATGCGGCGGTGGACATGGGCACCGTCATCGACGAGCCGGCCGCGCGACTGTTCGAGGCGCGCGTCAACGAAGCGGTGACGCAGGGCGCACGCCTGCTGGTCGGCAACGAACGCCGTGGCGCGCTCTATTCGCCGACCGTCATCGATCGCGTCGACCCGGCGATGACCGTCGTGCGCGAGGAAACCTTCGGCCCGGTGTCGCCGATCATCGCGTTCCGTGACATCGCGGACGCCATTCGCATCTCGAACGGGACCGCGTTCGGGCTGTCGAGCTCGGTCTGCACCAACCGCCTCGACTACATCACGCGCTTCGTCAGCGAGCTCGACGTCGGCACCGTCAACATCCGCGAGGTGCCGGGCTATCGCCTCGAGCTGACACCGTTCGGCGGCATCAAGGACTCCGGCCTGGGCTACAAGGAAGGGGTGCAGGAAGCCATGAAGAGCTTCACCAACCTGAAGACCTACACCCTGCCCTGGAGTTGATCGGTGCTCGATTTCGACGGGATTGCCGATCTCTTCGCGCGGCGCGGGCACGAGCAATACGCTGGCGAGCCGGTCACGCAACTCGAGCATGCGTTGCAGACGGCCGCGCTCGCCGAGGCCGAAGGCGCCAGCGATGCGCTGGTGACGGCGGCGCTCTTGCACGACCTTGGGCACCTCGTGCACGATCTGGGTGCGACGCCGACGTTGCAGGGTGTCGACGATCAGCATCAATATCGCGCGCTCGGGCCGCTGCGCGGACTCTTCGATGCCCGTGTGCTCGATCCGATCAAGCTGCACGTCGATGCCAAGCGCTACCTCTGCGCCATCGATGATGGCTATCGAGCGACGCTCTCCGATGACTCCATGCGCAGCCTCGCGCTGCAGGGCGGGGCGTTCACCGGTGACGAGGCGAGCGCCTTTCTAGCGTTGCCGGGCGCCACCGAGGCCTTGCGCCTGCGCCGCTGGGACGATCAGGCGAAGATCGCCGGACGCGTGACCCTACCGCTCGAGCATTTCCTCGAGCGCGCGCGCAACGTGGCTCTCGTGTGCCCTGAGTGAGCGGCCCCACGGCCCAACTCGCGCTGACCTGGCCGGTCGTGTTCGCGGTGCTCGTCGGCGCGCTGCTGCACGCGAGCTGGAACGTGCTCGTGAAGTCCAGCACCGACAAGGCGCTCGACACCGCGCTGATTCATCTGCTCGGCTCGCTGATCGCGCTGCCGCTGCTTGCCATCGTCGGGCTGCCCGCATCGTCTGCGTGGCCGTACATTCTCGCCTCGGTGGTCATCCACATCGGCTACTACATCGCGTTGACCGGCGCCTACAAGCATGGTGACCTCGGGCTCACCTACCCCCTGATGCGTGGCGTGGCGCCGATGCTGGTCGCGATGTCGGCGCTCGGCACGGTGGGCGAGACGCTGCGGCCGCTGGCGTGGGCGGGCGTCGTTGGCATCTGTGTCGGCGTGCTGGTGCTCGGCCTCAGTCGGCACGCGCTCGACAACCGGCGCGCGACCTTGTTCGCACTGGCCAACGCCGTGGTCATCGCCGTCTATACCGTCATCGATGCGCTGGGCGCACGCGCCTCCGGCAACGCGCTGCAATACGTCGTCGCGCTCTTCGTGCTCGATGGCTGGCCCTTCGCGCTGCTCGTGCTGTACCGCCGTGGCGCCGCAGCCTGGCCCTATGCGCGAGCGCGCTGGCCGCTCGCGGCCGGTGGCGCCGTCGCCTCGCTCGGCTCCTACGGCATTGCGCTGTGGGCGATGACGCGCGCGCCGGTGGCCACGGTGGCGGCGCTGCGCGAAACCTCGGTGTTGTTTGCCGCGCTGCTCGGCACCTGGTTGCTGCGTGAACGCTTCAGCATGCGGCGCATCGTCGCCACCTGCACCATCGTCGCTGGCGTCATGGCATTGCGGATGGCCTGAGAGGGCCTCAACAGGAACTCATGAGGGAGGAGGAGATCGTGACGACGCAACTCAAGGATCACGCGGAAATCGTCATCGTCGGCGGCGGCATCGCCGGCTGTTCGACCGCCTATCACCTGGCCAAGCTCGGCAAACGCGACGTGCTCTTGCTCGAGCAGGGGCGGCTCACCTGCGGCACGACGTGGCACGCGGCGGGCCTCATCGGGCAGATGCGACCGAACCGCTCGATGACGATGATGAGCCAGTACGGGATCGGGCTCTACGCTTCGCTCGAGGCGGAAACGGGGCTCGCGACCGGATGGCGCCAATGCGGCAGCGTGAACGTCGCGGCGACGCAAGCGCGGCGGCGCGTGCTGAAAAAGCAGATCGCGCTCGCGCGCGCCTTCGGCGTCGAAGTGCATGAGCTCTCGCCCGCCGAGGTGCGCGAGCGCGTGCCGATTCTGCGCGTCGATGATCTGACCGGCGCCATCTGGATTCCGGGCGACGGCAAGGCGAACCCGGCCGACTTGGCCATGTCGCTCGCCAAGGGCGCGCGCAATGGCGGCGTTCGCATCGTCGAGGGGGTGGAGGTGACTGGCGTGCTGCAAGAGCACGGCCGGGTCACCGGCGTGCGCACGAGCCTGGGGGAAGTGCGCTGCGAGGTGCTGGTCAACTGCGCCGGGCAATGGGCGCGTCAGTTTGGCCGGTTGGCCGGCGTCAACGTGCCGCTCTATTCGGCCGAGCACTTCTATCTGGTCACCGATCGCATCGAGGGCGTGACACCTTCGATGCCGGTCGTGCGCGACCCCGACGGGTTCATCTACTACAAGGAGGAGGTGGGCGGCCTGCTGATGGGCGGCTTCGAACCGAAGGCGAAGCCGTGGAGCGTGGACCCGATTCCGGCGAGCTTTCAGTTCGAGCTTCTGGGTGAGGACTGGGAGCAGTTCGACATCCTGCTGCAAAACGCGCTGCACCGCACGCCGTGTCTCGAGACGGCCGCCATCAAGATGCTGCTGAACGGGCCCGAGAGTTTCACGCCCGACGGCAACTTCATCCTCGGTGAAGCGCCGGAACTGCGCAACTATTTCGTGGCGGCGGGTTTCAATTCCGCGGGCATTGCCAATTCGGGCGGCGCCGGTCGCGTGCTCGCCGAGTGGATCGTCGGCGGTGAGGCGCCGGGCGACTGGTGGGAGGTCGACATCCGTCGCTTCGGCGGCTTCAGCGGCAATCGCCGCGCGCTGGCCGCGCGCACGGCGGAGACGCTCGGGCTGCACTACGCGATGCGCTGGCCACGGCAGGAACTGCTCACCGCGCGGCCGCTGCGCACGTCGCCGCTCTATGACCTGCTGGCGGCGAAAGGGGGCGAGTTCGGCAGCAAGAACGGGTGGGAGCGCGTCAACTATTTCAAACCGACCGGCGCCGAGCGTCCTGCCGACACGCTCGACACGCCCGGCTGGTTGCCCTGGGTGATGGCCGAGCAGCGGGCGACCCGCGAGGCCGTCGCGATCTACGACCAGACCTCGTTCTCGAAACTTCTGCTGCAGGGACGCGACGCGCTCGCCGTGCTGCAACGGCTGTGTGCGAACGACATCGACGTCGCCGTCGATCGCATGGTCTACACGGCGATGCTCAACACGCGCGGTGGTTTCGAGAGTGATCTCACGGTGGTGCGACTCGGCGCCGAGCGCTTCCTGATCATCACCGGCTCGGCGCAGACCACGCGAGACGCCGACTGGATCGGCCGTCACATCGGGCGCGACGAGTTCGCCGTGCTGACCGATGTCACCAACCAGTACGCCGTGCTCTCGGTGATGGGGCCGAACGCGGCGGAATTGCTCGGGCGGCTGACGCCGGACGATCTGTCGCGCTCGGCGCTGCCGTTTTCGACGACGCGCGAGATCGACCTCGGTCACGCCCGCGTGCGCGCGGCGCGCATGAGCTATGTCGGCGGTCCGGGCTACGAGCTCTACGTTCCGATCGAGATGGCGCGGCACGTCTACCTGGCGCTGCACGAGGCGGGCGCCGAGTTCGGGTTCGTCGATGCCGGCTACTACGCGCTCGATGCGCTGCGCATCGAGCAGGGGCGGCGGGCCTGGGGCGCGGAGCTCGGGCCGGACGAGACGCCGTGGGAGGCGGGGCTTGGCTTTGCCGTGAAGTGCGACAAGGGCGTCGACTTCATCGGTCGCGCGGCGCTCCTCGCCGCGCGCTCGGAGCCATTGCGAAAGAAGCTCGTCAGCGTGGTGTTCGACGAGGCATCGCGGTATGCGTGGGGAGGCGAATCGATCCTGCTCGACGGGCATAGCGTCGGGGAGCTTTCCTCGGTCGGCTGGAGCCCGCTCGCCGGCGCCTGCGTCGGGCTGGGCTATGTGCGCGGGGCGGCGGCGTTGCGCGCGCATGCGGGTACGGTGGCGACGATCGAACTTTGGGGTGAAGCGGTGGCCGTGAAGCTCTATGATCGCTGGCCCGAACCCGTGCGTTGAACCGCCTGTCCCGCCATGCTGCACGCCGTCCCCGAGTGGGTGCGCCTCCTGCGCACCGAAGCCGACCAGCCGCCGCTGCGCGCGCGGGTGCCCATCGCGTGGGGCGGCGTCGAGATCGGTGACGCCGAGCCGAAGCTCCTGCGCCAGATCGCGCACAGCTTCAGTTTTCAGAACCTGACGCCGCTGCGTGACACGAGCGCCGGCTGGTGCATCGACGGCAATCTGACCGAGAGCCTCGCCCGCGTCGCGCTGGCGATGCGGGACCTTGGCTTTGCGCATGTGTGGCGCAACGAGCAGTTGCCGGTGTATGACGTGCGCGGCCATGTGCTGGGCAGCGTCGAGCGCGCCGCCGTGCGGCCGCTCGGGCTTCGCACGCGCGCGGTGCATCTGGTCGGGCAGACCTCCGACGGGCAATTCTGGATTCAGCAGCGCGCGCTGGACAAGGCGAACGACCCGGGCCAGTGGGACACGCTGATGGGCGGCATGGTGACGGCCGTCGACACGCCCGAGCGCGCGTTGGAGCGCGAGACCTGGGAGGAGGCGGGGCTGCGCATCGAGCAACTCTTCGGGCTCGAATGGGGCGGCGTCGTGCATATCCATCGCCCGACCACGGACGGCGTCGGCGGCTACATCAGCGAGCGCATCGACTGGTATCGGGCGACGGTGCCGAACGCGCTCGAACCGAGCAATCAGGACGGTGAGGTGGCGCGCTTTGCGAAGGTGCCGCGCGCTTCGATGGAGGCCGGCATCGCGGCCGGCAAGTTCACGCTGGAAGCGGGCTTGGTCACGGCCGCGGCGCTTGGCTACTGAGCCTTCGCGGGATCTTGGAGTGAACGGGAGCATCTCATGCTGAACAAGGCGCTTTGGCTGCTCGGGCTGCTGCTCGTCGCGGCGGTCGGGTATTTCGCGTGGTGGCCGGTGCCGATCGAGCCGGTGGCGTGGCAGGCGCCGGCGGCGCCCGGCTACGTCGGCGTGCATGCGCCGAACACGCGCCTGGCCGGACTGAAGATGATCGACATCGGCGCCGAAGTCGGCCCCGAGCACATGGCGATCGGGCGCGACGGGAAGCTCTACGCCGCCGTCGCCAGCGGCAACATCCTGCGCATGAATCCCGATGGGTCGGCGCAGCAAGTGTTCGTCAACACCGGCGGGCGCGTGCTCGGCTTCGACTTCGACGCCGCGGGCAATCTGATCGCGGCGGACGCGATGAAGGGTTTGCTCTCGGTCACGCCGGATCGGCGCGTCAGCGTGCTCGCCGAGCGCGTCGGCGGCGACCCGATTCGCTATGCCGATGCCGTCGTCGTCGCCGCCAACGGTCGCATGTATTTCACCGATGCCTCGACGCGATTTGCACCGAGCCAGTGGGGTGGCACCTTCGAAGCGAGCGTGCTCGACATCCTCGAGCAGCAGGCGAGCGGGCGCGTGCTCGAGTACGACCCGGCCACGCGCGCCACGCGCATCGTCGCCCGCGGCCTCGCCTTTGCCAACGGCATCGCGCTGTCGCGCGACGAGCAGACCCTGTTCGTCAATGAGACGGGCAAATACCGCGTCTGGAAGATCGGCGTCGGCGCTCGCGACGTGGACCTGAGCGCCGGGCCGGTGGCGGGCGCGGCCGTGGTGCTGCTCGACAACCTGCCGGGGTATCCCGACAACCTGATGCGCGGGCTCGACGGACGCATCTGGCTCGGCTTCGCCAAGCCGCGCAACCCGAAGATCGACGACATGGCCGGCAAGCCCTGGCTGCGCAAGGTCACGTTGCGCCTGCCGCGGGCGCTGTGGCCGGTGCCGAAGGCCTACGGGCACGTCATCGCCTTCAGCGAGGACGGTCGCGTGCTCGCCGATTTGCAGGACCCGAGCGGCGCCTATCCCGAAACCACCGCCATCACCGAGACGCCCGAGCGCTGGTACGTGCAGAGCCTGCACGCGCACGGCATCGGCTGGCTGCCGCGGAGCCCATGACGAACGCCATTCGAGTCAATGACTTTGTGCTGAAATGACGTTCATAACGGGCTTGCAGCTCGAAATGGGCTAAACTCGACTTTTGGCGAAATTGGGCTGCAAGCCCGTTGTGGATGCGGCTTCTGTCAAAAAGATGATGATGACTTTGCTGGTGACCGAGCCTGTGTACCGCGTGTTTTCTGCCGCCCCTCGCGACGGCGGGCGTTCGACGTGAGCGCCCGCGCCATCCCCGAGGCGGATCTGCCGTCCGAGCGTTCGCCGGTCACGCCGTTCGAGATGCCGCTCGCCATCACCGAGGCCGACATCGACGAGCTGGGCCACGTCAACAACGTCGTCTATCTGGCGTGGGTTCAGCAGGTGGCCATTGCGCACTGGAATTTCCTGACCACGGCGGCGCAGCGCGAACGCGTGGTGTGGGTCGCGCTGCGGCACGAGATCGACTATCTGGCCGAGGCGGTGCCGGGCGACCGCCTGCTCGCGCGCACCTGGACCGGCGTCGCCCGCGGTCTGCGCTACCCCCGCCACACTGAGATAATTCGGATTGACGGGAGCAAAGTGCTGGCCCGCGCGGTCACAGCCTGGTGTCCGCGCGATCCGGCGAGCGCCCGCCCGACCCGCCTGCCACCCGACATGGCCGGGTGGTTCGGCAAGCCGGACGTGGCCGCCTGAGCGCTGGCACACACGTTGCTCCTTCGGCGCCCTCGATACGAACGACTGGAGAATTCCATCATGCCGCAAACCGCACCGATCCGCCGTCGCCGGCACGGCATCGGGCGTGTGCTTCTTCTGGCAACGCTGATCCTTCTGGGCATCACGGTCAAGCTCACGCTCAGCGCCGGCAGCGCGGTCGCCGCAGCGCGCGCGCCGGCAGCGGTGGCCACCGACGACAACGCGCCGCATCGCCGTCCGGTCAAGGTCGTGGCGCCGGAGCGCCTGAAGCTGCGCACCGCGCAGGGCGAAGTGCAGCTTCCCGCGTTCATGAACCTGCCGTTCCAGGACGGCGCGCGCAGCTTCCCGAACGTGCGCCGCGCCGTCATCGTCATGCACGGTCGGCTGCGCGATGCCGACCGCTACTTCGAACTGTCGAGCGCCGCGCTGAAGGCGAGCGCCGCCGAGGCGGACACGCTGCTGATCGCCCCGCAGATGATCAGCACCGCCGACGCCGCGCGCCACGATCTGCCGGCGAGCGTCGCCCGCTGGCGAGCGGAAGGCTGGATGGGCGGCGAGCCGGCGCTGGGGCCGGCCCCGGTCAGCTCCTTCGAGTTTTTCGATGCCATCGCCGCCACGCTGGCCGACCGCAGCCGCTTCCCGAATCTCGAACGCATCGTCTTCGCCGGTCACTCCGGCGGCGGTCAGGTCATCCAGCGCTACGCGGTCGTCGGGCGCGCCGAGGCGATGCTCGGCGCTCGTGCGCTGGCAGCGACGGGCAGTGACGACGCGAGCGCCACCCACGGCGCCGTGCGCGACGGCATCCGCGTGCGCTACGTCGTCGCCAACCCCTCGTCCTACGTCTACTTCGACACCCAGCGGCCGGTGGCCGTCGCCCACTGTGGCGACAGCAACCACTGGCGCTACGGCATGGCGAACCCCGTGCCCTACATCAGCGCGCAGGGCGACCTGAAGGGCATCGAGGCGCGCTACGATGCGCGCCGCGTGATCTATCTGCTCGGCGGTGCCGACACCGACCCCAATCACAAGGCGCTCGACAAGAGCTGCATGGCCGAGGCGCAGGGCGTCAACCGCTTGCAGCGCGGCAACTCCTATTTCGCCTATCTGCAGCGGCGCGCTTCCGAGCAGCACCTCACGCTCAATCACACGCGCGTCGAAATTCCGGGTGTCGGCCACGAGGCCGATCGGATGTTCAATTCCGTCTGCGGGCGCGCCGCCTTGTTCGGCACGGCCGGCTGCGAACTGAAGCCGGGAGCCTCGCTGACGGCGGCTCCGAAGTAGCGCCGCCCGAGCGCGCGCTACAGCGCCGCGATGACCATCGCCGTGGCGGCGGTCACTTTCTTCGCGTAGTCGATGTGCAGGAATTCGTTGGGTCCGTGCGCGTTGGCCTTCGGGCCGAGCACGCCGGTCACCAGCATCTGCGCGGCCGGGAACTTCGCGCCGAGCATGCCCATGAACGGAATGGTGCCGCCTTCGCCGAGGTAGGCTGCCGGACGACCGAAGTAATGCATCGATGCGCAGTCCAAGGCGACGGTGAGCCACGGCGCGAAGGCTGGAGCGTTCCAGCCGGTTGCCGCGCTGTCGGCCACGAAGCTCACCTGCGCGTGGTACGGCGTTTCGTGCTCGACCAGGCGCTTGACTTCCGCGGCCGCCACACTGCCATCGACGGTGGGTGGAATGCGCAGCGAGAGCTTCAGCGCCGTGAACGGGCGCAGCACATTGCCGGCGTCACGGCATGAGGGCAGGCCGTCGGCACCGGTCACCGACAGCGAAGCGCGCCATGTGCGGTTCAGGATGAGCTCGACCGGGTCTTTCGACGTGGGCAGCGTGAACTCATGGGCGCCACCGCAACTCTGCCACGGGAAGCGCTGCCAGACGACGTCGCCGAGAATGTCGGCGGCCTGGCGCGCCTGCACGATGCGCTCGTCGGGAATGGCGGAGGCGAACACCGGCGAGCGCGTCGCGCCGGTCGCCGCGTCGTCGATGCGGTCGAGCAGTTGCCGCGCCACCCGAAACGTCGATGGCACGACGCCACCGGCGTCGCCCGAGTGCACGCCCTCGGTCAGCATGCGCACCGTCATCACGCCATTGACCAGGCCGCGCAGTGACGTCGTGGCCCACAGCTGTTCATAGTTGCCGGCGCCGGAATCGAGCGCGATGACGAGGCCGACGTCGCCCATGCGCGGCGCCAGCAGATCGAGGTAGGGCGGCAGGTCATACGAACCCGACTCCTCGCAGGTCTCGATGAGGCCGATGCAGCGCGGCCGCGCGATGCCCTCGGCGTCGAGCGCGAGCACGGCAGCCATCGTGGCGAACACGGCGTAGCCATCGTCAGCGCCGCCGCGGCCATAGAGCTTGCCGTCTTCGAGAATCGGCGTCCACGGCCCGCCATCCTCGCGCCAGCCGGCCATTTCGGGCTGTTTGTCCAAGTGGCCGTAGAGCAGCACGCTCTTGCCGCTCGCCTTGGCGCCAGTGCCCGGAATGTCGAAGAAGAGCACCGGCGTGCGCCCTTCGAGGGTGATCACTTCGAGCGTCATGTTGGCCACCGGCTGCGCGGCCACGAAGCGCCGCGCCTGCTCGATGGCGCGCTCGATCTGCCCGGCGCGGCGCCAGTCGGCTTCGAACGCGGGGGACTTCGCGGGCAACTTCACGTACTCGATCAGTTGCGGCACGATGTCGGCATCCCACTGCGACGAAGCGCGGCGCAGCAGCGCGGCCGATTGATCGGCGGTGAACGGGTGGGTGTCGGGGCGGGCAGTCATGGTGGTCTCCTCGATCGGCGGGCTCAGCGCTGGTAGATGGCAGTCAGTTTCGCTTCGCCGAGTTTCGCGAAATGGATCATGAAGCCGATCATCGCGGCGGTCGCATCGGGCGCCACGTCGAGCTTCTCGGTGTTCAGCGCGTAGAGCGTGAAGAGGTAGCGATGCGGTCCGTGCCCCGGTGGTGGCGCAGCGCCGCCATAGCCGGGTGTGCCGAAGTCCGTGCGCCCCTGTTTGGCTCCGGCCGGCAGTGCGCTGCCGCCACTACCCGCGCCGAGCGTGAGGCCGCTTGCGCTCGCCGGAATGTCGTAGACGACCCAATGCCACCAGCCCGAGCCGGTCGGCGCATCCGGGTCGTACATCGTCAGCGCGAAGCTCTTGGTGCCGGCCGGTGCACCGCTCCACGAGAGATCGGGAGAAACGTTGTCGCCGCCGGCGCCCATCGCGCTGTGCACGAAGGCCTTGGGCAACGTCTGCTGGTCGCTGAAGCTCGAACTGCTGAGCGTGAAGGTCATGCGGGCTCTCCTTTCCGGGGCGGCAACGACGGTGCCGCCGATGCCTCCATTATCTGCCCGCGACGTGCGAGATGGCGCGGCTCACTTGGTGCCGAAGATGCGATCGCCAGCGTCCCCGAGGCCGGGCAGGATGTAGCCGTGATCGTTCAGCTGACGGTCGATCGCTGCGGTGTAGATCGCCACGTCGGGATGCGCCGTCTGCATCGCACGGATGCCCTCGGGGCAGGTCAGCAGGCAGACGAACTTGATCGATCTCGGATGCAATTGCTTGATGCGAGCCACGGCAGCGACGGCCGAGTTGCCGGTGGCGAGCATCGGGTCGACGATGATCACGTCGCGGTCTTCCATGTGGCCGGGCACCTTGAAGTAATACTCCACCGGCTGCAACGTCTGCGGGTCGCGGTAGAGGCCGATGTGCCCCACCCGCGCCCCCGGCACCACGGCCAGCATGCCGTCGAGGATGCCGGTTCCTGCGCGCAGGATCGAGATGAACACCAGCTTCTTGCCATCGATGACGCGTCCCGTCGTCGTCTCCAGCGGCGTCTCGATCGGCACCTCCTGCATCGGCACGTCGCGCGTGACCTCGTAGGTCATCAGCGTCGCCAGCTCGTTCAGCAGGCGGCGAAAACTGTTCGTGCTCGCATCCTTGCGACGCATCAGCGTGAGCTTGTGTTGGACGAGCGGGTGGTCGATCAGGTGGACGTTGTTCATGCGACGAGGAGTGAAAGGCAGTGGGAAATCCGAAACGCTGGGCGCAACGGCGGCAACGTGCGGCAAAGCATCGATTTTCACGCGAACGCGGTGATTCCGGGTTACACGGGCTCGCGTTATGTCACCCGACGAGACATTTTGGCGGGCTCCGGTTTCATTTTCAGGTCAGCCTCACGGTACTTCCGAAGGGTTCTTTTTACAATTATCAACGAGGGAACTGGGCCTGCGCCAAGACGCGGACCCTCACCTTGGCGACGCGGTCTGCGGCGCCGGTACGCATCGGTAACTGCCATAACCACAGATAGAGATAAGACCATGCTGAACATCGACATCGCCAAGCTCGAAAAATCCGTCGCTGACCTTCAGGCATTGCTTCGCGATGGCCTGCTCGCCACCGACATCTGGGATCCGGCGACCGGACTCTCGCTCGCCGGCATCAACCCCCAACCCGCAGCCACTGCGCTGTTCAACGTGCTGACCACCGACATCGGCACGACGCTGGTGAACTCGGGGTTTCCGCCGCTGAACCGCTACTACCTGCTCGATCTGGGCAACAACAACGCGGTGGTGATTCTCAAGCACGGTGAGGATCTGCTGCAAGGCATCCTGCTTGATTCGCGCAAGGCGAACATGGGCATCCTGTTCAGCGTCGCCCTCCCGAAGGCGCTCGACGCCGTGCAGAAGGCGCGCGTCGCCTGATCCTTGACCCACGCCCGTGCCCCGCACCGGCGGGGCGCGTCGGAGCGAAGTGTGACCATGAAAGTCTGGGTCTCGGCTCGTCAAGCGCCTGCCACCGATGGCTTCCTGCATGCGCTCGGGCAACTCGCCGGCGACTGCGCTGTGCTCGAACGCGCGGCCGAGGCGACGCTGTGGGTCGTCGATGGTGTCGACGGCAAGCCCGACGCGAGCCTGCGCACCCTCTACGAGCAGGCCACACCCCGTCCCGCCGTGGCGTATCTCGGTCGCTGGATGAGTGACCTGCCGCACCCCGCCTGGGCGTTCTTCAAGGCGCCGCTGACCGACCCGAAACTGATTTCGCTTTGGCTGCATTCGGCCAACGTGCAACCGGGCTCGCGTGCCGACGCCGGGCTTGGCACCGAGCCGTGGCGCTGGCAGCCCATGCGCCTGAGCGCATGGCCCAACCTCGCTCGCTTTCGGCGAGACCTGCACGTGATCACGGCGTGTGCGCAACTGCTTCGCGCGCCAACGCTCTACAGCGATTTGATCGCTCGCGGCGCGCAGCGCGATGCGATCGACGCGCTGCTGGCGGACGCGTGGGCGGCGGGGCTGTTGCAGTTGCTGCCTGTGCCCGCTGCCGCGGGTGTGGCGGCGGCGCCCGCGACTGCGAAGCCTGCGGAGTCGCCCACCGAGAACGCGCGTCGCGGCCTCGTCAGTCGCCTGCTTGCGCGGTTTTCATTGCGATGAAGGCCGTTCTCGGTCACCAGACCCAGCAGCAAGTCGTGTTCGTTGGTCCGTTCGGCGTGGGCAAGACCACGGCCTTGCGCGCCATTTCCGACATTCCCGTCGTCAGCACCGAAGTCGCGAGCAGCGAGATCGGACAGCTCGGCATGACCGACAAGAGTACGACGACGGTCGGTTTCGACTACGGCGAATGGGCGTTCAGCGACGGCGATCGCGTGGGGCTTTTCGGCGTGCCCGGCCAGGAGCGCTTTCACGCGATGTGGGATGCCGTGCTCCCGCAGAGTTCCGCCGTCGTGCTCTGGCTGTTTGGCGATCGCGCGAACGCCCTTGCCGATTGTCGTTTCTGGCTCGAAGCGCTGGCCGCGCGCAACGCCGTGGCGCGGCTGGCGGTCGCGCTGACGCGCCTGCCGGACGACGTGCCCGATCGGGTTCTGGCACCGTTTCGTGAGCTGATCGCGCGCTACCACCCGCTGGCGCCGTTGATCACGGCGGATCCGCGCGATCAAACGAGCGTCGTGCAGGCAACGTTGATCGCGCTGGCAACCCCCTACATGAGCGCTGCGGCGACAACCCCCTGATGCCGCGCGGCGATGCCGATTTCATCGCGCGATGACTGCGACCGCAATGCAACGCTTACCGGACTGGCAAATGAACTCTGTCGCCCTCGGAAATTTCGTGCTTCCTGCCATGCAGGAGCTGCCCAAGCGCATTCCCAAACTGGCGGCGGCGATGCTCTGCACGCCCGACGGCTTCAACATCTGTTCGCTGGGTGTGGACGAACGTCAGGTCGGCAAGTTGGCCGCGCTGTCCGGGTCGCTGCTGTCGGTTGGCAGCGCAACGATGACGGAGCTGCGCGCCAGTCAGTCCAATGTGCCGCCCGAACTGCTGACGATTCAGTCCGGCACCTTCCAGATCGTCAGCCTGCGCGTGCGTCAGGCCAGCGGCTATCTGACGTTGACCATTGCGGCGGACGAGACACCGCTTGGCGTCATGCTGGTCGGCGGGCGCTATGTCGCCGGCGTGATCGAGGCGCTGTTCGCGGCACCGCCACCACCGTAACGGCCGCTCGCGAGGCGGTCAGCCCGCCACCGCTTCGGCGATGAAGCGGCCGACATCGGTGGTGCTGGCGGTGCCGCCGAGGTCGGGGGTGCGGATGGCGCTCGCGGTGCTGGCGGCGCAGGCGTCGACGATGGCGTCGTGCGCGGCGCGGTGGCCGAGCCAGTCGAGCATCAGGGCGCCGGACCAGATCTGCCCGATCGGGTTGGCGATGCCGCGACCGGCGATGTCGGGCGCGCTGCCGTGGACCGGCTCGAAGAGGCTCGGGAACTTGCGCTCGGGGTTGATGTTGGCGCTCGGCGCGATGCCGATGGTGCCGGTGCAGGCGGGGCCGAGGTCGGAGAGGATGTCGCCGAAGAGGTTGCTGGCGACGACGACATCGAAGAACGTCGGGCGCTGCACGAAGTGCGCGCAGAGAATATCGATGTGGAATTGGTCGACGGTGACGTCGGGGTAGGATTTCGCCATGTCGGCGCAGCGCTCGTCCCAGTAGGGCATGCTGATCGAGATGCCGTTGGATTTGGTGGCGCTGGTCAGGTGCTTCTTCGGGCGGCTTCGCGCCAGCTCGAACGCAAACTTGAGGATGCGATCGACGCCGATGCGCGAGAAGATCGCTTGCTGCGTGACGAACTCGCGTTCCGTTCCGCCAAACATGCGGCCACCGACGCTCGAGTATTCGCCCTCGGTGTTTTCGCGCACGATGAGGAAATCGATCTCGCCGGCTGCGTAGGGCGAACCGTCGCGCCGGACGACCGGTGCCGTGACGCCAGGCATCAGCCGCGCCGGGCGCAGGTTCACATACTGATCGAACTCGCGCCGAAAGAGCAGCAGTGAGCCCCACAGCGACACGTGATCGGGGATCTTCGCCGGCCAGCCGACGGCGCCGAAGTAGATGGCGTCGTGGTCGCCGATCTGCGCCTTCCAGTCCTCGGGCAGCATGCGGCCGTGCCGCTCGTAGTAGTCCCAGCTCGCGAAATCGAAATGATCGAAGGCGAGCGCGATGCCGAAGCGGCGCGCGGCGGCTTCGAGCACGCGCAGCCCCTCGGGCATGACTTCCCGGCCGATGCCGTCGCCGGCGATGACTGCGATGCGTTGGGTCATGGGGTCGTCGTCGTCGTGATTGAGGATGGCGTGTCCGCCAGCAGAAACGGTAGTGCGGCGGCGAGCAGCGCATCGGGCGCTTCCTCGGCGAGGTAGTGGCCGCAGGGCAGCGCGCCGCCACGCACGTCGTCGGCCACGCGCTGCCATTCGCTGAGTGGCGCGAAGCAGCGCGCGACGACGCCGTGCGCGCCCCAGAGCACTTGCAGCGGTTGCGTGATGCGGCGAGCGCGGGCGCGGTCGGCGCGGTCGTGTTCGAGATCGATGGAGGCTGCGGCGCGATAGTCCTCGCACATCGCATGCACGGCGCCGGGCAGACGCAGGCAGCGCCGGTATTCGGCGAGCGCGTGCTCATCGAAGGCGGCGAGACCGGCGTGACGCCTGCCCATCAGGCCGTCGAGGTAGTGATCGGTGTCGGCGCCGATCATCGTCTCCGGCAGCGGCTCCGGCTGGATCAGGAAGAACCAGTGCCAGTAGGCGCGGGCGAAGTCCATCGTCGTCTGCTCGTACATCGCGAGCGTCGGCGCGATGTCGAGCAGGGTGGCGCGTTCGACGGCGTGCGGATGGTCGATCATCAGCCGATGACCGACGCGTGCGCCGCGATCGTGCGCGAGCAGCCGAAAGCGCGGGTGACCGAGCGCCGCCATCAACGCGACGGCGTCCTCCGCCATCGTGCGTTTGCTGTAGGGCGCGTGGCCGAGGGTGGCGTTCGAGGGCGGCTTGTCGCTGTCGCCATAGCCGCGCAGGTCCGGCGCGACGAGCGTGAAGTGCGCGCCCAGCGCATCCCACACCCGATGCCACATCGCGTGCGTCTGCGGGTGGCCGTGCAAGAGCAGAAGCGGCGGGCGGTTGCGCTCACCACCGAGGCGCACCGCGAGCGTGATGCCACGGACTTCGATGCGGCGCAGGGTGGAATCGGCAAACATCGGCGCAGTGTATGCGCTGCGACGTCGGCAAGCGGCGCGCGGTGTCGCCGCGCGGCGCGGGTCAGCGGCTCGTCTTCGCGGCAGGGCAGGGGCCGAGGTAGCGCGCGCTCATCGTCTGGCGCACGTGCTCGATGCCCTGCGAGGGCGGGATGTAGCGTGAATCGAGATGCACTTCGAAACGCTTGTCGCTGACGCGACCGTTCGCCGTGCCGTCGAGCGTCTTGCCGCCATCACAGGCATAGCGGAAACGGATGCCCTGGGGCGCATCGGCGGGTGACGCGCCCGGTGCGATGCGCAACAGCGCCTGGCGCTCGAAGTCGACGCTCGGGCAGCGGCCGCTGCTGCCCGGCGCCGTTTGCAGCGCGAAGGCGCGGCCCGTCGTGAAGTCCTCGGCGCTGAGGCAAGCCTTGAACTGGATGGTCGGGAAGTTCACGCGCATGTCGGGCGGAATGCCCTTCATGTCGGTGGCGATCTGGTAGCGCCACTCGCCCGCCGTCTGCGCGGACGAAGCACCGCCGACGGCCGCGAGGCAGGCGGCGATCGCCGCGCGACACCATGCGCGGGCCATGTCAGCAGCCCCCGACGCGCTTGGCGCTCATCGACATGTTCATCTTTCCGCCCATCGCCTTGGTGTGGCCGCCGGTGGCGGTCATCTTGGCGTCGAACTGGTTCGGCGTCGCCGTCATGTCGTAGGTGGTCACCATCGGCTCGGGAAGATCACGGCCCGAGCACACGGCGGTGAACTGGTAGCGGGTGCCGCTGACTTTCACGTCGCGGTAGGTGCACGACATGCCCGAATCCTTCTGCGAATTGAGGTTGCGGCCCTCGTCGATGTCCTTTTGCGTGACGCAGTGCTCGAAGCTCATCGGGATGCTGCCCATGCCCGGAATTTCGGTGCGCGTGGTGTAACTCCACTTGCCGGGCGCCGTGTCGAACTTCGGCAACTGGGCCAGCGCGCCGGTGACGGTGAGGGCGGCGCCGAGCGCGGCCAGAAGGGGCAGGGGACGATGCATGGTGAATCCTCGATACGTTGGTCAATGAGTGTAGTCGCCGCCGCACGTGCAGGGGTGACGGAAGGAACAGACGCAAACATCACGCCAACGGCGACAACGGGCGGCGGCGGGGTGGCGTTTACGCCATTTGGGATGGCAACAACTTTTTCATGGAAGCCGCATCTACAAAGGGCTTGGATCGGCATTTCAACATAAGTCGACTATTGCATGAAACGGCTCGCAAGCCCGTCATGGACGCCATCTGCACGAAAAGTTGTCGATGAAATATTTACGCTCGTTGGCGCGCGGTCGCGCCGGGTCGTGTGCCGCAGTGTAGGAGCGGGCTTGACCGCGCTCGGCGGTGGTCGATGATCGGCAATGGCCACCGAGCGACGTCAAGCCGTGTGTCACGATGTAGGCGCGGGCTTGACCGCGCTCGGCGGTGGTCGACGGTCGGCAATGGCACCCGAGCGACGTCAAGCCGTCGCCTACAGCGGGAGCGACGTCAAGCCGTCGCCTACAGCGGCCGCGACGTCAAACCGAATGCCGCAATGTAGGCGCGGGCTTGACCGCGCTTGGCCGCGGTCGATGATCGGCAATGGCACCCGAGCGACGTCAAGCCGTCGCCTACAGCGGGTAGCGACGTCAAGCCGTCGCCTACAGCGGCCGCGACGTCAAGCCGTGCGCCGCAATGTAGGCGCGGGCTCGACCGCGCTTGGCCGTGGTCGATGATCGGCAATGGCACCGGAGCGACGTCAAGCCGTCGCCTACAGCGGCCGCGTCGTCAAACCGTGTGCCGCGATGTAGGCGCGGGCTTGACCGCGCTTGGCCGTGGTCGACGGTCGGCAATGGCACCCGAGCGACGTCAAGCCGTCGCCTACAGCGGGAGCGACGTCAAGCCGTGCGCCGCAATGTAGGCGCGGGCTCGACCGCGCTTGGCCGTGGTCGACGGTCGGCAATGGCCCCCGAGCGACGTCAAGCCGTCGCCTACAGCGGGAGCGACGTCAAGCCGTCGCCTGCAACGGCCGCGACGTCAAGCCGTGCGCCACGATGTAGGCGCGGGCTTGACCGCGCTTGGCTTCCGCTCAGCGTGATTTGCCGTGCAGCGCGTGGGTGCTGGCGGCGGTGCCGGCTTCCGCTTCCCCGCTGAGCGCGGCGTGTTGCGCGGCGGCGCTGCCCGGCGCGGGCGTGCGCAGGATATGCGGCCGTGCGCGGCCGACGACGTGCATTTCGCAGGCCTTGCAGTCGAAGCGCAGCGTCAGCCGGTCGCCGCCGCTGACGAGCGTCATCGGCTCGGCGCGAACCTGCCCTTGCACGCCGGTGACGCCCTTGGCCTGCTTCGGGCAGAGGTTGAACGAGAAGCGCAGGCAGTGCTTGGTGACCATCAGCGAGACTTCGCCCGCTTCCTCGTGCGCTTCGAACGCGGCGTCGATCAATTGAACGCCGTGGCGCGTGTAGAAGCGGCGGGCGGCGTCGTTGTAGACGTTGGCGAGGTAGCTGAGCGCGGTGTCGGGGTAAGGCACGGGCGGCTCGACGGCGGCGCGGCGGCACGAGCGCGGGCGGCGGGCTTCGCGCGCCGCGTCCAGCGCGGCCACGGCATCGCGGCGCAGCGTGTTGGCGACGGAGGCCGGCACGAACCAAGCGGCGCGGCAGTCGAGCGTGACCTCGGTCGCGCTGAACACGGTGTTGCCCAGCCGCGTGAGCTGCTCGCGCAGGCTCGCGTTGGCGCGCTCGGCCTGCTGCGCCGGGTCGTGCGCGCAGACGATGCTCGCGCGGCCACTGGCGCCGCGCTCGTCGGTGAGGGTCAGCGCAAAGCCGTCGTCGGTGTCGGTGAAATGCAGCGTGACATCGATGCTGCGCTCGGCCGACTTGCGCGCGAGCGTTTGCTGCCACACGCGATCGACGTTGCGGTTGATGCCGACACCAACGGCCAGCCCCTGCGCGGCGAGGTCTGCCAAAGGCTGGTTCGGTGTGATGCGCCAGTGCCGCGCGTCGATGACGCGGGCGGTGTTGACCTGCGCACCGCGCACCTCGCGCTTGTGCATCCAGGTGAGGCCGTCGCCGTTGGCGAGTGTCTCGCCGGTTTCGAGGTCGAAATGCGTGCGCCCGATGGCGCTGACGCGGCCGATCGCCTGCCCGACGTGAGTGGGCGCGTCGAAGGCGCCGATGTCGGTCTTGCGGCCGGTGGCGAAATAGTCGCTGCTCTGGCGGTTGAAGGTGCGCTCGGGGTCGGGCACGAAGCCGAAGCGGCAGCGGCCGTCGGAGGCACGGGCGAGCTCGGGCCGCTCATCGAGGATCTCGTCGAGTCGCTGCCGGTAATGCGCCGTCACGTTCTTCACGTAGGCCATGTCCTTGTAGCGCCCCTCGATCTTGAAGCTGCGGATGCCGGCGTCGATCAGCGCGCGCAGGTTGGCGCTCTGGTTGTTGTCTTTCATCGACAGCAGGTGCTTGTCGAAGGCGACGACGCGGCCCTGGCCGTCTTCCAACGTGTAGGGCAGGCGGCACTCCTGCGAGCAGCCGCCGCGGTTGGCGCTGCGGCCGGTGTGCGCTTCGCTGATGTAGCAGTTGCCCGAGAAGGCGACGCAGAGCGCACCGTGGATGAAGTATTCGAGCGCGACCTCCGGCGCCACGGCGGCGCGGACCTCACGGATCTGCGCGATGCTCATCTCGCGGGCGAGCACCAGTTGCGAGAAGCCGACGTCGGCGAGGAAGCGCGCCTTGGCCGCGGCGCGGATGTCGCATTGGGTCGATGCGTGCAGCGCGATCGGCGGCAGGTCGAGTTCGAGCAGCGCCATGTCCTGCACGATGAGCGCATCGACGCCGGCATCGTGGAGCTGCCCGATCAGCGTGCGCGCGGATTCGAGTTCGTCGTCGTGCAGGATGGTGTTGACGGTGACGAACACGCGGGCGCCGTAGCGATGCGCGAAGTCGCACAACCCCGCGATGTCCGCCACGTCGTTGCCCGCCTTGGTGCGAGCCCCGAACGAGGGACCGCCGATGTAGACCGCGTCGGCGCCGTGCAGCACCGCTTCGCGGCCGATGTCGGCGTCGCGGGCGGGGGCGAGCAACTCGAGGTGATGGGTCGGCAGCGTCATCAGCGTGGCTCCGGCCGGAATGAGGCGGGCGGCGAACGCGCGCCGCATCGACAGGATAGGGGGTGAAGCGAAGCGTCATTTTACGCGACGCAGGCATCGGCCCCGCACAGCGCGCGGCGTCCCCGCCACGCGAATGCGCTACGCTTCGCGCCGGTTTCCCTTGCGGCGTCCCTTCGCGTTCGCTGCCGACGACATGACCCAAGTTCTTCGCTGTCTCCTCGCCGCGTTCGCCGCGCTCGTGCTCTCGTCGGCGCACGCCGCCGAGCGCGCCATTGCCCGCGACATCGTCGTGCCCGCCAATGTCGATGCCGTCTGGGCGGCGTGGACCACGCGCGAGGGCATCGTCAGTTTCTTCGCGCCCGAGGCCGAGATCGACGCTCGCGTCGGCGGCGCCTTCCATATCTTCATCGATCCGCTCGCCGAGCCGGGCAAGCGCGGCGCCGACGACATGCGCTTTCTGGCGCTGCAACCCAAGCGCATGCTCTCGTTCGACTGGAACGCGCCGCCCGATCTGCCGGAGGTGCGCGCGCAGCGCACCTTCGTCGTGGTGCGCCTGCATCCGATCGACGACAAATCGACCCGCGTCAGCGTGCACCACAGCGGTTGGGGTGACGGCGGCGAATGGGATCGCGCGTTTGCCTATTTCGATCGCGCATGGAGCGGCGTGCTGATCAACCTGCGTCGCCGCTTCGAGCGCGGCCCGATGGATTGGAGCGCGTGGCTCGCGCAACTGCGCACGCTGCATGGCGCGGCGCCCGCCGCGAAGGATGCGGCAGCGCCCGGCGCTGTTCCGAGCGCGTCGAAGTCGGGCGCGGCAACGTCGCCGCCCGCCGCGCCGAGCGCGCCGCCGCCGGCGACCTCGGGCTCAATCTCTCCGACGCCCGCGCCAGCGCCTGTCGCGCCGGCCGCGCCGCCCGCGCCCGCGCCAGCGAAAAGCTGACGACGCTCGTTCAGCGCCGTTCGAGCGCGAGTTCGACCAGGCGCGACACCAGTTCGCCGTAGCCGACGCCGGCGGCGCGCCAGAGCTCCGGATACATCGACGTGCGGGTGAAGCCGGGCATCGTGTTCACTTCATTCAGGAAGAGCTCGCCGCTGCCGTCGAGATAGAAGAAGTCGACCCGCGCGAGTCCTGCGCAATCGAGCGCGCGGAACGCGTCGATCGCTAGGCTGCGCGCGCGCTCGGCGATGGCTGCGGGCACGTTGGCCGGAATGTGCATCTCGGCGCGTCCCGGCGTGTATTTCGTCTCGTAGTCGTAGAACTCGGCGTTGAACGTGAGCTCGCCGACCGGGCTCGCATGCGGCTGATCATTGCCGAGGATGCCGACCTCGATCTCGCGCGGCTTTTCGCGCGTCGCGGCCTCGACGATGACGCGGCGGTCGAGCTCGAAGGCGAGCCTGAGCGCGGTGCGCAATTCGGTGTCGTGCTTCGCTTTCGAGATGCCGACACTCGAGCCGAGATTGGCCGGTTTCACGAAGAGCGGAAAGCCCAGCGCCGACGCACGCTCGATGGCTGCCTCCGGCGTCGCTGCGAATTCGCTGCGCGTCACCAGGCAGTACGCGACCTGCGGAATGCCGTGCGCCGCGAGCACCGCCTTCGCCATGACCTTGTCCATGCAGACGGCGCTGCCGAGCACGCCGGAGCCGACGCACGGGATGCCCGCGAGCTTCAACAGGCCCTGCACGGTGCCGTCCTCGCCGTTCGGGCCGTGCAGGATCGGAAACACCACATCGAAGCCTTCGGCCGCGCTCGCTTCGCGCAGCACGAGATCGCCGCCGCTGGGTGCGCTGCCGCGCTCGAGGGCGCGCAGCGAGTCCCGCGCCGACAGCCACCGCCCCTCGCGCGAGATGACCACACTGGTCACTTCGAAGCGCTCTTTCGGCAGCGCCGCGAGCACGCTGCGCGCGCTGTTGATCGAAACCTCATGCTCGCCGGATTGACCGCCGGCAAGCACGAGCACGCGGATTTTCTGCGCTGGGTTCATGGCCGAATTCTAGGGAACCTCGGCATCACCGCCTGCCCGTGAGCGGTGACGCAGCGTCTCCCCGCACGCCGACGGGCCGCCACACCACGCGATCGTCCACCGCGTAGAGCTGGCAGCGCACGCGCGGCGCACCACGCTGGCAGCGCTCGATCGCGGCGTCGACCGAGCGCGGATCGTTGCCCGCCCAACCCCAGTGGCTGCCGTCGGCGCTGGCCGCGAAGGCGCGCGGCAGCGCGGCGCGCCGAAAGCGTTCGTAATCGCGTCGGGCGCTCGCGCTGCGGGCGGGCACGCGCTCGGTCGCGTCGAGTGTCGCGTAGCCGGTGTCCGGAAAAGCCCGTCGACGCTGCCCCCAGACCAGCGTTGCGGCATCGGGGCTCGACCACGGCGCATCGGTCGTCACGATGCCCTGCGCCAGCGCGGTCGTCGCGATCGCCTCGCAGTCGTCGGGACGGCGTGATTCGTTGCCTTGACAGAGCATCGTCGTGTGCCCGAAGCGGCTGCGCGCGGCGAGGGGATAAAAGCGGATGTCGCCGGCGCGCGCTTCGATGGCGACCCAGCGACGCACGAGCGCGGGGTCGGCGCGGCCGTCGGTGAAGCGCAGCGTCCACGCGACGAGATCGTTTTTGGTGACGGCGTCGCGGTTCAGGCGGTCGAAGTCGTAATGCCCGTGCAGACCGACGTAGGTGAGGCTGGCCGGAAAGTCGTCCGCAAACTGGCGCACGACGCCGCCCAGAAAGAGCCGCGAGCAGGAGGACACGCAGTGCCCCGAGACGACCGTGGTGACGCCGCGGGCGCGAAAGAATTCGCCCAGCCGGTACCCTGTCCAGCTGTTGCCGCCGCGCGAATTGCGCAGCACGACGTGAGTGATCGTCGGAGCGCTGTCGAAGGCGGCGGTGATGCGGTCCAGATCGCGGCGCTCGATGTCGCCGGCGAGGATCAGCGTGCCGCCATGGCGCGCGAGCGTCATCGCCTCGACCGGCCGCGGTGCGCCCGTGGTCAGTGCGCAGACACCCGCGAGCGCGAGTGTCGCTGCCGCGACGCTTCGGCGCGTGCGCGTCACCATCGTCGCACTCAGTGGAAGAAGAGGTAGGCGACGAACACGGCGGCGACGACGCCGGCGAATTCGGCGATCAGCCCGTAGGTGATGGCGTAGCGCACGCGGGCGATGCCGACCGACCCGAAGTAGAGCGCGACGATGTAGAACGTGGTGTCGGCCGAGCCTTGGAAGATCGCCGACAGTCGCCCGATGAATGAGTCGACGCCGTAGTTCTTCATCGCCTCGATCATCATCGCGCGGGCGCCGCTGCCGCTGATCGGCTTCATCAGCGCGGTTGGCAGCGCCGGCGTGAAGTCGGTATTGACGCCGATCTGCGAGAAGAACCAGGTGAAGCCGCTGACCACGAAATCGAGCACGCCCGACTGCCGCAGCACACTGATCGCCACCAGCATGCCGACCAGAAACGGGATGATCTTGATCGAGGTTTCGATGCCGCCGCGTGCGCCTTCGATGAAGGCGTCGTAGACGTTGATGCGTCGGCGCAGGCCGCCGACGACGAAGACGACGATGATGGCGAGCAGAATGAAGTTGCTGACCAGCTTCGAGACGAGCGAGATCTCATCCTTGCTCAGATACTGGCTCATGTACCAGACGATGCCCGCGATGGCGCCCGTGAGCGAGCCGAGCCACGCGAGGATGACCGGGTCGAAGAGCCGGATGCGCTGGCGAATTGCCACCGCGAGCAATCCGGTCACCGTCGCCACGTAGGTCGCGATCATGCACGGAATGAAGATGTCGGAGGGATCGGCGGCGCCGAGCACCGCGCGCTGCGCCATGATGGAGAGCGGAATCAGCGTGAGGCCGGAGGCGTGCAGCACCAGAAACATGATCTGCGCGTCGCTTGCTTCCTCCTTGTTCGGGTTCAGCGTCTGAAGGCTTTCCATCGCCTTCAGCCCGAACGGCGTGGCCGCGTTGTCGAGCCCGAGAAAGTTGGCCGAGAAATTCATCACCATGTGGCCGGTGGCGGGATGATCCTTCGGCACCTGCGGAAAGATGCGCGAGAAGAACGGCGCGATCAGCTTCGAGACGACAGCGATGGCGCCGGCGCGCTCGCCGATGTTCAGGATGCCCAGCCACAGCGTCATCACGCCAGCGAGCGGCAGCGCGACCTCCATCACCGCAACCTTCGACGCATCGAAGGTGCCATCGACGATGCGCTTGAACACCGTCACGTCGCCAAACACCAGCCACTGCACCAGCGCGGCGAGGAAGCCGACGATGAAGAAGCCGCTCCAGATGTAGGTGAGGGTCATGGTGGCGAATGCGTGTGCCGTTGCCGTTGATCACGGCATTGTGTCAGAGCGCGCCGAGCTCGGGCGGCGCGGGCTACCCAGACGCAACGAATCGTTTGAATCTGGACAACGCGCCAACGCTTGTTTGATGCCATGGCGCTCGATTCCACTTCGTTGCATCGAGGCTACGCGGTACCTGCTTTGACGAGAAGATCATGGAAGTGATCGCTGCGCTCGCGGCGCGCACGTTGCCATGGAGGGCGGTCGTTCTTCGTGGTCACTGCGCAGCGAGCGCATTTGCGCTAAAAACGGTTGCATGAAAACACCGGCTGATGCGCGTGCGCTGCCCGCCACCGAGCGCCCGAGCGGGGAGCACACGGCGCTCGATACCTACGATGTGCCGAGCTTGGTCGGCGCTCTGGTGGCCGATCAGGCGCGCGCTGCGGCGGCGGTTGCGGCGGCCCAGGGCGAGCTTGCCCGCGCGGTGGAGGCCGCGCTGCCGCGCATCCGCGCCGGAGGGCGATTGATTTACGTTGGCGCCGGCACGTCGGGGCGGCTTGGGTTGCTCGATAGCGTCGAGCTCTATCCGACCTTCTCCTGGCCGGCCGAGCGCGCGCTGGCGCTGCTGGCGGGCGGGCAGGGGGCGGTCTATCGCGCGGTCGAAGGGGCCGAGGACAACGCGGCTCAGGGCGCTGCCGATCTCGAACGACTGCTCCCTTCGCGCCACGACGTGGTGCTTGCGCTCGCGGCGTCGGGCAGCACGCCGTATGTGCTCGGTGCGCTGCGCGCAGCGCGGGCTGCGGGGGCATTGGCCATCGGCTTCGCCAACAACACGGGGGCGCCCGTCTGCGCGCAGGCGGACATCGGCATCACGCTCGCGACCGGCCCCGAGGCCGTCTCCGGCAGCACGCGGCTGAAGGCGGGCACCGCGCAGAAGATCGCGCTCAACACCTTTTCGACGGCGTTGATGGTGCGACTGCACAAGGTCTACGGCAACCTGATGGTGGATTTGGTGCCGACCAATGCCAAGCTGCTCGCGCGGGCGATCCGGCTGACCGCGCTCGCCACCGGCGCCGACGAGGCGGCCGCCGAGGCCGCGCTGAAGGCCTGCCGCTATCGCGTGAAGGTGGCCATCGTCATGTTGCTCGGTGGGTTGACCCCCGAGGCGGCGCTGGCCCGGCTCGACGCTTGCGAGGGCGACGTGCGCGCGGCCTTGCATGGCGCGCAGCGCTAATATTTCCGTCATGGAATCCCTGACGACACTGTTTCCGCATGGCGGATGGCATTACTTCGCGGGCGGGCTCTGCCTTGGTGCGGGCGTTGCCTTGCTGTTTGCATTGACCGGGCGCATCGGCGGCATGAGCTCGGTGTTCTCGAGCACTTGGTCGTATGTCGTGTCGCGGCCTTTTTTCCGCGCCCCGCGCTGGCTCGAGACGCGCGGCTGGCGGCTCGTCTACGCGGCGGGGCTCATCGTCGGTGCTGCGCTGTGGTGGCTGTGGGCGGGGCAGGGCGTGGCGCAGACGACGCGCGTGCCGTGGTGGCTGCTGCTGCTCGGCGGGTTCATCGGCGGCTACGGCGCGCGGCGCGGCAACGGTTGCACCTCGGGACACGGCATCTGCGGCCTCGGTTCGCTGCAACTGCCCTCGCTGCTCGCGGTGCTCATCTTCATGGCCAGCGCCTTCGTGACCGCGAACGTCGTCACCCGCTGGATCGTGCCATGAACGCCGCGCGTGCGTTGGCCACGCTTGCCGCCGGTGCGCTGTTCGGCTTCGGGCTTGCCTATTCGACGATGATCCGCCCCGAGGTCGTGCTGAGCTTCCTGTGGTTTCAGGACTTCGGGTTGGCGCTGGTCATGGCCGGCGGCGTGCTCGTGACGCTCTTCGCCTACAAGCTGCTGCCGCGTCTCATGCGCCGGCCGCTGCTCGGCGGCAGCTTCGGCGTGCATCCGAGCGCCTGGAACCGCGACACCGTGATCGGCGCGGTCTGCTTCGGTATCGGCTGGGGCCTCACCGGCGTCTGCCCGGGGCCCGCCATCGCCGGCCTCGGCGCCGGGAACCTCGATTTGCTATGGGCGGTGGCCGGTCTGGCGCTGGGCGCGCTGGTGCAGGGCTGGATGGCGGATCGCTGATCAACGGCGTCTGCATGCGGTGCGCGGGGGAACGTCGACGCACCGACGCCAAGCGCGGTCGAGCCCGCGCCTACATCGCGGCTCGACGGCGTTTGCCGCTGTAGGCGACGGCTTGACGTCGCTTGGTTGCACTCGCCAATCGTCGATTGCC
>JAFEDD010000013.1 GCA_018241765.1 Pseudomonadota bacterium | reverse complement strand
CAGCTCGACCGCGCCCATCTTGGTGCCGCTGCGCAGCTGCTGCGCGTGGGAGGAAAGCGACATATTCTCCTGGCCCCCCGCGACGACGATGCGCGCATCGCCGGTCGCGACCATCTGCGCGGCGGTCGCGACCGCGCGCAGGCCGGAGCCGCACACCTGGTTCAGCCCCCAGGCCGGCACTTCCTTCGGCACGCCGGCGGCCATCGATGCCTGGCGGGCCGGGTTCTGGCCCTGCGCCGCGGTCAGCACCTGACCGAGAATGACTTCGGACACCTCGTCACCGCCGACACCGGCCTGCGCCAGCGCAGCCTCAATCACGACGCGCCCCAGCTCGTGCGCCGGGGTTCCGGCAAAGGCGCCGAGGAAGCTGCCGACCGGAGTGCGCTTGGCGGCGGTGATGACGATATCCTGCATGGGGCGAGTCTCCTTCACCGGCGCACCTATCAGCTTCGCTGCGCCTGCGAAAGCATCGCCGCGAGTGGTTCCCAAAGCTGCTCCCTGGCGCGCGAACCGACGATCATGCCGACATGGCCGAGGCCGAGCAGCCTTTGATCGGGCAACCGCGCCGATGAGGCTGCCGGCACGATACGATCGTGAAGCGAGACGAATTCGAGCGAGGGCGCCGCGATTTTGGCGGGATCGACGACCTCGCCCCCGACACGCCACCCGCCATTGCCGGTCACGTCCGCGCCGATCATATCCTCGAACAATTCACGGCCTGCGCCATAAGTCAGGGGCGCGCCCGCGTTCGCCCAATCCTCCAGCGCGATAAAGGCTCTGGCCTCGGCGCTTTCCCGATCGAGCTGCCCGAATTTCTCATATTTCGTTACGGTGCGCCATGGGTCGAGCCGCCAGAAGCCGGACTGCAGCACTTCCATCGGCACCAGCCCCATCCTTTCGGACGACGGCTTGGCGGCCTGCCAGAGTGCGGCGATCTCGTCGCGGGCCTGGCCGAAGCCGGCATAGTGCCAGGGCGCCGCGATCAGCGTCAGGCTGAGCAGCTCCGCATGCATCGCAGCTGCCAGCGCCATCGTCCCGCCCAGGCAGTAGCCGACCAAATGGGCGGGCTCATTCAATTGCTCGATCAGCGGCAACAGCAAGTCAGTGACATGCCCGGCGACACTTAAATCCTCCCCGGCACGGGGAGGGGGACCATGCGAAGCATGGTAGAGGGGCCCGGAGCGAAGCGGAGGGTCGGCATCCTCCCCCGGCTTAACGCCGGGGTGCGGCCCCTCCACCACGCCGCTATGCGGCGCGGTCCCCCTCCCCGTTCCGGGGAGGATTTGGGTAGGGTCGCCCCAGTCCACGAGCAGCGGCCGCACGCCCTGCCCGCTCAGCCAGCGCAGTAGCGAATTGTCCTCCGCCAGATCGAGGATGATCGGCGGGTTGATGAGCGACGGCACGAACACTGCCGGCCGCCCCTTGCCGCCAAAGTCATGCAGTGTCGCTCGCCCCACGCGCGCGACGGTGGGCATAGCAGGTGGAGAGAGCGGCCGCTCCGCCGTCTGATAGGCGCGCAACCCGGCCAGAATGCCCGCGCGGCGTTCCGCATCGCCCTCGGTCTGTTCGCGGACCATATCCAGGAACAGGGGCAGCGGGCGCGGGCCGTGTTGCACCGCGGCATCGCGCAGTGCTAGCGTCGGGCTTTCCATTGAAGGCGCGTCCATGGCCAAGAATCCCAATCGCGACGAATCCGGTGCGGTCATCATCAAGAAATATGCGAACCGCCGCCTCTATAACACCGAGACGTCGAGCTATATCACGCTGGATCATCTGGCGACGATGGTGCGTGAGGGGCGCGAGTTCCGCGTGCTCGACGCCCGCAGCGACGAGGACATCACGCGCAACGTCCTTACCCAGATCATCATGGACGAGGAATCGCGCGGCCAGACGATGCTGCCGGTCAACTTTCTGCGCCAGCTCATCTCCATGTACGGCGATTCGATGCAGGCGATGGTGCCGCAATATCTCGAAGCCTCGATGGAAGCGTTCCGCCGCAACCAGGCCCAGTTCAACGAAGCGATGAAGGGCGCGTTCGCCGGCGGCCCGTTCGCGGACATCGCCCGCCGCAACATGGAAATGTTCGAAGCCGCGACCAAAGCGTTCCAGGCAACGAAAAGCGGCGCCGCCCCGGCCGCGCCCGCTTCCAAAGACGACGAGCTGGCCGCGCTGAAGTCCCAATTGGCGGAGCTTCAGTCAAAGATCGAAAAGCTCGGCTGAGCTTGCAGGCTGACGCCGGCTGACGCACTCTCCCCGGCAAAAGGGGAGATGCAGATGAATCGCCGCAACTTTATCGGGCTAGCCGCAGCCGCGCCTTTCGTGCTGCCCTATGCCGCGCGTGCGGCGGCCTATTCCGACGCCGCGTTCAGGAAAGCGATCATTATCGACGGCCAGGGCGTGGTGAACGACCCTTATGGCAAGGAAACCGACGTCCATTTCTCGCCTCGGGCGATCGAGGAAATCCGGGCATCGGGCCTGACCGCCTGCAGCATGACGGTCAACGATGTCGGCAACAGCCTCGACGCTTGGGATCACACCATTGCCAGCATCGGCCAGATCAACCAGGCGATCGCCGACAACCCGGATGTCTGCATCAGGGCGCTGAGCGTGGCCGACATCCGCGCAGCGAAAGCGGCGGACAAGCTCGCCTTTATCTTCAACACACAGGATACGTCGCTGGTCGGGCCGGAACTCGACCGGATCGCAACCCTGAAAGGGCTGGGCGTCCGCATCGTCCAGCTGACCTATAACAACCGCAATCTTTCCGGCGACGGCTGCCTTGAGCCCGCCAATGGCGGCGTCTCCAAGCTCGGCCGCGCGACGATCGCCCGAATTGAGAAGGAGAAATTGCTGCTCGATCTCTCCCATTCCGGCCAACGCACCGTGGCGGAAGCCATTCAGGCGGCAACCCGGCCGATGGCGATCAGCCACACCGGCTGCCGTGATCTGCACGACAATCCGCGCAACCAATATGACGCTGAGCTGCGCGCCTGCGCGGAGAAAGGTGGCGTGGTCGGCATCTACTGGATGCCGTTTCTCGTGCCTGGCGGCAAACCCACGGGCGCCGACCTCATCCGCCATATGGACCATGCCGTAAAGGTCTGCGGCGAAGACCATGTCTCGGTCGGCACCGACAATATCCTCTACAAGACGGTGATCGACGACAAGGCGCGCGAAGATCAAAAGAAATTTTTCGAGCGCCGCTCGAAAGCCGGCATCGCCGCGCCGGGCGAAGGGCCCGACATCTTCAACATCGTCGCCGAATGGGACAGCCATATGCGCTTCCGCATGCTCGCCGACGGCCTTGCGAAAGCGGGCTGGAGCCAAGCGCGGATCGACAAGGTGCTGGGCGGCAATCTGATGCGGCTCTACGGCGAGGTATGGGGTTGAGCGGTTTGAACTGAACTACCCTGTTGCTCCGGCGAAGGCCGAAGCACGCAGGATTATTGAGCGAGGGGTAGAAGCGATTGAACGGGCCCTTCGCCTTCCTGCTCTATGCCCGACAGCGTCAGGCCGAGAAGCCTTATGCCCTGCTCGACAGGCAGCAGCGCCGCGAGTAACGCCCAACCTTCCTGGCCGAAACTGTCGCGATCCTCGAAAAAGCCGGCGATCGTGCGCGCCCGGGTGATCGTCCGGAAATCGGCATAGCGCAGCTTCAGCGTCACCGTGCGCCCGCGCGCGGCATAGCGCTCAACGCGCGTCCAGGCCGCATCCGCCACGCGCTCCAGCGCCGCGACAAGATCGGCCTCACGATGCAGATCGGTGTCGAAGGTGCGTTCCGCCCCGACCGATTTGAGCGGCCGATCGGCCCGTACCGCGCGATGATCCTCGCCGCGCGCGGCGCCGTACAGATAGTCGGCGCTGCTGCGGAAATGCTGTTGCAGGAAGGCAAGCTCGCAGGCGCGCAGGTCGGCGCCGGTGCGGATGCCCAGCCGCTCCATTTTCGCCGCCGTGACCGGCCCGACGCCATGAAAGCGCGACACCGGCAGGCCAGCGACGAACGCGGGCCCATGGGCGGGCGGTATCACGCACAGCCCGTCCGGCTTGTTCTGATCGGAGGCGAGCTTCGCGATGAACTTGTTGTAGGAAACGCCGGCGGAGGCCGTGAGGCCGGTGGCCGCCTGGATGCGCGCGCGGATCTCCGCCGCCGTCGCCCTCGCGGAGCCGAGGCCGCAGCGATCCTCGGTCACGTCCAAATAGGCTTCGTCGAGCGCCAGCGGCTCCACCAGATCGGTATAGTCCAGCAGGATCGCACGGATCTGGTTGGAAATCGCGCGATAGACGTCGAAACGCGGAGCCACGAATACCAGGTCCGGACAGCGCCTCAACGCTGTCGAAGAAGGCATTGCGGACCGCACTCCGAACGTGCGCGCTTCATAGCTCGCCGCCGCGACCACGCCCCGCGCCTGCGCGGACCCCACCGCCACCGGCCGCCCCCGCAGCGCCGGATCGTCGCGCTGCTCCACGGACGCATAGAAAGCGTCCATGTCGATATGGATGATCTTGCGAGGTCCGGACGGCACGACCCCATCTAGCGCATCGGAGACGCTTTCGTCATTTCTGCGAAGCCACCGAACTCTTCAGTGTCGATTTCCGCCTGGGTCGCGGCGGGATAACGAGGGCCCGCTGGTGCGTCCGGCGTAAAAATGTCCGTCACTTGCTCAAGGGCGGCGCTGTCGATGGCGAGACGCCGGACATTTTCTTCAAGGTGCCTGACAGATGTGGTGCCGGGAATCGCGACGACATGATCGCCCCTGCCGAGCGTCCAGGCCAGCGACAACTGCGCGGGCGTGCAGCCTTCCCGCTCGGCGATGGCCTTGAAGCGTTCGAGCAACTGGAGGTTGCGCGGGAGGTTCTCGCCCTGGAATCGCGGCATGCCCCGGCGGATATCCCCGGCCGCGGTTTCGGCGGCCGCTTCGATTTCCTCGACCGGTTCCACATGATCGACAGCGACGGCTGGCTGATCATCAGCAAGGTCTTCACGACGATCTGACTCGGCAACAAGTGCGGCGATGGCGTTATTCGACCGTGACGCTTTTCGCGAGGTTGCGGGGCTGGTCGACATCGGTGCCTTTCGCCACAGCCACGTGATAGGCGAGGAGCTGCACCGGTACGGCATAGACAAGCGGCGCGATCAGCGGATGGACTCTCGGCATCTCGATCGTGGCCAGCGCGCCTTCGCCGGCCTGGGCCAAGCCTTCCGCGTCGGAGATCAGCACGACCTTGCCACCGCGTGCCTGGACCTCCTGCATGTTGGAGACGGTCTTGTCGAACAACGGGCCGGACGGCGCGATCACGATCACCGGCACGCTTTCGTCGATCAGGGCGATCGGTCCGTGCTTCATTTCGCCCGCCGCATAGCCTTCGGCATGGATGTAGCTGATTTCCTTCAGTTTCAGCGCACCTTCCAGCGCCAGCGGATAGTCGGTGCCCCGGCCGAGATAAAGCACGTCGCGCGCGCCGGCGATGGTGTGCGCCATGGCTTCGATCTCTGCGTCATGCGCCAGCGCGGCGTTCATCGCAGCGGGAACCTCGGTCAGGTGCTTGACCAGCTCCGCTTCTTCGGCCGCGTCGAGCTTGCCTTTCGACCGGGCGATGTTGGCCGACAGCGCCGCCATCACCGCGAGCTGGCAAGTGAAGGCTTTGGTTGAGGCAACACCGATCTCCGGGCCCGCATGGGTGGGCAACAGCAGATCGACTTCGCGCGCCATCGAGGAAGTCGGCACGTTGATGATGCCGGCGGTGGTGACGCCATTCGCCTTCATGTGACGCAGCGCCGCCAGCGTATCCGCCGTTTCGCCCGACTGCGAGATGACGAGGCCCAGCATGTTCGGCCCCAGCACCGGGTCGCGATAGCGGAACTCGGAGGCGACATCGACCTCGACCGGCACGCGCGCCATCTGCTCGAGCCAGTATTTGCCGATCTGGGCCACGTAGGATGAGGTGCCGCAGGCAACGATCACCGCCCGCTCGATGCCGCCGAGATCGAAATCCATGTCGGGCAGCGCGACCCGCTCTTCGACCGAACGCAGATAGGAATTGAGCGTCTGGGCCACGACGACCGGTTGCTCGAAAATCTCCTTCTGCATGAAGTGGCGGTGATTGCCCTTGTCGATCAACGCGCCGGTGATGCCGGAGAGCGTGACCGGCCGTTCGACAGGGTTATTTTCCTTGTCGAAGATGCGGATGCCGGAGCGGCGGATCATCGCCCAGTCGCCCTCGTCCAGATAGGCGATGCGCTGAGTGAGCGGCGCGAGCGCTATAGCGTCCGAGCCCAGATAATTCTCGCCCTCGCCATAGCCGACGACCAGCGGCGCGCCTAGCCGCGCGCCGATGATCAGATCGGGATCGCTCCTGAACATAATCGCCAGCGCGAAGGCGCCGTGCAGGCGCGGCAGCACCGCCTTCACCGCTTCCTCGGGCGACGCGCCGCGCTCGACCTCGCGCGCGACGAGGTGGCCGACGACTTCGGTGTCGGTCTGGCTCTTGAAGGTCCGGCCTTCGGCGATCAGCTCGTCGCGGAGCGGCTTGAAATTCTCGATGATCCCGTTGTGGACCAGCACCACGTCGCCGGCGATATGGGGATGGGCATTATCCTCGGTCGGCGCGCCGTGCGTCGCCCAGCGGGTATGGGCGATGCCGCTATGGCCCGGCAGATGCTCCTGGCCCAGCTTCCTGGCGAGGTTGTTGAGCTTGCCCTCGGCGCGTTGGCGCTCGATCCGGCCGTCATGCACGGTCGCGACGCCGGCCGAGTCATAACCGCGATATTCGAGACGCCGCAGCCCCTCGACGAGCCGCTCGGCCACATCGTCCACGCCCAGAATGCCTATAATGCCGCACATGAGAAATGACTTTCGCTACAGAGTGTAAGGAACGCGGATGCCCGGCATGTTGGCGGGGAAATCCTTGGTATTGCGAGTGACGAGGATGCGCCCTCGAACTTGAGCCGAGGCAAGTATGACGGCATCCGGCAGTTTGAGAGAAGGACGGTCGTTGCGCAGTGACGCCGCTCGCCCCGCGATTGCTTCGTCGAGCTCGTCGATCATGAAAGCGGATAGCAGCGACCGAGTCCGTGCTATCGTTGCATCATCGACGCGCGACATGATCTCGATCCAAGTCACTCGACTGATCCACAGTTCATCGACGCGCTCCAACTCGGCCTGGGCTCGTTTCTGGCCATTGAGCGCGTCGATCAGTATGTTGCTGTCGAAGGAAGCCACACTCACTTGCGATCACGCTTCAACGAGGGATCGAGACTGAGATAATGGGCCCGTTCGCGGTCGTCCTGCTCGTCGAACAGATCAGGGAATTCGGCTCTCACTTCCTCATAATCAGGATCCCATGGCCGGGTCCAACTGGCGCGCTCCCGGCGCTGCCATTCAACGGCATCTCCGATGTCCTTACGATCCTTCCAGGCGCCAAAACCGGCACGTAAGGCCGCGCGACGGCGTTCCACCTCATTGCCGACCTCCGCCCGATACGCTTCGACCGCCTCACGAACCAAGGCCGTGCGTGACTTGCCGCTCTCGGCTGCCTTTTGGTCCAGCCAGCGGATATCGTCCTCAGGAATATCGACCAAAGTGCGCATGATATCGCGATATCATATCACGATATCAGATTTCAACTATCCTTCTTGCGCGCCCGCATCATCGCGCGGAATTTCCCGGCCCAGCCGAGCTTGGTCTTCTGCTCGGTGCGGCCGAGCGCAAGGGCGTCGGCTTCGACATCGGACGTGATGACCGATCCCGCCGCGACGATCGCGCCCGCGCCGATGTTGACGGGGGCCACAAGCGCGGAATTGGAGCCGATGAACGCGCCCTCGCCGATGCTGGTGCGGTATTTGAAGTAGCCGTCATAATTGCAGGTGATCGTGCCCGCGCCGATATTCGCGCCGGCGCCGATCTCGGCGTCTCCCAGATAGGTCAGGTGGTTGGCCTTGGCGCCCTCGCCCAGCCGCGCTTTCTTCACTTCGACGAAATTGCCGATCTTGGATTTCGCGCCCAGCTCCGCGCCAGGCCGCAGCCGCGCGTAGGGGCCGACTTCCGCGCCCGGCCCGACGTCGGCTCCTTCCAGATGGCTGAAGCCATGGATCGTCACGCTGCCCGCAACCGTCACGCCCGGCCCGAACCAGACATTGGGCTCAACGATGACGTCTCGGCCAAGCTTCGTATCGTGGGAGAACCAGACCGTGTCCGGCGCGATCAGGGAAACACCCTCGGCCATCGCCTCGGCGCGGCGGCGGCGTTGCCAAGCGAGTTCGGCTTCGGCCAGTTCCGCGCGGCTGTTGATGCCGGCGACTTCGCTCGCCTCCGTTTCAATGACTGCGGAGCCGCGCCCGTCCGCCGCCGCCAGCATGACGATATCGGGCAGGTAATATTCGCCGGCGGCATTGTCGTTCGTCACCCTGTGAAGCAACGAGAACAGATCCTCGGCGCGCACTGCCATCAGTCCGGAATTGCACAGCGTGACGGCGCGTTCGTCTTCGGATGCGTCCTTGAACTCGACCATCTTCGCGATCCGTCCATCCTCGTCCGCAATGATGCGGCCATAGGCGGAGGGATCGGCCGGCCGGAACCCGAGCACAACGACGGCAGGGTCACCGGGGCCATGCAACCGCCCGATCAGACGTTGCATCGTGGCGCTGCTGACGAACGGCACATCGCCGAACATCACCAGCACATCGCCATTGAAGTCGCCAAGTGCTGATTCAGCCTGCAGCGCGGCATGCGCGGTGCCCAGCTGGGGTTCCTGCACCACGATGCTGGCCTCGCGCCCGGCCAAAGCCTTTTCAAGCTGATCGCGGCCGCTGCCGACGACGACGATCGTCCGTTCCGGCCCTAAGACGTCAAGCGACGCCAGCAGGTGCATCAGCATCGGTCGCCCGGCGATGGGATGCAGCACTTTGTGCAGATCGGATTTCATGCGCGTGCCCTTGCCCGCGGCAAGGACGATGGCGGCGAGTGGGTGCTGGGTCGTCACTCGCGCGCGCTTGCCACTTCGGCCTGCCAGCGGCAAGGGCCGGTCATGGCGCGCGCATTCGACATTGTCGGCTTCGACCTCGACGGAACCTTGCTGGACACCAGCGCGACGCTGACCCGCGCGGTCAATCACGCGCTGGCCGAGGCCGGCCGGCCCCTGCTCGACATTGACGACGTGCGGCCGATGATCGGCGGCGGCGCGAAAAACATGCTTCAGAAAGGGCTGGAAGCTTCAGGCGGGTGCAATCCGGAGGATATGCGGCGCCTCTATCCGATCCTGCTCGATTTCTATGGCGAAAATGTTTCGGAGGGCTCGATCCCTTTTCCCGGCGTGATCGACGCGATGGATCAGCTGACGGCGCAGGGCGTGTGTCTTGGAATTGTCACAAACAAATTCGAGAGATTCGCGCGAAAATTGCTGGACGAGATCGGGCTTCTGGACCGGTTCGCGGTAGTGATCGGGGGAGACACGATGGGAAAGGGCAATGCGAAGCCCAGCGCTGTCCCGATCAACGCAATGGTCGTCGAGGCGGGCGGCGGCAGCGCCGTTTTTCTGGGCGATTCAATCTACGACACGATGGCTGCCAGGAACGCCGGGATTCCCAGCATCGCCGTCAGTTTCGGCTTTCTGACAGGGCCGGTCGAAGAGCTGGGCGCAGACGCAGTGATCGACCATTATGACGATCTGATTCCCACGCTTGACCGGCTGGCGTCGCGAAACTGAGATGCGCCGCCTGCTCGCCGTTCTGCTGCTGCTCGCCACATTGGCGGCGCTTGGCCTGAGCGGTGCCGGGGCGTCCGCGATAGCGATCGCAGGGGCGCTGGGCGTAACGCTGATCCTGATCCTTTCCCCGCGCCCGCCCGAACCGCCGGCGGCGCCTCAGCCCGCACCGGAACCCGATAATTGCAGGCGGGTCGATATGGAGCTGATCGAGGCGATCGGCGATCCGGTCCTGATCACTGGCGATGGGCGGGTCGACGCCGCCAATGCAGCGGCCCGCAAACTGCTCGGCGAACATATTGTCGGCGAGGACATTCGGGTCGCGATCCGGCACCCGGCGGCAGCGGAACGGCTGATCACCCGCGCCGAACCGTCCGATTCCCGCCCGATCGAGCTGGTCGGCCTGGGCGGGCGCGATTCGCGCTGGCAGATGAATGTCGCCGCGCTTCCCGACGGCCGCACGCTCGTCCATCTCGTCGATCGCAGCGAGGGCCATGCGGCGGAAAAGATGCGCGTCGACTTCGTCGCCAATGCCAGCCACGAATTGCGCACGCCGCTCGCCGCGATTCTCGGTTTCATCGAGACACTGGATGACGAAAAGGCCGGCGGCGACACGGCGACGCGCAAGCGCTTCCTGCGCGTGATGCATGACGAGGCGCGGCGCATGCAGCGGCTGGTCGAAGATTTGATGTCGCTGTCACGCATTGAAGCGGAGAAATTCCGCGCGCCGCATACCGCCGTCGATCTGGGCGCGCTGGTCCGCGAAGTGCACGCAGTGATCCGCGACGGCGGCAATGATCGCAGCCGGGACGTCGCGATCGACCTCGACGAAAGCCTGCCTTTCGTCTCGGGCGATCGCGCGCAGCTCTCGCAGCTGCTGCACAATCTGGTCGGCAACGCATTGAAATATGGCCGCCCCGGCACCCCAGTCACGGTCGGTACCAGCGCCGGACCCGGCTCGATGATCCGCCTTTCGGTGGAGGACGAAGGTGAAGGCATCGCGCCCGAACACCTGCCGCGCCTCACCGAACGCTTTTACCGTGTCGATCCCGGGCGCAGCCGCGCGGTCGGCGGCACCGGCCTCGGCCTCGCCATCGTCAAGCATATTGTCGAGCGGCACCGCGGCCGGCTCGATATCCAGTCAGCCCCAGACAAAGGAACAATCGTCACGGTGCTGCTGCCGCCCGCGCCGATTCCATTGTCATCAAACGGCAACGCTTCTGTAACAGGGGGCTGAAGACACGAACTTTGAGGGGTCGACGTGACCGAGCATACGCTGAGGGCCTTTGACGACGAGATCGTCGAGCTGCGCGGGCTGATTTCCGAAATGGGCGGCCGCGCGGAGGCTGCGATCGACAACGCCATGACCGCCCTCACCCGGCACGATCTGGACCTCGCCGGCAATGTCGTCGCCGACGACAAGAAGATCGACGAACTGGAAATCGCGGTGGAACGCCTCGCCGTGCAGATTCTGACGCTGCGCGCGCCGATGGCCGACGACATGCGCGAGACGGTCGCAGCGCTGAAGATCGCCGGCGTGATCGAACGGATCGGCGACTATGCCAAGAACATCGCGAAGCGCGTCTCGCAAATCTCTCGCAAATCGAAAATCGAGGCTTTGTCGGTGCTGCCGGCCATGGCCCGGCTGGCAAGCGACATGTTGCACGACGTGCTGAACGCTTTCGCAGCGCGCGACCCCGAGGCGGCGGTGGAAGTGTGCCAGCGCGACAAGGCGGTCGACGATTTCTACAACAGCATCTTCCGCACGCTCCTCACCTTCATGATGGAGAATCCGCAGACCATCGGCGAGGCCGCGCATCTGCTGTTCATCGCCAAGAATCTGGAGCGGATCGGCGATCACGCGACCAATGTCGCGGAAATGGTCTATTTCTCCGCTACCGGCCAATATCTGCCCGACCGCGAGCGCGGCACAGCCAGCGACGAGGCCTGACCGTGGCGGGCGCGAAGATGCTGCTGGTCGAGGACGATGCGGCGCTCGCGGAGCTGCTTGTATGGCACTTCAGCCGCGAGAATTTCGAGGTCCGGCAGACGGCGGACGGCGAAGAGGCGCTGCTGCTTGCCCGCGAGAGCACGCCCGACCTCGTGCTGCTCGACTGGATGATCGAGGGCACGTCCGGCATCGAGGTCTGCCGGCGTCTGCGCCGCATGCCTGAAACGCAGAATATTCCGATCATCATGCTGACCGCGCGCGGCGAGGAAGAGGATCGCATCCGCGGGCTCGAAACGGGCGCCGACGATTATGTGACCAAG
>JAFEDD010000012.1 GCA_018241765.1 Pseudomonadota bacterium | reverse complement strand
CTGGTTGAACTGACGATAGCGTCCCTTCTGGGGGCGCTCGTGACGGAACACTTCGCCCAGTGCGTAGATGCGCACCGGCCCGTTGTAGGTCAGATTCGCCTCGATCGCGGCGCGCACGAGACCGGCCGTGAGTTCGGGGCGCAGCGTGAGCTGCTCGCCGTTGAGCTTGTCTTCGAAGGAGTACATCTCCTTCTCGACGATATCGGTGGCGTCGCCGATCGAGCGCACGAAGAGCGGTGTCGGCTCGACCACCGGCGCGCGCATGTTGCGGTAGCCGTACTGCCGCGCCACGCGCGTCACCGTCGCTTCGAAAAACTCCCACAGCGGCGACTCGGCCGGCAGCACGTCGTTCATGCCGCGCACCGCCTGCAGGGGCGTCGGGCCTTTGGTGTGTTTGGTTGTATCCATGGTGTGTCGTTCGATCACGCGCCAGGCTGCGGCGCGGCCGCGCGCGCCTGCGCCGCGGGTCAGTCGGCCGCGTGTGCGGCCTGGGTCGTGGCGGACTCGGTCGCGCCGAACCTGCGTTCGACGTAGGCATCGAGCAACGCCTGAAATTCTTCGGCGATGCGCTCGCCCTTCAAGGTGACGGTTTTCTTGCCGTCTTCGTAGACCGGAGCGACCGGCAGTTCGCCGGTGCCGGGCAGGCTGATGCCGATGTCCGCGAGCTTCGATTCACCGGGGCCGTTCACCACGCACCCCATCACGGCGACACTCATCTGCTCGACGCCCGGATAGCGTTCGCGCCAGCGCGGCATCTGCGCGCGCAGGTAGCTTTGCGTCTTGGCCGCGAGTTCCTGGAAGAAGGTGCTGGTGGTGCGTCCGCAGCCGGGGCAGGCGGTGACCAGCGGCGTGAAATTTCGCAGCCCCATCGTTTGCAGCATTTCCTGGGCAACCACCACTTCTTTCGTGCGTTCGCCGCCCGGTTCCGGCGTCAACGAAACGCGAATGGTGTCGCCGATGCCCTGCTGCAACAGGATCGCCATCGCGGCCGTGGAGGCGACGATGCCCTTGCTGCCCATGCCCGCCTCGGTCAGACCCAGATGCAGCGGATAGTCGCAGCGCGCGGCGAGGTCACCGTAGACGGCGATCAGATCCTGCACGCCGCTCACCTTGCACGACAGGATGATGCGCTCGCCCGCGAGTCCGACATCCTCGGCCAGTGCGGCCGACTCCAGCGCGGAGGTGACCAGCGCGGCGCGCATGACATCCTGGGCGCTGAGCGGCACGGCGCGCCGTGCGTTTTCGTCCATCAGCCGCCCCATCAGTTCGGCGTCGAGACTGCCCCAGTTGACACCGATACGCACCGCCTTGCCTTCGCGGCAGGCGATCTCGATCATCTGCGCGAATTGTGTGCCGTGCTTCTCGCCGCGACCGACGTTGCCGGGGTTGATGCGGTACTTGGCCAGCGCGCGTGCGCACGCCGGGTGCTCACGCAGCAGTTTGTGACCGTTGAAGTGGAAGTCGCCCACCAGCGGCACGTTGCAGTGACGCCGGTCGAGCGCGTCGCGGATGAACGGCACGGCCGCTGCGGCCTCGGGCGTGTTGACCGTGATGCGCACCAGCTCCGACCCCGCCTCGGCCAGTGCGACGACCTGATCGACGGTGGCGGCGATGTCGGCGGTGTCGGTGTTGGTCATCGACTGCACGACGATCGGCGCGGCGCTGCCGACCACGACATGCCCGATCGACACCTGGCGCGTTGCACGGCGCGGCAAGGGCGAGGACATGGGTGAGGCGGAGGCGTTCATGGCTGCGAGGCGGACGGGTTGAAGGTCATTCGACGCGAAAGCGCGCGACGTCGTTGCGCGTGAGGTCGGTGAGGTCCCAGGGTTTGCCGTCGATGGTGACGCTCACGTTGCTTGCGTTGCCAACGACGAAGGAGAGTGGCAGCGCGCCGACGAACTCGCGCGTGCCCGGTTGTGCCGTCTCCGAGAAGATCACTTCACCCTTGCTTCGTACTTCGGTCCACGACTTGCCCTTGAAAACGAGCGTGATGCGTCGCTCGCCGGCCTTCACGGCGGGTGCCGGGGCGGGCAGTGTCGTCGCCGGGGCGGCCGGGGTGCGATCGGCGCCTGCCGTGGGGGCGCTCGGCGGGGGCGTGTCGGGCGCCGTCGGCGCTGGCGGGCTGATGACGTTGGCCGTGCGCGTCGGGTCGATGGCGCCGGGCGCGGACGTCGTGGCGGCCGCGCCTTTGTCCGGCGTGGCGGGCGCAGGCGCGGCGGTTGCCGCTTCGGGTGGCGTCGCGCCGGGAGCGGACGCGGCGGGGACGTTGCCGCCCGCCGCGCCGGTGCCTTGACTGAAGTGATAGTACGCGCCGCCGGCGATGATGACGGCGATCAGCAGGGTGGGCACCGCCCAGCGTGCGGCGCCGTTGCGGGGGCCGTTGTCGGATTCGGGAGCGACTTCACCGATGCCGATGGGTGTCGGCTTCAGTTCGGTGGCGGGGGTGGCCTGCGCGGCCGATTGTTCGATGCCTACCGAGTCCGGGTCGAGGCCGAGCAGGCGTGCGTAATTGCGCAGGAAGCCGCGGGTGAAGGTGCGCTCCGGCAGGGCGCTCCAATCGCCGCTTTCCATGGCGCTGATCTGGCGAACGGAGAGTTTCAGCTTGGCGGCGACGTCCTCGCGCGTCCATTGCGCGGCCTCGCGTGCCGCGCGCAGTTGTTCGCCCGGAGCGGGCGCGACGCTTGGGGTGTCCTCGGTACTCACTCGCAGAGCCCCTTCTCGAGTTTGCCGTTGAGCGGCGAGTCGGCGAAGCGCGACTTCAGTTGCTGCGCGTAGCTGTTCTCGGCGTTGCGGTCGCCCAGTTGCCGTTCGGCGCAGGCGCCGTAGTAGTAGAGCTCGGGCGTCGCCGGTTGCGCGTTGAGCGCGAGGCGAACCTGACGCCGCGCTTCGTCGAAGCGCGAGGTCTTCAGCGCAATCGCGGCGAGCCCCTGATAACCACGCGAGTAGAGCGGCTGCATCTGCACGAGACGGGCAAAGTAGTTTTCGGCGCGACGGATCAGGCTGGCGCCCAACGCACAGCTGCCGGCGTTTTCGAGCGCGACCTGCGGTGTCTGGTAGAGCGGCAGTTGCAACGCCGCATCGAACTGGTCGAGCCCTTCGGCGGCGCGGTTCTGGCGGCACAGGAACGAGCCGTAGTTGTTGCGGATGTCGCCTTCAGCGGGCGCCACGGCGATGGCTTGCTTGAATGCGGCCTCGGCGCGCAGCGGTTCGCCGAGGTCGCCATAGACGAGACCGAGGATGCTGTGCGCCATGCCGTATTTCGGATCGAGGCGGGTGGCTTCACGCAGCTCTTCGAGAGCGACGCTCATCTGCCCGCGCTGGAAGTAGTTGGCGCCGAGCTCGGTGTGCAGCCGCGCGCGGTAGCGCAGCGGATCTTCCTCGGCAGACTGCGAGGTGTTCTGCGGGGGCTCGTCGCCTTTGCCGAGCCCTGCCACACCGCTGCATGCGCCGAGCGCAAGCAGCGCGGCGCCGGCGAGTGCCGCCGCGCCCAGACGAGAACGCTCCATCATCCGTTTCCTCCCGTTCGATTGCCTTCGGACAGTGCCGCCAGCGCTGCTGCGCGCTCCGCCGTGCGGCGGGTGCGATCGGCGATGCGTCCGGCCAGTTGCCCACACGCGGCGTCGATGTCGTCGCCGCGCGTCCTGCGAATTGTCGTCACGATACCCGCATCCGACAAGCGGCGCTGGAAATCGAGGATGCGTGCCCTCGGCGAGCGGGCGTAGCCCGAGTTCGGAAAGGGGTTGAACGGAATCAGGTTCAGCTTGCTCGGCACCGTGCGGGCGATGTCGATCAGTGCGCGGGCGTGCTCCGGCTGGTCATTTACGCCGTCGAGCATGACGTACTCGAAGGTGATGAAGTCGCGCGGCGCGTAGGCCAGATAACGGTTGCAGGCAGCGAGCAGATCGGCCAGCGGGTAGCGACGGTTGATCGGTACCAGCACGTCGCGCAGCGCGTCAGTCGGCGCGTGCAGGCTGACGGCGAGCGCGACCGGCACGACGCGAGCGAGTTCGTCGATCTGCGGCACGATGCCGGAGGTGGAGACGGTGACGCGGCGACGCGACAGACCGTAGGCGCAATCGTCGAGCATCAGCTCGAGCGCCGGAAAGACGTTCTGCGGGTTGGCCAGCGGCTCGCCCATGCCCATCATCACGACGTTGGTGATCGGTTGCACGCCGTCGGCGGTGCGGCCGTGGATGGCGCGATCAGCCTTCAGCGCGCGATTGGCGTGACGCAGTTGGCCGATGATTTCGCCGACCGTGAGGTTGCGGTTGAAGCCCTGCTTGCCGGTCGAACAGAACGAGCAGTCGAGCGCGCAGCCCGCCTGCGAGGAGATGCAGAGCGTGCCGCGGTCGTCCTCGGGGATGAAGACGGCGTCGATGGCGCTGCTGCCGACGTCGAACAGCCACTTGCGCGTGCCGTCGTCCGAACGGTGGTCGTGCAGCACGGCGAGATCGCGGATCTCGGCGTGGGCGGCGATTTGCTCGCGCGTCGCCTTCGCGATGTCGGTCATGCCCGCGATGTCGCTCAGCTGTGCCTGATGCAGCCATTTGAGCGTCTGCCGTGCGCGCATGTTGACGCTGGCGGGTTTTTCACCCAGGTGGGCGAAGAACTGCGCCAGCGTCGGCTGGTTCATGTCCAGCAGGTTGACAACGTGCTCGCGGTTCACGGCAGAGGGGGTACGGGGCGGGCCCGAAGGGGGTCAGCGGGCGCTGAAGACCTGAGACTGCGGGAAGAAATAGGCGATTTCGACGGCGGCCGTCTCCGGCGCATCGGAGCCGTGCACGGCGTTGGCGTCGATCGAATCGGCGAAGTCGGCGCGGATGGTGCCGGGGGCGGCCTTCTTCGGGTCGGTGGCGCCCATCAGTTCGCGGTTCCTGGCGATCGCGTTTTCGCCCTCCAGCACTTGCAGCAGCACCGGACCGGAGACCATGAAGTCGACCAGATCCTTGAAGAACGGACGCTCACGATGCACGGCGTAGAAGCCCTCGGCCTCGGTGCGCGACAGGTGCGCCATGCGGGCGGCGACGACCTTCAGGCCCGCCGCTTCGAAGCGCGCGATGATGGCGCCCATGGCGTTTTTCTTCACGGCGTCGGGTTTGATGATGGAAAAGGTGCGTTCGATGGTCATGGTTGCGATCTCCAGAAAGGGTGTTCGGCGGCACGGCGCGCGCCCGACTTCGTGGTGCGGACGCGGTGCCGGGTTGGGTTTCGGAAGCACGGCTCGTGGCCCCCACGGGAGGCTCCCGTGCACTGAGGCTCGCGTGGCGCGCGCCGGCGCAGGCACGCCGTGCGGCCGGGCGGATTTCACTCGCGCAGCACCCCGGAAGCGGGCAGGCGCACTGCCGAAACAAAGCCCTTCAGTTTAGCACTCGTGGGCATGGAATTCGTCGCATGCGGCGCTGACGCGGGTCACCGGAGCTTCGAATTCCGGAACAACTTTTCATTCAAATGACGTTCATAACAGGCTTTGCGTCATGAAATGCGACAAGTCGACAATCGACATTTCATGGCTCCAAGCCTGTCATGGATGCGCCTTGACACAAAAAGCTGATTCACCGTGGCGAGGATCGGGAAGAGGCCGCGCGGCATCCGTGGTGCGAGCGGCGCCGGAGGCGGTGGTAGAGTGCGCCGTGTTCTCCCTGATGGCGGCGGCGCGCCGCCCGCGCAACGCATGACGCAGTCGGCTTCGAGCGTCGCCCGCAAGGACGTCGCCCACCATTTCCATCCCTACACCAACCTGCGCGCGATCGAGTCCGAGGCGCCGCTGATCATCGTCGCTGGCGACGGCGTCGAAGTCATCGACGAGACGGGCAAGCGCTATATCGAGGGCATGGCCGGTTTGTGGTGCGCGTCACTCGGATTCAGCGAGCGGCGGCTCGCCGAGGCGGCGCATCGGCAGATGCTGACCCTGCCCTACTACCACTCGTTCTCCGGCAAGGCGCACAACGTGGTGGCGGAACTGAGCGAGCGGCTCACCGCGTTGGCGCCCACGGCGGCGTTGCGTGAGGGGCGTGTGCTGTTCGCCAACTCCGGTTCGGAAGCGAACGACGCGGCGGTGAAGCTCGTGCGCTACTACCACAATGCCATCGGCAAGCCGCGCAAGAAGAAGATCATCGCGCGCATGCGCGGCTATCACGGCGTCACGCTCGCCAGCGCTTCGCTGTCGGGCATTCCGAGCATGCACGAGCGCTTCGATCTGCCGATGGAGGGCGTGCTGCGCACCGCCTGCCCGCACCATTACGGCTACGCGCACGATGGCGAGAGCGAGGCGGCGTTCGTCGATCGGCTCGCTTCCGAGCTCGAAGCGTTGATCCTCGCCGAGGACCCGGACACCATCGGCGCCTTCATTGCCGAGCCGATCCAGGGCGCCGGTGGCGTCATCGTGCCGCCGCCCGGATATTTCGAGAAGGTGCAGGCGATCCTGCGTCGTCACGACATCCTCTTCATCGCCGACGAAGTCATCACCGGGTTCGGCCGCACCGGCCGCCGCTTCGGCAGCGAGACGTTCGCGCTGCAACCCGATCTGCTGACGACGGCGAAGATGGTGACCTCGGCCTATGTGCCGCTGTCCGCGCTCTACGTGAGCGCTCCGATCTACCAGGCCTGCGCCGACGCCAGCGCCGCCGTCGGCGTGTTCGGCCACGGCTACACCTATTCGGGGCACCCGCTCGCCTGCGCCGTCGCGCTGGAGACGCTCGCGATCTACGACGAGCGACGCGTTCTCGAGCACGTTCAGGCCATGACGCCCGCCTTGCAGCAGGGGTTGCGCGCCTTCGCCGGACATCCGCTGGTGGGCGATGTGCGCGGCATCGGTCTGATCGGCGCCATCGAACTCGCGGCCGAACCGGCGCGCCGACGCGCCTTCGACGCCAAGCTCGGCGTGGGCGCGCACCTCGTGCGCCGGGCGCAGGCGCACGGGCTCATCCTGCGCGCGATGGCGGGCGACAGCATCGCCTTCAGCCCGCCGCTGATCATCAGCGAAGCGCAGATCGCCGAGATGCTGCGCCGCTTCGGTCGCGCGCTCGACGACACCGCCGCCTGGCTGACCGGGCGCTGACCGCGCCGCCCTTTATGGCGCGCGGCGCTAGCATGCGCCGCCTGCTGCACGCGCGCGGCCAGTCGCAGCGGCCACGGCGGTGCGTCCGCCCGATGTGCCCGATGTGCCCGATGCGCAACGCCGTCCCCGTTCGAACCCTTTCATCATGTCGATCGACCGCTCCCGCTCCCGCACGTCAACCCTGATGCTGGCGGCGCTGGGCGTCGTTTACGGCGACATCGGCACCAGTCCGCTCTATGCCTTCCGCGAGGCGTTTTCCGGCACCGCCGCTCTGGCGCCGACCGAGGCCAACGTGTTGGCCGCGTTGTCGGCGCTGTTCTGGGCCATCACGTTGGTGGTGTCGATCAAGTACGTCTGGCTCGTGCTGCGCTTCGACAACGACGGCGAGGGCGGCGTGCTCGCCCTCACCGCGCTGACCGCGCGCGTCCTGCGACGGCGGCTCGACAGTCCGCGGCTCATGACGTTCGTGGCGACGGCGGGGGTCTTCGCCGCCGCGCTCTTCTATGGCGATGCCGTCATCACGCCCGCCATCTCGGTGCTGTCGGCCGTCGAGGGGCTAAGCGTGGCGACGCCGCACTTCGAGCGCTTCATCGTGCCCATCACGATCGGCGTTCTGGTCGGGTTGTTTCTCATCCAGCGCCGTGGTACCGGGCAAATCGGCGCCGCCTTCGGGCCGATCACGCTGATTTGGTTTTTGTGCATCGGCGCGCTCGGGCTGGCGAGCCTGTGGCAGAACCCGAGCGTGCTGCGCGCGATCGATCCGAGCCACGCGGCGCGCTTCGTCATCGAGCACCCCGGAAGCGCCACACTGTTGCTGTCGGCCGTGTTTCTCTCGCTGACCGGCGGCGAGGCGCTGTACGCCGACATGGGGCACTTCGGGCCGCGAGCGGTGCGCCTGACCTGGTACGCGCTGGTCTGCCCCTCGCTGCTGCTCAACTACTTCGGGCAGGGCGCGCTGGTGCTGCGCGACGCGAGCGCGGTGAAGAATCCGTTCTTCCTGCTCGCGCCGGAACCGTGGCTCTTGCCGCTCGTCGTGCTGGCGACCGCGGCCACCGTGATCGCCTCGCAGGCCACCATCTCCGGCGCCTTCTCGCTGACGCAGCAGGCGTCGCGCCTCGGCTATCTGCCACGGGTGCAGGTGCGCCACACCTCCGACCGCGAACGCGGCCAGATTTATGTGCCGGGGGTCAACGCCCTCATGCTGGTTGCGGTCGTCGCGCTGGTGCTCGAATTTCGTTCGTCCAACGCGTTGGCGGGCGCCTATGGCGTCGCCGTGTCGGGCACCATGTTGATCACGACGGCGCTGACGGCGCTGGCACTCTTCGCGCTGCGCGGCTGGCGCCGTCGGTGGCTGCTGCCGCTGCTCGCCGTGCTTGCGCTGCTCGAGCTCGCGTTCTTCGCCTCCAACCTGATGAAAATCGTCGAAGGCGGCTGGTTTCCGCTGTTGCTCGGCGGCTTGATTTTTTTGCTGCTGATGACGTGGAAGCGCGGAGTGCAGTTGCTGCGCGAGCAGCGCGAACGCTTCGATCTTCCGGTCGCGGATTTCGGCGCCTCGATGCTGCGGGACGTGCCGCGCGTCGCAGGCACCGCGGTGTACCTGTCGTCTGACCCTGCGCGGGTTCCGGCCGCGCTCTTTCACAACCTGAAGCACTACCACGTACTGCACCAGCGCCTCATCTTCCTGCACATCCATGACGATGACGTGCCCTACGTCAACGACAGCAATCGCATGGCCGTGACACGCCACGCCCCCGACCTCTACTCGATCGCCCTGCATTTTGGGTACCGCGAAACGCCGGATGTGCCCGCAGCGCTTGCCTGGGCCGATGAACAGGGCTTGCATTTCGACGCCATGGACACCACCTACTTCGTATCGCGACCCATCATCGTGCCCGGTGGCGGCGGCTTCTCCACGCCCCGCTTCGCCGTGTTCTCATGGATGACTCGCCAGGCGCAGGGCGCGACCGGGCACTTCGCGCTGCCGCCCAACCGCGTCGTCGAACTGGGCACCCAGGTGACGATCTGATCGCTCAAGCCGCAAACATCCGGGGAGCCGCCTTCGATGGAACTGAAAATCACGCTCACCGCCACCGCGCAACGCCTCGTTCACGGCGGCGATTTCACGTTTTCAACCAACGCCGAGCCGGGCATGGCGATGCCCGAGGTGGGCGACGCCATGCGCATCACGATGGATGAGCCGCCGGTGTTCTTCAAAGTCATCCAGCGCGCGTACGACTTCACCACCTCACCGATCACGGTGACGCTGATTCTCGGCGCGCCCGACTGATTCGCTCGACCGCGCTTCGCGGCCATCGGGTTGGTAGGCGCGGACTCGACCGCGCTGCGTGGCCATCGGGTTGGTAGGCGCGGGCTTGACCGCGCTTGGTGGTCTTCGATGACGAGTTGCGATGATCGAGCGTGCGCGAGCGACGTCAAGCCGTCGCCTACAACGGGTCGTAGGCGCGGGCTCGACCGCGCTTGGTGGTCTTCGATGACGAGTTGCGATGATCGAGCGTGGGTGAGCGACGTCAAGCCGTCGCCTACAACGGATTGGTAGGCGCGGGCTTGACCGCGCTTGGTGGTCTTCGATGACGGGTTGCGAGGATCGAGCGTGCGCGAGCGACGTCAAGCCGTCGCCTACAACGGGTTGGTAGGCGCGGGCTCGACCGCGCTTGGTGGTCATCGGATTGGTAGGCGCGGGCTCGACCGCGCTTGGCGGTCTTCGATGATGGGTTGCGAGGATCGAGCGTGCGCGAGCGACGTCAAGCCGTCGCCTACATCGGGTTGGTAGGCGCGGGCTCGACCGCGCTTGGTGGTCTTCGATGACGGGTTGCGAGGATCGAGCGTGCATGAGCGACGTCAAGCCGTCGCCTACAACGGGTTGGTAGGCGCGGGCTTGACCGCGCTTGGTGGTCTTCGATGACGGGTTGCGAGGATCGAGCGTGCGCGAGCGACGTCAAGCCGTCGCCTACAACGGGTTGGTAGGCGCGGGCTTGACCGCGCTTGGTGGTCTTCGATGACGGGTTGCGAGGATCGAGCGTGCGTGAGCGACGCCAAGCCGTCGCCTACAACGGGTCGTAGGCGCGGGCTTGACCGCGCTTGGTGGTCTTCGATGACGGGTTGCGAGGATCGAGCGTGCGCGAGCGACGTCAAGCCGTCGCCTACATCGGGTCGTAGGCGCGGGCTTGACCGCGCTTGGTTGCGTTGGGTGATGGGTGACGATGATCGTTGGCAAAAAAAGCGACGTCAAGCCGTCGCCTACCTGTCGTGGCTGGCGACTTTGGTGGCGCGGTATCTACAATCGACGTCCGCCAGCAGCGCCCGCCGCGCCGTGGTGGCGCCGCCTCGGCGCGTTCGTCGTCGTCCCAACCCCCCTCGATCCATGCCACCCTATCATCGTTGCGCCGTCGCGCTCGCGGTCACTGCCGCGCTCGGCTTTCCCGTGCTCACCCATGCCCAGGCCGCGCCCGACACACCGGGCCCGACACCGGCGCCCACGCCTGCGCCGAACCCTGAGCCTGCGCCGGTCCCGAAAGAGGCCGCACCGCGCAAACCTGCTCCGGAGCGCCCGGCGCAGCGCGTCGAGCAGGTCGAGATCACCGGCAAGAACACGGCGAGCGACGAGCGGCGCAACTCGACGGCCGCCAAGATCATCATCACACGCGAGGACATCGAGCAGTACGGTGACAGCAACCTCGGCGACGTGATGCGGCGGCTGCCCGGAGTCACTTCGGGCGGACGCGCCGGGCGACCGGGGCCGCCGATGCTGCGTGGCATGGGCGGCGGCTTCACGCAGATCCTCATCGATGGCCAACGCATCCCGCCCGGTTTTTCCATCGAAGAGTTGTCGCCCGACCAGGTTGAACGCATCGAGATCTTTCGCGCGCCGACCGCCGAGACGGGCGCCCGCGCCATCGCCGGCACCATCAACATCATCCTGCGCGAGCCGCTGCGCCAGACCAACAACGATCTGCGCATCGCGCTCGCCTCCGAGCGTTCGCTGCAAACCCCCGAGCTGTCGTGGACACGCAACGACGCCATCGGCGAGGACTTCACCTACAACGCGACGCTGACCGCACGTCGCCGCCATCAATACAACGACAGCCACACCCGCACCACCTACACCGACCTCGCGAGCGGCACGCCGACCCTCGATGACGCCACCGTGAGCCACAGCGAGGATCGCGGTCAGAACCTGTTTGCCAATCTGCGGTTGCAATGGCGGCTGGGCAACGGCGAGCAGTTCGGCGTGCAGGCGCACGGCGGGCACAGCACTTCCGACAACGGCGGCTACACCATGCTGACCGAGTTGGCGGGCCCGGGGGCACCGTACGCGGTGAGCCGCTACACCTTCGTCGGCAATTTCGATTTCGCGCGCCTCAACCTGAACCTGAACAAGCGACTCACGGAAGCGACGCGCTATGAACTGCGCGGCGGGTTTGGCGGCTTTCAGTCCGACACCGATCTGCGCATCCATCAGTTCGACGGCGTCGGCGGGCTGCTGCGCGAGCAGAGCACGGTCGGCAGCGTGCGTGATCGCGGTGGTTCGTTCTCGGCGAAACTCGTGCACAACCTCGGACGCGAGCCGATGCATGCGCTGACGGGCGGTGCCGAGTACGAAGGGCTGAAGCGTCGCGAGAACTCGGTCACGTTGCTCAACGGGCAGCCGCAGGCGACGGACCTTGGCGCCGTGTTCGACATCTCGACGCGCCGCTTCGCGGTCTACGCCCAGGACGAATGGGATCCGGCGCCGAACTGGGCGGCCAACGTCGGCCTGCGCTACGAGCAGATCGAGACGCGCAGCGCCGCGCGAGACGCCGACTTCGTCAACACCAGCCGTGTGCTGACGCCGCTCGCGCACCTCGTGTGGCGTTTCGACGCGCCGCGCCGCGATCAGCTGCGTCTGAGTCTCACGCAAAGCTATCGCGCCCCCAACGTCGGGCAACTCTCGCCGCGGCCCTGGCTGTCGGTGAGTTATCCGGTGCCGGGACCGAACCTCTACACCTCGCCCGACCGCGCCGGCAACCCGATGCTCAAGCCCGAGCGTGCCAACGGGCTCGACCTTGCCTACGAGCATTACCTGTCGGCCGGTGGCGTGCTCTCGGCCAACCTCTTCGCGCGGCAATTGCGCGACGTCATCCGCAGCGTCACCGCGCTGGAGACCGTGTCATGGGCGAATGTGCCGCGCTACGTGACGCGTCCGCAGAATCTGGGCGATGCGCGCACCCTCGGGCTCGAACTCGAAGCGAAGTTCCGCCTGAGCGAATGGCTCGCTGACGCCGGGCGTCTGGGCGGACTCAGTGTGAAGATGAACGGCAGTTTCTACACGTCGAAGGTCGCGGCCGTTCCCGGCCCCGACAACCGCATCGACGGCCAACCGGCGTTCACCGGCAACCTCGGGCTCGATTACCGCGTGCCGGGCACCCCGCTCGCCCTCGGTGGCAATCTCGCCTGGACGCCTTCCTACGAAATCCAGCAGACGGCGACGCAGCGCCAGCGTCTCTCCACCAAGCGCGTGTTCGACACCTACGCGACGTGGAGCTTCACGCCGACGACGCGACTTCGCCTTTCGGTGTCGAATCTCGGCCCGCTCGATTCGGTCACCGACACGGTCAACACCGACGGCGGCGTGCGCCAGCGCACGCTCAACATCGCGCCGACCTTCGTCAATTACGCGCTGCGGCTCGAGATGCGGCTGTAGCCGCATCGGCTCGATGCCCGCCTACAATCGACGGATGACGACACTGAAGAAAACCCTGCTCCTGACGGGCGCCTCGCGCGGCATCGGTCACGCCACCGTCAAGCACTTTCACGCGGCCGAATGGCGCGTGATCACGGTGTCGCGGCAACCGTTCGACAAGATCTGTCCGTGGCCGAAGGGTGAGAAGGATCACATCCAGGCCGACCTGAACGAGGTCTCGTCCTTCGACGCCACCATCGCGCGCATCCGCGACAAGCTCGCTGAACCCGAAAGCGGTGGCCTGCTTTCCGCGCTGGTCAACAACGCGGGCATTTCGCCCAAGCTCAAGGGCGGCCAGCGCATGGGTGTGCTCGATACCGACCTCGCCACCTGGACCAACGTCTTCAACGTGAACCTGTTTGCCACGGCGCTCTTGGCGCGTGGGCTGTTCGCCGAGCTGAAGGCGGCGCAGGGCAGCGTCGTCAACGTGACCTCGATCGCGGGCTCCAAGGTGCATCCGTTCGCCGGCGTTGCCTACGCCACATCGAAGGCGGCACTCGCGGCGCTGACGCGCGAAATGGCGCATGACTTCGGGCCGCACGGCGTGCGCTGCAACGCGATCGCACCGGGTGAGATCGATACTTCGATTCTCTCGCCGGGGACCAGCGACATCGTCGATCGCGAGATTCCCATGAAGCGTCTGGGGCGCCCGAGCGAGGTGGCGCAGCTCATCTACTTCCTGTGCACCTCGCCGAGCTCCTACATCAACGGCGCCGAGATCCACGTCAATGGCGGCGAACATGTCTAGGGCACCTCTGCATAACCTCCTGCGCCGCCGATCGCGCGATTCGCGGTGCCCGCTTGCCGCGAGCGATTGCGCAGGCTTTCCTGGCGGCCAATGATCTTCTGGCGTGCGCTGCGCCGCTTTCTGCGCGGTGACGGCATGGTGTTCGCGGGCTATCTCGCGTTTCTCACGCTGCTCGGCACGCTGCCGGCGCTGGCCATTCTCTTCTGGCTGTCGCAGCAGAGCATCCTGATCCGATCGGCCGACGGCGCGCTGCGTGAATTCCTGTACGGCAACCTCTTTCCGAGCGCTGCGCAGCAAGTGATCGAAGTCGTCGAGCGGTTGCGCGCCAACGCGCGCGGCCTTGGGCAGACCGGCGTCATCCTCGTGTTCGCCGACCTCGCGGTGAAGGCGCTCACCATCAACACGGCCATCGACCGCATCTGGGGCGCGGCACGTCGCAACGCCTGGCATCATCTGCGCGGCGTGTTGCTGGTGCTCGTGCTGGTGCCCTTCGTGGTCGGGGCCGTGGCGTGGGCGTTGCAATTCTCCGAGCACTTCACGGTGCGCCTGCTGCCTGCGCTCGCCGGCGTCGCGCACTACCTCTTCGATCCGCTGCAGATCGGCGTGCCACTCGTGCTTGGACTCGCGCTGCTCTACCGCTGGGTGCCGGTCAACGTGCGCGACTGGCGCTCGCCGTTCACCGTCGCGCTTTGCGTCACGCTGCTGCTGGTCGCGGCGCGCTTCGTGATCGGGCAGTATCTGGCGCACGCACAGCAGTTGAAGTCGCTCTACGGCGCGTTCATCGCCATCCCGCTGCTGCTGATCACGGTGTTCGTGATCTGGGCGCTGGTGCTCTACGGCGGCGCGCTGGTGGCCGAAGGGTTCGGCGGTCGAGCGCGTGCCGCGTCGCGATGAGCGTGCTCGCGGAGTCACTCGACGCGGCGATCGGGCTCGTCGTGCGCGCCGATCCGGCGCTGCGTGAGATCACGCTGCTGTCGCTCAAGGCGAGCGCGACGGCGACGCTGTGCGCGGCACTGATCGGGCTGCCGCTGGGTGCGCTCGTTGCGCTGTGGCGCAGCCGGTTGGCGACGCCGATCGCCATCGTGCTGAATGCGGCCATGGGGCTGCCGCCGGTGGTGGTCGGGCTGCTCGTCTACCTGCTGCTGTCGCGCAGCGGGCCGCTCGGCGCCCTTGGTTGGCTGTTCACACCGAGTGGCATGGTGCTCGCGCAGACGGTGCTGATCACGCCGATCATCGCGGCGCTGACGCGGCAGACCATCGAGGATCATCATCGTGAACTGCGCGAATGGTTCGATTCACTCGGCCTCACGCCGTGGCGACGCGCGTCGACGCTGCTGGTGGAGGCGCGGCACTCGCTCGCCGTGGCGCTGCTCGCGGGCTTTGGTCGCGCGGTGGCCGAGGTGGGGGCGGTGATGATCGTTGGCGGCAACATCGCGGGTTCGACGCGCGTGATGACCACCACGATCGCCCTCGAAACGTCCAAGGGTGACTTGCCGCTGGCATTGGCGCTCGGTGCCTTGCTGCTCGCGCTGGTGTTGATCGTCAACGTCATCGCGCAGGGCGGGCGCATGTGGCTCGCGCGCGACCATGGCTGAGACCATTGAGCCGAACGTGGAGCGCGTCACCGCCGAAGGCGCGGGGCCGGTGCTCAGTCTGGTCGCCGCGAGCCTCGTCGTCGGTGGCCGCGCGCTGCTGCGCGACGTCGATCTGTCCGTCGAAGCGGGCGAGTGCATCGTCGTGCTGGGGGCCAACGGCGCCGGCAAATCGACGTTGCTGCGGCTCGCCAACGGCATCGTCGCGGCGTCGTCGGGGCAGGTGCATCGCCTGCCCGCGCGGGCGCAGCTGATGCTGTTGCAACGTCCGCCGCAGATGCGCCGAAGCGCGCTCGATCAACTTCGCTTCGTGCTCGCTACCCGCGGCCTGCCGGAGCCGGCGCGCAGCGAGCGGGCGCGCGACGCGCTCACGGCGTGTGGGCTCGCCGCGTGCGCGGAACGGGCGGTGCGCCGGCTGTCGGGGGGCGAACAGCAGCGCCTCGCGCTGGCTGCGGCCTGGGCCTGCTCACCACGCCTGTTGCTCGCCGACGAGCCGGCGTCGAACCTGGCGCCGGCCGCGACGCGCGAGCTCGAACGGCTGCTCGGAGAACTGCGACGACGTGGCGCGACACTCATCGTCAGCACGCACAATGTGGCGCAGGCGAAGCGCCTGGCCGAGCGCATCGTTTTCATGGACGGCGGCCGCATCGTCGAGGACCGACCTGCGGCGGATTTCTTCTCGGCGCCGCACAGCGCGGCTGCCCGTGACTATCTGCAAGGAGAGACAGCATGATCGCGATGGCTGACGCGACGCGCCGGTGGCGCGCCATCCTCGGTGGGTCGATGGCGGCGCTTGCCTTGGGCGCGATGATCGTTCCGGCGGGCGCTGTGGGTGCCGATGCGGCGGATGCGACGATCACGGTGGCGTCGACCACGTCGACCGAGCAGTCCGGGCTCTTCGGCCATTTGCTGCCGCAATTCGAGCGGGCGAGCCGCATCAAGGTGCGCGTCGTGGCGCTCGGCACCGGGCAGGCGCTGGATGTGGCGCGGCGTGGCGACGCTGATGTGGTCTTTGTGCACGATCCGGCGGCCGAGGAGAAATTCGTCGCCGAAGGCTTTGGCGTGGGAAGGGTGCCCGTCATGTACAACGATTTCGTGCTGGTCGGCCCGGCGAGCGACCCCGCCGCCGTCGCCGGAGGCGACATCGTGTCGGCATTGCGGCGGATCGCGGCGACGCAGGCGCCGTTTGTGTCGCGCGGAGATCGCAGCGGCACGCACACGGCCGAATTGCGCTACTGGCGCGAAGTGCCGTTCGACCCCGCGGCCACGCGCGCGCCGTGGTATCGCGACGTTGGCGCCGGCATGGGGCCAGCCCTCAACACGGCCGCGGCGATGAATGCGTATCTGCTCGCCGACCGTGGCACGTGGCTCGCTTTTCGCAACCGGCAGCAACTGCGCATCCTCGTCGAAGGGGATCGGCGGCTCTTCAACCCGTACGCCGTGATGCTGGTCAATCCGAAAAAGCACCCGCATGTACGGGCCGTGGCGGGCCAGCGCTTCATCGACTGGCTGGTCGGCGCCGAAGGGCAGGCCGCGATCGCCGCGTTTCGCTTGGGTGGCGAGCCGCTGTTCTTTCCGAGCGCCCGCCGTTGACGATGAAGCCGCGAGGTGCGGACGTGATGCGCCGACACGGAAGGTATTGAAACACGATACTGACGACGCTCGGTTTGCGGATGCGCTCGGGCACGGCAAAATGCCCGCCATCCCATCATGAGCGCTGACAACATGACTGAATCGACGTCGCACAGCCAGTTTGCCCTTCTCGGTCGCCGCCGCTTCGCGCCGTTCTTCTGGACGCAGTTTCTCGGCGCGATGAATGACAACGTGTTCAAGAACGGCATGATCATCTTCATGGCGTTCGGCGGCATGAGTTTCGCCGGCATGGACGCGAGCCTGCTCGTCAACGCGGCCGGCGCGGTGTTCATCCTGCCCTTTGTGCTGTTCTCGGCGTTCGCCGGGCAACTGGCCGACAAGTACGAGAAGACGCGCGTCATCCGGGGCGTGAAAATCTTCGAGATCCTCGTCATGGCGTTCGCCGCGATCGGCTTTCTGACCGCGAACCTCGGCGTGCTGTTCGCCGCGCTGTTCGCGATGGGCCTGCACTCGACGGTGTTCGGGCCGGTGAAGTACGCGATCCTGCCGCAGGCGCTGGCGCCCGATGAACTGGTCGGCGGCAACGGGTTGGTCGAGTCGGGCACCTTCGTGGCGATTCTGATGGGCACACTGGCCGGTGGCTTGCTGGTGGCCGTCAAGCCCTCCGGCCCGATGCTCGTTGCCGTGGCCACGGTCGTCCTCGCGGTGATCGGCTACGTGGTGAGCCGTGGCGTGCCGCAGGCGGCCGCGACCGACGCCACGCTGAAACTCAACTGGAACCCGTTCACCGAGACGGCGAACAACCTGCGCCTGGCGGTGAAGAACATCGTCGTGTGGCGCTCGATGCTCGGCATCTCGTGGCTTTGGTTCTACGGCGCGATGCTGCTCAACCAGTTCGCCAACCTGAGCAAGGACGTGCTCGGCGGCGACGAGCATGTGGCGACGCTGCTTCTCGCGGTGTTCGCGGTCGGTGTGGCGGTCGGCTCGCTCTTGTGCGAGCGACTCTCCGGCAAGAAAGTCGAGCTTGGCTTGGTGCCGTTCGGTTCGATCGGCATGAGCGTGTTCGCCGTCGATCTCTACTTCGCCACGCGCGGCCTGCAGCCGATCGGGCAGAGCGGCATCATGGCGTTTCTGGCGCGGCCCGAGCACTGGCGCGTGTTGGCCGACCTCTTCCTGCTCTCGGTCGCGGGCGGGCTCTACAGCGTGCCGCTCTATGCGCTGATCCAGGAGCGCGCCGAGCCGTCGCACCGCTCGCGCATCATCGCGGCCAACAACATCGTCAACGCGATTTTCATGGTGTGCTCGGCGCTGCTCGCGATGGCGCTGATCAAGCTCGCGAACTTCGATGTGCCCAAGCTCATTCTGACCATCGGCGTCCTGAATGCGCTGGTCGCGGCGTACATCTATACGCTGACGCCGGAGTTCCTGTTGCGCTTCCTGTGCTGGATACTGATTTCCGTGGCCTACCGCCTGCGCGTGCGCGGGCTCGAGAACATCCCGGACACGGGGCCGGTCATCATCGTGGCCAATCACGTCAGCTACGTCGATGCGCTGGTCATCACCGCCGCGTGTCGGCGCCCGATCCAGTTCGTCATGGATCATTCGATCTTCCAGACGCCGTTTCTCGGTTGGGCTTTTCGGCAGATGAAGGCGATTCCGATCGCCAGCGCGAAGGAGGATCCGGCGATGATGGAGCGCGCGTTCGAGCGCGTCCGGCAGACGCTCGCGGAAGGCGACGTGGTCGGCATCTTCCCCGAGGGCAAGCTCACGCGCGACGGTGAAATGAACCCGTTCCGGCCCGGCATCGAGCGCATCGTCGCCGAAACCGGCGCGCCGGTGGTGCCGCTCGCGTTGCGGGGGCTCTGGGGCGGGTTCTTCAGCCGCTCGGTCGATGGCCAGGCGTTCCGACGCATCCGCGGCTTCTTCAATCGCATCGAACTGGTCGGCGGCGCGCTGGTACCGGCCGCCGAGGTGAGCGCGCCGGGCCTGGAGAGCGCGGTGAAGGCGATGCGAGGTGACTGGCGCTGAAGTGGCGCTCAGCCGCCGCCTACAATGAGCGCATGGCTGGTAACACGCTGGGCAACCTGTTTGCCGTCACCAATTTCGGCGAATCGCACGGGCCGGCCATCGGCTGTGTGATCGACGGCTGTCCGCCGGGTCTTGCGCTGTCGGCGGCGGACCTGCAACCCGATCTCGACCGGCGCAAGCCGGGCACCTCGCGGCACGTCACGCAGCGGCGCGAAGACGATGCGGTGGAGATTCTCTCCGGCGTGTTCGAGGGCGTGACGACCGGCACACCGATCGCGCTCCTGATCCGCAACACCGATCAACGCAGCAAGGACTACGGCAACATCGCCGACACCTTTCGTCCGGGCCACGCCGACTACACGTATTGGATGAAGTACGGCCAGCGTGACTATCGCGGCGGCGGCCGGTCGTCGGCCCGGCTGACGGCGCCGATCGTCGCTGCGGGGGCGGTGGCCAAGAAGTGGCTGCGCGAGCGCTTCGGCGTTCGCGTTCGTGGTCATTGCATGCAGATCGGGCGCGAAGTGATCGCCTTCGAGACCTGGGATGGCGTCGAGGCGAATCCGTTCTTCGCGCCGCTCGCGCCCGATTCGCCTCGGCTCGCCGAGATCGAACGCTATCTCGATGAGCTGCGCAAGAGCGGCGACAGTTGCGGCGCGCGCATCCACGTCGAAGCGAGCGGCGTCCCCGCTGGCTGGGGCGAGCCGCTCTACGACCGGCTCGACGCCGACATCGCCCACGCGATGATGGGCCTCAATGCCGTGAAGGCGGTCGAGATCGGCGCGGGTGTCGATTGCGTCGCGCAACTGGGCACCGAGCACTCCGATGAGATCGTCGACGGCCGCTTCGTCAGCAACCACGCCGGCGGTGTATTGGGCGGCATCTCGAGCGGGCAGTCGATCACCGTGCGTCTCGCCATCAAACCCACCAGCAGCACGCGGCTGGACCGTCGCAGCATCGATCGCGAGGGGCGAGCCGTCACGCTCAACACCCACGGCCGACACGACCCGTGTGTCGGGCTGCGCGCCACACCGATCGCCGAGGCGCTGCTGGCGCTGGTGCTGATCGAGCACGCGCTGCGCCAGCGCGCGCAGAACGCCGACGTTCGCGTGGCGACGCCGCCCGTGCGCTGATCCATCGCTGCCGCATCCGCGCGGGTGTTCGCGCCTTCGCGCGCAAGCAACTTTTTACTGAAAGCCGCATCCATGACGGGCTTCCCGGTGAATTTGCCGTAAAGTCGACTTTTGGTGATTCTTCGCTCCAAGCCCGTTATGGATGCGCATTTTCCAAAAAAGCTGAACGACCCATTTCGCGATCACGGACCGTTTGGAGGGCGCTGTCAGGCCGGCGCAAGAGGGCAGAGGTCATAATCGACGCGAGCACCTGTTTCATCCAACCAAGAGCCACGACATGCGACTCATTCTTCTCGGTGCCCCGGGGGCGGGCAAAGGCACGCAGGCGAAATTCATCTGCGAGCGTTTCGGCATTCCGCAAATCTCGACCGGCGACATGCTGCGTGCGGCGGTCAAGGCAGGGACGCCGCTCGGCCTCGCCGCGAAAAAGGTCATGGACTCCGGCGCGCTGGTCAGCGACGACATCATCATCGGTCTGGTCAAGGAGCGCCTCGGCGAACCCGATTGCGTCAACGGCTATCTGTTCGACGGCTTTCCGCGCACCATTCCGCAAGCCGAGGCGATGAAGACGGCGGGCGTCGGCATCGATTACGCGCTCGAGATCGCCGTGCCCGACGAGGCCATCGTCGAGCGCATGAGTGGTCGCCGCGTGCATCTGGCCTCCGGGCGCACCTATCACGTGCAGTTCAATCCGCCCAAGGTCGCCGGCTGCGATGATGTCACCGGCGAGGCGCTCGTGCAGCGCAAGGACGACGAAGAGGCGACCGTCAAGACGCGCCTCAAGGTCTATCACGATCAGACCGAAGTGCTGCTCGGCTACTACGCCGCGTGGGCGAAATCAGGCGCGCCGGGCGCGCCGAAGTACGTGCAGATCAACGGCGTCGGTGACGTCGCGGCGATCACCGCTTCCGTACTCGCGGCGCTTGGCTGAATCGCCCGCTTGCGCGCGGCGGCGCTCTGACTGACAATCCGCTCCGGACGCCCGGCCACCGAACGGTGGTCGCGGCGCGAACTTCATCGTCGCACCCCCGGAGCCCTGATGCGCGCAATGCAAGACGTTCTGACCCTGCTCGGCCGCCTGTTGCTGGCCGCCCTGTTTCTTCCGTCCGGCTGGGGCAAGATCGCCGGCTTCGCAGGCACCGCGGGCTACATCGGCTCGAAGGGGTTGCCGATGCCGGAAGTCCTGGCCGGTGCCGCCATCGCCGTCGAAGTGCTCGCCTCGGTCATGCTGATCGTCGGCTGGCGTACGCGCTGGGCGGCGTTCGCGCTTGCCGTGTTCACCGTTGTGGCGGCCATCTTCTTCCATGACTTCTGGAACCTGCCGGTCGACAAGCAGATGATGCAGCAGATCCTCTTCATGAAGAACGTCGGCGTCGTCGGCGGGTTGCTGGTGCTCACGGCATGGGGAGCGGGGTCGTTCAGCCTCGATGGCGGGCGCGGTCGTTACTGACCCTCCGCCAACGCCGCATCGACTGTCGGCGCGTGGAGCGCCGCCGCTCAGCGGCCGCCGTATTCGCGCAGCCAAAGGGCACGCGCCTGCGCATCATCGGATAGGCGCGCCTCCGCCTCGCGCGTGGCCTGCTCCAGTGCCGGCGCCAGCGTCGGGTCGCTGCTGGCGGCCACCCGCGCCCGCTGCGTTCGCAACACGTTGCCCAGCGCCTGACTCACGCGGCTCGCGCGCGCCGCCTCGGCGCGCGCCTGTGCCGCCTCATCGAGCGCGCGTGTGCGCTGCCACAGACTCGTGGCAGTGATCGTCACCAGCCCAAGCACCGCAAGCGACACGGCGGCCGTCAGGCGCCAGTGGCGTCGCAGCCACAGCCGCGCGGCATAGCTTTGGTCCCCCGCGTGCAGCGACGTCGGGTGTCCGCGCAGCCAGGCGTCGAGATCGTCCGCCAACGCGCTTGCGCTTGGATAACGGTCCTCGGGTTTGAGGCGCATCGCGCGACGAATGATTTGATCGAGGTCGCCGCGCAGGCGCAGCGCATCGGCCGGCGGCGGGATGCTGTCGGGAATCGGACGCTCGGAGCGGGGCAGCGTGAGCGCGTCGGAGGCCAGCGGCGGGTCGCTGTGCACGACGGCGTATTCGAGCGCGGCGCGGGTGCTGCTCGCCGCAAACGGCCGATTGCCGGTGCACAGATGAAACAGCAGCACCCCGAGCGAGTAGACGTCGCTGGCGGGCATCGTCGGGTCGCCGGTGACCTGTTCGGGCGAGGCGTATTCGAGCGTGAGTCCGCGACCGGTCAATTGCGTGAGCTTGGTCATCGGCTCGCTCGGGTCGTTGTCGAGGACGCCGGCGATGCCGAAATCGAGCAGCTTCACTTGTCCGTCGGCCGTCACCAGCACGTTCGACGGTTTCAGGTCGCGGTGCAGCACATGCTGGTGGTGCGCGTGCTGCACGGCGAGCGCCACGTCGCGCACGAGGCGAAGCCGCTCGGCGAGTGTGGGCGCATGGCTCTGCACGTAGTCAAGCAGCGGCACGCCGTCGACCAGTTCGAGCACGATGAAGGCTTGCCCTTCTTCCATGCCGGCGTCGAGCAGTCGCGCGATGTTCGGGTGGTTGAGTCGCGCCAGCACCACGCGCTCGCGGGCAAACCGTCGCGACAGCTTGTCCTGCGACAGATCGGTGCGCAAAAGCTTGATGGCGACGTTCGCCTTGTACAGCCCATCGCTGCGCACGGCTTGCCAGACTTCGCCCATGCCACCGCGGCCGAGACAGCGCTCGAGCGTCCAGGCGCCGAAGCGACGGCCCGGTGCGTAGCCGCCGACGGGCTGCGCCAGCGCCTCTTTCAGCATGGCGTTGAACGGCTCCTGCGTCAGCGGCGCCGTGCGATCGATGGTCGCGGCGGCCACCAGCAGCGCCATCAGTTCCCGCGCGACATCGGGTTCGTTGAGCCAGAGCTTGCGGATGTAGGGGATGCGCTCGGTCTCGGGCAGTTCGATGACTTCATCGAAGAGCTCGGAGACGCGCTGCCAGAGGTCTGGCGGCAGCGCCGAGAGGTTCAGCGGTTCGGGCACCGGAGGCTTCGCGTCGTTGGCGGCTCAGCCTGCCGGCGCGCCGACGTCGTCGCCGAGCGCGCGTGACAGCAGCGCGCGGGCCTTCAGCAGGTCGCGGTTGATCGTTCTCAGCGTGACGCCGAGCTCGTGCGCCACCTCCTGCAACGACAGCCCCGAGAACACGTGCAGTTCGATGACCTGATACAGCCGCGCATCGAGTTTCTGCAACTGGTCGAGCGCCTCGTCGAGCGCGACCATGTCGGTCACATCCATCCACGGCGCCAGCGTGCCGTCGGCGGCCGAGAGCGTCAGCAGCGTGATGCCGCCGCCGCGTTTCTCGGCATCGCGTTCGCGCACGAAGTCGATGACGATCGAGCGCAGCACCTTGCCGACGTAGGCGAAGAACTGCAGGCGCGTCTGCCCTTGCAAGCCTTCACGTTCGGCCATGCGCATGAACCCTTCGTGTACGAGTGCCGTCGCGTTGAGCCCGGTGACACCGCCGGCCTGCGCGAGTTTGCCGCGCGCCAGACGCTTGATGTCCGGGTACAGACTCGAAAACAGCGCGCGCATCGCGTCGGCGTCGCCGCCCGCAGCGCGTTGCACGAGTAACGTGGGTGGGGTGGCGGAAGGGGTCGACACGCTGAACGGATTCCTTGCAGACGCTATTGTGCAATGGAATGACGGCAAACGTGACGCTTTCGCGCCAATTCGCGTGCACTGCGTGTCGGGCGGGGCACATCGTGCCCCGGTCGGGGTACGCTCGCGTTCAGTTCAGGGCAGTGGACAAGGCCTGACGGTAGCGTCGAACCAGTTCGGGCTGCTCGGTGGCAAGCGCGAAGTACTCCACCATGCGTTTTCGCGCCGCCTGCTCGTTCCAGTGGCGATCGCGCTGCACCGATTCGAGCAACGTCTGAAATGCCGGCTCGAACTGGCTCTGCGCCGCGTACACGGCGGCGAGGTGCAGACGCGCGTCGTGATCGTCGGCGTCGCGCTCGATGCGCGCCTTCAGCGCCGTGGCCTCGGGCGAATGGCCGGCCTCCTCGGCGGTGACGATTCTGGTTGCCACACGCTGGAAGTCTTCCTCCATACGGGTCAGGGGCTTGCAGGCATCGAGCCAGGCCTTCGCTTCGTCGATGCGGTTGTCGCGCATCGCGATGTCGGCGAGCAGCACGCGCGCGGCGTCGAAGCCGGGGTTCAGCGCCAGCGCCACCTTCAGTTCATCGACGGCGCCCTCGATGTCGCCGGCCTCGAGCTTCGCGCGCGCGCGGCCGATTCGCTCGTCGCTCTCGGAGGGCACGACTTTGTCGAGGAACTGCCGCACGGCGCTCTCCGGCTGCGCCCCCTGAAACGCGCTGACCGGCTTTTGCCCCTTCAGAGCAATCACCGTGGGAATCGAGCGAATGCCAAACATCGCCGCCAAGTCTTGCTGCTCGTCCGAATTGACCTTGGCCAGGCGGAAACGCCCGCCGTATTCGGTCGCAAGCTTTTCGAGCACGGGTGTCAGCGTCTTGCACGGGCCGCACCACGGCGCCCAGAAGTCGATGACGATGGGAATCTGGTCGGAGGCGGCGACGACTTCGGTCTCGAAGTTCTCGAGCGTGACGTCGAAGCTGTGCGGGGATGCGGTCATGGTCGGGCGGGCAACGGTGGAGGTCGATGGAGAAGAGGGTAGAGCGTCATTCAGTCAGATGGTGGCGTCACGGTATTTGTCAATCGCGACGCCGGTCCGGCTCAGCGGCGCTGGTAGCGGTCGTCGAGGCGGACGATGTCGTCCTCGCCGAGATAGCTGCCCAGTTGCACCTCGATCAGCTCGACGGCCTCCTGCGTCTGGTTGGCCAGACGGTGGACGGTGCCGACCGGAATGTGCACGTGCTGTCCGGCGCGATAGGTCGCAACGTCGTCGCCGAGCGTGATGGTGGCTTCGCCCTTGATGACGACCCAGTGCTCCGAGCGGTGATGGTGCAGTTGCAGCGAAATCGCCTGCCCCGGCAACACGCCCAGATGTTTGACCTGAAAGGCGAGGGCGCCTTCGCTGCGCGGCGCGGAGCCGAGCGAGTCGTACCAGCCCCAGGGCCGTTCGACGCGCCGATGCAGCTCGGCGCGGCGATCGCTGCGCGCGGCGAGCGCGGCGGTCACCTGTTTGACGTCCTGAGCGCGGCTCTTGCTCGCCACCAGGATCGCATCGGGCGTGTGCACGATCACCGCGTCATCGATGCCGACGCAGGCGACGACCGGTGCGTTCGGCCCCGTGGTGCGAACGTAGGTGTTGTTCGATTGCTCGAAGATGGCCTCGCCAAGCGCCGCGTTGCCGCGTTCATCCTTCGCGGCGATGGCCCAGGCGCTGTCCCAGGCGCCGATGTCGCTCCAGCCGGCATCGAGTGGCACGACGACGCCGCGGATACCGAGTCCGGGCGTCACGGCCAGCTTTTCCATCACCGCATAGTCGATCGAGTTGGCGGGGCAGGCGGCGAACGCGCCCGGCGAGGGCAGCACGTCGTGATCGGCGCGCTGCGCGGCATCGAGCGCGGCTTCACAGGCGGCGAGCATGGCCGGCTCCAGTTCACGCAGCGCGCGCAACCAGACGCTCGCGCGAACGACGAAGAGGCCGCTGTTCCACAGGAAGCGGCCGTCGGCGACGTACTCACGCGCCCGCTCCAGCGGCGGCTTTTCGACGAAGCTGTCGAGCGCGAAGGCGCCCGGATCGAAGCCGCTGGTCGCGCCCACCTTCAGATAGCCGTATCCGGTGGCCGGCTCGGTGGGCACGATGCCGAAGGTGACGATGGCCTCGGCCGCCGAGTTGTTGGCGAGCACGCGCAGCGCGATCGCCACCGCACGCTGAAAGGCGTCGAGGTCGGCGATGACATGATCGGCCGGCATCACCAGCAGGATCGGGTCGTTGCCCCCTGCCTGGCCAGCCAAAGCGTGCTGCGCATGCAGCGCTGCGAGCGTCAGCGCTGGCGCCGTGTTGCGGCCTGCGGGCTCGGCGATCAGCTCGGCGTGCGCTTCCCCGATCTCCTGAAGTTGCCGGCGAGTGACGAAGCGGTGGGCGTCGTTGCACACGACGACCGGAGCGCTGACCGTCGCGGAGTCGAAGCGCGCCAGCCGCCGCGCCGTCGCCTGCAGCATCGTCGCTTCGTCGTGCACCGCGAGCAGTTGCTTGGGCATGTGCGAGCGCGACAGCGGCCACAGGCGGGTGCCGCTGCCGCCGCAGAGAATGACGGGAGTGAGCATCATGGTGGCATTCTGTCACGCGTTGCCGGAACGCCGTCGCCGGCGCGCAAGCTTGCGTGCAGGCAAAATGCACCGACATGGACGCGTCCTCCACCCCTCACGCGCACCGCAGCGCGGTGCTGCTGATGCTCGCCGGGCTCGCGCTGCTGATCTGCCTCGATGCCAGCGGCAAATACCTCGGCGCGCACGGCGTACCGGTGGCCGCCTCGACGTGGTCGCGCTACTTCGGACACTTCCTGCTGGTGCTCGCGGTATTCACCGGTCGCGATGGCATGCGGCTGTTCCGGCCACGCCGACCGTGGGTGCAGTGGGCGCGCGGCACGCTGATGGTGACCGTGACGCTGCTCTATTTCGCGGCGCTGCTCTACGTGCCGCTGGCCGAGGCCACCGCCATCTTCTTTCTGACGCCGATCCTCACCACGGTGCTGTCGTCGTGGTTTCTTCACGAGCGACCGGGGCGGTGGACGATCGTGGCCATCGCGCTCGGCTTCCTCGGCGTGCTGATCGTCGTACGCCCCGGCTCCGACGTCCCGCTGATCGGCGCCGTGCTGGTGCTCGCCGCCGCCTGCTGCAATGGCGCCTATCAGACGCTGACGCGCTCCGCGACCGCGTCCGGCGGAGTGCCCGAGCGCAGCAGCACGCAGCTCATGTACTCGGGCATGGTCGGCGCGCTGGTCATGAGCGTGGCGGTGCCGCTGTGGTGGACGCCGGGCTGGTATGTCGGCAAGAGCCTCGTCGTCTGGGTGGTGTTTGCGCTGACCGGCGTGCTCGGCGCGCTCGGGCATCTGCTGCTCATCCGCGCGTACCGTCTGGCGCCGGCCACCGTCATCGCGCCGTGGATGTACATGCAGCTGCTGCTTTCGGTCGGTATCGGCTGGTTGGTGTTCGACGCCGTGCCCGACGCGGTGACGCTGGTCGGCATGCTGGTGATCGGGCTCTCGCCGCAGCTGACACGATTGAACCGGTAGCTCGATGATCGTGCCCGGCAAGGCGACTGCACGTGCCAGGCGAAGCATGGATCGCGGCCAGCCTTGGTGGCTGGCCGTGGCGTCCGTACAATCGCGGCTTCCAATTGTTTGCGGTTCACGAGACCGGGGATGACTATGGCTTCGAAGCCTCACGAAGGGCTGCCGACCGGGCAGGGGGAGTGGCGGATGCGACGACACGTGGCGCGAGCCGCGTGGGGCGTCGCCCTGGCGGTGGCGCTGGCCGGCTGTGGCGGCAGTCCGCGCGAAGCGGCAAACGACGGCGGGGGCAGCGCTGCGACGACAGTTTCTCCCGTGAAGAATGCGGACGGCAAGAAGGTCGTCCGCTTTTCGTTTCCGGTGGCCGAATCGGGCTTCGACCCGCAGACCGCGCATGACCTCTATTCGTCGACGGTCATCGACGGCATTTTCGACACGGTGCTGACCTACGATTACCTCGCGCGGCCGTCCAAGCTCGTGCCAAGGCTTCTGACCGAGATGCCAACGATCGAGGACGAGGGCAAGCTCTACACGCTGAAACTCAAGCACGGCCAGTACTTTGCTCCGAACGAGGCGTTCGGCGGCAAGAAACGTGAGCTCACCGCGGCCGACATCGCCTACACCTTCAAGCGAAACTACGACGACTCGATCAAGCCGGTGTGGCGCTTCCTGATCGCGGGGAAGATCGTCGGGCTCGATGACTGGTACGAGCGGAGCAAGAAGACCGGCAAGCTCGACTGGGATCAGCCGGTGGCCGGCCTCGAAATCGTCGACCCGTACACGCTGAAGATCCGTCTGACCAAGACGGATTACAACTTCGGCTACGTGCTGGCCCACGTCGGCAACGGCGTCGTCGCCCGCGAAGCGATCGAGAAATACCCGAACGATGCGCAGAGCCACCCGGTCGGCTCCGGCCCGTACTACCTGAAGGAATGGGTGCGCGGACAGCGCATGGTGCTCGAGAAGAATCCGAACTGGCAGGGCGGCAAATGGAACTTCAAGGCCTCTGGCAAGGATCCCTACGATGAGGTCATCGTCAAAGAGATGTCGGGCAAACCGATCGCCGTGATCGATCGCGTCGAGATTTACGTCATCGAAGAGGAGCAGTCGCGCTGGCTCGCGTTCAAGAACCAGCAGCTCGATCTGATCAACATCCCCTCGTCGTTCATCAAGCAGGCGCTGCCGGGTGGCAAGCTCGCGCCGGACCTCGCCGCGCAGGGCATGCGGCTGCAACAGGCGCTCGACCCGGAGTACACCTACACCTATTTCCAGTGGCGTGATCCGGTGTGGGGCGGACCAGAGCTGCACAAGATCGCGCTGCGCCGCGCCGCAGCCTACGGGCTCAATCGGGATGAGGAGATCGAAGTCATCCGCAAGGGCACGGCCAAGCGCGCCGAATTCATCATCCCGGAGGGCGTGGCCGGGCATCAGGCCAACTACAAGTCCCCGATCAGCTACAACCCGGCGCTCGCCAATGCGCTGCTCGACCGCTTTGGCTACAAGAAGGGCGCCGACGGCTTTCGCATGACGCCGGACGGCAAGCCGCTCGTATTCAAGTACACCTCGACGCCGACTGCGCTCGAGCGCGAGTTCGATGAGCTCTATCGAAAGAACATGGAAGCCATCGGCATCCGCTACGAATCCGAAAAGGAGAAGTTCGCCGATTCGATCAAGCGCGAGAAACGCTGCCAGATCACCATTCGCGGAGCGGCCTGGATTGCCGACTACCCCGATGGCGACAACTTCACACAGTTGCTCTACAGCAAGAACATCGGCGAGTCGAACAACGGCTGCTATTCGAGCCCGATGTACGACAAGCTCTACGAGCAGTCGACGCAGTTGCCCGACGGCCCCGAGCGTGATCGCGTCTACCTTGAAATGCAAAAGCAGTTCGAGGCCGACACGCCCTGGGTGCTGGGTGTCACGCGCTATCGCAACCAGCTGATCAATCCGTGGATTGTCGGTTACAAGAAGCACCCGGTGCTGCTTGCCGAATGGCTCTATTACGATGTCAACATGGCCGGCGCCGGCCAGGGGAAGTGAGCGATGACTGCCTACATCATCCGTCGCCTGTGGCAGATCGTGCCGACCATGGCCGGCGTGATTCTGCTCATCTTCGTACTGTTCAACGTGGTGGGCGGCGACCCCGCCTACCTGCTCGCCGGCAAGATTTCCAACCCCGAATCGATCGCCAACATCCGCAAGCAACTCGGCATCGACGAACCCTACTGGATGCAATTGCTCATCTTCGTCAAGCAGGTGCTGACGTTTGATTTCGGACAGAGCTGGAGCACCAACGAATTCGTCTCGAACATCTTCGCGACGCGGCTGCCGCCCTCGCTGATGATCGGCATTCCGTTGATGATCCTCGAGACGCTGATCGCCATCAGCATCGCGCTCGGCGTGGCGTATCTGCGTGGCTCGTTCACCGATCGCGCCGCGATGGTCACCTGCACCGTCGCGCAGTCGGTGTCGATCCTCGTCTACATCATCGTGTTCCAGTATTGGCTCGCGTATCGCTTCGGCTGGTTCCCGGTGCAGGGCTGGGGCAACCACTTCTTCGAAAACCTCGTCAAGTACGCAAGCCTCCCGGTGCTGATCGGTCTGGTCGTCTCGCTGGCGCCCAACATCCGGCTCTACCGTACCTTCCTGCTCGACGAGATCAATCAGGACTACGTGCGCACGGCACGCGCCAAGGGGCTCGGCGAGAGCCGCGTGATGTTCGTGCATGTGCTGCGCAACGCTTCCATCCCGATCATCACCAACCTGATGATCCAGTTGCCGGGACTGCTGGTGGGCCTCTTCCTCATCGAGCGCTTTTTCTCGATTCCGGGCATCGGGCGCGAGGTCATTCTCGCCGTCGAACGCTCCGATTTTCCGGTGATCAAGGCGATCACCGTCTATGTGGCGCTGGCCACGATGCTGGCGAACCTCGCAGCCGACCTGCTCTACAAGGCGGTCGATCCTCGCGTCGAACTGAAATAGGGTGGGGCTGTCATGACCGTCGCAAGCATTTCGCCGAACGCAGCGCCGATCGGCATCGAGCGCTCCCCCGGCCTGTGGTCGCTCGCCTGGAAGCGCCTTCTCGGCAATGGCGTGGCCGTCGTCTCGATGATCGTCGTCGCGCTCTTTCTGCTGCTCTCGCTCGCCACCGCCTTCGGCTGGATCGCCGCTGACTGGAACCGTGAGGTGGCCGTGAACTACGCGCCGCCGACGTGGTTCAAGGACAGTCACGTCAACGCGATCGAGGCTGCCGGTGCCACCAAGGCGCCGGACGCCGGCCCTGCGTTGGACGGGGCGGCGCAGCGCGCCGAGGTGCCCAACGAGCGCGACCTGCTGCGCGACACCATCGCCGAGTTGAAGCGACAACTCGGCCAGGGTGGCGCCACCGCCGATTCCGGCGTCACCATCGTCGATCCGCTCGCCGACGTGATGACCGAACTGCGCAAGCAGCTTGCGCGCGGTGATGGCGCAGCGGCGAAGCCGACCGGCGCGGAGCCGAAGCTCGAAAGCCTGCCCTTCGGCGCCGACAAATGGGGGCGCGACGTGCTGAAGAAGGTGATCCAGGGCTCGAAGACGTCGATTCTGGTCGGCTTTGCGGCGGCGCTCGTGGCGACGTTGCTGGGCACCGTGCTGGGTGCCTATGCGGGCTATTACGGCGGCAAGACGGACGACGCGCTCAACTGGTTCTACTCCATCTTCAGCTCGATTCCCTACATCCTGCTGGTGCTCGCCATCGCGGCCGTGCTCAAGCAGAAAGGGGTGCTCACCGTGGTGCTCATCCTCGGGCTCACCGGCTGGACCAGCATCTTCCGTCTGGTGCGCGCGGAGTACCTGAAGCACAAGGCGCGCGACTACGTTCGCGCGGCCAACGCGATCGGTGCCTCCAACCGTCGCCGAATGTTCGTGCATATCTTTCCGAACATCTCGCACGTCGTGCTGGTGCAGCTCTCGCTGCACGTGGTGCTCTTCATCAAGAGCGAGGTGATCCTCTCGTTCCTCGGCTTCGGCGTACCGGTCGATACCGTGAGCTGGGGCTCGATGCTCAACGAGGCGCAGAACGAACTGATCCTCGGTTACTGGTGGCAACTGGCGGCGGCCACCGCTTTCATGGCCGTGCTGGTGACGGCATTCAGCCTCTTCACCGATGATCTGCGCGACGCGCTCGATCCGAAGCTGAAGTGAATCCGGTCGTCCCGGACGCGTCCGGGACGACGCTTGTGATGAAGCGCTCATCCCACAACGAATGAATCCTGCGATGAACACTCCGCTGCTCTCCGTCAAGAACCTCCGCGTCAGCTTCAGGCTCGACAAGAAGAACACGTTCACCGCGCTCAAGGGCGTCTCGTTCGACGTGATGCCGAATCAGACGGTCGCGCTGGTCGGCGAGTCGGGCTCGGGCAAGTCGGTCGCCTCGCTGGCGATTCTCGGGCTGCTGCCCAAGGAGAACGCTCGCGTCGATGCGGCGAGCGTCATCGAGTTTCAGGGCAAGAACCTGCTCACGCTCGGCAGCGGCGACAAGCGCGCGCTGCGCGGCAGCCAGATCTCGATGATCTTTCAGGAGCCGATGAGCTCGCTGAACCCGGTGTTCACGGTGGGTTACCAGATCGAGGAGGTGCTGCGCCAGCACAAGCATCTCGCCGGTGCCGCCGCGCGCAAGCGCGCGATCGAACTGCTCGCCGAAGTCGGCATTCCCGAACCCGAGGTCAAGATCGACAGCTATCCGCACCAGATGTCGGGCGGGCAGCAGCAGCGCGTGATGATCGCCATGGCCATCGCCTGCGAGCCGAAGCTCTTGATCGCGGATGAGCCGACCACGGCGCTCGACG
>JAFEDD010000011.1:171050-172894 GCA_018241765.1 Pseudomonadota bacterium | reverse complement strand
GCGCGCGCTGGCAGCGGCGTTCGCCAGCGCCGTGCAACCCCTGATGGTCACCGCCGCCGCCCCGCTCGCCGTGCGCGACGCGGCATGGGCCCACGCCACCCCCGTCGCGCAAACCGAATTCGATGGCTTGCTGGCGCACTTCGACCTGCTCGTCGTTCGCGGCGAGGACTCGTTCGTTCGTGCCCAATGGGCCGCGCGGCCACTGCTTTGGCACATCTACCCCACCGCCGACGGGGCGCATCGCATCAAGCTCGACGCATGGCTGGATCGCTACGTCGCGGGGCTGCCAGCGGTCGTCGCGCGCGACTACCGCGCGCTGAGCCACGCCTTCATCCGCGGCGACACGACGGCGGCGGCCTACGGCGCCTTGGTCACGCATCTGCCCGCTCTGTGCGAACACGCCTCGCGCTGGCGCCACCAACTCGCACAGCAAAGCGATCTCGCCACCCGACTGCTCGCTTTCATTGCTTCGGCAACCCCGCAAAAAGTCAGCTAAAATCAAAGGCTTTGCTACAAACCCGCGGGCCACAGCCATCCCCACTTCCCGGTGATGGCGGTCGTGCCGGTCGCAGCCTCGCGCGCACCCGCTGCGCGCCTGCCCGACCCGGCCGACCGATCAGCACTTCAACCGGCGCGCACTCACCCTCAACACACCATGAAAACCGCACAAGAACTCCGCGCCGGCAACGTCATCATGATCGGCAACGACCCGATGGTCGTGGTCAAGGCCGAATACAACAAATCCGGCCGCAACGCCGCCGTCGTCAAGACGAAGCTCAAGAACCTCCTCACCGGAACCGGCACCGAGCCCGTGTTCAAGGCCGACGAGAAATTCGACGTCATCGTGCTCGAAAAGAAGGAAGTGACCTACAGCTACTTCGCCGACCCGATGTACGTCTTCATGGACGCCGAGTACAACCAGTTCGAGATCGAGCCGGACACCATGACCGACGCCCTCAAATATCTCGAAGACGCGATGCCCTGCGAAGTGACCTTCTACGAGGGTCGTGCCATCGGCATCGAACTGCCCACCTCGCTGGTGCGCGAAGTTGAATACACCGAGCCCGCCGTGCGTGGCGACACCTCGGGCAAAGTCATGAAGCCGGCCAGACTCAAGGGCACGGGCTTCGAGATTCCGGTTCCCGCGTTCGTCAACACGGGCGACAAGATCGAGATCGACACCCGCACCGACGAGTTCAAGAAGCGCGTTTGAGCCGCGCACGGCACGCCGCCCGGCGAGCCGCTTGACCCAGCGCAACGGCCCGTGGCGACGCCCGGGCCGCTTGCATTTCAGGGGACGATAATGCGTCGAGGAGGCCATCCGCGATGCTCGTTGCCTACATCACGCACCCCTACGCCCTGCGCCACGACATGGGCGCGCACCATCCCGAATGCGCCGACCGCGTGCGCGTGATCGACGACTACCTGCGCGCGCACGGCCTGCTCGACTTCATGCGCGAGGAGACGGCCGCGGCAGCGCCGCCGCACACGATCCTGCGCGCCCACACGCGCGCCATGGTCGAAACGCTCGAACACATGTCGCCACCACAAGGCTACTGCGACCTCGACGGCGACACCTCGATGAACCCGTTCACGCTCCTGGCCGCGCAGCACAGCGCCGGAGCCGCCGTGCGCGCGGTCGACCTCGTCTGCGGTGGTGAGGCGCCGCGCGCCTTCTGCAACATCCGCCCTCCCGGCCACCATGCCGAGCGCCGCCGCGCCATGGGATTCTGCTTCTTCAACAACGCCGCCATCGCCGTCCTCCATGCCATCGAGGCGCACCGACTCGATCGCGTGGCGTTGGTGGACTTCGACGTGCATCACGGCAACGGCAGCGAGGAAAT
>JAFEDD010000011.1:148893-170934 GCA_018241765.1 Pseudomonadota bacterium | reverse complement strand
CTGCGCGCGGCAGTGACCGAACGCTGGCTCCCCGCGCTCGACGAATTCCGGCCGCAACTGATCGTCATCTCGGCCGGCTTCGATGCCCATCGCGACGACGATCTGGCGCAACTCGGATGGGTCGATGCCGACTACCGCTGGGTGACGCAGCAACTCGTCACCGTGGCCGATCGTCACGCGCAGGGTCGCATCGTCTCGCTCCTGGAAGGCGGCTACCACTTGGACGCACTCGCACGCAGCGTCGGCGAACACGTGAAAGTGCTGATCGGCGCCGACTGAAGCGGCAGCCATTTCACGCCTTCGACGCCACCCAGCGCGGCCCGAGCACAGCCACCGCAAGCCCGACGAGCACGATCGGCGCGCCGATCCATTGTGCGGCCGTAAGCCGCTCGTCGAACGCGATCGCCGTTGCCGTCATGCCGGCCACCGGCACCCAGAGCGCAAAGGGCGAGACGGCGGACGCCGGGTGGCGGGTCAACAAGTACGACCAAAGGCCATAGCCGAAGACCTGCGCCGCGTAGGCCAGCACGGCCAGATGGCCCCACAGCGCGGCGCTGCCGGCACGCAGCGGTGAGAGCAGCGCGTCGCGCGGCTCGAGCACGAGCGAAATCACGATCAGCGCGGGCACCGCGGCAAGGCTCGACCAAGCAATGAAATTCATCGGATGCACGCGCCCCCCAGGCGCGATGCGAGCCACGTGCTTCGCCACCGTGTTGCCAGCGGCCCAGAAGAACGCGGCGAGCAGAACCAGCAAAAAGGCGCCGCCAACCCCGCCTTGAAGCTTGCTGATACCGATCACGACCAAGCCGACCGACGCGATCAGCGCGCCGATGATCTGCGTGCGCCCGACCGACTCACCGAAGAGCGCAACGGCCAACCCGATCGTGAAGAACACCTGCGTCTGGATGACGAGCGACATCAACCCTGCCGGCATGCCCAGATTCATCGCGATGAACATCACCGCGAACTGCCCCACCGCAATGAAGAGCGCATAGAGCACGAGCCAGCGCCAGGCGACCTCCGAACGACCGACGAAGAAGACGAGCGGCAGCGCCGCCATGCCGAAGCGCCACGCCGCCAGCGCGAAGGGAGGCACGCTCACCAACGCCGCCTTGATCGAAACGAAGGTCAGCCCCCAGACCGTCGCGATGGCCAGGGCGAGAAGATTGTCCCGTAGCGGCAACTACTCCACCGCCTTGACCATCGCCTCGACGACGCCCTTGGCATCGCCAAACACCATCATCGTCTTGTCCATGTAGAAGAGCTCGTTGTCGAGCCCCGCGTAACCGGCGGCCATCGAGCGCTTGTTGACGATGACGGTGCGCGCCTTGTAGGCCTCGAGAATCGGCATGCCGTAGATCGGGCTGCCCTTCTGCAGGGCCAGCGGGTTCACCACGTCGTTGGCACCGAGCACCAGCACCACGTCGGTTTGCGGGAACTCGGAGTTGATGTCCTCCATCTCGTGCACCTGATCGTAGGGCACTTCGGCTTCGGCCAGCAGCACGTTCATGTGGCCCGGCATGCGCCCGGCAACCGGGTGGATCGCGTACTTCACGTCGATGCCCTTGGCGATGAGTTTCTGCGCCAACTCCTTCACCGCGTGCTGGGCGCGGGCGACCGCGAGACCGTAGCCCGGCACGATCACCACGCTGTCGGCATTCGACAGCATGAAGGCGGCATCGTCGGCGCTGCCGCTCTTGACCGGCCGCTGCTCCTTGCTGCCGGTCACGGCACCGCCTTCGCCCCCGAAGCCGCCGAGAATCACGCTGATGAACGAGCGATTCATCGCCTTGCACATGATGTAGGAGAGGATCGCGCCGGACGAGCCGACCAGCGAACCGGCGATGATCAGCATCGGGTTGTTCAGCGAAAAGCCGATGCCGGCCGCCGCCCACCCCGAGTAGCTGTTGAGCATCGAAACCACCACTGGCATATCGGCGCCGCCGATCGGGATGATGATCAGCACGCCGAGCAGAAAGCCGAGCGCACAGATGATCGCGAAATCGGTGTAGGACTGCGAATGCCAGAACCCGAAGATGAAGAACACCGTCGCCAGCCCGAGCACGGCGTTCAGTGCGTGCTGCCCCTTGAAGGTGACGGGCGCCCCCTGAAACAGACGAAACTTGTATTTGCCCGAGAGCTTGCCAAACGCGATGACCGAGCCGGAGAATGTCACCGCGCCGATGAACGCACCGAGCGCGAGCTCGACACGATTGCCACCGGGGATCGCGCCGCCCTTCGCGGCAATTCCGAAAGCGTAGGGTTCGACGACGGCCGCCACCGCGATGCACACCGCTGCGAGGCCGATCATGCTGTGCATGAAGGCGACCAACTCCGGCATCTTGGTCATCTCGACGCGCTTGGCCATGACGGCGCCGATGCCGCCGCCCACCACCAGCCCGCCGAGCACATAACCGAGACCGAGCGCCGATTCGCCGGCGAGCTTGAAGATCAGCGCCGCCGTGGTCACCATCGCGATGGCCATACCGATCATGCCGAAGCGATTGCCGGTGATCGATGTGGTCGGGTGCGACAGCCCCTTCAGCGCCTGGATGAAGCAGACCGACGCCACCAGATAGAGGAGAACAACGAGGTTCATGCTCATGGGGCCGCCTCCGTCTTCACGTCTTTCTTCTCTTTCTTCTTGAACATTTCCAGCATGCGCTTGGTGACCAGAAAACCGCCGAAGATGTTGACCGCCGCCAGCGCCACGGCGAGCACGCCCATCGTTTTGCCCACCGTCGTTTCGGTGAGCGCCGCGGCCAGCATGGCGCCGACGATGATGATGGCCGAAATGGCATTGGTCACTGCCATCAGCGGCGTGTGCAGCGCGGGCGTCACCGTCCACACGACGTGATAGCCGACGTAGATCGCCAGCACGAAGATGATCAGGTTGATGACGATGGGTTCGACGCCGCTCACTTTTGCTCTCCCGTCACCAGCGTGGCCGCGACAATGTCGTCGTCCAGATTGATCTTGAATTCGCCCGTCTTGAAGTCGATCAGCAGTTTGAGAAAGTCGAGCACGTTGCGGGCGTAGAGCGCGCTGGCGTCCTGCGGCAGCATTGCCGCCAGGTTGGTGTGCCCGACCAGCGTCACGCCGTGCTTGACGACGACCTGATCCTTCTCGGTCAGCGGGCAATTGCCGCCCTGCTCGGCGGCGAGGTCTACGATCACCGAACCCGGTTTCATCGAGCGCACCATCTCCTCGGTCACCAGCACCGGCGCCGGGCGCCCGGGAATCAGCGCCGTCGTGATCACGCAATCGGCCGCGGCGACCCGTTTGGCGACCTCCGCGCGCTGCCGCGCCATCCAGCTCTCGGGCATCGGTTTGGCGTAACCGCCGACGCCCTGTGCCGTCTCGCGCTCTTCGTCGGTTTCATAGGGCACGTCGATGAACTTGGCGCCGAGCGACTCGACCTGCTCCTTCACCGCCGGCCGCACGTCGGAGGCCTCGATCACCGCGCCGAGACGCTTGGCCGTGGCGATCGCCTGCAGGCCCGCCACGCCAACGCCGAGGATGACGACGCGCGCGGCCTTGACCGTGCCCGCCGCCGTCATCAGCATCGGAAAAAACTTCGGATAATGATTCGCCGCCAGAATCACCGCCTTGTAGCCGGCGATATTGGCCTGCGATGACAGCACGTCGAGACTTTGCGCACGGGTAGTGCGCGGCGCACGCTCGAGCGAGAAACCGTGCACGCCGCGCGCCTTGATGGCGGCGATGCCCTCGGCATTGAACGGGTTCAACATGCCGACGAGATGGCAGCCCGGCATCATGGCGGCGAGTTCTTGGGCGTTCGGCGCGCGCACCTTCAGCACGAGCTCACTCGCGCCGAGGATGGCGTCAGCGCTGGCGGCGATCGTGGCACCCGCGGCGGCGTACGCCTCATCGGGCAGGCTGGAGGCGGCGCCGGCGCCGGCCTCGATGGTCACCGAATGGCCGGCGATGGCCGCCAGCTTCTTGACGGTTTCCGGTGTCGCGGCGACGCGCGTTTCCCCCGGCGTCGTCTCTTTGATGATGCCGATTCTCATCGGTCACCTCCCCGTGGCTGTTGACCGTTCGAGTGTAGCCGCTTTCGCGCGACTCGCGCAGCGCCTGAAACGGCGCTCGCGCGCCCTGGCGCGGCAAACAGGCAAAATGGCGCGCGAAGGAGAGACGACATGCCGGAGACGCCCGCCGACCTCTTTGCACGCGCAGCGAACGGTGACGCGGAGGCAATGAATGCGCTCTACGCGGCGCTGTATCCGGAAATCAAGCGGGTCGCACGCTCGCGTCTTGCCCAGGCGGGCGGTGTGACGGGGCTCAATGCGACCGCTCTGGTCCACGAAGGCTTCATGCGCATGGCCGAGCGCCAGGGGCTGGTCGGCGAGACACGTGTTCAGTTTTTTGCCTACGTCGGCAAGGTACTGCGCTCGATCGTCATCGACTTCATCCGTTCCCGTGACGCCGAAAAACGAGGCGGTGGCGCCACGCTGCTGACGCTGTCGCACGCCGACGCCGCGGCCGACCCGATTCTCCCGGCAGTCGATGTGCTCGCACTCGACCGCGCGCTGGAGCAGTTGAAGGTGCTCGACGCCGGCATGTACCACTCGGCGGAACTGCATTTTTTCTGCGGCATGACGATCGAGGAGACGGCCAGCGCGCGCGGCGTCTCCAGCCGCACGGTCAACCGCGAGATCGCCCGGGCCCGAGCGCTGCTCGCCAATTGGCTCGAAGTGAGCGACCCCGGCGCGTGAGCCAGGCGCAGGCGCATGCCCGGAGTGACCCGTCGAGCCGGTGCGAGATGACGAACGACGACGCGTTCTGCACCGTTGACGACAACGGCCGTGGCGCAGTTTCCACCGGCATTGCGTTTGTGGCAGACAAATGACCGAAGAGGCTGCCTCCCACCCCCCCGAGGGCTTCGACGTCGCGTTCTGGAAGGCGGTGGACGCCGCTTTCGATGCGACGCTCGACCTCGAGGGCGAGGAGCGCGCGCGTTTTCTGTCGGAGCTGCGCCGGCGCGAACCGAAGATCGCGGCCGAGGTCGATCGCCTGCTCGAACGCGGCGAGCCGCAGCCGAGTGCAGGCGCGGCCGGCGACGGCGCTGCCGCCCCTTCCGGCACCGCCGCGACGACGCCGTGGTCAGGCCCGCCCACCATCAGCGACCCACGCGGATTCGATGCGCTGCTGCAGCGGGCACTGCGGGCGGAGCGCTCGCGCAGCGGCAACAGCCGCTCGCCCGGCGAAGTCTGCGGCGCCTGGCGGCTCGACGAAATCATTGGTGTCGGCGGCATGGGCGAGGTGTGGCTCGCGAGCCGCGCCGACGGGCTCTATCAGGCGCGTGCCGCCGTCAAGTTTCTGCGCCCCGATGGCGATCTCGAGCGCTTCGAGGCTCGCTTTGCGCAGGAGAGAGCGCTGCTCGCGCGGCTCAATCACCCTGGCATCGCGCGCCTGATCGACGCCGGCCGCCGCTTCGGGCAGCCGTTTCTGGTGCTCGAATACATCGACGGCAAGCCGCTGCTCAATTACATCTCCGAGCACGCACCGAGCGTGCAGGCGCGCATCGAACTGATCCGCGAAATCGGCGACGCGGTGGCCTATGCCCATTCGCAACTGGTCGTGCACCGTGACCTGAAGCCGTCGAACGTGCTGGTGACGCCGGGCGGACACGTCAAACTGCTCGATTTCGGCGTCGCCGGCATGCTCAGCGAGGCCGAGCGTGGCGGCGCCACCGCCTCCGCAGCCACGCGTCTCGGTGGTCGCGGTCTGACCGTGGAGTACGCCGCGCCGGAACAGATCACGGGTGACGCCACCGGCGTCGCCAGCGACATCTACTCGCTCGGCGCGCTCGCCTATCACGTGCTCGCGGGTCATCGCGCGCATCTACCGGAAAAGCAGGGCCGTGCCGCGCTCGAGCACGCCGTGCTGCATACGACGCCGCCCCGCGTGTCGCAGGCAGCGACGCAAACGCACCCGGTCACCGCCAGCGACAACATCCCGCCGCCGAGCGATCCCGGGCGCCTCGTGGGCGACATCGACGCCATCATCGGTCGCGCCATGCGCATCGAGGCGCGCGATCGCTACCCCTCGATGGAGGCGTTCGTGGCCGACCTGCGCCGATGGATGGCGCACCGGCCCATCGCGGCGCGACGCGAGGAGCGCAGCTACCGCACTCGGCTGTGGCTGCGCCGAAACTGGCTTCCGGTCGGACTGACGGCAACGCTGATCTTCGCGCTCGCGATCGGCTTCGGCCTATCGCTCTGGCAGTACGAGCGCGCGCGGGTCGAGGCCACTCGTGCCAACAAGACCGCCGACTATCTGGTGGCGGTGCTCGGCCGCTCCGACCCCGACCTGCACGGCGGCAAGAATCTGTCGGCTCTCGAACTGCTCGACGAAGCGGTCAACGAGGCGCGCCTTCGCTTCGGCGACGATCCGATCACCGACGAGCGCCTCACCCGGCTGTTCGCGACGATCTACCGCTCGCTCGCGCGCGACGGCGACGCGCTGCCCCTCGCCCGCCGCTCGCTGGCGCTGTCGACCGCGCAGCACGGCGCCGATTCCCTTCCGACGCTGCGTGCGCGCAGCCTCCTTGCCTGGGTGCTTTATTGGAGTGATGACTACACCGAAGCGCTCGCCACGATGCAACCCGTCATCGAACAACTGCCGCGCCACCTGCCAGCCGGTTCACTCGAACTGCTGGAGACCCGCCAGCGCTACGCCAACATCCTGGCCGGCGCCTATCGCCTCGACGAGAGCGAAGCGCAGTTCCGCGCCGTGATTCGCGACCTGCAAACCACGCCCGAGGCGATTCCCGATCGCGCGTGGAAGCTCGCCGATGCGGAGGGCGATCTCGCCGCCGCCTACACCCGCGCCGGCCGCTGGCAGGATGCGCTCGATCTGCTTCGCAAGAACGCTCGGCAATACGCCAACCCGCCGGCCAGCGAGCGAAAGACGGCGTTGGTGCACCGCGGCAACCTGATCACCGTGCAAAACGTGCTTGGCGATCCACGCGGCGTCGAACGCAAGGTACGCGAACTGCTGGCCGAATGGCAGCGTCTGGCCGGGGAGCGCAGCGAACGCATCGACGAGCTGCTGAACGACCTCGGCCTCTATTACATGCTGGCCGGCGACGGCGAGCAGGCGCGCGCCACCTTCGAGCGCCTGCGCAGCCGCCTCGCCTTCCACCCGGATGCCGACGCCAGCGAGGCGCTGCGCAATCAGCTCGACATCATCGAAATCGCGGCACGCTTCAACCAGACGCCACCTGCGGAACTGCTCGCCGAACTCGAAACGCTGGGCACGCGTGTCGCCGCTACCGTCGCCCCCGACTCGCCGCGCCTGCGCCAGTTGCTGTTGCGTGCCGCGCTCGTGGCCGCGCCGCTCGGGCGCGCCGACCTCGCCGAGCAGCTGATCGCGACGGCGCAGCGCCTCGGCCGTGACAGCGCTCCGGCCAACGTGGCGCGCCTCGACGTCGCCCAAGCCACGGTCGCGCGAATCCGCTCCGACTTTGCCGCCGCCGCCGCTCATCTCGACCAACGCATCAAGCGCTTCGACGTCGATCGCGAGCGGGTATCGCTGCGTCGTGCCTACGCGCTGATCGACCGCGCCTATCTCGCCGTGCTGACCGGCGGCGGGGAGGCTGCGGGAACGGCACAAAGCGCGCTCACCGCAGCACGCGCGGCCATCCCGGAGGGTTTGCCACCCAACCATCGACTGTTCGCACAGTGGAACTATGTGCAAGCCGCAGCGGCGCACGGCCTGACCGGGGCCGAAACGGCGCGGCTACGCGGCGAGCTCGCGGCGCAATTTCACCGCCGGCCCGACGACCTTCCCGCCATCCTCTCCGGGTTTTTCGTGACGCCGTGAGCGCTTCGCGGCGCCACGCTGTCGCGATCGGCCGCGCCAACACGTCTTTGATGCTGAACCGGAGCTCGGCCTCAACGGCTTCAGGTTCACCCGACACGCCGGGGCAACCCGGTGGTCGGCGCGGCCGCCGCTGGCAGCGCAGCGGTCGCGGCGCCCATTCCCCGTGGTGCGCGTGCGCGAACAGTTCCTCCCTGTTCGCCACTCATTCCAGCCCTTCTTCGGAAGGGTTTTTTTTTGTCTGCTTCATCAATAGCTTTTTGCTGCAAGCCGCATCCATAAAGGGCTTGGCGCCTGAAAACAGCAAAAGTCGATCGAAAATCGGCCAAAATCGCATGGCAGTGACCGCATTTTCGCCGCGTACGCAGCGTGCCTGTGCGTCCCGTAGAATCGCTGCACTGCAGCAAAGGCACCCCATGAGCGCTTCTCCCAACCGTCAGATCGATGACGTTCGCATCAAGGACATCTTCGAGCTTGCGCCGCCCGCGCACCTTCTGCGCGAGTTCAAGGTCAATGACACCGTCGAGCGACTGGTCTTCGATACCCGTCGCCAGATCCATCAGGTCCTGCATGGCGCCGATGACCGCCTGGTCGTCATCGTCGGCCCCTGCTCGATTCACGACAAGCGTGCCGCGCTCGAATACGCGCGCCGACTGCAGACGCTGCGCGCCGAGCTCGCCGCCGATCTCGTGGTCGTCATGCGCGTCTATTTCGAGAAACCGCGTACCACGGTGGGCTGGAAGGGGCTCATCAATGACCCCTACCTCGACGGCAGCTTCAAGATGAACGAGGGCCTGCGGCTTGCGCGCGAACTGCTGCTCGACATCAACGAAATGGGCATTCCGGCCGCAACCGAATTCCTCGACACGCTGACGCCGCAGTACTACGCCGACCTGATCTCGTGGGGCGCCATCGGCGCACGCACGACGGAAAGCCAGGTACACCGGCAACTCGCCTCCGGCATGAGCTGCCCGATGGGCTTCAAGAACGGCACCGACGGCAACATCCGCATCGCCGTCGACGCCATCAAGGCCGCAGCCGCGCCGCACTTCTTCCTGTCGGTCACCAAGGGCGGACACAGCGCCATCATCTCGACCAACGGCAACGAAGACTGCCACGCCATCCTGCGCGGCGGCAAAGTCCCGAACTACGACGCCGAAAGCGTCGAAGCTGCGGCCCGCGAGCTCGGCCGCTCCGGGTTGCCCCAGCGCCTGATGATCGACTTCTCACACGCCAACTCGAGCAAGCAGCACGACCGCCAGATCGACGTTGCCATCGAAGTCGGTGAGCAGCTGGCAAGCGGTGACGATCGCATCTTCGGCGTGATGATCGAATCGCACCTCAACGCCGGACGCCAGGACCTGGTGCCGGGCAAGGAGCTCGCCTACGGCGTCTCCATCACCGACGCCTGCATCGACTGGGCACAAACCGAAGGCGTCCTGCGCCAGCTTGCCGCCGACGTTCAGCGGCGTCGACTCGCCCGCCGCGACTGACCGGGCTCAGTCAGGGATGGCGTCCGGACAACGCCGCGAACAACCCCAAACCGAGGAACGAGCAGCCAGCCGCCGCGCGGCCGGCCGCGCCCGCACCCCGATGGCGCGCGAGCCAAGGCGCGATGCTGCCGGCCGCGAGCGCATAGGCGGCGTCGCTCAACGAGGCGATCAACACGAACAGCGTGCTCAGCGTCACGGCCTGCGCGGCCGCCTGCCCGCCCGCGCCGTGCACCGTCATGAACTGGGGCAAAAACGCCGAAAAAAAGATGATCGTCTTCGGGTTGAAGAGCGCCACCAGAAAACCGTCACGAAACAAGGGCCACAGCGGCACGGACGACGCACCGTGTCCGTCCAGCGCCTGCGCGACGGCGGCCTCGGCCGCCTCATCGTTGCGCCCGCGCAGCGTCTTCACACCGAGATACAGCAGATAGGCCGCGCCGGCGTACTTGAAGAGCGCATACGCCAGTGCCGACGTTGCGAACAACGCCGCCAACCCGACACCGGCCGCCACCCCATTGACCAGCGACCCGCAGGCCGCTCCGGCCACCGACAGCAGCCCGGCGCGCCGCCCCTGAGTCAGACTGCGCGCCACGACGTAGAGCACCACCGGACCCGGAATCACCGCCAACAGCAAACTCGCCGAGACGAACACGCCCAGCAACGACCACGGTGGCAACAGACCGAACAAACCGCTTTCCATCGCGGCGAGCATACACGCGCCTGATGCGCGATGGCTCCAGCGCTCCCCGGAACCGCTGCATCGCCCCGTGCGTCGCAGGCGTCTGCGACCTCGGGCGGGCTGTGGCTCCGTGGCTCGGTCGATGGGTTCATCGATTCATCGCTTCCGTCGATCAGCGGGGTGCAGTCCCGCGACGATCAAGCACACAAAAACTACACTGTCGCGCCATGTCCCGTGTCGAATCGAGCTATCGCCGCCCGTTGTGGTTGCCGGGCGGCCAACTGCAAAGCATCTACGCCCAATACCTGCCCCGCGCGGCGGTTGCCTATCGCCGCGAGCGCATGGAACTTGCCGATGGCGACTTTCTGGATCTCGACTGGGCCGAGGGCAGCAGCCCGTCGAACCCGCTGCTCGTCATGTTTCACGGCCTCGAAGGTTCGAGCGATTCACAGTATTGCCGCAACACGATGGCGAGTGCGCAGCGGCGCGGCTGGAGCGGTGTGGTAGCCCATTTTCGCGGCTGCTCGGGCGAGCCGAACCGGCTGCCACGCTCCTACCACTCCGGCGACAGCGAACACTGCGACATCGTGCTGCGCGAGCTGCGATCACGCTTTCCCGAGCGCACGCTGTTCGCCGTCGGCGTATCGCTCGGCGGCAATGCGCTCACCAAGTGGTGCGGCGAACAGGGAAGCCACGCGCAGAGCGTGATCGCAGCGGCCGCGTCGGTATCGAACCCACTCGATCTCGGCATCTCGGCGGAAGCGATCCTGCACGCGAGGAACGTGCTCTTCAACACGTACTTCATGCGGGCGATGGGTCGCAGCTACGAGGCGCGCATGCAACTGCACCCCGAACTGCGCGACAAGAGCTTCCTGCGGCACCCGCGGAGCTTCCCCGAATTCGACGAACACTACACCGCACCCTTTCACGGCTACAGCAGCGCGTGGGATTACTACCGCCGCGCCTCATCGCGCGCCTTCATCTCGGACATCCGCGTGCCCTTCCTGCTGCTCAACGCGAAGAACGACCCTTTCGTGCCACCATCGCTGTTTCCGAACGAACGCGAAGTCCCGCACCATGTGCTGCTCGAGCAGCCCGACGATGGCGGCCACGTCGGGTTTGTCGCCGGGCCTTTTCCAGGCCATCTGCGCTGGTTGCCCGAACGGCTCTGCGCCTTTTTCGCCGAAGCCGTGCGCGGCGCCTAGAATTTCCCCATGCAGACGCCGCTCACACTCCCCCCCGAAATCTTCAAGGCCTACGACATACGTGGCATCGTCGGCCGCACGCTCACGCCCGAGATCGCGCACGCAATCGGCCAAGCCCTCGGCTCGCTTTCGCTCGAGCGTGGCGCCAACGCCATTGCCGTCGGCCGCGATGGACGGCTTTCCGGCCCGGAGCTGTCTCGCGCGTTGCGCGATGGCATCCGGGCGGCCGGCTGCGACGCCATCGATCTCGGCCTGGTGCCGACACCCGTCGCCTATTTCGCGGGCCATCACCTTGGCAGCGGATCGTGCGTCAGCGTGACCGGCAGCCACAACCCGCCCGACTACAACGGCATCAAGATGGTCATCGCCGGCGAGGCGATCTGGGGCGACACCATTCAGGCGCTGCGCCAGCGCGTCGAGCGCGGTGAACTGCGCCACGGAAACGGGCAGGAGCACAGCGCCGATGCGCGCGCCGCCTACCTCGATCGCATCGTGGGCGACGTTCACCTCGCACGCCCGATGAAGATCGCCGTCGACTGCGGCAACGGCGCCGCCGGTGAGTTGGCACCCGAGCTCTTTCGCCGCCTCGGCTGCGAGGTCACGCCCCTCTTTTGCGACATCGACGGGCGATTTCCGAATCACCACCCGGATCCTTCGAAGCCGGAAAACCTCGAAGATCTGAAGCGTGTCGTTCGCGACACCGACGTCGAGCTTGGTCTCGCGTTCGACGGTGACGGCGACCGGCTCGGCGTCGTCACCAAACGCGGCCACATCATCTTCCCCGACCGTCAAATGATGCTCTTCGCCGCCGACGTGCTGTCGCGCAACCCCGGCGCCACGATCATCTATGACGTCAAATGCACGCGGCTTCTCGACCGCCACATCCGCGAGCACGGCGGCAACCCACTGATGTGGAAAACCGGGCATTCACTGATCAAGGCGAAACTCAAGGAAACCGGCGCACCGCTCGCCGGCGAGATGAGCGGCCACATCTTCTTCAAGGAACGCTGGTACGGCTTCGACGACGCGCTCTACTGCGGTGCACGCCTGCTCGAGATCGTCTCCCGCGCCGGCGACGCGAGCGGCGTGCTCGAAGCCCTCCCCGACGCCCCCGCCACGCCGGAGCTGAATCTGCAATGCGCCGAGGGCGAGCACTTCACGCTGATGGAAGCACTGAAGGCGGGTGCCGCCTTCCCGAATGCCACACGCATCACGACCATCGACGGACTGCGCGTCGAATATGCCGATGGCTTCGGACTTGCGCGCCCCTCCAACACGACGCCCGTGATCGTGCTTCGCTTCGAGGCGGACACACCGGGCGCGCTCGCACGCATCCAGGACGATTTTCGAGGCCAGTTCGCTCGGGTCAACCCCAAGCTTGCCTTGCCGTTTTGACCCTACACTTTCGGCCATCACCACGGAGGAACCCCTATGTCCATCACCCAACTGACCGCTGCCATCGCCGCAGCACTCGCCCTCGGCACGGCGTTCGGCCAGGCCTATCCGAACAAACCGATCCGCCTGATCATCCCCTTCGCACCGGGCGGTTCGACCGACATCATCGGGCGCATCATGTCGGCCAAGCTCTCGCCGATCCTCGGGCAACCCGTCGTCGTCGACAACAAGGCGGGCGCCGGTGGCTCGATCGGCGCGGCTGAAATCGCGAAAGCGGTGCCGGACGGCTACACGATCGGCATGGGATCGGTGTCGACCATGGGCACCAACATCGTTGCCTACAAAAACAACAAACTCGACCCGGTGACACAGTTCACGCACATCACCAACCTCGCCTCGGTACCGGGCATCATCGTCGTCAACAAGAATTTCCCGTACAAAGACTACAAGTCCTTCGTCGCCGCGCTGAAAGCCAGCCCCGGCAAATACAGCTACGCAAGCTCGGGCGCGGGCGGTGTCGGGCACCTCGCGATGGAGCTCTTCCTCGTCGAGACCGGCACCGATGCCCAGCACATCGCCTACAAGGGTGCGGGCCCGGCCGTGACCGACGTGCTGGCCGGCAACGTTCCGATCATGTGGGACAACCTCTCATCGTCACTGCCGCAGATCAAGGCCGGCAATTTCATCCCGATCGGTCTCGCCTTCCCGAAACGCATTCCGCAGTTGCCCAACGTGCCGACCTTCGCCGAGCTCGGGCTTTCCAACTACGAAGCGGATACGTGGTTCGGGCTCGTTGGCCCGGCCGGCATGCCCAAGGACATCGTGAAGAAGCTGCACGATGCCGCCGTGCAGGCGCTGAAAGACCCCGACACGGTCAAGAAGCTCGAAGAAAACGGCGCTTTCGTCATCGGCAACACGCCAGAGCAGTTCACCGACCAGGTGAAGCGTGAAGTCGCCAAATGGAAGCGCGTGGTCGACGCGAAGAAGATCTCGCTCGAACTCTAAGGGCATGCCGAGGCGCCGGAGCGCGCGTCGAGCCCCTGCGGCGCGACCGTGGCCAGAACGCCGGTCGCGCTTTTTTTCGCGCACTCAGTCGAGCCTAAGTTTGCCGCCCTAGCCTCTCTCCTGCGCGATGTTGCGCGACCATCCTCAGGAGAGACATCATGAAACGTCTGTACACACGCTCACTGCTCGGTGCCGCCCTGCTTGGTGCGGGTGCCATCGCCTACGCCGTCGCCGCCGCCGAGTCCGGCAACGATGCGTTGGCGATCCAGCAGGCAAAAATCCCGCTCACCCAGGCAATCGCCATTGCCGAGCAACACGCCAACGGCAAGGCGTCGCGCGCCGAGTTCGAACACTCCAAACGCAGCGGCTGGCTCTATGAAGTCGAAGTGGTCAGTGGCAGCAAGGTCTTTGACGTCAAGGTCGACGCCAACCAAGGCACCGTCATCGCGGCGACCGAAGACCGGCCAGACCACGGCGACGGCCACGACGATCAGGACTGAAGAAAACTCGGACGCGACCGCGCGCCGCCTTTGGGGGACGCGCGGCACGCCCGTCCGGCAGCTGCCGTGACCGATCTCGACACGACACTCGGCGCACGACGCTCGGCGCGCATGGCGCTCGCCTGCGACCCGCTTTTCACACAGTGGAGCGGTGCCGATGCTTACGATCAGTCGCTGACGATGGCCGTGCTCGATCCGTTGCTGCATCACGGACGCATCGTTCCGATTCGTGCGGCGACCGGCTGCGCGACAATCCCCGCCCCGGTGAGCCGTACTGTCACAACACTGTCACATTGCGTTTCTAGAATTCGCTGCACACATCGTTGCAACACTCTAGAAAGTAACTCCATGAATTGGACCAAGACTCGCCATCTGGCCACAGCGCTGATCATGACCGCCGTTGTCACGCCTGCATGGACGCAGACGCAGGCCACGGGCGCCGGTGCGAGTTTTCCCGCGCCGCTGTACGCCAAGTGGGCTGCAGACTACCACCATGCCACGGGCGTGAAGATCAACTACCAGTCCATCGGTTCGGGTGCGGGCCTGCGCCAGATCGAAGCCAAGACCGTGGACTTCGGCGCATCCGATGCGCCGCTCACGGACGACGAGCTCGCGAAGAAAGGGCTCGTGCAGTTTCCCACGGTCGTCGGCGGCGTGATTCCGGTGGTGCGCATTGCGGGCGTACAAGCCGGGGCGCTCCGCCTCTCCGGCCCCGTCCTCGCCGACATTTTTCTGGGCAAGATCACGCAGTGGAACGACTCGGCCATCGCTGCGCTCAACCCCGGGCTGAAGCTGCCTGACAGCCCCATCGCCGTGGTGCGCCGCGCCGACGGCTCTGGCACGACCAACGCCTTCACGAATTACCTCAGCCAGGTCAGTCCCGAATGGAAGGCCAAGGTCGGCGAGGGCACGGCGGTGAACTGGCCAACGGGCGTGGGCGGCAAGGGCAACGAGGGCGTGGCGGCGTTCGTCGCGCGGCTGCCAAACGCCATCGGCTATGTGGAATACGCCTACGTCAAGCAGAACAAGATGAGCTGGGTGCAGCTCAAGAACGCCGATGGGCAGTTCGCAAGCCCGAGCGACGAGAGTTTCAAGGCCGCGGCTGCGGGCGCTGACTGGTCGCGCTCGTTTTATCAGGTGCTCAACAACCAGCCCGGCGCCAAGGCCTGGCCGATCACCACCGCCACCTACATCCTGATGCACGCTCGCCAGGAGAAACCCGAGTCGGGCGCGACGGTGCTGCGCTTCTTTGACTGGGTGTACGCCCAGGGCGACGCGCAGGCGCAGGCGCTGGACTACGTTCCCATGCCCGCCTCGGTCAAGGCGCTGATCCGCGAGCGTGCCTTCGGCGCCGTCCGGGACGCCTCCGGCAAGGCGATCACCCACCGCTGAGCCGCCTGCCCATGCCCAGCGTCGAACGACATCAGCCCGCCCGAAGCGCGAACACGGGCGCTGCCGGTGCCGTGGCGGACCGTATCTTTGCCGGGATCACGTGCGCCGCCGCCCTACTGGCACTCGGCCTGCTCGGCGCGATCATGCTGACGCTGGTGGCGGGCGCGTGGCCGGCGATCCGCGCGTTCGGCCTGGGATTTGTCGCAAGCGCCGTCTGGGACCCTGCGCAGCAACAGTTCGGCGGCCTGGTGATGATCTACGGCACGCTCGCCACGTCGCTCATTGCACTCCTCATCGCCGTACCGGTGAGCTTCGGCATCGCGCTGTTTTTGACCGAGCTGTCTCCCACCTGGCTCAAGCGCCCTCTGGGCACGGCCATCGAACTGCTGGCCGCCATTCCGTCCATCGTCTACGGCATGTGGGGGCTTTTGGTGTTCGCGCCCATCCTCTCCAGCTACGTGCAGCAGCCGCTGCAGCGCTCGCTGGGCGACGTGCCACTGCTGGGCGCGCTGGTTTCGGGGCCTCCGGTTGGGATCGGCATTCTGTCCGCCGGCATCATCCTGTCCATCATGGTCATCCCCTTCATCGCCTCGGTGATGCGCGACGTGTTCGAGCTCACGCCCAAGCTGCTCAAGGAGTCCGCCTACGGGTTGGGCGCGACGACCTGGGAAGTGATGTCGCAGGTGGTGCTACCCTACACCCGCTCGGGCGTGATCGGCGGCATCATGCTCGGGCTTGGACGCGCGCTCGGAGAAACCATGGCCGTGACCTTCGTGATCGGCAACATGAACCAGCTCAAATCGCCCAGCATGTTCGAGGCTGCCAACTCCATTACATCGACCCTGGCAAACGAATTTGCCGAAGCCAGCCCCGGGCTGCACCAGGCCTCGCTCATCTACCTCGGGTTGGTGCTGTTCTTCATCACCTTCGTCGTGCTCGCAGGCTCGCGGCTGATGCTGGCGCGCCTCGCCCGCAGCGAAGGCGCACGCACATGATGGCGCCGCGCCCAGTCTACCCCCCCGGCCGGCTGTCCCTGCACGCGTGGCGTCGGCGCACCAACGCGCTGGCGCTGACGCTCTCCGTAGCGGCGATGGGCTTCGGCCTGTTCTGGCTCGGGTGGATTCTTTGGGAAACCCTGCGCCTGGGGCTGGCGGGCATGGCGCTGTCGCTCTTCACGCAGGTGACGCCAGCCCCGAACGATGCGGGCGGCCTGGCCAACGCCATCGTCGGATCGCTTTCCATGGTGGCGCTGGCGACGGCCGTGGGCACGCCCATCGGCATGCTGGCCGGCATCTACCTCGTGGAATACCGCCCGCGTGGCGCGCTGGCTGCGGCCACGCGCTTCGTCAACGACATCCTGCTGTCGGCACCCTCCATCGTCATCGGCCTTTTCATCTTCGAGGCGGTGGTGGCGCCCATGGGCGGCTTCTCGGGCTGGGCGGGCGCGGCGGCGCTGGCGCTGATCGTGATTCCGGTGGTGCTGCGCACCACCGAGAACACCCTCAAGCTCGTGCCCGCAGAGCTGCGCGAAGCGGCGTACGCGCTAGGCGCGCCAAAGTGGCGTGTCATCCTCGCGATCACGCTGCGCGCCGCACGCGCCGGGGTCGTGACTGGGGTACTGCTGGCGGTGGCACGCATCGCCGGCGAGACCGCGCCGCTGCTCTTTACCGCGCTCAACAACCAGTTCTGGGCCAGTGACCTGGCCCACCCCACTGCCAGCCTGCCGGTGGTGATCTTCCAGTTTGCCATGAGCCCCTACGAGAACTGGCAGCACTTGGCTTGGGCCGGTGTGCTGCTGATCACTCTGGCGGTGCTCGGACTGAACATCCTGGCGCGCGCGCTCGCCCGCGGCAGGTAAACCCCACTTCTTTCGCGCCTTCATGCCCCACTCAAGCGCTCCCCCCTCCGCTATCGAAGTCAGATCCACCCCCAAGATCTCGGTGCGCCAGTTGAACTTTCATTACGGCAAGTTCCATGCGCTCAAGAACATCGATCTGGACATTCCGACCCACCAGGTAACGGCATTCATCGGGCCGTCCGGCTGCGGCAAGTCGACCCTGCTGCGCGTGTTCAACCGTATGTTCGAGCTCTACCCCGATCAGCGCGCCCAAGGGCAGGTGTTGCTCGATGGCGAGGACCTGCTGGCCCGCACGCATGACGTCGCGCTACTGCGCGCCAAGATCGGCATGGTGTTCCAGAAGCCGACACCCTTTCCGATGTCGATCTACGACAACATCGCGTTTGGCGTGCGGTTGTTTGAACGTTTGAGCTTGGCCGACATGGACGAGCGCGTGGAATGGGCGCTGCGCAAGGCGGCGCTGTGGGATGAGGTCAAGGACAAGCTCGAGCAAAGCGGCGCCAGCCTCTCCGGCGGGCAGCAGCAACGCCTGTGTATCGCACGCGGCATCGCGGTGCAACCCGAAGTACTGCTCCTTGATGAACCCTGCTCCGCGCTGGACCCGATTTCCACGGCGCGCATCGAAGAGCTGATGGCGGAGCTCAAGAGCGAATACACCGTTGTCATCGTCACGCACAACATGCAGCAGGCCGCTCGGTGTAGTGACTACACGGCCTACATGTACCTGGGCGAACTGATCGAGTTCGGCGCCACCGAACGCATGTTCTTCAAGCCCCGGCGCAAGGAAACCGAGGACTACATCACCGGGAGGTTCGGATGAGCGACAAACACTTGTCTTCCCAGTTCGATAGCGAACTCAACCAGGTTTCGGCGCGAGTCATGGAGCTCGGCGGGCTAGTGGAGGCGCAGATTCGCCACGCGGTCGAAGCGCTGTCGCAGTTCAGTCTGAACGCGGCCGAGCAGGTCGCCGAACTCGAGCGACGCGTGAACGCGATGGAAGTGGAGATCGACCACCAGCTCACAACCATCATCGCGCGGCGCCAGCCCACGGCGCGCGACCTGCGTCTGTTGATGGCATTTTCCAAGGCCACCGCCAACCTCGAGCGCATGGGCGACGAAGCCACGCGCATGGCGCGCATGGTGCGCTCCATCATCGACAGCGGCGCGGTGCGCACCCTGCCCTCGGGCGAACTGCACGTGGCGGCCGAGCTGGCCTCGGGGCTGCTGCGCAAGGCTCTGGATGCCTTTGCCCGGCTCGACACCAAGGCGGCACTCGCCATCCTAAAAGAAGACGATCGGATTGATCGCGAGTTCGACGGCTTCGTGCGCAAGCTCATCACCTACATGATGGAAGATCCGCGGACCATCTCCGCGAGCCTCGATCTGCTGTTTCTGGCCAAGGCCATCGAACGCATCGGCGACCACTCCAAGAACGTGGCCGAACTCATCATCTACCTGGTCGAAGGCAAGGACGTGCGCCACACCACGATGCAGGACATCGAGTCCGTCGTGCAATGACACCACAACCCCGCATCCTCGTCGTCGAAGACGAGCCGGCCATCGCCGAGCTCATCGCCATCAACCTGCGCCACGGCGGCCTCCTGCCGGTCTGCACGGGCGACGGCGCCAGGGCCCAGCGCGAGCTCGACGCCGTACTTCCCGACCTCATCCTGCTCGACTGGATGCTGCCCGACGTGAGTGGCCTCGAGCTGGCGCGACGCTGGCGCGCGCACCCGCGTAGCAAAAGCGTGCCCATCCTGATGCTGACCGCGCGCGGCGACGAGCCGGACAAAGTGGCGGGCCTGGACGCTGGCGCCGACGACTACATCACCAAACCGTTTTCAACGCAGGAGTTGCTGGCACGCATTCGCGCCGTGCTGCGCCGGCGCGCGCCGGAGCAGACGTGCGATGTCGTTGCCGGGGGTGGGCTTCTGCTCGACGGCGCCACGGTACGCGTGAGCTGGCGGGGCGACGCGCTGCGCCTGGGTCCCACGGAATTTCGGCTGCTGCACTATCTGATGAAGCACCCCGAACGCGTGCACAGCCGCGCGCAACTGCTCGACAAAATCTGGGGCGACCACGTCTACATCGAGGAGCGCACGGTGGATGTACACATCAAGCGGCTGCGCGAAGCTCTGGGAGACGCTGCCGTGCTGGTGCAAACCGTGCGTGGCGCGGGCTACCGCTTCGCCGCGCCGACAGAGGTTCGGATTGGATAGCTGTCCGCGTCTGATGCGAAATGGCTTGAACCGTTTTTGATGCCGATATGCTCAAGCGCCTGCTGTTCTTCATCGCGCTGCAACTGGCGGGCGCTGCGCTAGGGTTCTCTCAAGGCGGACCCTGGGGGGCGGTGGGCGGCACCTTCCTCGCCGCCTGGCTCTGGTTCGGGTGGGACGCATCCAACGCCGCGCGTGCCCTCGCCTGGTTGCGCCGGGGCGGCCCGAGCGACAGTCCGCACCTGCATGGCACCTGGGGCGAGACCGTCGATCGCACGTGCCGCCTGCAGCGTCAGCATGCGCAGGCGCTTCAGGCTAGTGAGGCGCGGCTGCAGACCTTTCTCTCGGCCATCCAGGCCTCGCCCAACGGGGTGCTGCTGCTCGACAGCGTAGGGCGCATCGAATGGTGCAACCTGCAGGCCGCTCAGCAACTCGGACTGGACGCGCAGCGCGATCACCTGCAAACCATAGGTAACCTCGTGCGCGATCCCGCGTTCAGCGCCTACCTCACCCAGGGCGATTTCACGCAGGACGTGCTGCTCAGTCGCCCGACAAGCGCGGGTGCGCCGGCGCTGCAGCTGGCCATCCGCCTCTATCCCTACGGCGATGGAAGCCGCCTCATGCTCTCGCGCGACGTCACGCAGCTGCAGCTCGCCGAAACCATGCGCCGCGATTTCGTAGCCAACGTATCGCACGAAATACGGACCCCGCTCACCGTGCTGGCCGGGTTCATCGAAACGCTGCAGACCCTCAAGCTCAGTGAAGAAGAGCGCGCGCACTACCTCGACCTCATGGCGCAACAGGCCGCCCGAATGCAGGCGCTGGTGCAGGACCTGCTCACGCTCTCACGCCTGGAGGGCAGCCCGGCGCCGAGTCGGGAGCGGTGGGTGGCCGTGGGCCCGCTGCTCGCGCGCTGCGAACAGGACGCGCGCGCGCTTTCGCAGCGCGTGCTGCCGGCAGGCAGCACGCCGCACGAGTGGCATTTCCCGGATGAAGCCATGCGCAACGCGGCGGGCGAGATTGCCGGTGACGAAGCGGAGCTCTACAGCGCCCTGTCCAACCTCGTGAGCAATGCCGTGCGCTACACCCCGGCAGGCGGTGCCATCGAGATGCAATGGCAAGTGCAGGCCGATGGCAGCGCATGCCTTTGCGTGCGCGACAACGGCCCCGGCATCGCCGCCGAACACCTGCCCCGCCTGACCGAGCGCTTCTACCGCGTCGACCGTGGACGATCCCGCGAGCACGGCGGCACGGGCCTGGGTCTGGCTATCGCCAAGCACGCTCTGCAGCGCCACGAGGCGCAGTTGGGCATCACCAGCGCGCTGGGCCATGGTTCCGAGTTCTGCGTACATTTTCCCGCAGCGCGGCTGCGCCCTGGTGCAGGAAGCGCCTTGAGCGGTGGGCCCGGGCGCAAGAGGTAGCCGCCCGCAGGCCGACTCGCTGCACGCTGTCGACGTCGGCGTCCAAAACATCGACGTCATGGCGCTGCGCAATGCAGCGCCCGATACCCCGGCCCGACCCGAAGCCGACCTGCCGATGCAGAGAAAATCGATCCCGGGATCGCCGCCAAAAAGCCGGATTCACCATTTTTCGCCCTTTCCGAAAGCACCAAGTTCGCCACCCCAACATCCGTTCGCCGAATTGTTGGGCATTCAACCGCAGGTTCGATACCATGAAACGTCTGCACAACACCTCAATGCGCGGCGCGACGCTCGGCGTTGCGAGCGCCATCGCCGCAGCCAAATCCGGCATCCGGCAGCTGCCATGACCGATCTCGACACGACACTCTTCCTCTGGCTCAACGCGCCGGCGCACCCCTCGGCGGCGACGCTCGGCGTCGCCGTTTTTCTGGCGAAGTATCTGGTCGTATCGTTGCCACTGGGTTGGATCATCGCGTGGTTTCGAGGCAGCACACATACCCGGCGAACGCTGCTGTTCGTGGCGGTTGCCGCCGCAGGCGCAATCGCGATGAGCGGGCTCATCGGTCACATCGCGCCGCAACCACGCCCCTTCGTGCTCGGCCTCGGGCACCGCCTCATCGAACACGAGGCCGACGCCTCATTCCCGAGCGATCACCTGACGCTTTGGTGGACCGTCGCCGTCGCCCTCTGGGCGCGCGGCGCCACGCGCATCGGTCTCACACTTGGCCTGCTCGGCCTGACGATGGCATGGGCGCGCATCTACGTCGGCGTGCACTTTCCCATCGACATGGTCGGCGCGATGGGCGTCGCGGCCCTCGCCGTCAGCGCGGCGAGACTCACGCAGCGTGTGTGGCTCGGAGGGCTGACGCGGCGGATCATCGCCGTGCAACGCCGCTTGTTGCCCGGCCACTGAATTTCCGTTCTGCACCAAGGATTCTGTCGCGGTCGCCCGGCCGTCGTTGAACTTCATTGCAGGACGCGCGCATCGCTGATCGCAGGTTCACCTTGCAGTGTTTCGCGTAGATTGGT
>JAFEDD010000011.1:122454-148828 GCA_018241765.1 Pseudomonadota bacterium | reverse complement strand
CGAAGAGTCGGGCCAAAAGACGCGGATTTTTGTACCAAGAAGAGCGAAACACTGCACTAGGGTTCACCTAAGTTTGCGCTTCCACAATGGCGTCACGGTCGTCACCACGAAAGGAGAAGAAGACCATGAACGCCACCCACCCCGTCGACGCCAGCGCGATGCGCCGCACGCCGAACCCTCGCGAAGGATGGATCAAGGTGCCCGCCATCACGCTGTCGTTCTGGATCATCAAGATCATGTGCACGACGGTCGGGGAGACCGGTGCCGATTACCTCGCCGTGAACGCCGGTCTCGGCCAGACCGTCACGCGGGCGATGGTGGGCACGTTGCTCGCGATCGCTCTCTTCATGCAACTTCGAGCGGTACGCTACACCCCGTGGAAGTACTGGCTCGCCGTCGTGCTGGTGAGCGTCGTGGGCACGCAGATCACCGATCTGCTGACCGACGGGCTCGGCGTCAGCCTCTACCTCAGCACGACGATCTTTGCCCTGCTGCTCATCGCCATTTTCGTCGTCTGGTGGCGCGTCGAACGCACGCTGTCGATCCATGACATCAAGACGCGCCGCCGCGAGCTCTTCTACTGGGCCGCCATCTTGTGCACCTTCGCCATGGGCACGGCGGCCGGAGACCTCGCCACCGAGGCGCTTCACCTTGGCTTCGTGCGCGGTGCGATTGCATTCGGCGCACTGATCGCCTTGACCTGGTGGCTCTTCCGGCTCGGCGGCAACGCGGTCGCGACGTTCTGGATCGCCTACATCCTCACACGGCCATTCGGTGCCGCGTTGGGCGACCTGCTCACCCAAGCCAAAACCTACGGTGGGCTCGGCATGGGTGCGATGTGGACCAGCGCGCTCTTCCTGACCGTCATCGTCGCTCTCGTCGCGCTTGAACACTACACGCTTCAGGAGGCAAGCCCGCTGCCCGCCGCCGACGCGACGACACACCCCTGATTCGAATCCACAAACCTTCTGGAGAAACCAACATGAACAACGTCCACACCACATCGCGCCACGCCACCCTCTCGGCGCTGCTCGCGGTCATGACCCTCACGCTCGCCACGGGTTGCTCGCCATCCGCCCCCCAGGGCTCGAAGCAGGGAAGCGCCGCCGCGAGTTCGACCGCGGTCGCAACGCCCGCCTCGGCACTCGGCGATCTCACGCCGTTCCGCAGCATCGCGGCCGACGTGGCCGCGATCGTCGATCGCGGCGACCTTGCCGGCGCAAAGCAGCGCATCAAGGATCTCGAAGTCGCTTGGGATAGCGCCGAAGCCGGGCTGAAGCCGCGCGCGGCCGATGATTGGCATCGCCTCGATGGCGCCATCGATCGGGCGTTGAAGGCCGTGCGCGCCGACACGCCCAGCGTGGACGATTGCAAGGCGGCACTCGGCAATCTGTTGCGCACGTTCGACGCGCTGTCGGGCAAAGGCTAAGCTTGCACAACGCCACAACGACGAAGGGGGCAGGCACGGCATGGATGTCGCAACGGCGATTCAGAGCTACGGCTACGCGGCCGTCGCGGTTGGAACCCTGCTCGAAGGGGAATCCGTATTGCTGGCAGCGGGAGCGGCCGCATCACGCGGCTACCTCTCGCTGCCCAACGTCATCGCGCTCGCCACCCTTGGCGGCTTTCTCGGCGATCAAACCGGCTTCGCGATCGGGCGTCGCTACGGCGTCGCCCTGCTCAACCGATTGCCGAGCCTCGCGCCACGCGCCGAACGCGTCGGCGCACTGCTCGAACGGCACCATGTCCCGCTCATCCTTGGCGTGCGTTTCATGTACGGGCTTCGCATCGCGGGGCCCATCGCGATCGGCATGAGCGGCGTGCACTGGTCGCGCTTCATGCTGCTCAATCTGCTGGGCGCGCTGATCTGGGCGACGCTGATCGCCAGCATCGGCTATGGCCTCGGCGCCGGGCTGCGTACCGTGCTCGGAGGTTTCGACGCCGACGAGTGGTGGTTGGTCGCGGCGGTGCTGCTTCCACCGGTCATCTGGTTATTGGCGCGCCGACGCCACTCGAAATCGCCATGATCGCGCGTCGCGCTCATCACGTGCATGAGCCCCCGCGGCCCGCATGGATCATCCTCGCACGGCGCTGACTGAAGGAATTTCATGCGCATTCTGCTGGCGGAAGACGATGCGATGATCGGGCAGGCAATTCACGACGCGCTCAGAGACGCCGCGCTCACGGTCGATTGGGTTCGTGATGGCGCCATGGCGTTGTCCACGCTCGGCCATCAGCACTACGATGCGCTGCTGCTCGATCTGGGACTGCCGGGCAAGGACGGGTTCGCTGTGTTGCACAGCCTGCGCGCACGCGGCAGCGAGCTGCCGGTGCTGATCATCACCGCTCGCGATGCGCTCGACGACCGCGTACACGGGCTCGACGGCGGCGCCGACGACTACGTGATCAAACCCTTCGCCATGGCCGAACTGCTGGCGCGTTTGCGCGCGGTATCGCGCCGGCGCGCGGGAAATGCCTTCCCGCTGCTCGACAACGGTGTGCTGACGCTCGACCCCGCCACGCGGCAGGCGACGCGCCGTGGCGCCGAAACCACGCAACTCTCGGCGCGCGAATTTGCGCTGCTGCATGCCTTGATGCTGCGACCGGGAACGCTGCTGTCGCGCAGCGAACTTGAAGACCGCATCTACGGGTTCGGGGAGGAAGTGGAGAGCAATGCCGTCGAGTACCTGATCTACGCGCTTCGGCGAAAGCTCGGACAGGACGCAATCCGCAACGTGCGAGGCATCGGATGGATGGTTTCCAGGAACGGCTGAGGGCGTCACTGCAACTTCGGCTGTCGATCGCGCTGGCGCTCGCCATCGTGGTCACCGCCGTCGCCGCCGGAGCCTTTTCGTTCGTTGCGAGCTTCAACGAGGCGCATGAGTTGCAGGATGATTTGCTGCGTCAGGTCGGACACCTGGTGGAACAGCAGGGCCTGCCCCTCACCGGCCCGTTGAACGGACCACGTCGGATCGATGGCGACGAGGAGTCGCGCGTGCTCGTGCAGCCGCTCGGTATGTCGGCGGCCGACGGCCGTTCGGTCGACGACGGCGGAGCGCTCGCGCTGCCCATCACACTGCGCGACGGCATGCAGACACTCGAAGTCGGCGGCGAGGCATTTCGCGTGCTGGTCGGGACACGCAGCGACGGCCAGCGCTTTGCCGTCGCCCAAGAGGTCGAATTTCGCACCAGTCTCGCGCTCGACAGCGCGCTGCACGCGGTGCTGCCATTTCTCGTCTTCATCCCGGTGCTGCTGCTGGTAGTCGCCACCTTGATTCGGCGCATGTTCGCACCGATCCACCGGCTTGCGGAGGATGTCGAGCGTCGCGCAGTGTCCGACTTGCGGCCACTGCGCCTCGACGACGTTCCGAGCGAGGTGCGTCCGTTCGCCGCCTCCATCAATGGCTTGCTCGATCGCGTGAGCGCCACCCTGACCGCGCAGCGCCGCTTCGTCGCGGATGCTGCGCACGAACTTCGCTCGCCGCTCACGGCGCTCACGTTGCAGGCTGAACGCCTGGGCAATGCCACGATGTCGGAGGCCGCGCGCGAACGCTTGCTGGCGCTGCAAGGCGGCATCGATCGCAGTCGGGCGCTGATCGAGCAGATGCTCGCGCTGGCGCGGTCGCAGTCGACCGCGGGCGTCACCCGGCAGCGCACTTCGGCGCGGCCGGTGATCGCGCAGGTGGTGGTCGATCTGCTGCCACTCGCGGACGCCCGACGAATCGACTTCGGCGTCAGCGGTGAGGATGAAGCCTGGGTGAGCGTGTCGGCCCTGGACTTCGCCACGCTGATCCGCAACCTCGCCGACAACGCGCTTCGCTACACGCCCGAAGGTGGGCGCGTCGACATCGCGCTGCGCCGCGATGAGCACGCACTGCGGATCGACATTTGCGACGATGGGCCTGGCATCGCACCGGAAGAGCGCGAGCGCGTGTTCGATCCCTTCTACCGCGGCACCAACACCGCGACCACGGGTTCAGGTCTCGGACTGGCCATCGTGCGCACGATTGCCGAGCGCTACGCCGTGACCATCACACTCGACTGGCGCGACGCGCAAACCCGGCGCGGTCTGTGCGCACGACTCCGCGTTCCGCTGGCCGCTGACGCTCAGTAGGTCAGGCTCTGCCCATCGACGTCGACTTCGATCATCGTCTTGTCGAGCAAGGCGACGGCGGCCGCGGCGAAAGCACGCCCCCAGGCGGGGTCCTGAATCTGTGCCAGCCCGGCATCTCGGGCGACCACCAACACCTTGTCGGCACGCAACAGTTTGCCGGAGGCGCGCAACGGCTCACAGCCGAGCGCCACGACTTGGGCATCGAGCCATTCGCGTGCGGCCTCGGGCGTCACGGCATCGTTCGCGCGCAGGTCGATGCGATGGAACTGACCGTCGATCTTCACCAAAACCTGAGCGTACATAGCGTTCGAGAACCATCGTGGGTTGGGATGCCCGCAGTCTAGCGGCGCATTCGACGCGATGCCTTGATACCGCGCAAGTGGCAGCGGCGCGACCGTGCCGCGCCGCTTCGCCGGCGGAGCACGCCGCGCGCGGTGGTTGACCCGGTCGCGCGCATGTTCACGCCTCGGGCGCGAGCATGCCCCCGAGCGCCTCGATGAGTTCGGTCGCCAGTGCCCCGATCTCGCCCGTGGTGATCGTCCAATCCGCATCAAAGCGGTCGGCCGCATCTTCTTCGTCTTCCTCCGCACTCCCTTTAAGCACGCCGTCGAGCAAGCGCACACGACGCAACTGCGCCTGCTCCGTGAGCACGAAACTGACGCGTCCATTCCACGTGAGCGCGAGACGTGTCGGCAGCTTGCCGGCGCCGATGTGCTTGCGCACCTCGGCGTTGTTCAGCGAGTGTTTGCTGTAGCGCACCACCGATCCGGTGTCGTCGGTCGCGCGAAGTTCGCACTCTTCATCGATCGCGAAGCGGCCCGGCGCGTCGTGCGCGAGGAGCCACGCGGCCATTTGCGTCGCGGCAGACGTCGCCGTCGTCAGGCGCGTCAGCGTGAGGTTGTCGAGGCAGCGCATCAACAACGCCGCGATGGCCTCGGTGCGCGCCGCCGCGCAGGAGTCGATCAGCAACAGACCGCGACGGCGATCGATGCCGATGTGGGTGTGCGCCACGCGGGTGAACGCACGTGGCAGGAGATCGAGGCGCGTCTCCTCGCGCAGATCGCGCCGCTCGGCACGACCGATGGGGCGGCCCAGTTGCGCTTCGAGCTTCGCAGCGCGCTCGTCCGCCGCACGACGCACGACGTTGGCCGGCAAGACCTTGGTCTCCGTCGTGTAGCGCGCGATGAGCCAATCGCCCACCGACTCTGCCAGCACCGCATGGGCGATGCCGCGCGGCTCCGACCAGCCGGCCGATTGCTCGGCGGTGGCACCGCAGGCAAGGAAACGCGCTTGGGCGATGCCCGCTTCGACTTGCGCAGTCGTCAAATTCCAGGTGCGATCGAAGCTGTAGAGAGTCAGGTTTTTGAACACGGACAATTCATTTCAACAACATCGGCACGCGACGATGCGAGTAACAAGGCATACGTCGGATGCTGTCGGGTCAGTGGGAATCGTGGTCGAGTGCGCCAGCGGGCACATCGTAGGCGAGCCGCGTTTGGCCCGCGTTCGCCCCGAGGTGTTCGATTCTATCGAGCAGCGCTCAGCTGCGCGTCGGCTGCGTGGCCAGAAAGCGGCGCACACCGCCACCGATGGCGCGTGCAAGGCGAAGCTGATGCGCGGGGTTGCGCAGTTTCAGCTCCTCCTCGGGGTTCGAGATGAACGCCGTCTCGATCAGGGCCGAGGGAATGTCGGGCGCCTTCAACACGGCGAAGCCGGCGTGCTCGACATTGCCCTTGTGCATGCGCCCGACGGGTTTCAGTTCGGTCACGAGGCCGCGTCCAAGCTTGAGCGATTCCGCATGCGTGATGGCCTGGCTCATGTCGAGCAGCAGCTTGGCGAGCATCGGATCGCGTCCGACGAGACGCACGCCGCCGATGAGATCGGACTGATTTTCGCGGTCGGCGAGCCACTTCGCGTTGGCACTGCTCGCGCCGCGCTCCGACAGTGTGAAAACGGAGCTGCCGCGAACGTCGGGACGGGTGAAGGCATCGGCGTGGATCGACACGAAGACGTCGGCGTTGACGCTGCGCGCCTTGCGCACGCGCTCGCCGAGCGGCACGAAGACGTCTTCGTCGCGCGTCATGAAGACGACGAAACGTCGATCCTGTTCGAGATACTGGCGCACGGCATGGGCAATCGGCAGCACCACGTCTTTCTCGTAAGTGCCACCTGGCCCGATGGCCCCGGGGTCCTCACCGCCGTGACCGGGATCGAGCACGACGACGTACGGCCGGATGACGCGGGGCGGTGTCGGGCGCGTGGCAATGGGCGGCAGCGGCGCGGGCTTCGCCGGCAACACCGGCGGCAGCGGTGCCGGGGCCGGGGCGCGGGCGGCGGCTTCGGCGGCCGCGCGTTCGAGCTGCGCTTCGCGTTCGAGAATCTTGGTCAGAAACGTTGCGATCGGGTCGTCGGCGTCGAGCGGCGTCAGATCGATGACCAGACGATATTGATAGGGACCTGCCGGCGGCAGCACGAAGGCGGCCGCATCGACGCGGCTTTTCAAGTCGAGCACCAGGCGCGCCGTGTCGGGACGAAACTGCCCGATGCGCGCCCGCGTCAACACGCCGGTGTCGTGACGCAACGTCTCCAGCGCCTTCTGGAACGCGGCGTCGGCCTGCACGTCGTTGAGATCGATGACGGTGCGCTCGGGGTCGCTCAACGACGACACGACGAAGCGCAGCTCGCGGTCCGCCTCGATGGTGACCCGCGTACTCTCGCGACCCGGCCACGCGCGCACGGCGAGCACCCGCGCCCCCGCACGCGCGAGCGCGGCGCCGCCTCCGGCCACGCACGCTGCGATGATGCGCAGCGCATCGCGCCGGTTCACGCGACTCGCTCCGCCGGTGGCGCACCATGCGAGACGGTGACGCGACGGCCGTCGCCTTCGTGGTCGAAGCGCAGCGTCAGGTCGAACGGCACGACGCCGTGCAGCCGCTCGGGCCATTCGACGAGCCGAAGCGAGGGCGAGGCGAAGTATTCGAAGCCGCCGCGTGCTTCGAAGTCCTCGGGGGACTCGATGCGGTAGGCGTCGAGGTGATGAACCTCGCCACGCGCCGTCGCGTAGCTCTCCACCAGAGCGTACGTTGGGCTCTTGATCGGGCCCGACACGCCGAGCGCGCGCAGCACCCCGCGCGCGAAGGTCGTTTTGCCGGCACCGAGCTCACCACGGAGCGCCACCGAGCACGGCCAGGTGACGTCGGAGGCGAAGCGCGCCGCGAAGGCGAGCGTCGCCGCTTCATCGGCAAGGAACTGCTGGCTTTCTAAAATTCGGGCCATGGCAGACGATTCAACACGCTCCGAGAGCGTCGAGCAGCGCATCGTGGCGCTCGGCCTCGAACTCGGCTGGTCCGCCGTGGGCATTGCCGACATCATGCTCGAGCGCGAGGCGGTGGGTTATCAGGCATGGCTTGCGGCGGGTCATCATGGCGAGATGGAGTATATGGTTCGCCACGGCAGCAAACGCTGGCGGCCCGACGAGCTGCAACCCGGCACCAAGGCCGTGATCTCGGTCGCGCTCGACTACTGGCCGACACGGGCGGCCGACGCCTGGAGCACGCTGGGTGACGCCGAGCGCGCCTACGTCTCGCGCTATGCCTTGGGCCGCGACTATCACAAACCCATTCGCCAGCGCCTGCAGCACTTCGCCGAGCGCATCGCGAGCGACATTGCGCCGCATGAGTTCCGGGTGTTCAGCGATTCCGCGCCGGTGCTGGAGGGCGCGCTCGCGGCGAAGGCCGGTCTCGGTTGGCGCGGCAAGCACACCTTGATGCTGAGCCGCGAGCGCGGGTCGCTGTTCTTTCTGGGCGACATCTACACGTCGCTCGAACTGAAGCCGGACCCGTCGCAGCGTGATCATTGCGGCAGCTGCACGGCCTGCATCGATGTCTGCCCGACCCAGGCCATCATCGCGCCGTATCGCGTCGACGCGAGGCGCTGCATCAGTTACCTGACGATCGAGCTGGCCGGTGCCATCCCGGAAGCGTTTCGTCGCCCGATGGGCAACCGGATCTACGGCTGCGACGACTGTCAGCTGGTCTGCCCGTGGAACAAGTTTGCGCGCAGCACGGCGCTGCCGGACTTCGAGCCACGGCACGGGCTCGACCATGCCACGCTGGTCGAACTCTTCGGCTGGAGCGCGGCCGACTTCGATGAGCGAATGCAGGGTAGCCCGATCCGGCGCATCGGCCACGAGCGGTGGCTGCGCAATATCGCGGTGGCGCTCGGCAATGCGCCCGGCACCCCGGAGGTGCTGGCGGCGCTCGCCACTCGGCGCAACGATGCGAGCGCGCTGGTGCGCGAGCATGTGGCTTGGGCGCTCGCGATGCACGGCGCGGCCTGAGGCGCCGTGACGGTGCCGGCGCGGCGGTGCATGGCCTCGTAGAATGGAAGGTTTCCGCAGTCAGGAAGCGTCATGCCCCGCGCCCCGTTTCGCCGCAAGAGCGGCGCCCGTGAAGCCAACACGCTGTTGCGTCTGGCCGAGGGCCTCGCGTCCTCGAAAAGCCGTGCCGAGGATGTGTTTTGGGAGCACGAACTGCAAATGGTCGTGTTGCAGCATCTGGAGAACGCCGACGAAGAGGCGATCAACCGCGCGCTCGACCGCGCCCACGATGCACCCGACGCCACCTTCGATGCGCTGGCCGACCTGGTGGAGTCGCTCGCGGAATCGATGATCGTGCCGTCCGAGGCGGGCGCGCAGCGGGTGACGCTGTTCTGCGCCCCGATTCTGGTGTGGGGACGCAGCAAGATTCCCACGCGCACGATTCCGAAGCCCCAGTTGCAGAACATCGAAGTGCAGCTCTCGGCGCATATCTTTTCGTCGAAGGCCAAGATCGCCGTCGTCGATTACCTGTTCGCGCCCGACCAACTGCCACGCAGCTACAGTGCGTCGCACGAACTGCTGCAACTGCTCGCCGATTGCATCCGCGAGCGCCGCCACCTGACGATGCCGCCCGAAACCCTCGAAGAGGCACCCGACGTCGTCTGCGACATGCGCATGATCATCGGCGCCTTTCAGGTAGCCGAGGGAGAGCCGTTCTACGCGTGGCAGGAAATGACGACCCCGGTGGAAGAGTCGCGCCTGTCATCGCTCAACGTGTGGCGCACCCAGGGCGGCAATGCCATCAAGCCGCTCTTGGTGGGCTTCCCGCACGAACTGGTGCTGCCGCGCACCTTCTTCGCGGCCTGCCGCGAGGCGGACCTCGCGTCGCGTGCCTACTCGATCGGCGCCTCGGTATCGTTTCTGGAGGCGGTCGCCGGCACCCCGCCCGAGCGGCTCGTCGCCACCATCGGCGGCTGCTGGGGCAAGGGCCTGGAGGAATACCGCATCGGCTTTTCGATCGGCGACAGCGACGAGGTGGTGCACGGTTGCGTGTGGCCGCTGGTCTCCGACGAGGACGACGACACCCCGGTGACCGAGGAGATCGAGAGCCTGCTGCGCGCCGCGAACGTCGGCACCATCGTGCAGCTCGACGAGCAGTTGCCGCTTGAATTTTGCGACGACTGCGGCGCCCCGCATTTCCCGAACCGCGAAGGCGAGATGCTGCACGCGCACCTGCCGGACGAGGCCAACGGCGGCACCATGCACCTGCACTGAGACCGTCGCGAACCTCGACTCGAACGGCATGGATTCAGCAACAACTTTTCTCTGCAAACCGCATCCATGATGGGCTTGGAGCCCGATTCACGGCAAAGTCGAGTTACCCGATTTCATGGCGGCAAGCCCGTCGTGAACGTCATTTCAGCGAAAAGCTGATGGCACCATGCACGCGATCGGACGCCGCGAGCTGAGCCTTTTCGTCGCCGTCGTTGCCATCTGGGGCATCAACTGGCCGCTGATGAAGATGGCTCTCTCGGAGCTCGACTTCTGGGTGTTTCGCTCGTGGTGCATCGCCGCCGGGCTGCTCTGGTTCATCGCCTATGACCTCAGGCGCGGCGTGCCGCTCGCGCTGCCGCGCGCGCACTGGGGTCGCATGCTGCTCTCGGCTCTGTGCAACGTCTCGGCGTGGAACATCCTCTCCGCTGCGGCGCTGACGATGCTGCCCTCGGGGCGTGCCGGCGTGCTGGCCTACACCATGCCGCTGTGGGTCGTGCTGTTGTCGCGCGTCGTTCTTGGCGAGCGGCTGACGGTGTGGCGCATCGTCGCCATCTCGATCGGCATGGCGGGCATCGCGCTGCTGTTGGCGGACGAATTCCAGATGCTGCGCGGTGCTCCGGTGGGTGCGCTGCTGATGATCGCCTCGGGCTTTCTGTGGGCCGTCGGCATCGTCGTCTTCAAGGGGTTCCCGCGGACGATCCCGACGACGACGCTGATGATCTGGAGCCTCGCGCTCGGCGCCCCGCCGGTGTGGCTCGGCCTCGCGCTGTTCGGTCACGGCCCGTGGCTGCCGACGACGGCGAGCGCGTGGACCGGGCTCCTCTTCAACATGGTCGTCGTGTTCGGCTTCTGCCTGTTCGCGTGGAACGAACTGGTGCGCGCGCTGCCCGCGCAGATCACCGGCATCAGCTCGCTCGCGGTGCCCATCGTCGGCTTCGGCAGCGGCATGCTGCTGCTCCACGAACGACCACGCCCCTTCGACTACGTCGCGCTCGTCGCCATCGTCATCGCCGTGGCGCTGGTACTGAAGCCACCCTCACCGGCTCCGCGCAGCGACGCCGGCTGAGCGTCTCACCGCCCACCGTGCCCCTGAACGGCCGTTTCTTCCTCGTCCGGCCAATTCTTGATGTAGCTCTTCAGCATGCGGTTCTCGAAGCTCTGCTCCTCGAACACCGCCTTCGCCACGTCGTGAAACGAGAGCACCCCCATCAGCGTGGTGCCGTCCATGATCGGGATGTAGCGCGCGTGACGCTCGAGCATCGCGCCGCGCAGCGCGTTGACTTCCATGTGCGGGTCGGCGGTCAGCGGGTCGCGCTCCATGATGGCGCCGACCGCCAGCGCCTTCATGTCGGCGCCGCGCTCATCGAGCACCCGGATCAATTCGCGGAACGTCAGCATGCCCGCCAGGCGCCCGCGCTCCATGATCACCAGCGAGCCGATATCGTGCTCGGCCATCGTATGCACGGCCACATCGAGACTCGTGTCAGGCGCCGCCGTGAACAGCGTGCTGCCCTTGATGCGAAGAATTTCACTGACCAACATGGCAACCTCCTAGCCAGGAACACCAAACCCATCGAATGATCGAACGCGCCAGTGCGCGCCAGTGCGAGCGTACACCGAAAAGACACCGTCCGGTGCGGCTCGGCATCGAAGCTCCGCCGGGTGCTTCCCTAGAATGGGCCGCATGAGCGATCCCGCGGACGCCACCCCTTCCCCGCGCAGGGCCTTCGGCACGGACCCGGCGCTGGCCGGGCGTCCGCCCGCCTCCGCCGGGCGCGACTGGTATGTCCACGAATGGATGCTGCTCGCGTTCGCCGCGGGCATGCTGCTGCTCATCTACTTCGTCGCCGAGCACGACCGCGACTACCAACGCGCGGAGATCGTGCGCGACGCGGCGCTGGTCGAACAGGCGTTCACCCGACGGCTTGAAGCCGACCAGCAATTCATCGACCGCATCGCGCTCGATCTCGGCGCCAACCGGATGTCGAATCAGGAGTTCGAGCAGGTGGCGGGCAAGCGTGCGCTCGAATCCGGTTACCTCGGCGAGATCCTGCGCGTGACGCCCGAGCAGCAGATCACGCAGTACGCGCCCGACTCACACAGCCCCGACGCCGTCAGCCGCAACCGCGCACCGTTCGCCGAGCGCGTCGCGATGACCTCGCTTGCGCGCCAGAGCGGACGCGGCGTGTTCTCGCAGCCCTACCTCGACGACGCCGACCGCTTCCGCATCGAGTACGCCGCCCCCATCGTCACGCCGCAGGGCTTCGCCGGCACCGTCAACGTCGTCATCGCCTTCGACCGCCTGCTGGAGAAGTCCTCGCCGGAATGGGCGCGGCGCACCTACCGCGCCATCGTCTCCGACGTCAACGGCAAGGGGATGAGCGACACGGAAGCCACTTACATCGAATCCGGCATCGTCAAGCACACGCTGCCGCTGTCGCTGCCGTGGCATGACCTGCAACTGACGCTGATCGGCGCGCGCCCCTCGGGCATGTTGCCCAACCTCACGCTGTCGACGGCGGTGCTCGCGCTCACCGGGCTCATGGTGTGGACGTCGATGGGGCTGCGCAAGCAGTGGCGGATGCGACGCCTCGCCGAGGGCGAACGTGACCGCGCCTACGCGCAATCGCTAGCCGATCTTCGCGTCGTCAATGAGCGCGTGGCCACGGTGCTCGACGCCGTCGACGTCGCGATCTACGTCAGCGAACTCGACGGCCACCGGCTGCTCTACGTCAACCCGCACCTCCTTGCAACCTTTGCCGGCGTCGAGGTCGCCGACGATGTGCGCCAGATCGAGGCGGCATTCATCGAAGCCCCGAGCACCCGCTTTCCCGCCACGCAACTACTCACCGGCGAAGGCGAGCCCGGCAACGTGTGCAGTGCCGAACTCGAATGTCACGATCACCGCCATTTCCAGATGCATACCCGCGCCGTGCGCTGGATCGACGGCCGCATCGCGCGACTGACCACGCTCACCGACATCAGCAAGCGAGTCAACGCCGAACGCCTGCGCGAAGCGCAACAAGACGCGCTGATGCGCACCTCGCGCCTGATGAGCGTGGGCGAAATGGCCTCGACGCTCGCGCACGAGATCAACCAGCCGCTCGCCGCCATCGCCAACTACGTGAACGGCTGCATCCGTCGCCTGCGCAACGACGGGCATGCCGACCCCGCCGTCATTCAGGCCATGGAAAAGGCCGACGCCCAGGTCACGCGGGCCGGCGCCATCATCGGTCGCGTCCGCGAGTTCGTTCGCACGCGCGAGCCGCAGCGGCAGGCGCTCGACCTCAACGCGTTGGTCGAGGACGTGGCCAGACTCGCGCAAAGCGACGACGAACACCGCTCGTTGCGCTGCGCGCTGCACCTCACCGGCGGTCTGCCCGCCGTCTTCGCCGATCGCATCATGATCGAGCAGGTTCTGCTCAACTTCGTGCGCAACGCGCGCGAGGCGATGCAGCACCTTCCCGCCGCCGATCGCATCGTCGACATCCGCACAGCGCGAATCGACGCCACGCACGCCGTGGTCGAAGTGGCCGATCGAGGCGTCGGCATCTCGGCCGACACCGCGCGGCAACTTTTCTCGCCGTTCTTCAGCACCAAACGCGACGGCATGGGCATGGGCCTGAACATCTGCCGCTCGCTGATTGAATACCACGAGGGCACCCTCACCTTCGGCGACAATGTGCCCTGTGGCGCGGTGTTCCGCTTCACGCTGCCGTTCGCGCTGCCCCCGGTGGGGACCGCGACGCGGCAACCCGATCTTCGACCCACACGCGGCAACGCTGCCGCGACACCCGACGAGCACGACAACGCATGAGCATTCACCCCGGGCTGGTCTACGTCGTCGACGACGACGAAGCCTTTCGCGATTCCATCGCCTGGCTGCTGCAATCGAACGGCTATCAGGCGCGGCTCTTCGGCAGCGCCGAGCGCTTTCTCGCCGAAGTCAAACCCGGTGCCGGCGGGCCGCCGCGCTGCCTCGTGCTCGACGTGCGCATGCCCGGCCTCAGCGGTCCGCAGACGCAGGACATCCTCGCCGATCGCGGCATCCGCATGCCCATCCTCTTCGTCACCGCACACGCCGACGTGCCGATCGCCGTCACCGCCATCAAGCGCGGCGCCTTCGACTTCATCGAAAAGCCGTTCGCCGAAGCCGATCTGCTCCGCCGCATCGAGGAAGCCCTCTCGCTCGCCGTCGAAGCGCAGGCGCAGCAATCGCAGATGGCAACGATCGAGGCGAATCTCGCCACGCTCTCCGATCGCGAGCGCCAGGTGCTCACGGCCGTCGTTGCGGGCAAGATGAACAAGACCATCGCGCACGAACTCGACATCAGCATCAAGACGGTGGAAGCGCACCGCGCCCGCGTCATGGAGAAAATGGGGGCCGACTCGCTCGCCCACCTCATCCGCATGATCACGCAGACCGAGCACTGAACGCCGCCCGCAACCACCCCGGCGCACGCCCATCGCCTCCTTCCCTTTTGCCACCTGACGCCACGCACCATGAGCACACCCCGCCACTGCCCCCTGCTGATCCTCGGCTCCGGCCCCGCCGGCTACACCGCCGCCGTCTACGCCGCCCGCGCCAACCTCAAGCCCGTCGTGCTGACCGGCATGCAGCAGGGCGGCCAGCTCACCACGACCACCGAAGTCGACAACTGGCCCGCCGATGTCGACGGCGTGCAGGGACCGGAGTTGATGGATCGCTTTCAGCGACACGCCGAGCGCTTCGGCACCGAGATCATCTTCGATCACATCCACACCGCGCACCTGAACGAGACCCCCACGCGCCTCGTTGGTGACAGCGGCGAATACACCTGCGACGCGCTCATCATCGCCACCGGCGCCTCCGCCAAATACCTCGGCCTGCCCAGCGAAGAAAAGTATCAGGGCCGCGGCGTATCGGCCTGCGCCACCTGCGACGGCTTCTTCTACAAACAGCAGGACGTCGTCGTCGTCGGCGGCGGCAACACGGCCGTCGAAGAAGCGCTCTACCTTGCCAACATCGCGCGCAGCGTCACCGTCGTGCACCGCCGCGACCGCTTCCGCGCCGAACCGATCCTGATCGATCGTCTGCTCGCCCGCACCCGCGACGGCGGCAACATCCGCGTGATCTGGAACCACTTCGTCGATGAAGTGCTCGGCGACACCTCCGGAGTCACCGGGGTGCGCCTCAAGAGCATGCTCGACGGCAGCACGCAGGAGGTGCAGGCGCCCGGGCTCTTCATCGCCATCGGCCACACACCGAACAGCGCCATCTTCGACGGGCAGCTGACGATGGCCGGCGGGTTCATCAAGGTGCGCTCCGGCACCGAGGGCGGCGCCACGGCCACCAACGTGCCCGGCGTGTTCGCCGCTGGTGACGTCGCCGATCACGTCTACCGGCAGGCCGTCACCAGCGCCGGCACCGGCTGCATGGCCGCCCTCGACGCCCAGGCCTGGCTCGAAGCACTGCACGGCTGAGTACCCCACGGCGGACCTCATGGCGTCGGCGCGTGACTTGGCCGATCTCGGTGCGCTCTTGCGCAGCGAGCGCCGCGCCACCCGTCGCGAGCGCCGCCGCGCGGTCGCCACCACGACGCCCGCCCCGTCCAACCCCGAGGTGAGCGATGAGCCCCCCGCGCAGCGCTTCGGCGAGCTCTTTCGCGCGTGGCGACCCTACGCTGCGCCCAGCGCGGAGGAGGTCGCAGGCTTTCGTGCTGCCATGCACGATGTCACGCCGCTGCGCGCCCGCGCACGCGCCGAGCTCCAGCGTACGCCGCCATCGCCGCATCCTCGTCAGCGCGCGCTCGACGAGCGCGCCGCGCTGGCCGCGAGCCAAGCGGCCGAGAATCCGAGCCCCATGAGCTGGGACATCGGCGCCGACATCGAAGACGAGCAAAGCTTTCTGCGCGCCGGAGTCGGCCCCGACGTACTGCGACGGCTGCGCCGCGGTGAATGGACGATCAACGCCGAGATCGACCTGCACGCCCACAATCAGGATCAAGCCCACGCCGCGCTGGGCGAATTCCTGCGCATGGCGCGGCTCGGCGGCTGGCGCTGCGTGCGCATCATCCACGGCAAGGGGCTCGGCAGCCATCGGCGGCTGCCGGTTCTGCGCAACAAGGTGCGCCGCTGGCTGCAACAGCGTGACGAAGTGCTCGCCTATTGCGAACCGCGGCCCCACGGCGGCGGCAGCGGCGCGGTCCTCGTCCTGTTGCGCGGCAAATGACGCGTCCCACCCTCACCACGAAACGAAACATGAAGCAACGTACCCCGCGCAATGCCCTCGCCGCCCTCGCCTGGCTCAGCACGCTGCTGGGCAGTGTCGCCGGCGCCGCTCTGCCGCATGAAGCGCGCGTGCCCGGCGGCGTCGCGCTGATCGATGTCGGGCCGGCAAGCGGCGCCAAACCCTCGGTCATGCGCGGCGCGTCCGCCGTATGGGTGACACGCCAGAGCGAGCGCTGGGTCGCTGTCGTCGGCATCGCGCTCGGCACGACGCCCGGCGCGCAGCAGATCGATGTACGCCAGGCCGATGGCAGCGTTCGCACCGTGAGCTTCACGGTGAAGCCCAAGCGCTATCCCGTGCAGCACGTCACGCTGCCGAATCAGGCGATGGTCGAGCCGCCGCCGGAACTCAGCGAACGGCTCGCGCGTGAGTCGGCGCACCTGAAGAGCGTGCGCGCCCAGTGGCATGAATCCGACAACACCAACGCCGCGTTCGTGCAACCCGCGCACGGGCGACTGTCGGGCCGCTTCGGTGGCTCACGCGTGCTCAACGGCAAGCCGCGCGCACCGCATGCCGGGCTCGACGTCGCCGTCCCCACCGGCACCGCCGTCCTCGCGCCGGGCGACGGCGTCGTGCTCGACACGGGTGACTACTATTTCTGCGGCAAGACGATGTTCATCGACCACGGCAACGGGCTCATGAGCCTCTTTTGCCACCTGAACGATTGGGAAGCCCAACCCGGCGAGCGCGTGCGCCAAGGCCAGACCGTCGCCCGCTCCGGCGGCACCGGCCGCGCCAGCGGACCGCATCTGCATTGGGCCGTCTACCTGAACGGCGTCAACGTCGAACCGGAGCTCTTCCTGCCACGCGACAAGGCGCGCTGAACATCTTTCTTTCCCCATTTCCAATCAAACGCGACGCGAAATCGAGCAAGCGTAGCCTCGATGCAACGAAGTGGAATCGAGGGCCACCGCAGCGCCCCCATGACCGTGTCGCGGTTCGCTCGATGGCGGCGGCAAGCGTAGCCTCGATGCAACGAAGTGGAATCGAGGGCCACCGCAGCGCCCCCATGACCGTGTCGCGGTTCGCTCGATGGCCACAGCAAGCGTAGCCTCGATGCAACGAAGTGGAATCGAGGGGCACCACAGCACACCCATGACTGTGTCGCGGTTCGCTCGATGGCCGCAGGCGGTTGGTCAAGGTAGAAAAGTAGACAAAATTTCTGACAGGCTCCCTCGATTCCACTTCGTTGCATCGAGGCTACGCTGGATCGTTCCTGCTCTCCGGCACCTATCCGACACCATGACCCGCGAATCTCCTTGTGTGGCGCGGCTTGCAGGGCAACTTTCACGCAACGACGCCATTGGCGCGCCGCTGGCTTGCCCGAGCAAGCGTAGCCTCGATGCAACGAAGTGGAATCGAGGGGCACTGCATCACCCTCGTGACCGTGTCGCGGTTCGCTCGATGGCCGCAGGCGGTTGGTCAAGGTAGAAAAGTAGACAAAATTTCTGACAGGCTCCCTCGATTCCACTTCGTTGCATCGAGGCTACGGTGAATCGTTCCTGCTCTCCGGCACCTATCCGACACCATGACCCGCGAATCTCCTTGTGTGGCGCGGCTTGCAGGTCAACTTTCACGCAACCACGCCATTGGCGAGCCGCTGGTTTGCCCGAGACGCGCGCTGGTTCTCGTGTAACACATTGATTGGCAAGAGGAAATTGCTTTTTCGCTCTCCATGAGCATTTTTTTGAAATTTCAAGTCGACTTTTGCCGCTTTTCGGGCTCCAAGCCCGTTATGGATGCGCCTTCCAGCGCCAAGCTGTATCGTATGCGTGGATCATCGATCGCGAGGTCGCGCGCCATCGGTGCGCGGTGGCATCGGCACGCCGCAGCGCCCCTGCACCGTGATGAGCGACCAGTGGTGCCGCCGCGGGCTTTGCTGCTGGTGGAATCATGGGCGGTAACATGCAGCAATCGCGCCCGAACACCGAGGCAACCCGCATGAGCAACGGCGTTGGCCGGACGACGGACAGCGCGTGGGCGGTGTTCCTCGCCTTCCTGCGCCTGGGCCTCACCTCATTCGGCGGCCCGGTGGCGCATCTGGGCTACTTCCGCGACGAGTTCGTCACTCGCCGTCGATGGTTGAGCGAACGCGCCTACGCCGATCTCGTCGCGCTGTGTCAGTTCCTGCCCGGCCCGCCCAGCAGTCAGGTCGGTATTGCCATCGGGCTGTCGCGCGCCGGCTATGCGGGCGCGCTGGCGGCGTGGCTCGGCTTCACGCTGCCTTCGGCCGTTCTGATGATCCTGATCGCGCTCGGTCTGGCCAGCCACGCCGATGCGATTCCATCCGGCGCGCTGCACGGCCTGAAGCTCGCGGCCGTCGCCGTGGTCGCGCAGGCCGTGTGGGGAATGGCCCGCCACCACTGCAACGATGCGCCGCGCGCCACGCTAATGGCCGCGGCGGCTTGCTTCGTGCTCATGGTGCCGACCGCCTGGGCGCAACTCGCGGTCATCGCCACGGCGGCGGTCCTGGGGCGGTTCTTCCTCACGGCACCGGCAGCCACTACCCAGGACCAGCCAGCGACCACCATGAGCCGCGGCGCCGGCCTGGCATGGCTCACGCTTTTCGTCACCTTGCTGCTCGGGTTGCCGCTGCTCGGCGAGCTGTGGTCGCACCCGACGCTCGCACGCATCGACGCCTTCTTTCGCACCGGCTCGCTGGTGTTTGGCGGCGGCCACGTCGTGCTGCCGCTGCTTCAGGCCGATGTCGTTTCCTCCGGTTGGGTCGATGCCGACACCTTTCTCGCCGGCTATGGCGCCGCACAAGCCATGCCTGGCCCGCTCTTCACGTTCGCGGCCTTTCTCGGCGCTTCGATGACGCAGGCGCCCACGGCCTGGCTCGGTGGCCTTCTCTATCTCGTCGCAATCTTCGTGCCTTCGTTTCTGCTGGTCTTCGGTGCGCTGCCGTTCTGGGAGTCATTGCGCCGCAATCGCCGCACGCAGGCTGCATTGCTCGGCATCGACGCGAGCGTGGTGGGATTGCTTCTGGCAGCGCTCCATCAGCCGGTCTGGACGAGCGCCGTTTACACGTCGCGAGACTTTGCGCTCGCCCTCGTTGCGCTCATTGCCCTGATGTTCTGGAAACTGCCGCCGTGGCTCGTGGTGGCCGGTTGCGCTGCTGCAGGCTGGCTCGAGGCCGCATCGCGCTGAGCGCGCAGCGTGTCACGCCCTCAGCGTCCAGGAGGGCTCGCCCTCGCGGTCGGGTCCTCGCCGGCTGAACTGCGGCCAACGGGTTTGACTTCCGGGTTGCTCCAGGTCCCCTTGACGTCGAACTCCTGCATCAGCATGCGCTCGAGCGGGTCACGCGCCAGCTTTTGGCCGAGCAGCACGGCGGCGCCGAGCATCGGGTTCGCCGTGACCAATCCGACACCCACCGCCGTCGCCGTCGAGATGCTCGGGAACACGCGCACCTGCACGTCCTGCGTCTCGCGGTTGATGTCCGCGCTGCCGCGCAACTGCACCCGCGCCGACGGCCCGTTGATGGCGAAGCCGTCGGTGCGCGCAATGCCATCGGCGATGCTGACATCGGCCTTCACTTCGTCGAACGCAAAACCCTTGCCGAAGAGATCATCGAAATTGAATGACAGCCGGCGCGGCAGCGATTGCAGCGACAGCACGCCGAGCAACTTGGCGATGCCCGGTTCCATCTCCGTGAAGCGTCCGGCAGCCGTCTCCAGCGTGAACCTGCCACCGAGACGCGCATAACTGAACTGCGCCGGGCTGCCCGGCCAGCCGACGTTGCCGGTCAGCGACCCGGCGGCCCGTTCGACGCCCTTGGGCAGACCGAAGCGCTGCATGAAGCGACCGGCGTCGTTCCAGCGCAGCGTGACATCGACGTTGGTGTCGCCCGTGAGCGGCAGCGGCGGCGTCGCCGCCACCGTGCGCCAGCGTCCCTTGGCATCGATGCTGCCGTCGGCGTTGGTCAGCTTCACCTGATCGATGCGCCACTCGTCGGCTGCCGGTTGGGCGCGGATTTCGAGCTTGCCGAGTTCGCGCCCGTCGCTGACAAAGCTGTCGGCGACCAGGTCGAGTTTCGGCCAGCGGTTCGAAGCGTCGCGCGTCGCGGCGCTGCTGGCGGCGGCGCTCTCCGATGTCGCCGTCACCGGCGTCGGGAACGTGAGTCGCTGCAAGCGAATGGCCACGGCATCGACGGCACCACTCGCGGCGTCGGTGTCGAGCGCAATGACGCCGCTCGCCTCGCGGCTCTTCAGCGCAAGCCGCCAGCGTTGCCCCGAGGGCTGCGCCCGAAGCGAGACGTCATGAAAGCGGTGACCGTAGAGCACCGCTTCGCCTGCGCGAAGGTTGATGTCGATGAACTCGCCGCGCGTCGCCTCGGCGGTGGCGCCTCCCAGAGAGCGCTTTGCGGCCCCCGACTGCTCGGCGATCAGCTCCATCGTGGCGTCGGCATTGAAGCGTGCCACGTCGCCACGTACGGCGTAGCCGCGCGCCGGCAGCGCCGAGGCCGTGGCGCCGAGGTCGAGCACCGCGCGCTCGATGGTGCGCGTCGCGTTCGCCGTCGGAGCCGAGCGCTCGGCGACGGCATGCAACTGCCCCGGCACCTCGAGCGTCACGGCATCACGCCCGCCATCGAGCAGCGTGCGGCGCACGGTGGCGCTGATCGGCTTCGCGTCCGACGAGCGAGCGTCCGCGGGCGTCAGGATCGCGTCGAGCGGCCAGCGCTCGGGCGTCGCGGACACCTTGAGTTGCAACACCGGTTCATCGGCGGCGGCCTTTTCCGGTTTGCCGACGGACGATGCGCTCGCGGTACGCGGCTGCCTGAGGTCGAGCTCCCACGTCGCGGGGCCGCTCAGCCGGTCGACCAGCGGAAACGGAAACTGCTCGCGCAGTTTCTCGAGGCGCGCACTGCCACGCGCATGGGCTTCGATGCGGCCCTCGCGCGTCGCCAGCGTGAGTCGCAGCGGACCGCCAAAGGCTTCGGCCGCGATGTCGTCGCTGGCAAGGCTCGCCATCGTGAAGCGCAGCTTGCCTTGCACGGATGCAAGCGCAGGCACATCGCCACCCAGCGCGAGGGTGTTGCCGGGCATCGTGAACTCGCCGGCGAGGCGGGTCTTCGTCGCATCGTCGAGCGGCATCGTGAGCGACATCGCCAGCCGCGCGTTGCCGGTACCGTGCGCCGCGCCCAGGAAACCGTCCAGCCAGCCGTTGACCGGCGTCGTCGCGGCGAAGCGCAGGAAGTCATCGATCGCTCCGCTGGCCCCGCCCTTGATGTCGAGCACGGCCGGCGTGGCCGCCATGTCGGCGATCTTCACGTCGGTGTTGGCGATCGGAATGCCGCCGATCGCCGCACTCGTCACGTGGCCGCTCATGCCGCTGCCACGGAACACGAGCTCCGTCGCGATCGCCTCGGCGCGCGGCCAGTGCGAATCGAAGGTGAACACGCCGCCGGTGACGGGGGCCGCGATTTCGAAGACGCCGTGCTGATCGTTGGCGAACGGGAAATGCGAAAGATCGCCCTTGACCGTGAAGCGCCCGTTGCGCGCGTCCCCGGCGCCGATGGCGTCGCGCAGGTAGTGCCGCGTGGCGGCATCGATGGTCGTGGGTAGATAACGATGCACGGCGGAGGCATCGGCGCGCAGCAGCGTGCCGCTGAAGTTGGCCACGCCGGGGCCTGCGCGCTCGCGGTCCCAGGTACCGCTGAATTGCGCCAGTGCGTCGGCGTTGCCCGCTTCCATGTCGCGCGCCGCGAGGTGCATCGCAACGCGGCCGTCGGGCGCGGCCTCGCGCTTCCAGCTCACGGTGCCGCGAGCGGTGTCGAAGCTCATCGCCGTCTCGAACAGCGTGCCGAAATCGAGCCGCAGCGGTGCGCTCGTGCCGCTGCGCGATGGGCCGGGCTTCGTCTCGTCGCGGCCCGCGCGCGGCGACGCGCGATCGCCCACCTCGAGGCGCAGTTCACCGGCCTGCGTCGAGCCGCTCAGGCGTGCATCGAGTCCGGCGACGCCCGGCACGCCGCCCTCGCCGCGCCATCCCACGCGCTGCAACGCGACCGAGCCTTCGACCGAGAAGCGTCCGAGCGGCGCCGACTCGCCCTCGTCGCGCCAACGCAGATCGACCTCATCGAGTGAGCCGGTGGGTTGCAGCGCGAGCCAGCGCTCGACGAACGCGGCAGGCAGCGGCAGCGTTTTCAGAAAGGGCGCCGCGGCAGCAAGCTCGATGCGCGGCGCACGCACCGCACCGCCGATGATGTCATCGCCACGATAGTCGAGCACCACCTCGGCGTTCGCCGCGGGCAAGCGCAGATCGCCCGCGCCACTGGCGTGCAGATCGCGCGCCGACCAGCGCTGCTGCGTCAGCGCGTTCGTGTTCGCGCCACTGCCGCCGCTCAGTGTCTTCACGCGCCACGACAGACGACCGCGAAGCGAACCGAGATCGAGCGCCGTCGCGCGCGCCGTGGCGGCCGCGGCGCTCGCGCGCGCGCCGGGCGCGGCCAGCGCGAGCGGCAGCAGTTGCAGACGGGCGTTGCGCGCCACGAGGTCGGTCGTCACCGCCACCGGCTGCCCATCGTCGAATTCGAACCACGCCTGCAACGCCCCTTCGCCGCGCGCCATCTGCACCGGCAGCGGGAAGTAGCGGCTCAGTTCGGCCAGATTGGCGTAGTCGGCTCGCACATAGGCCAGGCCATCCCAGTCGCTCAGGTGTCGCGCATCGCTGCCGGTGAACTCGGCGCGCAGATCGAGCGGCGCCGCCAGTTCGCTCGGCGGCACGGCGGTCAGCCCGAACTGGTGGCGACCACCGTCGTTGTAGAGACGCACGTTGACGCTGGCCAGCCGCAGTGCCGGCAGCTTGCGCCACTCGTCCTGCCATTCGATCTCACCGGCCGTGATCTGCACCATGCGCTGCTTCAACAACCAGTCGACGATGCCGCTGTCGCCCTCGGTCGTGTTCGACAGGTCGACATCGAAGCCGGCCACGGTCAGCGCGTTCTCGGCGGTGCGGCGCACGATGACGCGCGGTCCGCGCACGCTCAGCGCCGTGAGGCGCGGTTCGAACAGAAACAGCGAACGCCACGACAGCGTGGCGTTGACCTCGGGCAACTGCAACAGCGTGCGGCCCCGCGCATCGAGCAATTGCAGGCGCGTCAGGTGGAACTCGGGCGACCAGCCGTTCCAGCCGGCCTCGATGCCGCCGATGACGACGCGCTGGCGGGTGATACGGGTCAGCTCCTCGACCAGACGTGGCCGAAAACTGTCGACGTTCGGCACCAGCCAGAACCGGGTGAGCGCGATGGCGCCGACGAAGAGCAGCGTCAGGGCAAGCAGCGACCAGAACGTGAGCCGGATACCATGCCCGCCCCAGCGACGCCACAGCGACGGCGCGGAGCCGCTCTCGGCGCCGCGGCCCGAGGGCGCGGCGGCGGGGCCGTCAGAGTGCTGCATACTCGGCGATTGTATCGGCGCATCACAAAGAAGATTGCCATGACTGAGACCGAGCGCATCGAACTTGCGTTCCACTACAGCCGCTTTGCGCAGCGCGTCGCGCGGCGCGATGCGGCGCTGGCCGAACGCGTGCGCGCCGCGCCCGCTATGCGGCCCGCGCTCGATGCGTGGCGGCAGGAGCTCGCGCACGCCGACCGCGACACGCTCGACGCGACGCTGCGCCGCATGCGACGCGAACTGCTGCTGCGCACACTGGTGCGCGACTTGGTCTGCGCGGCGCCACTCGATGAACTGGTCGGCGACCTGTCGTCATTCGCCGACATCGCACTCGAAGCGGCCACCGCCGTACACGCGCGCGTCCTCTTCGGCAGCGCCGAAGCACCGCATGGTTTCTCCACCGTCGCCATGGGCAAGCTCGGCGCCGGTGAGCTCAACGCGTCCTCCGACATCGACATCGTCTTCATCGCCGACCGCGTCCCGCCGGAGGCGAGCGATGCGCTGAACCGCCTCGCGCGGCTCATCACCCGCTCGCTCGGGCAGGAGCAGGACGGCGAATTCGTCTTTCGCGTCGACCTCAGGCTTCGCCCCTATGGCGACGCCGGCCCGATGGTGCCGACGCTCGGGTTTCTCGAACAATACTTCGTCGCCCATGGCCGCATGTGGGAGCGCTTGGCGTGGTTGAAGGCGCGCGTGGCGAGCGGCCCGCTCGGCGCCGATCTCGCGGCGCTGACGACGCCCTTCGTGTTCCGCCGCTACCTCGACTTCGACGCCGTCGCCGCGATGCGCGAACTGCACGCCCAACTGCGAGCCGAAAAAAACGACCCGGACAACATCAAGCTCGGCCGTGGCGGCATCCGCGAGCTCGAATTCGGCACCCAGTTGCGGCAACTGGTGCGCGCCGGGCGCGACCCGGCGCTGCGCGTCCGCCCGACGCTCGCCGCGCTCGCCGCCCTTGCCGCCAGCGGCCGCATCGAAGAAGCGCAGCGCGCCACGCTGGAGACGCATTACCGCTTCCTGCGCCGGCTCGAACACACGCTGCAATACCGCGACGATCAGCAAACGCAACTGATGCCGCGCGACGCCGCCGAGCGCGAGGCCATCGCTCACGTCCTCGGCATGGCGGGCGCCGCCGCGCTCGACGCCGCCTGGGAGCGCACGCGCGGCGAGGTCGCCGCCTATTTCGACGGCACGCTCTCGGGCGCCTTCGGCGTCAGCGAGGACACCGCCGCGCGCATTCAGGCGCAGCCGCGCGCCACCGTCCTCACGCACGACGCGTCGAGCCTTGCGGCCGCCGGGTACCGCGACGCCGAGGGCACCGCCGCCTACGTCGGCAACCTGCTCGACGGCGCCCGCGCCCGCACGCTGCCCGCCGTCAGTCGCGAGCGCCTCGTGCGCCTCGCGCAGGCCACGCTCGCCTATGCCGCGCGCACGCCGGAGCCCGACGCCGCCGCGCGGCGCACGCTCGATCTTTTGCTTGCCGTCGCCTCGCGCTCGGCCTACCTCGCGCTGATGAGCGAGCGGCCGCAGGTGCTCGACCGCGTCATCGACCTCGCCGCCGTCAGCGACTGGGCCGTGCGCTACGTCATGCGCCACCCGCTGCTGCTCGATGAACTGATGGACGGCCGCTCGTTGTCGACGCCCATCGACTATGGCGCGTGGCGGGCCGACCTCGTCGCCCGCTTGAACGACGCCGGCGGCGACACCGAACGCGCGATGGACGCCATCCGCCACGTGCTGCAAAACGAAACCTTCGGCCTGCTGCTGAAGGACGTGGCCGGGCTGCTGCCGGTCGAGACACTCTCCGACCATCTCTCGGCGCTGGCCGACGTCATCGTCGACGCCACGCTCGAGCATCTGCTCACCGCGGCCGCGCTGCCGCCCGCCGCACGGCTCGCCGTGATCGCCTACGGGCGCTGGGGCGGCAAGGAGCTCGCCTACGGCTCCGATCTCGATCTGATCTTTCTGATGCCCGACGCTGCCGTCGAGCACCGCGACGCACTGACCCGCGTCGCGCAGCGCCTGCAAAGCTGGCTCACGACGATGACGGCGGCGGGCCGCGCCTACGAGATCGACGCCCGCCTGCGTCCCGACGGCGCCGCCGGGCTGCTGCTCTCCACCGTCAGCGCCTTCGCCGACTATCAGCGCGACAAGGCGTGGACGTGGGAGCACCAGGCGCTCACCCGCGCCCGCTTCGCCGCCGGCGACGCGGCCACCGGCGCCGCCTTCGAACGCATCCGCGAGGAAATCATCGCCCGCCCGCGCGACTGGCCGACGCTGCGCGACGAGGTCATCGCCATGCGCGCGCGCGTGGCCGAAGGCCACCCCAACCGCCGCGCCGGCGAGCGCTTCGACTTGAAGCACGACCCCGGCGGTCTGGTCGACATGGAGTTCGCCGTGCAGGCGCTCGTGCTGCGCCACGCCGCCACGCAGCCGACGATGCGCGCCGATCACGGCAACATCGCGCTGGCCATCCGCGCCGGCGAACTCGGCCTGGTGCAACCGGCCGGGCTCGGGCGCGCCGCCGCCGATGCGTACCGCACGCTGCGCGCCCGCCAGCACGCCTTCCGGCTGCACGGCAACGAGCACGCCATCGTCCCCGGCACCGATCTCGCCGCCGAACGCGCCGCCATCCGCGCCTTCTACGACGCCGCCCTAGCCGCCTGAGGCTCGCGCCGCATCCGTCGCGACAACACCGTCAGGATGAACGACATGGCGCCTGCAAGCGGCTTGCAGGGCAACTTCGACGGCTGTATGCGCGTTGTGCGGCATCCTCCTTTCGACACCTGCGCCACGATCTATCGCAACTCATTGTTTTTACGCAGGCTTTCGTAAATTTTGCGAAAATCATGAAATCGAGTCCATTTTTAGTCGACTTTTGGCCGATTTCGGGCTCCAAGCCTGTTGTGGATGCGGTTCTCAGATCGAAGCTGTTATGCCGATTCCCGACCGAACCTAGTGCAGTGTTTCGCGCAGATTGGCACAAAAAAATGCGATGGATTTTGGTT
>JAFEDD010000011.1:120187-122388 GCA_018241765.1 Pseudomonadota bacterium | reverse complement strand
AAGAGCGAAACACTGCACTAGTGCAGCACGGGCAAGAGGCGGATGCGCGGAACCGCGCGCGAACGCTTCGTGAGGCGGATCAACACATTTCGCTCAAGACATTGAGTAAAATTACTCAGTATGCAGAGCCAACCGGAATCCCCCTTTCAGCGCCCGCAGATGGCGGAACTCGCGGCGCGCCTTGCGGAGCCACGCCGCTTCATTCAGGTGGTGGCCGGCCCGCGGCAGGTGGGCAAGTCCACGCTGGTGCAGCAGGCCACGGCGACGCTGGCGCTGCCGGTGCGCTACGCGAGCGCCGACGAACCGACCCTGCGCGGACCGCAGTGGCTGGCCCAGCAATGGGAGGCGGCACGCCTGTCCATCGAGGGCCCGGACGGGGCCGTGCTGGTGCTCGATGAAATCCAGAAAATCCCGGCCTGGTCGGAGACAGTGAAGCGCCTGTGGGACGAGGACAGCCGCGCCAAGCGGCCGCTGCGCGTGGTGGTGCTCGGCTCGGCGCCGCTCCTGATCGCCCAGGGTTTGACCGAGAGCCTGGCCGGGCGCTTCGAGGTGATGACGCTGTCGCACTGGTCGCTCGCGGAGATGCGCGCCGCGTTCGGCTGGTCGGTGGCCGAATACGTGTTCCACGGTGGCTATCCGGGCGCAGCGCCATTGATCGGCGAGCCTTCGCGCTGGGCTCGCTATGTCGCCGACAGCCTGATCGAGACGTCGATCTCGCGCGATGTGCTGCTCCTGACCCGCGTCGACAAACCGGCACTGCTGCGCCGTCTTTTCGATCTGGCCTGCCGCTATTCCGGGCAGGTTTTGTCGTACACGAAGATGCTGGGACAACTGCAGGACGCGGGCAACACGACCACGCTGGCGCACTACCTCGACCTTCTGGCCGCGGCCGGCATGGTGTGCGCCTTGCCGAAATATGCGGGCGACGTGGCACGCAGCCGGGCGTCGAGCCCGAAGCTTCAGGTGTTGAACACGGCGCTGATGAGCGTGGCGAGCGCCGTCTCGCTGGCCGAGGCGCAGGCCGACCCCGAGCTTTGGGGGCGTCTGGTGGAGTCGGCCGTGGGGGCGCATTTGGCCAATGCGGCGCTGCGCGGGGAGTGCGCGCTGCATTACTGGCGCGAGCGCAACCACGAGGTGGACTTCGTCGTGCAGACGGGGCGACGGTTGACGGCAATCGAGGTGACAAGCGGCCGCGCACCGCAGGCGCATGCCGGTACCGCGGCCTTCGCGGCAGCCTTTCGTCCGCAGCGCACGTTGCTGGTGGGCGGCGACGGCATCGCGCTGGAGGAATTCCTGATGCAGCCGGTATCGCATTGGGTGGACGCCTGAGGCCGCAGCCGAAGCCGCAGGGCGCTCGCGCCGCATCCGCCGCGACAACACCATCAGGATGAGCGACATGGCGCCTGCAAGCGGCTTGCAGGGCAACTTTGACGGCTGTATGCGGGTTGTGCGGCATCCTCCTTTCGACGCCTACTCCACGATCTATCGCAACTCATTGTTTTTACGCATAATTTCGTAAATCTTGCATAAAACATGAAATCGAGTCCATTTTTAGTCGACTTTTAGCCGATTTCGGGCTCCAAGCCTGTTGTGGATGCGGCTTTCAGATCGAAGCTGTTGCGCGACCCTTTTTGGGGAACCTGCATGCCCGCATGCCCGCGTGCCGGCGTGCGCGCGCTCAGGCGAGCGAAGCGACGGCGGCGGCGAGGTTCCTGCGTGCCGCCGCCTCGAAGCGCTGCGCGAAGACAGGCGTGGCATAGATGGCCGGCCGCGCCAGAAAGGCTTGCAGCACGGCGCGTCGCTTGCGCCGATAGAGCCAGCGCGGTACCCAGGCGTATTCGGCGGCAACCTGAGCGTCGTATTGCGCGAAGCGTGCGGCGTCCGCCCCCAACATGCCGAGGTCGATGTCCACCATCAGGCGCTCGTCGGCGCTGCCGGGCTGCGCGTCGTGGCACGTGACGAGGATGAGCTGCCGCACCCGCGCGATCACGTCCGCCGCGACGGCGGCAGCGCCGAGCTCACGCGCCGCCCACTGCGCGCTCGCGGCCTCGTTGTCGCCGCGCCTCGGGTCGTAGATGGCGTCGTGAAACCAAAGCGCGATGGCCACCTCGCCCGGGTGCTCGGCCAGCGCCGCGGCCGACTCGAAATGGGCCAGACACTCCGCGAGATGTTCGCTAGTGCAGCGTTTCGCGTAGATTGGT
>JAFEDD010000011.1:27940-120101 GCA_018241765.1 Pseudomonadota bacterium | reverse complement strand
GAAGAGCGAAACACTGCACTAGTGTGGTAGTGCCGATGCGGCTCCTGCCAGCGCGCGAGCAGCGCATCGTACAGCCCCGTCGGCGGCGTGGCGCCGAGCGCGCCCCAGGCATCGAGCCAGGCGCGCTCCAGCCGCGACGCCGTCATGGGGTGCGATGGGGCAGACGTCATGGTGGCGGCTCATGGCTCCTCGGCAGCGGGCTCCTCGGCAGCGCGGAGCGTGATGATCGCATGGAGCGCGGCCAGCGCGCGCCCGGAAAACGAAACGGGCGCCCCGCCGTGCTGGCGACGCGCCCGTTCGCGGACCGGCAAGCGAATTACTTCTTCTTGTCGGCAGACTGCTTGGCGATGATCTTGTCCTTGATCTTGTCGTAGACGTCCTGCGGGATGATCTTCTTCTCGACCAGTTCGTCCTTGCCCTTGTACGGACGGTGTTTGACGATGGCGGCCGAACGGGCGTCGCCGATGCCATCGAGCGTGGCCAGCTGCTTGGCGCTCGCCGTGTTGATGTCGATCAGCGCGGGTGCCTTCTCCGGCGCCTTGGTGGCGGCCGCGACGTCCTTTTTCGCCTGCTTGTCGTCCAGCGCGTAGAGCGGTGCGGCCAGCAGCGCAGCGGCCATGAGCGCGGTGATGATGCGTTTCATTCGATGAGTCCTCTCGGGTGGGGATGAAGGGTGAATCGGTTCACGAACACCGCTCGCGCGGTTGCCGACGGTCGCACGCATTGCCGCGGCCGGCACGGCAGCGCCCTCAACGCACGACCCCCGTACGCGGTTGACCCGCGGCGACGAGCGCGCCGCCGCGCCGCAGCCGGATGCGCGCCCGCAAGCCGCCGCCGTTGGTCGGTTCGAGCAACAGGCGGGCACCGAGCAGCTCGGCATAGCGGGTGACGATGGCAAGCCCGAGCCCGGTGCCGCCGGTGCCGGCAACGGCGCTGCCCGCCCCGGTGTCTCCGACGTGTGCCCAGCGCGCCGGCACCGTCGGCAGCGCCTCGCCAAGGCCGGCACCGTTGTCCAGGACGGCGAGGTCGACGTGCGCGTCATCCCCGGCGGCGTCGATGACGAGCGCGATGGCAAGCGGCACTCCGGCGGGCGGGGCGGCGTGGCGCGCGGCGTTGTCGATGAGGTTGCCGAGCATCGCCAGCAGCAGCCCCTCGTTGCCGTGCACGCTGATCGGGCCGTCGAGTCCATGCACGCTGATGTCGCCACCGCGGGCGTCGATGCGCGGCAAGGCGGCAACGACGGCGCGCTCGATGATCGGCACGAGATCGAGATCGGCCAGCGCGAGCGTGTCGCGCGCTTCGTCGGCAAAGGCGAGCGCCAGCAACTGATCGATCAGGTGGCTCGCGTCCTCCTGGCGGGCGCGGATCGCTTCGAGTTGCGCCCGCCACACGGCGGCGTCCGGCTGGCGCAATCCGTAGTCGGCCAGCGCGCGAATGCCAGCCAGTGGCGTGCGCAATTCGTGGGCGACGTTGCCCGCGAACTCGCGCTGCGCGGCGACGCCTGCCTCGACCCGCGCGAAGAGCGCATTGAGCGCCTGCGTGACCTGGGCGACGTCACGCGTCGGCGATGCCACCGTGGCCACAGGCGACAGATCGCGCATGTCGCGCGCGCCGAGTGCTTCCTGCAACCGCTTGAGTGGCGCCAGATCGCCTCCGATGGCGCGCCACAGCCACCCGCCCAGCAACACGAGCAGCAGCGCCTCGGGCAGCACGGTGTAGAGCAGCATCTGCTGCACCAGCCGCGTGCGCGAACGCACGGTCTGCGCGAGCACGATACGGCCGCCACGGCCGTCGCCGAGCGCGAGATCGACGACGCGCAGGCTGTCGCCCTCGTGATAACGGTCGGCAAGCACATAGGCGCCGCTGCGACTTTCGCTGCCGGCGGCAGACGGCGTCGCGCGCAAGAGCCACGGCGCGTTGCTGGCGAGCGTGCGGCCATCGGCGCTCTGCACGGCGAAGAACACCTTTTCGCTTTGATCGAAGAGCACCGAATCGAGCTCGCGCGCCGACAGCTCGAGGCGCTGCCCGGCGCCATCGTCGCGCACGTGCGCCGACAGCGCGTAGGCATCATCGAGCAGTGCCCGGTCGAAGGCACGCTGGGTATAGACGTAGGCAACTTCGATCACCAGCGCCGTACTCAGCAGCCACAACGCCGTCACCGGCACCAGCACATGCCACAGCAGGCGCTGGCGCAGCGTGGGGCCGGCGACGCCGTCGCCCGCAGCGCCGCTCACGGCGCGCTGCCGTCGCGCTCGAGCAGGTAGCCCAGCCCGCGCAGCGTGCGGATGGTGGCGCCGCTGCCGGCGAGCTTGCGCCGCAGGCGCGACACGAACGCTTCGAGCGCATTGTCGCCAAGGGCGTCCTCGAGCCCCGAGAGCTTGTCGGACAACGCGCGCTTGCTGACCACACGGCCCGGCGGATGCGCCAGCTCCCACAGCACTTCGAATTCGCGTGCGGGAAGATCGAAGGGCCGCTCGCCCACGTGGATGCGCATGGACACGCCGTCGAAGCGCAGACGCCCGACTTCGACCACGTTGCCGCCACCGTGCGAGCGGCGCACGAGCGCGCGCAACCGCGCCTCGACCTCGGCCAGATCGAAGGGTTTGCCGAGATAGTCATCGGCGCCCGCATCGAGCCCCTCGATGCGCTCGTCGGTTCGGTTGCGCGCGGTCAGCACCAGCACCGGCGTGGTGTCGCCCCAGCCGCGCGCGCGCTTGAGCAGATCGAGCGCGTTGCCGTCGGGCAGGTTGAGATCGAGAAGGATGGCGTCGAAGGGCTGATAGCGCCAGATCTGCTCGGCCTCGGCCAGGCGCACCGCGCGGTCGACGCGATGTCCGGCATCGATGAGGCTTTGCCCCATCACGTCGCGCAGCACCGGGTCGTCTTCCACCAGCAGGATTCGCATGCGTTCACTCGCGGACACGGCTCGGAGATCGCGTGGGTCAGTCGGTGGTCAGCCACGCGCGCCGAAACTCGGCCCCCTCATCAGGATGTCGCCATGTTAGCCACACCACCCCCACATCGACGACGATGGCGCACGCTCGCCGTCGCCATCGCGCTGTCGCTCGGCGGCGCAAGCGGCAGCGCGATGGCCGCGGCCCCCACGTTGCGCGACGTACTCGCCGCCGCGCGCGCGGCACTCGAAGTTCGCCAGGCGCAGCAAGGCGAACGCGGCGCCGAGGGCGACGTGCTGAGCGCCGACCATGCCCCGCTGCCGACGCTATCGGGCAAGCTCTCCCAAATCGATCTGCAAAACGGCGTCGGGGCCGGCGATCCGCTGGGCCGAAAGCGCATCGACAAATCGATCGGCATCGACTGGACCTGGGAGCGAGGCGACAAGCGCCGTCACCGCACGACGGCCGCCGAACGCCTGCTGGCCGCCGCCCGCGCCGATACCGCCGAGACGGCGTTGCAGCAGATGCTCTCGGCGCAGGCCGCGTATTTCGACTGGCTCGGCGCGCGCGAGCGCCTGCGCCTTCTGCGCGAGATGGCAACGCTCGCGAGCGAAGCCGGCACCACGGCGAACCGCCGCCGCGACGCGGGCGACCTCTCGGCGCAGGACGCGCTGCGCGCGACGATCGATGGCGAGCGTGCCGCGCTCGATCTGCAAGCCGCGCAGACCGATCTGGCCCGCACCGAACTGGCGCTCTCGCCGTGGGTCGCGCGCGCCGCGCTGCTCGACGCCCGTAGCGAGCGGGTGCAGTGGCCGCAGCCGCCGGCGCCGGCGCCAGGCACGACGCTCGCCGGCGACGACGAGGCGATCGCCGCACGAGGTGACGTGCGCGCCGCGCAGGCGCGACTCGACGCCGCCCGCGCCGCGCTCGACGGCGCGCTCGCGCTGCGCAAGGTCGACCCGACCTGGGGCGTGTCCTATGACCACTATCCCGGCGTCTCCACGCGGCTGATCGAACTCCGGGTACAGATTCCGCTGACCTTCGGTTATCGCTATGAGGGAGAAATCGCGCGCGCCCAGGCCGACCTGTCGCACGCCGAACTGGCCGCCGAACGCACACAGCGCGACGCGCGCATCGATCGCGAACGACTCGTCGCGGAAGCGCGCAGCGCGCGCGATCGCGCACGCCGCTTCGGCGCCGACATCGTCGAGCATGCCGCGACCGTCCTCAGGCAGGCGGAATTCGCGTTCGCCCGCGGCGCGATGCCGTTGACCGACCTGCTCGATGCCCGCCGCACGTGGCGGAGCACGCAGCTCGATGCGCTGGCCGCCGAAGTCGATGCCGCCAAGGCCGAAACCGCCTTGCAACTGCGCGTCGATCCCGAGCGCCTGCTGCGCTGACACCCTCCGCCCGTCTTGCCAATCTCCTTCCTTGCACCCGACGTCCGATGAGCCCTTCTGCGCCACCCCGCCCCGCCCCTCGCCTGCTCGCGTCCATCATCGCGTGTGCCGCATTGGTCGGCCTCGCCGGCTGCGGCGAGTCATCGCCCACCGCACCGGCTGAGCCGGCCGCCGCCGTCATTCAGGGGGACGAGATTCGCTATCCGAGCGCTCACCCGCAATTGGCCCTGCTGAAGACGGTCGACGTACGACCGGCGAGCGCGGTGGCGATCGAACTGCCGGCCCGCCTGACCTGGAACGAGACGCGCACGCAACGCATCTATCCGCCACTGGCGGGCCGCGTGACCCAGATCCGCGCCGACGTCGGGCAGACGGTGCAACCGGGCACCGTGCTCGCGACGATCGCCTCGCCCGATCTCGGACAGGCGCAGGCCGACGCCGCGCGCGCGCGAGTCGACGTCGCGCTGGCCGAAAAAACCCGAGCGCGGCAACAGGAACTGCTCGCCGGAGGAGTCGTCGCCCGCAAGGACTTCGAACAGGCGGACGCCGATCTCGGGCGCGCCCGCGCCGAGGCGGCCCGCAGCGAGACACGCCTGCGCCTTTATGGTGGCGGCAACGCGGTGAACCAGCAACTCGCCATCGTCGCCGGCATCAAGGGCGTGGTGGTGGAGCGCAACCTGAATCCGGGCCAGGAATTGCGTCCCGACCAGTCCGGCGTCGGCGTACCGGCACTCTTCGTGTTGTCCGACCCGACGTCGCTGTGGGTGCAGATCGATGCCCGCGAGAGCGACCTCGCCACGCTGAAACCCGGCGCGCAGTTCGACCTCGTGGCGCCCGCGCTCGGCGGCCAGACGGTGAGCGGCCGCGTGCAGACGCTGGCCGACGCGATCGACCCCGCCACACGAACGATCAAGGTTCGCGGCGAGGTGACCAATCCCGATCGCCGTCTGAAGGCGGAGATGCTCGTCAACGCGCGCATCGAGCGCCATCTCGGCGGCGGCGTCGTGGTGCCGAGCCAGGCACTCATCCTGCGCGGCGGCCAGCATTTCGTCTTCGTGCGCACCGGCCCGACCTCGTTCGCGCGGCGCGAGGTCAAACTGTCGTGGCAGGAAAGCAAACAGGCCGTCGTCGCGCGAGGGCTCGAGGTCGGCGACCAGGTGGTCGGTGAGAACGCGCTGCTGCTCGCGCGCGAGTTCCGCCTGCTGCAAGACAAGGGCGGCGACGATGCCGGTGCGGCCACTCCAGGCGCCACCGACAAACCGTCCGAACGCAGTTCACCGGTGCGCGCCGTGACAACGGGCAACCCATGAAGCGGCTGATTTCCTACGCACTGGAGCAGCCGCTGTTCGTCGCGCTCGGCACGCTGCTCTTCATCATCGCTGGCGTCACGGCGTTTCGCAACCTGTCGGTCGAAGCGTTCCCCGATGTCACCGACACTCAGGTGACGATCATCGCGCTCTACCCCGGACGCGCCGCCGAGGAGGTCGAAAAGCAGGTGACGTTGCCCATCGAACTGGCCGTGGCCGGCCTGCCGAACTCGCTGCGCGTCTTTTCGCACACCCAGTTCGGACTTTCCTACACGGTCATCACGTACGACGACCGCGCCGACGTCACGGCCGCGCGCCAGCAGGTCAACGAACGCTTGCGCGGCATCGATCTGCCGACGGGCGTCGATGCCGCGATTGCGCCCAATGCCACACCGGTCGGTGAAGTGATGCGCTACCGACTCCGCGGCGATGGCTTCAATACGACCGATCTGCGCTCGGTGCAGGACTGGGTGGTCGAGCGCGCCTTTCGTCAGGTGCCTGGCGTGGCCGACGTCGTTGGCATGGGGGGCGCCATCAAGCAGTACGAGGTACAGCCTGACCTCGACCGGCTGCGCGCCTACAAACTCACCTTCCAGAACCTGCTCGATGCGCTCGCGCGTGGCAATTCGAACGCCGGCGGCAGCTACATCGAACAGGGCGCGCAACAGTACGCCATTCGCGGAATCGGCCTGTTGCGCTCGGTCGATGACATTGGCCAGATCGTGCTCGCCTCGCGCGGCGGAACACCGATCCTGATTCGCGATGTGGCGCGGGTGACGATCGGCGCCGTGCCACGCCTCGGCGTCGTCGGCCAGGATGATGACGACGACGTGGTGACCGGAATCGTGGTCATGCGCAAGGGCGAGAACCCGAGCGACGTGCTGAAGGGCGTGAAGGCGAAGATCGAGGCACTCAACGCGAAGGGACTGCCGCCGGGCATGAAGATCGAACCCTTCTACGATCGCACGTGGCTGATGGGCAAGACGCTGTCGACCGTCTTTCGCAACCTGATCGAGGGCGCGGTGCTGGTGTCGATCGTGCTCTATCTCTTCCTGTCGAGCGTGCGCGCGAGCCTTGCGGTGGTGGTGATCATTCCGCTGGCGTTGCTGTCGACCTTTCTCGGCCTGAAGATCGCGGGCATTCCGGCCAATCTGCTGTCGCTCGGCGCGATGGACTTCGGCATCATCGTCGATGGCGCGGTGATCGTCGTCGAAAACATCGTGCAGCGCCTCGCCCAACAGCCGCAAACGATAGGACACGATGAGCGCCGACGGGTGATCGCCGATGCCACCAACGAAGTCGGCCGCCCGACGCTGTTCTCGATGTTGATCATCATCGCGGCGCACATTCCGATTTTCGCCTTGCAGCGACACGAGGGGCGCATCTTCCAGCCGATGGCGCTCTCGGTGACAACGGCCCTGATCGGCTCGCTGGTGTTCTCGCTGGTGTTGGTGCCGCCACTCATCAACGTGCTGCTGCGAAAGCATGTTCCGCACGGCGACAACGTCCTGGTGCGGCTATGCAAGCGCACCTACGCTCCAGTGCTCGACTGGGCGCTCGCGTATCCGCGCCGCGTCGGCGTGATCGCGCTGCTGTGCTTCGCGCTCGCGATCGCGGCGGCCAGCCGCCTGGGCTCGGAATTCCTGCCCGAACTCGATGAAGGAACGCTGTGGGTCAACATGACGTTGCCATCGACGACCTCGACGCACGAGGCGCAGCGCGTGATGGCCGCCGCGCGACGCGCCATTCGCTCGGTGCCGGAGGTGTCCACCGTCGTCTCCAAGGTGGGCCAACCGGAAGACGGCACCGACCCGAAAACGATCAGCATGGCCGAGACCTTCGTCGGCATCAAACCGGTGAACGAATGGCGGCCGGGCTACACGAAGGAGCGCATCATCGCCGACATCGATCGCGCGCTGTCGGGCATTCCCAGCCTCGACCCGAGCTTTTCGCAGCCGATCCGAGACAACGTGCTGGAGTCGATTTCGCAGATCAAGGGACAGATCGTCATCAAGGTCGCCGGCGACGATCTCGATGATCTCTACTCTACAATCAAGGCCATCGAGAGGGAAATCAAACAGGTGCGCGGCGTCGAGCACTCGGAGATCGATCGCGAGGGTGCCGTGCCGCACCTGCTGATCGAGATCGACCGGCCACGCGCTGCACGTGCGGGCCTCAACGTGGGCGACGTGCAGGACGTGATCGAAGCGGCGCTTGGCGGCAAGGCTGCCACGCAGTTGTGGGAAGGCGAGCGCAAGTTCGCCGTTGCCGTGCGACTGTCGGACGAACACCGCGCGATTGCACGCCTGGCCAACATTCCCGTCCCGACCCCCGATGGCGGCTACGTCGCACTCGGCTCGGTCACCAACATTCGGGAGGCGACGGGGGCCATGGACATCGCACGCGAAGGGGGACGCCGCGCCATGGCGATCGGCATATTCATCAAGGGGCGCGATATGGGCTCAGTCGTCACCGACATGCAGGCCCGCGTGGAGAAAAACGTGAAACTGAAACCCGGTCAGGTCATCGATTGGTCCGGTGAATTCGAAAACCAGCAACGCGCCATGCAGCGTCTCGCGGTCGTGGTGCCGATATCGCTGCTGCTGATCTTCGTGCTGCTGTTCGACGCCTTCGGCTCTCTGTCTCGCGCCGCGCTCATCCTGCTCAACGTGCCCTTGGCTCTGATCGGCGGCTTCATCGCGCTGTGGACGTTGTCCATTCCGCTCTCGGTGTCCGCCGCCATCGGCTTCATTGCCCTCTCCGGTCAGGCCGTGCTGAACGGCGTCGTGATGCTCTCCGTATTCCAGCAGTTCGAAACGGCTGGCATGCCGCTGCGCGAAGCCGTCCGCAACGGCTCCATGGCGCGCCTGCGCACGGTGCTGATGACCGCGCTTCTCGCCGCGCTCGGTTTGCTGCCGATGGCGCTGTCGCGTGACATCGGAGCCGAGACACAGCGACCGCTCGCGGTGGTCGTGATCGGTGGCCTGTTTACCGCGACGCTGCTCACGCTGGTGGTTCTGCCCACACTCTATGTCGCGTGGTTCTCGCGCAAGGCCACGCCAGCCTCGGCGCAGCCCGTGCCCACCACGCCCTGACCAGGCAACAACGCTTCACACGCCGCCGACGATGCCGACCCCACCGCCTCCCGCCACGCTGCCGCTGCCGTTGCCTGCGCTGGCAGCGGCGCGCTCGCGCGCGCACGCGCTCGGACTCGCGGGGGTGCTCGCCCTTTGCGCGCTGCTGCTGTGGTTCGGGCTTGGCAGCTACGCGCTGCTCAACAACAACGAGGGGCTGTATGCGACGGTCGCCGAGGAAATGCTGGCGCGCGGCCAGTGGCTGATGCCGCATCTGAACGGTGTACCGTATCCCGAAAAGCCACCGCTCTTCTATTACCTGCTCGCCGCGTCGTTCGCGCTGTTCGACGGCAACGCGTGGAGCGCGCGCGCGATCAGCGCGCTTGCAGCGAGCGTGACGCTGCTCTTGATCTACGCCAGCGTGCGTCGCGAATCCGGCAGCGTGGCGCCGGCCCGGCTGGCCGCGCTGATCTGCGTGTCATCGCTCGGCTTCATCATGCTCGCGCGCACCGTGATGCCCGATGCGCTGCTGGCGATGTTCTTCGTCGCAGCGATGCTCGGCAGCTTCCACGCTGCGCGCAGCGGCAGCCGCCGTCTTCTCGCGGCGAGCCTCGCTGCGCTGGCGCTCGCCGTGCTGGTGAAGGGATTGCTCTCGCTCCTGCTCTACGGGTTGATCTGGGCGTTGTGGATTCTCTGGCGCTGGCGCAGCGACGGACGGGCGCTGCTGCGCTTTCATGCCGATTGGCGTGCCTGGAGCGTATTCGCCATCATCGCCCTGCCGTGGCACATCGCCGCGATGCTGCACTACGACGGCTTCGCGTGGGTGTATTTCTGGAACGAGCATGTGCTGCGCTTTCTCGGCCGGCGCATCCCGCTCGATACCTACACCGGCGGCGCACTCTATTACGTGCCACGCATCGTGCTGCTGTTCTTTCCGTGGGTCGTACTGCTTCCGCGCGCCATTCGCGTCGGCACGAACGGCACGGCACCCGCGCTGGCCAGCTTTTCGCTGCTCGCCATGGGCATCATCGTGACGTTTTTCTCGGCCGCCAGCGCAAAGGCCAACTATTACGTCGCGCTCGCCATTCCGTTTGCCGCCGTGTGGTTGGCGCTTCGACTCAGCGAGTTCGAGCAACCGCCGCGCCTCGAACTGGTCGTCGTTGCCGCACTGGGCGTCGCCATCATCGCCGCAGCCATCTGGGCGGTAGGGCGCGAGGTGCGTTGGGACACGGTGTTCGCGCGCAGCGAATGGTCGGGCCTGGCGCCGGGGGCCGTGCTGCTGGCGATCGCCCTGTGGGGGGCTTGGCGCGTCCTGCACCACGGCTTGAACCGATGGCTGCTGATCGCCGGCACGCCGCTCGTCGTTCTTGCGCTCGCGCTCGGGCTGACCAATACACTCGAAGGCCGCCTCTCCGCGCGCAAGCTGATCGCCAGCGCCGAAGAGGCGTGCGGCACGTGCGAATTGATGCTCTATCGCGATCTCGAATCGGTCTCCGCCGCGCCCTTCTACAGCGACCAGGCGGTCGTTCCCGTCATCGACAGCGACAGCGCCGATCTGTGGTGGGGACGGCAGTGGAGGCCCGACGCTGCCACGTTCATCGACAACCGTGACGCTTTCGCACGGGCGCGGGACGGGGCGCCAATCATGGTGCTGGTGCCTCGCCACCTGCTGCGCGAATTTCTGGCCTCCCCGCTCGGCATGCACGCCGATTTGCTGGCGCGGCGCGCAGGCGCGGGCGTCTACCGTCTGGTGGTGCCGCGCAGCGCGATCTACCCCGAGATTCCGCTGCCGTAGCGTCGCGCGGACGCGGTGACGGCAGCGGTTCTCGGCATCGCGTCCTACAGCCGCTCGAACACCGCAGCGATGCCCTGCCCGCCGCCAATGCACATGGTGACCAACGCGTACTTGCCACCCGTGCGCTGCAGTTCGTAGAGCGCCTTCGTTGCGATGACCGCGCCCGATGCGCCGATGGGATGGCCGAGGGCGATCGCGCCACCGTTCGGGTTGGTTTTGACCGGATCGAGCCCGAGGCCCTTGGCGACCGTCAACGCCTGCGCCGCAAATGCTTCGTTCGACTCGATGACATCCATCTGCGCAAGCGTCAGCCCGGCCTTCTTCAACGCGAGCTTCGACGCCGGAATGGGGCCTTCGCCCATGACATCGTTGGGCACACCGGCGACGGCGTAGGAGACAAGCCGCGCGATCGCCTTGTATCCGGCCGCCGCAGCAAGACTCGCCTCACCGAGCACGAAGAACGAAGCGCCGTCATTGATGCCCGACGCGTTGCCGGCCGTCACCGAACCATCCTTCTTGAATGCGGGTTTCATCTTCGCGAGACTCTCGACGGTGGTGCCCGCCTTGACGTGCTCATCGGTATCGAAGACCACCTCGCCCTTTCTCGTCTGCTTGACGATGGGCACGATTTGCGACTTGAATCGACCATCGGCGATCGCCGCGGCCGCGCGGCGATGCGACTCGGCGGCGAATGCGTCCTGCGCGTCGCGCGTGATGCCCCATTTGGTGGCGAGGTTTTCGGCCGTGATGCCCATGTGCCCCACGCCGAACGGGTCCGTCAGCGTAGCCACCATCATGTCGAGCATTTTCGAGTCGCCCATGCGGGCGCCGCTGCGCATGGCCGTCGACAGGTAGCCGCCACGGCTCATGACTTCGACGCCGCCGCCGATACCGTAATCACAATCACCAAGCAGGATGTTCTGCGCCGTCGTCACGATGCCCTGCAGCCCCGACGAGCACAGGCGATTGACCGCCATCGCCACCGACTCCATCGGCAGTCCCGCCTGGATCGAGGCGACCCGCGCCACATACGGAAAGCGACTCTCGGTCGGGATCGTGTTGCCGACCGTGACGTAGTTGATCTGCTGCGGGTCGACGCCGGAGCGCTCGACTGCGGCCTTCATCACCGTACCGGCCAGTTCCGCGGGCTCGATGTCGCTCAACGTACCGGCAAACCCACCGACTGCGGATCGCACCGCGCTCAATACCACCACTTCGCGCTTGGACATGTTGTGTACCTCCAGTTGTTCGTGGACACGCACGGGCTTGCGCGCCGCGATTGATTCGATGCACCGCGCTCTGTTGCGGCGCACAACAGAGCAATAGTAAACCTTGCCGCCAGGCGCACAACCCATGACGGCCCGCTTTCGGCTTACACTGCCGTGGCGCCCGGGTACAGACGACCGCCGCGTCCGGATGTCCCTCGCAGGCAAGCGAGCGTGCACCGGATGGCGCCGCGGGCGGTGCAGTTGGGTGGTCGCAGGTGCCGCGCCGTGCGACACGACAGCGCGCTGCCGCTCACTGCGGTCGTCGACACCGTTCAGCCCCTCGACGCACTACGCCAACCGCCCTCGCAGCGGTGGCCGCAACGGACGCGTGAACGGTTGAACCCGCCGACGCCTGCCATTTCTGCCGTCAACGAAAGGAAACCCTCATGCAACCACGACTGGACTACAAACTCGCCTCACCCGACGCATTCAAGGCGATGTTGCACACAGAGCAGCAGGTGCATCGCTGCGGGCTCGAGGAACCGCTGCTCGAACTGGTCAAGTCACGCGCTTCACAGATCAACGGCTGCGCGTGGTGTCTCGACATGCACACGAAGGATGCACGGGCCCAGGGCGAATCCGAGCAGCGACTGTACCTGCTGCCGGTCTGGCGCGATGCCTCTTGCTATACGCCGCGCGAGCGCGCCGCCCTCGCCTGGACCGAAGCGGTGACCCGGATCGCCGAGACCCACGATGTCGCGGACGCGGTGTACGAGGAGGCACGCCGTCATTTCGATGAGAAGTCGTTGGTCGATCTGACCTTGGCGGTCATCGCGATCAACGGCTGGAATCGCATGAACGTCGCGTTCCGAGCGCCCGTGGGCGACTATGTGAGCCCCCACGCCAAGCGCTGAGCCTCCGCGGTGGCCAGCGTCACACGCCGGCCACCGCGTTGACCGCTCAGACGGACGCGAATGCGTGTTCGATATCGGCAATGATGTCGTCGATATGCTCGATACCGACCGACAGCCGAACCAGGTCGGGAGTGACGCCAGCCTTGGCGAGTTCGGCATCGTTCAACTGACGATGCGTCGTCGTGGCCGGATGACAGGCGAGCGACTTGGCATCCCCGATGTTGACCAGACGCTTGATGAGCTGCAAACGATCCATGAAGCGTGCGCAAGCCTCGCGTCCGCCCTTGATGCCGAAACTCAGAATCGACGACGGTATGCCGCCGTCCATGTATTTGCGCGCCATGGCATGATCCGGACTACCTTCGAGCCCAGCGAAATTCACCCAACTGACCATGGCGTGGCTTTGCAGAAAGCGCGCCACACCGAGCGCATTGCTGCAGTGGCGTTCCATGCGCAACGGCAGCGTTTCGATGCCTTGCAGAATCAGGAACGCATTGAACGGTGAAATCGCGGCGCCCATGTTCCGGAGCGGAACGACGCGGGCGCGACCAATGAAGGCGGCGGGGCCAAACGCGTCGACATAGACGACCCCGTGGTAGCTGGGATCGGGGTGATTGAACTGCGGGAAGCGCGGATTGTCCCGCCACGGAAACTTTCCGGAATCCACGATGACGCCGCCGATGCTGTTGCCGTGGCCCCCCATGTATTTGGTCAGCGCATGCACGACAATGTCGGCACCATGCTCGATGGGACGACACAGCGCGGGCGAAGGCACCGTGTTGTCGACCACGAGCGGAACGCCGGCGCGATGCGCAACCTCCGCCATCGCGGCGAGATCGACCACATTGCCGGCCGGATTGCCAACCGATTCGCAGAACACGAGGCGAGTGCGCTCGTCGATCGCGGCGGCGATCGCCGCCGGATCGCGTGCATCGACGAGACGCACTTCGATGCCCTGATTGGGTAACGTGTGACAGAAGAAATTGTAGGTGCCACCGTAGAGTTGGCTCGTCGCGATGATGTTGTCGCCCACCCTTGCCAGCGTCTGCACCGTCGCGGTAATCGCCGCCATGCCGGACGCGAGCGCGAGTGAACCGATGCCTCCTTCGAGTTGCGCGACACGCTCCTCCAGCACGGAGGTGGTCGGGTTCATGATCCGGGTGTAGATGTTTCCCGGCACCTTGAGGTCAAACAGATCGGCGCCGTGCTGCGTGTCGTCGAAGTAGTAGCTCGTCGTCTGATAGATCGGCACGGCGACCGAGTGCGTCTGCGGGTCGCCAGCGAATCCGCCGTGAATGGCGATGGTTTCTCGTTTCATGGTTGGATGCTTCTTGAGGGCAAGGAAAAACAGGGGCGCCGGCCGCGAACGCTCACAACGGTTCGAACGTTGCCGTAAAGTGCCGCAATTGCTTGGGTTCGCTGACGATGCGGTAACCGCGCAGCGATTGCGCTTGTGCCGCGACCTGCTGGCAAACCTCGATGACGTAGTCGATGTGGCTCTGCGTGTAGGTTCGACGCGGAATCGCCAGCCGAACGAGGTCGAGTGTGGCTGCCTTCTCGCTGCCATCCGCCTGCCGGCCGAACATCACGGTGCCGATCTCGCAGCCGCGCACGCCACCGGCTTCGTACAGCGCGACCGCGAGCGCCTGCCCGGGATACTGCAACGGCGCAATGTGTTTGAGCAGGCTGCGTGCATCGAGGTAGACGGCATGTCCGCCAATCGGTTGCACGACGGGAATACCCGACTTCAACAGCGCGTCACCGAGGTACGCGGTCGAGCGGATACGGTAGCGCAGGTAGTCGTGATCGACGACTTCCTTCAATCCCTGAGCGAGCGCTTCGAGATCTCGTCCCGCCAGCCCGCCATAGGTCGGAAAGCCCTCGGTCAGAATGAGCAGATTGCGGCACTGCTCGGCAAGTGCGTCGTCGTTCACGGCAAGCCAGCCGCCGATGTTGCCCATCGGATCCTTCTTCGCGCTCATGGTCATGCCATCGGCGAGACTCGCCATGTCGCGCACGATGTCCGCGACGTTTCGTTCCTGTTGCCCGGGTTCGCGTTCGCGGATGAACCAGGCGTTCTCGGCAAAGCGACAGGCGTCGAGGAAGAGCGGCACGCCATGGCGTTGACACACGGCGCGCGTCTCGCGAAGGTTGGCGAGGCTGACCGGTTGGCCACCGCCCGAATTGTTGGTGATGGTGATGAACACGGCCGGCACCGCACCACGGTTCGCCGCCAGAAAGGCGTCGAGCGCGGCCGTGTCCATATTGCCCTTGAAGGGATGCAGGCTCGCCGGGTCGCGGCCTTCGGCGATGACCAGATCGACGGCTGCGGCGCCCGTGTATTCAATGTTCGCTCGCGTGGTGTCGAAGTGTGTATTGCTGGGAATCGACCGCCCGCTGCCGCCGAGCACGGTGAAAATGATCTTTTCGGCAGCGCGGCCCTGATGCGTGGGAATGACATGCTTGAACGGGAACAGCGACTGCACCGCGTCACGAAATATTTCGTAGGATGGGCTCCCCGCGTAGGACTCGTCCCCGTGCTGGATGGCTGCCCACTGGTCACGACTCATGGCGCCCGTGCCCGAGTCGGTCAGCAGATCGATCATCACGTCATCCGAGTGAAGTGAGAAAAGGTTGAAACCCGCCGCCTGCACGGCGTTCCGCCGTTGCGCTTCGGTAGTCATGCGGAGCGGCGCGACCGAGTGAATGCGAAAGGGTTCGATGATGGTGCGGAACGGCATGATGTTCTCCCACGTTGATGCGGGCCATCGGCCCGCTGGATGTCTGGCCTCCAACACTTCGAGCCACGATTGAATCTAGCACAGCGAACGACCGCCCCCTCCCGCGTCAGGGCCAAACCAACCCCCTCCGGTCGCGCTCGATAGTAGACTGCGCGTCGACTGAAAAGCACCTGCAGGGCATACGCCGCGGTCTGCCACCGCCGAACCCGCTTGGACAATCAACCGCCACCACCTATGGTGCGCCTCTTGCCTTGACCCGAAACAACGCATCCGTCGCGCGCGCCTACATGGCAATGGCCGAGCTCGTCGCCATCGTCGTGGCTGCGTTCGCGCTCGTCGTCTTCCTGACATGGATGTCGGGTGTCGGCCCGTTTCTCCCGTTCGTGCAGTCGTCCGGCAGCATGCGCGCCGCCGCAGCGCTGGCGGCGCTCGTATCGACCATCGCGCTCCTCGTGTCACGACGGGCACCACGGACCGGCGCCGCGCTCGCCATCGTCGTTGCGCTGCTCGGCGCCTGCGAACTGATTCGCTACGGTTTGGGCGTCGCCAACCCCTGCTGGTGCGACGATATGCCGGCATTCGTGGCCTGGAGCGCTCGCCCGCCCGGCCCGATGACGGAGTTGGCCGCGCTCGCCTTCGTGCTCCTTGGCGTCGCTGGCGCCACGACGGCCGTGCAACGGTTGATTTGGCTGCGCGACGCATGCCTGCTCGGTGTCATCGCGATCTCACTCGCCGCGCTCGCTTCGTTCGGTCTCATCCTGGCCGGCGATAGTGCGGCGTTGCTCAAGCGCCTTCCCGCGTCGACGGCCGTGATCATGCTGCTGCTCGCGCTCGCTTGGTTTGGCATCCACCCCGAGGCAGGATTGACACGCATCATGATCGCAGACAGCATGGGCGGCGCGTTCGCGCGACGCCTGATCCTGCCGACGCTGCTGCTGCCGGTTCTGCTCACCTTCGTGTTCAAGGCGGCTCAGGATCGACTGGGGTTGCCGGAATCGCTGGTACTGTCGCTCGCCGCGGTCGCCACCGGCGCGCTGGTCGCCGTGATGATTCTGTCGGTCGCCGTGTTGCTCGACCGCAGCGAACAGGAGCGGCGCGTCGTGCACGCGCTGCGCGAGGACGCCAGCACCGACGGTCTGACGAGGCTGACCAACCGGCGCGCGTTCGACGCCGCGCTGCTTGACGCCTTCCGTGACGGCGCGACCGATGGCATCGCACTGCTGATGCTCGACCTCGATCACTTCAAGCGCTTCAACGACAGCTTCGGCCTTCAGGCGGGTGATGAGGTGTTGCGCACGACCGGCCGCCTGCTGCGTGCCGCGGTTCGCCCGGAAGACGTCGTGGCACGCTACGGCGGTGAAGAGTTCGCGATCCTTCTGACGCACGACGCGAGCGCGAAAGCACGTGCGGTGAGCGAACGCATCCTCGCTGCGTTCCGTACCGAGCGCTGGCCTCTGCGCCGCGTCACGATCAGCATCGGCGCCGCCATCGCGACGGCGGAAGACACGACCGAATCGCTGCTGCGCCGTGCGGACGGTGCACTGTATCGCAGCAAACGGCTGGGGCGCGATCGCTTCACGCTCGACGGCGAAGTGGAGTCGACCGCCGCTGCCGCCAGCGGCGAGAGCTCCGATCCGAAGTCGACCGCTGCGACGCCCCCTTCCTGAGCGATGCGTCAGCCCTGCGCGGGTGCGACGGGTGCCTCCTGCACCGCTCGCCCTGGCGCCATCTGGACGCGATCGCGCCCAAGCGACTTGGCCTCGTAGAGCAACTGGTCCGCCGTGCGCAACAGCGCATCGGCGTCGTCCGCTTCGCCATGATCGACGATGCCTGCACTCAGCGTGAACGTCGGCACCGACGCCCTGGCCGTCGCGCGCGGCAATTCGGAACGGACGCGCTCAATGATTTCGAGGGCCCCGGCGACATCGAGACCGACCAACAACACAACAAACTCCTCACCGCCAAAGCGGCAGACGAGATCGTGGCGCCGCACGCACTGCTTCAATGTGGCTGCCAGCACCTTCAGGGCGCGATCACCCACGTCGTGCCCGTGCGTGTCGTTGATCCGCTTGAAATGATCGATGTCGGCGATGATGAGCGCAAAGGGCGCTTGCTGCTCGATCAAGACGCCGAGACGAGCATCGAGCGCGCGCCGATTGAAGAGCCCGGTCAGGGGGTCGGTCGTCGCCTTCACTTCGGAGGCAGCGACCGAACGCATGACGCCCAGACGCGAACCGATCTGATGCGCATGGAAAGTCAACTGCTGCAATTGCCGATACAACGAAGGATCGCCAGCCGAACCGAGCGCACGAATCATCCCCGTCCCACGGCCGGCGATGAACACCGGCACGCACGCGGCCGCGCAGCCGGCATCGATCTCACCACGCAATCCACGGCAGGCGCTCAACGCAAGACCATCTTCGTACACGGCGCCCTGACCGCGTCGTACCGTCGGACACTCTCGTGGGCTACGGATGACGCACTCTGCGGCGGGATCCATCACCCCGATCACGCTCGAGTGGTCAATTTCACCGTCGGGGTTGGGCGCCATCATGATTTGGGCACCGCCAGTTTCCGACACTCGCTTGAGCGCCTGCTCCGCGATGCGCAGAACGCCTCCTTCATCCTCGGCAATCTCCAAGGCATGCTGCAAGCGCGCATCATTCTCATGCGTTCGCAGCCGCTCCTCCGCCGCCGCGGTACGCGATGACTGCTCACCCAGGGAGCGCTCGAACTCCCGGCGCATGGGCGCCAGCGCCTGCAACCAGACCAACGGCGCCGCGAGGAGCAAAAAAACAACCGCCCCCAGCAGCACCTTGAGACCGACCGGCATGGTCGGGAAAAGCGCCTCCGTGGCCAGCGAGCCAACGGCGAAGGCACCGACCAGCAGCAGCAATGCCAGCGCAAATCGGCCATGCAACGAGGCAAACCATCGCGCGGGCGAGCCCTCGTGAGCATCGCCCGGTCGAACCTGTCGTCCTGATACGCCTGCAGCATTCACCGCCCGTCTCCCGTGACCGCAATCAACGACAACGACGCATGCCCTTGGCCGGAAGTGTAGTTGCTCTGCGGGCGTCCGTCCAGAGCGAAATGGGGTGCGCCATGAGGATTGTCCTGCGGTACCGAAGGAAGCGTTCCGCCCTCTAAAATGTCGCGTATGGCGAAACAAACCTACCTCGACTTCGAGCAGCCGCTCGCCGAGCTGCAGATGAAGATCGACGAGCTGACCGAGTTGCATCACGGCGTCGATCAACTCGACGTCTCCGATGAGCTCAAGAAGCTGAACAAAAAGCTCGTCGATCTCAACAAGTCGATCTACTCGAAGCTCACGCCTTGGCAGATCGCTCAGGTGGCGCGGCATCCGCAACGCCCCTATACCCTTGACTACATCGCGGGCCTGTTCACCGATTTCGTCGAACTGCACGGCGATCGCACCTATGCCGACGACGCGGCGATCGTCGGCGGGCTCGCGCGCTTCGAGGGCAGGAGCTGCGTCGTGATCGGCCACCAGAAGGGCCGCGACACCAAGGAGAAAGTGCTGCGCAATTGGGGCATGCCGCGCCCCGAGGGTTATCGCAAGGCGCTGCGCCTGATGCACCTGGCCGACAAATTCGGATTGCCGATTTTCACGTTCGTCGATACGCCGGGCGCCTACCCTGGCGTCGGTGCCGAGGAGCGCGGGCAGTCGGAAGCGATCGGCCGAAACCTGTTCGAGATGGCGCGGATCAAGTCTCCGATCATCGTGACGATCATCGGCGAAGGCGGCTCGGGCGGTGCGCTGGCGGTTGCGGTCGGCGACGTCACCGTCATGCTGCAGTACGCCACTTACTCCGTGATTTCGCCTGAGGGCTGTGCTTCGATTCTCTGGAAAAGCGCCGAGCGCGCGCCCGACGCTGCCGATTGCATGGGCATCACGGCCGAGCGCTTGAAATCGCTGCGACTGATCGATCGCATCGTGCCTGAACCGACCGGTGGCGCTCATCGTGACCCGCTCGCGATGATGGCCAACCTGAAGAAGGCGCTGACAGCCGAGCTCGACAAACTCGCGCCGATCGCACCCGACAAGCGCCTTGCGCAGCGTCGGGCCCGTCTGACCGACTATGGCGCATTCAAAGCGTCGAGCTGACGACGCCGAAGCCGTGCCCGCAGCGATCGCTGCGGCCGTCCTGGACTGGGCTCGCGCAACGCCGACGCGGCGCGATGTGCTGGTGGCGTTTTCCGGTGGACGCGATTCGTCGGTGCTGCTGCACGCCCTCCACGCGGCGCTTGCCGATTCGAAGGAGTGGCGCCTCGCGGCGCATCATGTCCATCATGGTTTGAGCGATCGCGCCGATGCCTGGGCCGAGCACTGTCGCTCCATGTGCGTCAACCTCGGGGTACCTCTGAGTATCGATCGCGTCCGCGTCGATACCCGCGACACGCGCGGCATCGAGGCGGCTGCCCGCGCCGTGCGCCATGCTTCGCTGGCGCAGGCGGCCGGCGACACCCACCTGATCGCGCTGGCCCATCATGCCCGCGACCAAGCGGAAACCGTATTGCTTCAATTGCTGCGCGGGGCCGGGCCACAGGGGCTTGCCGCGATGGCGTACGGCAGCGATCACTACCGCGTGCGCCCACTGCTCGCGGTCCCAGCGGCGGCGATTGCCGCCTACGCGACGCGGCACGCCTTGTCGTGGGTCGAGGACGAGAGCAACCAAGATCCTCGCTTCGAGCGCAACCGGCTGCGACACGTCGTCTGGCCAGCACTGATCGCGTCGTTTCCGTCGGCTGAACGCACCTTGGCACGCAGCGCGAAGCTGCAGAGCGATGCTGCCCGATTGCTGGCGAATCTGGCCGCCATCGATCTCGCGGCCTGCTCGTCCGGTGTCGCACACGGAACAGCGGCGCAAGCCCCTGTGTTGGTGCCACGACTCCTGATGCTTTCACCCGAGCGGCAAGCCAATGCGTTGCGCCTCTGGCTTGCCGAGAATCACATGGGGCCGGTTGGCGCCGCAACCCTCTGCGACTGGCTGCGACAAATGCGAACGTCACGGGCAACGCAAACGCTACGCTGGTCGGTCGGGGGCGACGGTGCCTCGGTGATCGTCTATCGCGACCAATTGCAGCGCGCGTGGCCGCACGATGCCTGGCCTTCCGTGCCGTGGCGTGGTGAGCCGTCTATGCGGCTCGGGACAAGCGCCGGGAACGTGCAATTCGAGCGGGTCGCGGCCGGATGCGGGGCTGGAATCCGTGCGCCCCGCTTGGGCGAGCACTGGCACATCCGGCGCCGCAACGCGGGCGACCGCATCGCTGTGTCGGAGCGTTCGGGGCACGTCAGCTTCAAGAACGTCATGCAGCACGCGGGCGTTCCGCCGTGGCAGCGGGCCATGTGGCCTCTTTTGATCTGTGACAACGAAGTCGTCGCAATCGCTGGCATCGCCATCGCGTCCGCCTTTACAGTGTATCCACGAACGTCTCAGGACGTCGCGTGGCGGGTGCAGTGGAAACCCGCTTGGCACAACGCGCTCCAGCCGTGACAATCCGTGCTGGATCCGGCGCCGCCGCGCCGCTTCGGCGCGACGACACCGATGAACCCCCTGACCCTTCATTTTGACCGTACACCTACAGGAGCACGCACCCCCATGTTGAAACGACTCACGACGCTCGCGTCGCTGCTCGGCGTTGCCGTCGCCAGCACCGCCGCCCTCGCCTACCCAGATAAACCGATCTCGGTCGTGGTGCCCTTCGCAGCCGGCGGCCCCACCGACGTCGTCGCCCGTTCGCTGGCGCAGGCCATGGGTGGCCCCCTCAAAGGAACGTTGGTCATCGACAACGTCAACGGTGCTGGCGGAACGATCGGCGCGGGGAAAGTCGCTCGCGCTCCGGGCGACGGCTACACCTTGCTGTTTCACCACATTGGCATGTCGACGGCACCGACGCTGTATCGCAAGCTGGACTTCAAGCCGCTCGACGACTTCATTCCGATCGGCGCCGTGGTCGACGTTCCGATGACGCTTGTCACCAAACCGCAAATGACGCAGACCAACCTGAAGGAACTGCTCGCCTACATCCGCGCCAACAAGGACAAGATCAACCTCGCCAACGCGGGCATCGGATCGGCATCGCACCTGTGCGGGTTGCTGTTCCAGAACGCGCTGAAGACCGAACTGACGACGGTGCCGTTCTCGGGCACCGGACCGGCCATGACCGCACTGTTGGGCGGCAACGTCGACGTGATGTGCGATCAGACGACCAACACCACCGGTCAGATCAAGGCAGGAAAAGTCAAAGCGTTCGCCGTCACCAGCAAGGGCAAACTGGCGAACTTCCCGGATCTGCCGCCTCTGGCGACCGAACTTCCGGGGTTCGAAGTTGGCGTGTGGCACATCCTCTACGCGCCGAAGAACACGCCCGCTGACGTAGTGAACAAACTGCAGGGCGCCTTGCAAGCGGCAATCAAGGACCCTGCCTTCATCGCCAAGATGAAGGACCTCGGCGCCGAGATCATGCCTGTCGAGCGTCAAACTTCAGCTGGCGCCAAGGCGCTGTTGAGTGCCGAGATCAGCAAGTGGGCACCGATCATCCAGGCGGCGAAGGCATACGCCGACTGACGACGCAACCAAGCGAGCGCAAACGTGACGCACGGCCACGCTCCGGGGTGCCCTGCGTCACACCGCGGCGCACGATCGCGGCCGCCCGCGAAGTAGCGACGCGAACGGCGTCGGGCCGCGGGCGGTGGGGATGGCGCCAGGGTGCGCACGCGCAGGGCCGAGCCGAGTCAATTCGACCCGACACGTGACCTCGGAGCGGGAAAATCAGGAGCGCCGCGCGCGGTTACACGGCACGCGCGGCTCTACTCGCCGTCGGTGCCCGTCTTGGCGGTATCGCCTGCCTTTTCCATCAACTTGGTCAAGCACCCGGCGCAGGTAAACACGGTGCGGCCACCAACCTTGCGCGTCTTCCCGCCACGAATGATGGCGGGCTGCTTGCAGGTGCCGCAGAGCCGCGTCCAACTCCCGGCGACTGAGCGCTTGCGAGGTGTCGCGGTTTGTTGACGAAATTTGGCGATCTGATTCGGATCGAGCATGGACGTCGTCACCCTGAATTACGCTCGACGAACCCGACCGCCATCCACCAAGAGCGACCGCGAGGCGGTACATTCCATAAGGATCGGCGTTGACCACGCACGGTAGGCGTCGCATCGAAGCGTTGCATTATCAACGGCTTATATTATGTCTCAAAAGCGTTTTCTTTGCTACTCCCACAACATGAATCAGCCGTCCGTCATGCATCGACGCCCGCGCGGAGGGGCCATCGGACGCCCTCGCGGCTTCCTGCTGCCGTTGCTCGCAGTCATGCTGATCGCGGGCGTCATCGTGGCCGGTTGGTGCATGTTGATGTGGAAGTGGAGCTATTCCGACGGTGAGCGCGCAGGCGTCGTGCAGAAGTTTTCCCGCAGCGGATGGCTCTGCAAGACGTGGGAGGGCGAGCTCAACATGGTGGTGCTGCCGGGGGCGTTGCCGGAAAAATTCTTCTTCACCACGTGGGACGATGCCGTCGCCGCTGCCATCAACCGCAACGTCGGCCGCCGTGTGGCGCTGCGCTACGAAGAGAAGGTCGGCCTGCCAGGCCGATGCTTCGGTGACACACGGTTCTACGTAACGAAAGTGTCGCCATTTCCCGACGCTGGGGAAGCGCCTTCGGCGCCTCGGTGAAGCGCCCGCCGACGCGGCCCGCGCCGGGGCACGCGGCGCGTCTTCGGGCACCGCCTCAGCGCGAGGCGCCCCTGTTCGCGCAACGCTCGAGCAGCCGTTGGTAGTCCTCGGGCGTATCGATGCCCGGCGGCAACGGCGTGTCGATGATGCCAACACGAATTCGGAAGCCGTGTGCCAGTGCGCGCAGCTGCTCGAGCGCTTCGAAGCGTTCCAGCGCAGGAACACTGAGGCTCGGAAATCGGCGCAGAAACGACACTCGGTACGCATAGAGCCCGACATGGCGATACACCGGCAGCCCGGCGGGGAGTGAATCGACGCCCTGCATCCACGCATCGCGCGCAAACGGAATCGGAGCGCGACTGAAGTAGAGCGCGTGACCGTCTTCCGTGACCACGCACTTGACCACATTCGTGTTGCGCAGTTCGGCCACGTCATCGATCGGGTGGCACAGTGTGGCCATCGCCGCGTCGGCGTCCGCCGCCAGCAGTGCCGCCACGTGGTTGATCGCGGTCACCGGAATTTCGGGCTCATCGCCTTGCACATTGACGACGATCGTGTCGGCAGGCAGCGCCAGGAGCTGCGCCGCTTCGCTCAGCCGATCGGTCCCCGTCGCATGCTCGACTCGAGAGCGAACGGTCGACACGCCAGCCGCCGCGCAGACCGACGCGATGCGATCATCATCGGTCGCGACGGCAATCTGTGACGCATCGGACTGCGCCGCACGTTCCGCGACGCGCAGGATCATGGGTCGCCCGAAAAGATCGATGAGCGGCTTGCCGGGAAACCGGGTCGAACCGAACCGCGCGGGAATGATGACGACGAACGGCGCTGGCGCAGCGCCTGCCGCCGCCGTCATGGCGTGAGCGCTTCGCACTCTTCTGCCGACAATTTGCGTGCCTCGTCTTCGAGCATGACGGGGATGCCGTCTCGAATCGGGTAAGCGAGACGTGCCGATTTCGAAATCAGTTCCTGCCGGTCGGCATCGTAGCGGAGCGGCCCCTTGGTGACCGGGCAAACGAGAACTTCGAGCAAACGCGGATCTACAGTCATGGCAGGCAATGTTGGATTCAGGGATCGGCAACCGCAGGCGCGGCGTCGTCGTCAAGCAGAGCCTCCGCCTCGCCGCTTTCGGCGGGAGCGGCGCGCGTGGGCTCCGCGATGGCGTAGCGTTCACACGCGCTGCGCACCAAGCGGAGCAGTTTACGCTTCGTCTCGGGTGCCAGATGCACGGTGAGCGGCACCACCCACATGCGACGATCGGCCAGTGCGCGACACTTCGCGGCATCCTTCTCGGTCATCAGGATCGGACGCTCGCCGACCTTGTCGAAGTCGGCGGACTGGAACGCGTGATGGTCGGGGAATGCAAACAAGCTGCCGTCGACGCCAGCACGTCGCAGCGCCTCGTAGAAGCCGCGCGGATTGGCGATGCCGGCGACCACCGCGGCACCCGCGTTGGCGAACGTGATCAGCGGCGTGCGGCGACCCGGCTCGATCAGCGCGTACGCTTCGCTCAAGCGGCGCCGCGCCACGTGGTGATTGCCATCCTTGTACCCTGACGCCGGCGTCACCCACGACGGCATGATGCGAATCTCGCAGCGGCGCGCACGTGCCACCGGTTCGCGCAGCGGGCCGGCAGGCAACAACATGCCGTTACCGTAGCGGCGCTCGCTGCTGATGACTTCGATCTCGATGTCACGCATCAGCGCGTAGTGTTGCAGCGCGTCGTCTGCCACGAGCACGTTGACGTCCGGATTGGCGGCCAGCAGATGCATCGCCGCGCGCACGCGGTCCGCGCACACGACGACCGGAACGCCAAGGCTCGCGTGCAACAAGGGCTCGTCGCCAACCTCTGCGGCCGAAGAGCGGGAAGTGACCGTCCGCGGCGTCTCCGGACTTGCCGGGTAGCCGCGGCTCACGATGCCCGGACGGTAGCCCGCCTTCACGAGGCAGCGAACCACCGCCTGCGTGACCGGCGTCTTGCCTGCGCCGCCCACCACGACATTGCCCACGACGACCACGGCCACGCCCGGATGCGTCTGCCGCATGCGCCCGCTGCGGTAGAGCGCCGCGCGAATCGCCACCACACGGCCGAACGACCACGCGAGCGGCGCCAGCAGCCAGGCGAAGAGCGAAGGCCGCCGTCGCCACCAGGATTTTTCGAGGAGTGATCGAAACATCACGCGGAACCCGCTGGATCGGGTGCGGCCGCCTGCCTGCTACCGGCTCGGCGACTGCGTCGCGAACGTGATGTTCGCGTACTGCGCGAGACGGGCGGCCTCCATGACGTGCACCACGTCCTGATGCTTGGCCGCCGCATCGGCATTGATGATGACGACAGGGTCATTGGCCCCGGCGGCGGCCTCACGCAGCGCCTGTGCAAGGCTCGCCACGGTGGTGAATGTGAACACCTGCTTGTTCAGCGAAAAGCGGCCGCTGGCATCGATGCCGACGTTGATTTCCTTCGGACGCTGAAGCTGCTTTTCGGCGTCGGCTTCGGGCAGCGAAATCTTCAGTTCCGTGAACTTGCTGTAGGTCGTCGACGCCATCAGGAAAATCAGGACGACGAGCAGCACGTCGATCAGTGGGACGAAGTTGATCTCCGGTTCCTCGCGAAAACGACCACGGCGAAAGTTCATTTCGCGCGCTCGCCCTGCAAGATATCGATCATGCGCGTCGCCTGCTGCTCCATCTCGATCAGCAACGCATCGACCTTGCCACGAAAGTAGCGATAGAACATCAGCGCCGGCACCGCGACGATGATGCCCATCGCCGTGTTGTAGAGCGCCACCGAAATCCCGTTGGCCAGCCGCGTCGGGTCGACGCCCGCGGTACCGGTGCTGCCGAAGATCTCGATCATGCCGATGATCGTGCCGAGCAGACCCATCAGGGGGGCTGCCGCCGCAATGGTGCCGATCGCGTTGAGGTACTTCTCGAGGCCATGCGCCACGATGAGTCCGGTCTCCTCGACCGCTTCCTTGACGATCGGACGCGGCGCCCGGATGTTGGCAAGCCCCGCCGCCAACACCTGCCCCATGGGGCCCTGCCCCGCGGTCAAATCAACCAGTTCCTGGGTCAACCCGCGCTTCCTGTACTCCGCGATCACCTTGTCGACGAGGCCCGGGGGAATGATCTGCACACGGCGCAACGTCCACAGTCGCTCGATGATCAACGCAAGCGCCACGATCGACACGAAGATCAGCGGCCAAATTGGCCATCCTGCCGCCTTGATGATGTCCCACATGGAGCGTCGTCTCAGTCTGCTATGAAATGGGTTGGCAGTGTAACGCGGCGCCGCACCGCCGCACGCGCGACCCGCGCTACGATCACGCGCCGCTTCGAAGAATCGCCAACGAGCGCCGCTACGCGCTTTTGCTACCCGTTTCGCGATACCGCTTCAGGCAGGTTTCCAGCCATCCTTCAGCGTCACCGCACGGTTGAACACGAGCGCCCCCGCGGCAGAGAGCTTGCAATCGGGCGTGAAGTAACCATTGCGCTCGAATTGAAAGCTCTGGCCCACCTCGGCCTTCGCCAGCGACGGCTCGAGCCACGCGCGCACGATGGTGAGCGAATTCGGGTTCAGATAGTCCTTGTAGTCTCCCTCGCCGGCATCGGGGTTTTCGACCTGGAACAGCCGATCGTAGAGCCGCACTTCCGCCTCCACACCATCGATGCGGCCGACCCAGTGGATGGCGCCCTTGACGTTGCGGCCACCGGTGCCGCTCTTGGTCGCCGGGTCGTAGGTCGCGTAGATCGTCGTGATGTTGCCTGCGGCATCCTTCTCGATGCGTTCGCACTTGATGATGTAGGCGTAGCGCAGGCGCACTTCGCCGCCAGGCACGAGACGGAAAAAGCCCTTGACCGGGTGCTCCATGAAATCGTCGCGTTCGATGAACACTTCGCGACAGAAACGGAAGCTGCGTCGGCCGCGTGATTCGTCGTGGGGATGAACGGGCGCCGAGCACTCCTCGCTGTGTCCCTCCGGGTAGTTCTCGATGACGACACGGATGGGATCGAGCACGGCCATCGCGCGCGCCGCCACGGCATCGAGATCGTCGCGCAGCGCCCGCTCGAGGTCGCCCATGTCGATCCACTGATGCGCCTTCGAGACGCCTGCGCGCTCGGCAAACAGACGGATCGAGGCCGGCGTGTAGCCACGGCGGCGCAGGCCGGCAAGCGTCCAGAATCGCGGATCGTCCCAGCCATCGACGTATCCGCGCTCGACCAGTTCGAGCAGCTTGCGCTTGCTCATGACCGTGTAGCTCAGGTTCAGTCGCGCGAATTCGATTTGCTGTGGATTGGGCGCAGGTAGCTTGCCCGATTCGACGAGACGCTCGAGCACCCAGTCGTACAGGGGCCGGTGCGCCTCGAATTCAAGCGTGCACAGCGAATGCGTGATGCGTTCCAGCGCGTCGGAGATGCAATGCGTGTAGTCGTAGAGCGGATAGACGCACCAGCGATTTCCGGTGCGATGATGCTCGACGTGACGGATGCGGTAGATCGCCGGGTCGCGCAGATTCATGTTCGGCGACGCCATGTCGATCTTCAGGCGCAGCACATGCGCCCCATCGGCATGCAACCCGCGCTTCATTTCGTCGAACAGATGGAGACTCTCTTCGACGCTGCGATTGCGGTAGGGAGAATCGATACCCGGTTCGGTGAGCGTGCCGCGCCGTGCACGGATTTCGTCGCCGCTCTGGCTGTCGACATAGGCGAGGCCGCGCTCGATGAAATGCTCGGCGAACGCGTAGAGCGTGTCGAAATAGTCGCTCGCATAGAAGAGCTTGTCCCTGAACGGGAAGCCGAGCCACTCGACCATCTCCTTGATCGACTCCTCGTACTCGACTTCCTCCTTCACCGGATTGGTGTCGTCGAAGCGCAGATGGCACACACCGCCATAGTCGCGCGCGAGGCCAAAATTCAGGCAGATCGACTTCGCGTGCCCGATGTGCAGATAGCCGTTCGGCTCGGGTGGAAAGCGCGTGACGATGCCTTGATGTTTGCCCGAGGCGAGATCGGCATCGATGATCTGGCGGATGAAGTTCGACACGCTGGCGGCGGATTTCGGCGCTTCGCCACGCGTCGGTGGCGTCGCGTCCGTGGACGCTGAACTCATGGGGAAATCAACTCGTCATGTGCAGCGCAACATTGTAGCGAGCCGTTTTTACGAAGCGCACGACGCTGGCCGAGGCGCCTTGTTCCTTGCGCGACATGCCCGACCGCAGGGCGCCGCCATCGTCAGGACTTGGGCCGCGCGTCCTTCGAACACGTCGCGCAATGCGCAATGGGGTGACTGCGTGGCGAGCGCGAGCGCGGCGGCGAGAGTTACCCACATCGGTTGTGGATAAGTCTTCGCATAACTCGGCCGATGCCGCGCAACCCCGCGTCGCGCAACGGTTTTCCTGACTGCACGCCGACTGCACCAAAAAAAAGTAAACTCAATCAAACACTTGCACGACAACATGCGGCTTCGCGCGGGCAGGCACGAACGACCGGCCACAGATGATTCCTACCTTCAACGACGCCAACGTCGATCCCTTCGCCCCACCGAGTGACGCCAATCGCCCCATCAGCGTTGGCACCTTGCTGCAGCGCGCTCGCAACGCACTCGATCGCGCGCTGCCGCTGTGCTGGGTGGCCGGTGAAATCTCGGGTTTCAAGCGCGCCTCCTCGGGGCATTGCTATTTCGATCTGAAAGATGCCGACGCCCAGATCGCCTGTGTGCTGTATCGCACGCGCAGCGCACTGGTCGGCTTCGACCTGAAGGACGGCGCGCAGGTCGAGCTGCGCGTGCGTCCCGCGATCTACGAGCCGCGTGGAAGCCTTCAGTTCACCGTCGAGCAGGCGCGGCTGGCCGGCGTGGGACGCCTCTATGAAGCCTTCCTGCGTCTGAAGGCAAAACTCGAGTCGGAAGGACTGTTCGCACCCGAGCGCAAGCGCGAACTGCCGCGCTATCCCTTGTCGATCGGACTCATCACGTCGCCGCAGGCAGCGGCGCTTGCCGACATGCTGCGGATCCTGCGCGAACGCTGGCCGGTCGCCCGCGTCGTGCTCTACCCGGCCAGCGTGCAGGGCGTGAACGCGCCGCGCGAACTGCTGGCCGCGCTCGAACGCGCCAACGAGCGCGCCGAATGCGACGTGCTGATCATCGGGCGTGGCGGCGGCAGCATGGAGGATCTCTGGGCGTTCAACGACGAGGCGCTGGTGCGGGCGGTAGCCGCGTCGACGCTGCCGATCATCAGCGCGGTCGGGCACGAGACCGACTTCATGCTGTGCGATTTTGCCGCCGATCACCGCGCGCCGACACCGACGGCCGCTGCCGCACTGGCGGCGCCGGACTTGCGCACCGTGCTGGCGGGGCTCGACGCCCAGGCACGACGCCTGCACGGCGCCATGACCACGCGCTGGGAGCAACTGAGCGAACGGCTCGATCGCAACCTGTTGCAACTGCGCGCCAGCGCGCGCGGGCTCCGCCCCTGGCGAGAGGCCGTCGTGCATCTGCAAGGTCGCTGGGCGCGCGCGCTCGACACCGTGCGTGCGCAACGGCGCGAGCGTCTGACCGCCTTCGGTCACGCGCTGCGTGCGATTCGCCTGCCCGCACCCGCGCTGATGCAAACGGCGTTGCTGCTCGGGCAGCGGCAACAGACGGCCATGCGCGACCGGCTTCGGGAAGCCGAGCATCGCCTCACGCGGGCGGGCGTCGCGCTCTCCCATCTGAACCCCGAACAGGTGCTCGAACGCGGCTACGCACTCGTCTATGACGAACGCGGCGCGATCCTCGGCGATCAGACGCCGCTGGCGAGCGGCGCCGCGCTCGTCATCCGAACCCGTCGGCGGCGGATCGACGCGACCGTCGCTGCCGTCACGCCCGTCGAGCCGAACGCCGACCCACATTGACACGCAAGCGCGGCGTTGGACGGTGCCGCGAGTTCCGGAAATGATGTTGTCATCGGGGTGGTGACGATGCTTTTGGCATAAGATGCCATGACGCCATCGTTTTCCGACGTACCATGACATCGCTGCGTACCCTCCGCACCTGCTTCGCGCTACTGCTCGCCCCGTCGCTCGCGCAGGCGGCATGCCCCTTCAACGTGACGGCCACCGGTGTCGGCGGCGACACCGTCACCAATGCCGCCAATTTCGATCTCCTTCGAGACGGTCTGCTGCTGCTGCGCTACGCGCAAGGGTTGCGCGGGTCTGCCCTGGTCGCAGGAACAGGGGCCGATGCCGTGACCGTCGGCAACAACATCAGCGGCAACCTCAACCAACTCGACGTCAATGGCGACGGGCTGTTCGATGTCCAGGACGCACAACTCATCACGCGCGCTGCGTTCGGCATTTCGTCGGCCAAACTCGCCGACGGCATCGCTGCCGTCAATTTCGCCACGCGACCGGATGCCGGCGCGATGCGCGCGTTCATCAGCGGTGGCTGCACGGTGACCTTTGCCGCCCCAGGCGCCGACCAGATCGAAGCGTCCCGCTTCCTGACGCAATCGACGTTCGGCCCAAGCCTTGCCACGATCCAGGGCTTTCTCGCCTTGCCGCCCGATGGCGCCGTGAGCGGCAGCGATCATCGCAAGCGCCGCTCGCGCTGGTTGAGCGATCAGTTTGCGCTGCCGCGCGCGCAAAGCCACTTCTCGTATCTGCTCGCGCGCAAGGCGGAGTACGACGCGCTGAACCAAAGCTTCTACTCCGAGATGGCGCGCGAGTCATTCTGGGGACAGGCGCTGAAGAGCGAAGACCAGTTGCGCCAGCGCGTCGCCTTCGCGTTGTCAGAGGTCATGGTGGTGTCCGAGAATGGCATCAGCGATCCGTTGGGCCTCGCCGGCTATCTCGACGTGCTGGCCGACGCAAGTTTCGGCAACTTCCGCGATCTGCTGCAACGCGTCGCCCTGTCACCGGCGATGGGGGAATACCTGAATCACCTGCGCAACGATGGCAACAGCGCGACGCCGAACGAAAACTTTGCGCGCGAAGTGCTGCAATTGTTTTCGGTCGGTCTCGTCATGCTGAACGTCGATGGCACGGCGGGCGGCGCGGCCACTTACGGTGAAGACACCGTCAAGGGTTTCGCCCGCGCCTTCACGGGGTTCTCGTACGACGACCCTTACTGCAAGGCGGGTGACCCCGGCTACGCGGTGACGCGCAACAACTGCCGAGACGGCAATGGCGCGACGCACCCGTACTGGTGGTGGTATCCCGGAGCCGCCCCTTCCGCCAACGCGGGCGGTGAAGCGTTTCCGCCGGTGCTCGCCGCATGGAACCGGCCGATGGCAGCCTTCCCCGGCAAGCACAGCGCGTTGGCGAAACAGCTTCTGAAGTACGACTACGCCAATCCGGTGGCGGCCTGCACGGCGGCGCTGGCGGTCGCCAGGCCGCTCGCGGCGGGCGGACTCGACGGGTTGCTGCCGGCGATCAACACCACCGGCTCCGGCGTGACGAGCGGCACCAAGGTCAGCGTCGCGCAGGCCAACGCCGATCTCGCGAGCGCCATCGACAACGTGTTCTGTCACCCGAACGTCGGGCCGTTCATCGGCCGGCACCTGATCAAGTTCCTGGTCACGTCGAACCCGACGCCGGGCTACGTGCAGCGTGTCGCCAGCATCTTCAATGACAATGGCAGCGGCATCCGTGGTGACATGAAAGCCGTGCTGCGCGCGATCTTCCTCGATGCCGAAGCCGTGTCGCCCGCCACCGCGCTCTCGCCTGCCGACTACGCGAAGTTCGGCAAACTCAGGGAGCCGATGCTTCGACTGTCGGCCATCCTGCGTGCGTTCAACGGCACCTCACCCTCGGCACGCTACCGCCTCTACTGGATCAACGGTGTCGAGTACGGCATCAGCCAGGGTCCGCTGCAATCGCCCTCGGTGTTCAATTTCTACCACCCCGACTTCACACCGCCGGGCCCGGTGTCCGCCGCGGGGGCGGTGGCGCCCGAGTTCGAGATCACGACGACGACCGCGATCGCGAGCACGCAGAACTTCTTCGGCTCGCTGGTCGCCAACACCAGTTCGAACAACCTCACGCGTCAGTTCGGCATCGGCGACTTTTCCGGTGACTGCAATGAAACCGTGTTCACCGACTGCGTCTTCTCGGACCTCTCCGATCTCTACAACCTGCAGACCAGCTCCGCCGCAATGTTCGACTACATCGACCTCGTGCTGCTCGGTGGCACGCTCAGTCCGGCCAACAAGGCCGCGCTCGCCGCCGCACTCGACAGCGCCGCGGCCTATCCGGTCTTCACGTTGCCGGCCAATCCCACGGCGAACGACCTGACGACATGGCAAGCCCGCAAGCGCAACCGCGTCAAGGCGGCGCTGTGGCTTGCCGTCCACACGCCCGAATTCCAGATCCAACGCTAGCCGGAGCCGCATCATGAAGTATCCGACGCGGCACGATCGCCGCCAATTCCTGAAGCAAGCCACCGCGCTCGCGCTCGCCGGCGGCCTGCCGACCCTCGAGGCGCTGACCCGCGTCGCCCACGCGGCGGGCGACCCTGGCCCGACCGAGGTCGGGGCCGACTACAAGGCCATCGTCTGCTTGTTCCTCTTCGGTGGGCAAGACAACGCCAACGTGCTGATCCCCTACCGCGACGGCGACGGCAGCGGCATCACCGAATACACGCGCTACCGCCAGGCCCGCGCCAACGGCAGCGACCCGCAGAACCAGAGCACGTCGAGCGGCGATCTCTCCTACACCAACGCGCAGCTTGCCGCCACGGCGCTCAACCTCTCGACCGGCAGCGACCCCGGCGTGGGCAACGTGTTCACCACCCACACCTACGGTCGCCAGTTCGCGCTGCACCCGAGCTACAGCGAACTGCGCGCGCTCTACAACGGCGGCAAGCTCGCCGTCGTCGCCAACGTCGGGCCGCTGATCGCGCCGGTCAACCGCCTGCAGTGGTATGGCCCGTCGGCAAGCCGCCCGCCGACGCCGGTCAATCTCTATTCACACGACGACCAGCAGCGGGCGTGGATGAGCGGCACCGCCGATGTGGCCAACCCGACGACGGGCATCGGCGGGCGCATCGCCGCCAATCCGAGCATCGCAGCGATGAACACCGGGGCAAGGATTTCGACTCAGATCTCGATCGATGGCATCAACCCCTTCATGCTGAGTGACCCCAGCGCCGCGAGCACGGCGGTCGCCTATCAGGTCGGCAGCGGCAACATCGGTCGGCTGCAAACGGCAAGCACCACGCCGCCGGCCACCCCCACCGTCTGCAACACCGGCACCAGCTTCATGAACGCGAACCCCGGTTCGCCGTACTGCATCGCGGGCGGGCCGGTCCGGGTCAACAGCGGCTTCAGTTGGAACACGGCGCTGAACGGTGCGTTCCGCAGCCGCATCAACGGCGTGGCCGAGGGCGTGTCGATCTATCACGATCAGTGGCGACAGACGATGAACCAATCGATCCAGACCGAGATCGACATCAGCGCCGCCTTCCTCAACAGCCCGCCGAGCGAGGACATCGTCGCCCCGTTCCAGAACGCCGTGGCCTCCGGGCTCAGCCTCAGCGGAGGTTCGCTCGGCGCGCAGCTGCGCATGGTGGCGGCCATCATCCGCGCGAGCAATCAACTCGGTGCCAGCGCGGCATCGCCGGTGAAGCGGCAGATCTTCTTTGTCGGCATCGGCGGCTTCGACACCCACGGCAGCGAGTTCTGGAACAACAACCCGCAAAACAACCGCCAGATCAGCCTCGCCGTCAACGCCTTCTGGAGCGCGCTGGGCAACGTCCGCATCCGCGACGCCGCCGGCACCGGCTATCTGCCCGGAAGCGCCCAGGATCGCGTGACGCTGGTCACGATGAGCGAGTTCGGGCGAACACTGAACTCCAACGGCAACGGCTCCGATCACGGCTGGGGCAGCTACTCGCTCGTCCTCGGCGGCGCCGTCCAGGGCGGCAAGATCTACGGCATGAACCACAACGTCTCGGCGGCCACGGCCGGAAGTTCCGTCTGGATGTCGCCCGACCTGAACTGCGGCGCCGTGCCGCGTGTCGGCATGCCACCCGACCGCTACAACGGCTCGCTGACGGCGCCCGGCGCCCGCTGCAACGGACTGAACCACGCGCTCGATCGCGGCGAACTGCTGGCCACGACCTCGGGCGACGCCGTGCTTGCGACCATCGCCAACTGGTTCGGCGTGCCGCTCGGCACGCCGACGCAGGTCGACGCCATGTTCCCGACGCTGCGCGCCGCGCATCCGGGCGGCTGGAACGTCGGCTTCATGACGTAGGGGCGCGCGTTGCGCTACGATGCAGCGCGTCACCCACGAGCCGCAACGCCCGCCTCCCCCGCCATGACGACCGCCACCGTTTCCGATTTCACGCTGCCGACGAACGGCGGCGGCCAGTTCCGCCTGGCGGACCAGCGCGGCCGCATCGTCGTCATCTACTTCTACCCGAAGGACAACACGCCGGGCTGCACGACGGAGGGGCTCGATTTCGCCGCGCTGCATGAGCCATTCCTCGCCGCCGGCGCTGTCGTCGTCGGCATCTCGCGCGACAGCGTCAAGTCGCACGACAATTTCTGCGCGAAGCACGGCTTCCCGTTCCCGCTGCTCTCCGACAGCGACGAGCGCGTCTGCCAGCAGTTCGACGTGATCCACATGAAAAAGCTCTACGGCAAGAACGTCCGCGGCGTCGTACGCAGCACCTTCGTCATCGACCGCAAGGGTCGCCTCGCGCACGAATGGCGCGGCGTGAAAGTCCCCGGCCACGCGCAAGCCGTGCTCGACGCCGTCCGCGCGATGAACGCCGATTGACGGCGCCGGGGGGCAACCACAATCCCGCGCGCCGCCCGCTCGTTGGCGGCGCAGGCGACGGCGCGACGCGGCAACGTGCGTGCGTGATCACGAAAGCGCAGCGAAAATCAGCAACAACTTTTTTCTGAAATGACGCCCACAACGGGCTTGGCGGCGATTTTCGGCATAGGTCGACTTTGCGGCAAATCAGCCGCCAAGACCGTCATGGATGCGGCTTGCGTTGAAAAGTTGCTGGCCGCGCTCAGCGCGCCGAACCCGGCCGCAGACTGAAGCGGTCGTAGCCGGTGCCCTTGACGCGGCCGTCGGCGTCGTAGGTGACGTCGAAATAGGCGTCCTCGGTGCCGTCGTTGAACTTGTATTCGTGCGTGACTTCGGTCGGCGTCATCGCAAAGCGCTGTTCGCGGCTCTGGCGCCCGAGGATGCGGCGCACTTCGGGCATCGTCATGCCAGACGTGATGCGGCGAAAGTTCGCCTCCGTCAGCACCTGCTCGATGCGCTCGACGGTGCCCTGCGCGTCGACCGTCATCATGTAGGTGCGCACGCCCTCGGGGCCGAGCGGGTATTCCCACACCTCGCGATCACCCTCGCGGGTGACGGAGGCGGGTTCCCCCATCTTCTGCTTGAGGTCGGCCACCGTCGATTGGCCGGCCTGAAGTTCACCGGTGGCAACGCGGTCACAGCCGACGAGTGCGAGGAAGGAAGAGAAAAACGTCATGAAAGCGATCCGGCGCAGGCTGCGTTGAGTCATGGTCATCATCGGTGAAAACATCGAGGTGGGCGCGATGGCGCAAGGCGCTCACAGCCGCTTGCGCATGTCCCGATGGGGAATATCGCAGTCCGGATAGATTTCTCCCTCTGCGACGAATCCGAATTTCTCGTAGAACCCGATGGCGTGCGTCTGGGCTGACAGCACCACCTCGCGGTCGCCGCGCTGGCGTGCGCGTTCGATCAGGTGCTCGAGCACGAGGCCGCCGACGCCCTGTCCGCGCCAGCGTCGGCGCACCGCCATGCGTCCGATGTGTCCATCGGGCAGCAGGCGGCCGCAGCCAAGCGCCTCGCCACCCGACCACGCGATGGCATGGATCGACACTGGATCATGCGCGTCGATTTCGCTGTCGGCCGGAATGCCTTGCTCATCGACGAACACGTCGAAGCGGATCGCCTTCAGCGTGGCGGCATCGTCGGGCCACGTCGCCGTCTTCACGCTCACCGGAAGCGGCAGCGTGGGCAACGCTTGCGCGCGATGGCGTCGCCCCGCAAAGAACGACGTGAGCCGCGTGGCGCACTCCTCGGCCAGCACGCCACCGACCACCTGCCGCGCGTGATGATTCAGGCGCCGCTCGGCGAAGAGATCGGTGACACTGCCCGCCGCGCCGAATTTCGGGTCCGGCGCTCCCCAGACGACGCGATGCACGCGCGCATGCATCAGCGCGCCGGCACACATCGCGCACGGCTCGACGGTGCTGTAGAGCGTCGCCCCCGGAACACGATAGTTGTTGATGTGGCGGAAGGTGTCGCGCAACGCAACGATCTCGGCGTGCGCGCTGCTGTCGCCATCGCGGATGACGCGGTTCATGCCGCGCCCGACCACTTGCCCGGCCACGACGACGACGGCACCGATCGGCACCTCGCCGGCCTGCGCCGCCTCGTCGGCGAGCGCCAGCGCCTCGCGCATGAAGCGCAGATCGTCCGTGGTCGGTGACGTCATGCGCGCGTCAACCGCCGCAGCCACTCGGCCAACTCGCGCTCATCGGTGTCGCCCGCGCCATAGGCCGCCAGCATCGCCGTGTGACTCTCCGGGCGATGCTGGTTGAGCTTGAACTTGCCTTCGAGCCGCGTCACCGTCAGCCGAAACGCCGCGATCGCGGAGAGCATCGCGCGCTGAAACGCCGCCTCGAGGCCACGCCACTGTTCGGCGTAAGCCGGCTCGTGCAACGCGATCAACGACTTCAGCAGCGCATCCTTGTCGACCTCCGTCGTCACCTCGTCGAGGCGCCCATAGGCATGCGCGGCGATGTAGTTCCACGTCGGCACGCGTTGCCGATCGGGATACACCGTGGGCGACAGATACGCATTCGGCCCGAGAAAGGCCAGCATCGACGGGGCGCCAGCGCGCAGCATTGCGACGTGCGGATTCGCGCGGGCCAGATGAAAGTCGAGCCGCACCCCCTGCTCCCCGGCCGCCACCACCACCGGCAGATGCGTGGCGAAGGGCGCGCCCTCGGCATCCGTGCTGATCAACGTCGCGAACGGGTGCCTACGCATGAGTTCGAGCGTCAACGCGTCGTCCGGTGCGGCAAATTGCGCTGGCAGATACATGGTGGCGCGAGCGTAACCGATCGTGTCCTACGTCCTACGCCCGACGGCCAATGGCAATCAGGGCCACCGTCACCAGCGCGACGACCGCCATCGCCGCCTCGATGGGTTCGCCGAGCAGCAGCGCGGCAAAGGCAAGCGTCACGAAGAGCTGCACGAGCTGCACCTGACTCACCCGGGCGATGCCGCCGCGGGCAAGCCCGCCATACCAGAACAGAAAGCCCGCCCACTGGCTCATCAGCCCGAGATAGACGAAGGCCGACCACGACACGACGGACACGCGCTCGATGTGCGCGGGCCAGCTCAGCGCGCTGATGCACAGCGTTCCCGGCAACCCGAGGATGAGCGCCCACGAGATGACCTGCAAGCCAGGCAGATGGCGTGTGGCGATGGCGCCGCTCGCATAGCCGACGCCGCCCGCCAGCACACCGGCAAAGAGCAGCACATCGGCCGCATGCACGCTGCCGTGCGCGCGCTGCCACGCGTAGCCGCTCACGACCAGGGTGCCCGCGACGGCGCAAAGCCAGAATCGCCGCGGGGGACGCTCATGATTGAGCCACGCACCGATCAGCGCCGTCGCCAGCGGCAGGATGCCGTTGACGACGGCGGCGTGACTCGCCGGTGCGCTCTGCAACGCCACCGTGTTCAAGAGCGGCCAGCCAAACACAACGCCGAGCACCACCCCCGCGATCGGTCGCCATGCCGCGCGTGGCGGCGTCTTCGCTCGCACGAACCCGAGGTACGCAGCACCCGCGACGGCACCGAGCACGGTACGCCCCGACCACACAAACCAGGGCGACAGCGCGTCACCCGCCAGCGCGACACGCGTGAGCGGCAGCGTGAGGCTGAAGATCAGCATGCCGATGGTGCCGAGAACCATGCCCGACGTCTGCGCGCTCAGAACCATCGCCTCGCGCCCGGGTCTCGATTCGGCATCATCACGGGCAGCCGCTCCGACCTGGGGCAGCACGGTTCGGCGGAAATCACCGACGCGCCGGGCGCGGAGGTGCCACGATCACCAGCAACCATTCGGCTCGACGCGGACCCGGGTTGTGCACGATATGCTCCAGATGGCCCGCGAACTGCGCTGCATCGCCGGCGGCGAGCTTGAATTCGCGCTTGCCGGACTTCACTTCGATGCGACCCGCGAGCACGACCATATGTTGCTGCGTGCCGACCGCATGGGCGGCCAGATGGGGTGTCGTACGCCGCGGCGGCAGCGTGTTGTGCACGATCTCGACGGCGGCATCGGGGCTCACCGGCGACAGCGTTCGCCGCACGAGGCCGCTCTTCGGGTCCTTGAAAAACGGCTGCTCGGCAGCCTGCTGAATGTGCACCGGCGGCCCCATGTCGCCGAGCAGCAGCGACGACACCGACACCGTCATGCCCTCGGCCAGCTTCGCGAGCATCACGGCGGTCGGACTGGTGAGACCCGCCTCGACACGGCTCACCACGGCCTTCGGCACGCCGGCCCGACGCGCGAGCTCGGCCAGCGACAGATCCTGCAGTTCGCGCGTCGCCTTGATGGTGGTGCCGATCGTCTGCGCCGCCTTCAATGCGTCGCCCGCCTGACTGGCCAGCCCTGTCGCCGTGCGCATGACCGCGAGCGCGGTGCCGATGGGGCCGGCCGCGCGGGCGGCCTGTTTCGTGGTCGGCGTCTTGCTTGCCATCTTCACCTCAGCGCGTCGCCTGCGACACGTTCAATTCCGGCTCAGAGTGTAGTCGTCCTTGCCATCCTTCATCGACCAGCCGAGCGCCGCGAGCTCACCGCGCAGCCGGTCGGCCTCGGCCCACTGCTTCGCGTTGCGCGCCGTCCAGCGTGCATCGGCGAGCGCGCGCACGGCGTCGGGCACCGCCTCGACCTTCGGCGACCACGTCGCAAGGCCCAGACCGAGCACCTCGTCGAAGCGCAACAACGTCGCCTTCTTCACGGCGGGCGCCAGAGCCGACTTGAGCACCTCCCACATCACCGCCAATGCCTGCGGGAAATTGAGATCGTCGTTGACGCGATCGAGGAAACGGCGTGCGTACTCGGCGTCGACCTCGCCCCCGCCGGCCAGCGCATGCACGCCGTGGCGCAAGCGCTCGAGCGCGGTCTGCGCGGCGTCGAGCGCGTCCCAGCTGAACATCAGTTGCGAGCGGTAATGCGCGGTCAGGCACAGATAGCGGAAGGCGAGCGGATCGTAGCGACGGTCGATCAGACTCTGCACGCGCAGGAACTCTCCACTCGATTTGCTCATCTTCGCGGTGTTCAGCAGCATGAAATACCCGTGCAGCCAGAAGTTGGCGAGCCGCGTGCCGTAGGCCGCCTCGGTCTGCGAGATTTCGTTCGAGTGATGAACGGTGATGTGATCCTCGCCACCGCAATGGATGTCGAAGTATTCGCCCAGATATTTGTGCGCCATGGCCGAGCATTCGATATGCCAGCCGGGGAAACCCCGTCCCCACGGCGAATCCCACTCCATCTGGCGCTTTTCCTCGGGCGCGGAAAACTTCCACAGCGCATAGTCGGTCGCGTTGCGCTTGTCGCCAAGGTCCACCCGCGCGCCGGCCTGCAGTCCGGCGACGTCGAGTCGCCCGAGATAACCGTAGTCGGGCTGCCTGGAGGTGTCGAAGTAGATGCCGTCGCGCGTGCGATAGGTGTAGCCCTTGCGCTCGATGGCTTCGATGAATGCGATCTGCTCGTCGATGTGATCCGTTGCACGGCACCACACGTCCGGCTCGTTGATGTTGAGCGCGCGAAGGTCGGCGCGAAAGGCGTCGGTGTAGAGCGCCGCGATGGTCCACGCGCTCTGGCCGGTGCGCCGCGAGCCGGCCTCCATCTTGTCCTCACCGTCATCGGCGTCGGAGACGAGATGACCGACGTCGGTGATGTTCATCACGTGGCGAACCGCGTACCCGTTCATCTTCAGCACCCGCACGAGGCCGTCCTCGAACAGATAGGTGCGCAGGTTGCCGATGTGGGCAAAGTTGTAGACGGTCGGCCCGCACGTATAGAGCCCGACCTCACCGGGTTTCAGGGGCGTGAACTCGCGGACGGCGCGGGTCCAGGTGTCGTAGAGGCGCAGCGGCATGGCAATCAATCAGAGAGAGGGCACAAAAAAGGCTGCGCGATGCAGCCTTGGTGGAGGGGTCTGAAATCAAACGCGCGTCATGGCCGAAAACACCCGCGCATCACCCCCGACGGACAACAACACGGTGCTGCGTCATGCAAAGTGCCGTCGGCTCGCGCGGAGATCTTCATGGATCGAGTGTACTTCAGGTGATCGACCGCCACCGCTACTGCGGCACGCAGAACGCCACGCGCGTCGGCGTCCATCCGGCGTCGATCATGCGCTGCCCCTCGGTCGCGCTCCACGGCATGTTGCGCGTGTTGTAGCCGAGCGCGTCCTGACGCACGTACTCGTGCACCGGCACGCTGCCGCCAGGGCAGAGCCAGCCCGTCGGCAGCGCGGCGGCGAACGCCATGCCGTCGACCGCCCACCCGGCATTGCCGGCGTAGGCCTGACATTGTTCGACACTCGCGCTGTAGGCGTACCCGCCCCCGGCAACGAGCCGCGCGCGGCACACCGGCTGCGCAATCGCAAGGCCGTTGTATTGCGCGGTGAAGCTGAACGTGTCGACCGCGAGCCCGGTACGACTCCACGCGCCGCCTCGCTGGCCGGCGAGCATCTGCGCGAGCTCAACCGGATCGGCAATCAACGCATATCGCCCCGTGAGCGCATCGTTCACCTCGACGAGCCGCGCCCGCTCGGCGCTCGCGCTCTGATCGGCCGGAGCGCGCGTCACGGTCACCGCCGCGACGGCGTTGGCGGCATCGAGCAGCCCGGCGCCGCAGGCGCCCGGCGCACCGGCACAGTCGGTCGCCGCGGGGAACGCACGCGCGCCCGCCTTCAGGCGATTGATGACCTGCCCCGGCGTCAGCGTCGGGTCACGCGTCAGCATCAGCGCGACGACACCGGCGACGTGCGGCGCCGCCATGCTGGTGCCCATGTAGGTCGCATAGCTCGGCACGGCCGGTTGGGTGATGCCGCCATTGAGCGTGGAGAGGATGCCGGGCAGATCGCCGCGGTCGCCCCCCGGCGCCGAGATGCCCACCGCCGCGCCAAAGTTGCTGTAACTCGAAATGTCGCCGAGCAGATTCGTCGCACCGACGGCCAGCACACCGCGGCAGTTGGCGGGCGAGAAGTCCGAGGCAAGCGTCGCGCTGTTGCCGGCGGCAACGACGACGGTCGTGCCGCGAGCAAGCGCGGCATCGATGGCCGCCTGTTCGTTGGCGCTGCAAGGGCCATAGCCCCCAAGGCTCAAGTTCATGACCTTGACCGGATTCGGGTTGGCCGGTACGCCGGCCACCGGCACCCCGGCCGCCCAACGGATCGCGTCGGCGACGTCATCGGATGTGCCGCCGCAGCGACCGAGCGCCCGCACCGGCACGATGCGGGCATTCGGCGCGACGCCGGCGATGCCCTGCCCGTTGTTGGTCGACGCGGCGATGATGCCGGCTACATGCGTGCCGTGCCATGAGCTCATGAAATCCCAGCCGCCGGAGCAACTGAGATCGTCGTCGTAATCGCCTGGATCCGTGGCATCGGGGTCGCGCCCGTGGCCGTCGTTGCCGATGAAGGCATCGCTGATCATGTCGTAGCCGGACATCAACTTGGCGTCGAGATCGGGATGCGATCGGATGCCGGTGTCGATGACCGCCACCGCAACCGAACCCGACGGCGTGAGATCCCACGCCTGCGCGGCACGAATGCCGCCGACGCCGGTGCCGAGCGACCACTGCTGCGCCCACATGGTGTCGTTGGGCAGCCATTGATGCTGAACCAGCCGAACGCGCTCGGCGCTGCGCACGTTGCCGTCAGCCGTCGCGGCCACCGTGACGGCTGCCAGCGCCGCTGCCGTCGTCCCCGACGGCAGCACGACCAGTGCGCGATTGCCGTTGCTGACACGCTTCAACGTCAGTGCCTGCCCGGTGCGCGCGGCCAGCCGCGCCACCGTCATCGCCGCACTCGATGCGTCATTGAGAACCAGCGCCATCACGCGCGAGTGATAGGCCGTCTCCGGCGTCGTGCGCTCGATCTGCCCCTCCGACACCGCCGGTTGCGCCCACAACACGCTCGCCCGTTCGCGCAGCGCGGTGGCCATCGCGGCCGCCTTGGCGTCGTCGGCGGCGCTGATCGTGAACATCCCCTGGCGGCCCGCGACGGCGGGGCCGGCACCGAGTTCCTTCGCCAATTGGTTGGCGATGCGCTGTTCGCGGCCCTTCAGATCCGGCCCGAGACGGAACTCCACCGTCGCGGCAAGGGCACCGGTCGTCAATACACAGGCCGAAAGGCACGACGCCAGCAGCGTGCGCACGACGCGCGGCGCCACAGTGGAGATGGCGCGTGCTGACGCGCGGCGAGAAACGGTTGAGTGGACGACCACCATGATGGGCTCCCGGAACGAGACAAAGCCAGTGCAGATCGGGTTTGGCAGAGCGCTACGGCAGACGGAGGGCACGCGCCGCCCATGCCAAGGCAAATCTGCTACACGACTTCAAGAGTGTATGCCAAGGGCATGAAAAGGCAAAGCAAATTCGTCGCCGCCCGTCGATGCCGTGTGGCACGCGCAACGTCGTTACCCGCTGCGGCCGCCGCCGCGCAGGCCGCGCACGAAGGCGCGGCCGCCGGCCCACCCCCATCACTGCATGTGTTGGCCGCCATTGATGGCGATGTTGGCGCCCGTCAGGAACGCCGCCTCCTCGCTGGCGAGATAGGCCACGAGACCGGCGACTTCCTCGGGTTTGCCGAGTCTGCCCATCGGAATTTGCGGAATGATCTTGCTGTCGAGCACGTCCTGCGGGATCGCCATCACCATCTTGGTGCCGATGTAGCCCGGCGAAATCGTGTTCACGGTGACGCCCTTGCGCGCGATTTCGAGCGCCAGTGCCTTGGTGAAACCGTGCATGCCGGCCTTCGCCGCCGAGTAGTTGGTCTGCCCGAAGGCGCCTTTCTGCCCGTTGACCGAGGAGATGTTGATGATGCGTCCCCAGCCGCGGTCGACCATGCCGTCGCAGACCTGCTTGGTCATGTTGAACGTGGAATCGAGATTGGTGGAGAGCACCGCGTGCCAGTTGACCTTGTCCATTTTCTTGAAGGTCATGTCGCGCGTGATGCCCGCGTTGTTGACCAGCACATCGACCGGGCCAACCTCTTTCACGATCTGCTCGACGCAGCTCTTGCATGAATCGTAATCGGAAACATCGCACGGATAGGCCTTGAAGTTGTGCCCCTGCTGCTTCATCGATTCGAGCCATTCCTTCCACGACTTGTTGCCAGGGGAATAGGTGGTGACGACCTGATAGCCCAGGGCCGCCATCTTGATGCAGATCGCTTCGCCGAGGCCGCCCATGCCGCCGGTGATCAATGCAATGCGTGACATACGTTTCTCCTTAGGGTTGGCTCGTTATGCGGCGGATCGCAGCGGCGCCGCGATCCGCAAAATATCAGGCTTTGTCCAGCACGTAGCGGCCCGGCGCGGCGCCGAGTTTCGATTTCGCCACTTTCGGTGCGGCCACGCGCTTGCCCGAGTGCTGCGCGAGCCAGCTGTACCAGTGCGGCCACCAGCTGCCCGCATGCTCCTTGGTGCCGGCGTCCCACGCCTCCGGCGTCGCGGCCGGAAAGCGCCCCGTCCAGTAGCTGCGCTTCTTCGCGCCAGGCGGGTTGATGACCCCGGCGATATGGCCCGATGCGCCCATGACGAACTCCACCTTGCCACCCCACAGCTGCGCCGAAGCGTAGGCGCTCTTCCAGGGCACGATGTGATCCTCGCGCGAGCAGTAGACGAAGGAAGGAATCGTCACGTCGGCCAGATCGACCTTCTCGCCGAGCATCTCGATACCGCCGTGCTCGGTGAGCTTGTTGTCGAGGTAGAAATTGCGGATGTAGTAGAGATACATCGGGCCCGGCAGGTTGGTCGAGTCACCGTTCCAGTAGAGCAGATCGAACGCTGGCGGGTCCTGCCCCTTCAGGTAGTTGTTGACGACGTAGTTCCAGATCAGGTCGTTGGCGCGCAACGTGGCGAAGGACTGCGCGAGCTCCGCCCCCTTCATCATGCCGCCCGTGCCGTCGGGCCCGAACTGGCGAACGCGCATCTGGTAGGTGCTCTCGCCGAGATAGGCCTTGATGTCGCCCGGTTCGGAGAAGTCGAGCAGCGTGGTCAGGTACGTGGCGCTTTCGACGAAGTCTTCCAGCTCGCCGCGCGCGGCGAGAACCCCGAGCGCGCTGGCGAGAATGGTGCCGCCAACGCAGAAGCCGAGCACGTTGATCGTCTCGACCTCGGCGTCGGCGCGCGTCTCGTCGATGGCCGTCAGCACACCCTCGTCGAGGTAATCCTCCCACGTCAGCGCCTTCAGCTCTTCCGGCACATTGCGCCAGGAGACGAGGTAGATGTCGAAGCCCTGCGCCACGGCGTGCGCCACGAAGGAGTTCTCGGGCTTCAGGTCGAGGATGTAGAACTTGTTGATGCACGGCGGCACGATCAGCAAGGGCCGCTGGTGCACGCTCTTTTGCGTCGGTGTGTAGTGGATCAGCTCGATCAGCTCGTTGCGGAACACCACCTGCCCCGGCGTGACGGCGAGGTTCTCCCCCACCTTGAACGCCGACTCGTCCGTCATCGCGATGTGGCCGACTTCCACATCCTTGACCAGGTTCTGCATGCCGTGGCGCACGCTCTCGCCCTGAGTGTCCACGGCACGCGCGATGGCCTCGGGGTTGGTCAGGAAGAAGTTGCTCGGCGCCGCTGCATCGAGAAACTGTTCGAGGAAGAACTTTGCACGATGGCGCTCGCGGTCATCGAGGTCCGCGTGTTCGACGACCTCGCGCCAAAACGCCGCCGTACGCAGGTATTGGTTGCGAACGATGCAGAAGAAGGGTTGCGCACTCCAGGCGGCGCCGCGGAACCGACGGTCAGCCGCGGCAAGCGCTTCGACGTCAGTCTGCGGTGAGAACCACTTCGCGGCAGCAGCCTGGAAGGCTTCCGGACGCACCGAGGGCAACCACCACCAGCCCGCCTCGGGCATGGCGGCGGGACCGGAGGCGCCAAACGTCGGCGCGGCCGCGAATGGTGCTGCCGGGGTCGCGCTGGACGCCGCACCGAGCATCGTCTGCATGGCGGCCAAACCCGCCGTCCAAGGGTTCGTGGCCGCGTGGCTCGCGTCGCCGGAAAACGCACCAAAGGGCATGCCTTGCATCCATGCCGCGAACGGGTTGGCGCCGGCGTGGGCTTTCGCTTTGCCGGAATCGTCGCTACTCATCGTGTACCTCCTGAATCCTGAGCCGCCTCGGCCAATGCGCGTCGCGGCGACGTTCATCATAATGCCGTATAAAGCTTTCTCCGTGTTGACAATCGCGCGCATTCGCTGATGCACATCATCGCCATCGCTTGGCTTTACGTCGTCGTCATGATCGCGGTCGTGTCGGACACGTTATGGATAGGCGTGCTGCGCTTCACGTTGCTCGGTGCGCTGCCGCTTGCCGTCGTGCTCGCGCTGGGTCGACTGCGCCGCCAGCGCCGCGGCGGCAACGAACCACCGCCGGGCGCGCCCGACTGAGGCGCGCGAAGCGTCAGTGCGCCGAACCCAGAACGGCGTGCGTGGCCGCGACCGTGCCCACACCCAGCCCGATCATCGCCATCTGCTGCATCGTGTCGCCCAGCGAGAAGCGCCGATGCAGCGACGGAATCAAATCCGCCACGGCGACGTAGAGCATCGAGGCGGCCGCGAAGGCCAGGACCGGCGTGACGTAGGCCTGCGCATTCTCCAGCGCGAAGTAGGCAACGACGCCGCCTACCACCATGGCGAGGCTCGAGATCAGGTTGTAGAGAAACGCCCTGCGCCGCGAATACCCCGAATGCAACAGCACGAAGAAATCGCTGACCTCCTGCGGCACCTCATGGGCGACGATCGCCAGCGCCGTGACGACGCCCACATTGAAGTCGGCGAGAAATGCCGCCGCGATCACGACGCCGTCGGTTGCGTTGTGCAGAGAGTCGCCAATCAGTACCATCAAGCCGGAACGGCCACCGTCATGGTGCGCATGGCCGTGACCGTGAGCATGCGAATGGCCATGGTCGCCGGCGGCGCCATCAGGGGTCAGATCGCCGTGCGCGTGTCGCCAGATGACCAGTTTTTCGAGAAAGAAGAAAAACAGCACGCCGGCCAGCACCCAGCCCATCAACGACGCCGGTGCCACGCCTTCGGAGAGCGCGTGCGGGAGGATGTCGAGGAACACCACCGCCAGCATCGCCCCGACCGCGAACGCCACCCAGCGCTCGACCGAAGCCAAGCGCGCGAACAGCGCGACGGCGGCAACGGCGCAGGAGACGACGCCACCGAGGACCGAGGAGATGATGATGGCCAGCAGAGTCAAGGCGGCGCGGCGGCGGGCACGGCCCTGACGCCTTTTGATGCAATGGAGCGGCATTTTAGGGAAACGCTGCACGAGCGGTTGCTTTGCCATTCGGGCCGAGCGCGGATCAGCAACGGGCGATCGACGAACTGCCGGGCTATGTCGCTTCGATCGAGGGGCCGTTCGCCGACGTCACGTGTTCGCCCCGATGGGTGCCTGCGCCGGGGCATGCATCGGGCCCCGCTGCGCGTCGTGGACGTCGCGCGGTCGGTCAGCCCCTGTCGCCGGACCGCCTGATTTCGAAACAGCTTTAACCCGTTTCGGCCCGGAACGTCCATTGAACAGGGCTTGGCGGGCGATTCATGAGCGATCGCCCGAGAAGTCGACTTTCCGATATTTCGTTCGCCAAGCCCGTTATGGATGCTGCTTTGAAGAAAAAGCTGTTACCAATGGGCTGCGCCATTCAGCGGGCGCTGGCCTTGCCGCGCGAGGCGCGCTTGACGGTGCGCGCACCGCGCACGGCCTCGGCGGCCGCAGCCGCCCCCTGCTGCACGGTCTTGCTCGCGCTCTCGCTCATCTTGTGCAGCGACGCGTAGGCGTCGCGCTGCATCTCCAACGCCCGGATCGACATCTCCACACCGGACAGCGCGACTTTCATCCACGCCTCGACGGCGCGCAGATCCTGCACACGACGATCGATTTCCGCCGGATCGATGGCCTTCATCAACTGCTGCGCATCGAACGGCGCGGCACTCGACCCGGCGGGCATCCCGAGCATTCCGGCGAACGGATTCAGCGCCGCAGGATTGCTCAGCATCTTCTGCATGGAATCGGCCCAGTTGGCCCATGCTTCGTTCGGCGCAGGATTGGCCATGTCGATCGCTCCCTTCACGACGCTGATGCAGCACTCGACGTGCACTGCTAGACTCGCCTGAAGTCTACTCTTGACGCGCGCTTGGCGCACGTGCTGCCGTGGCAAAAGTCATCTTCTGGCTCGTCGTGTTCTTTCTGGTGCTGCTTGCGTTGCGCCTGTTTTCGGCACATCAGGCGCGACGCCGACGTGACGAAAGCGCCGAGCGACAACGCGGGCACACCGAGCCGATGATCCGCTGCGGGCAATGCGGCGTCTATCTGCCGAAGTCCAGCGCGAAGCTGACCGATCGCGGCTACGGCTGCGGTGACGAGCACTGTGCCAATCGACGCTGAGCTGAACGCGAAAACGCCGGGATTCGCCCGCGCGGCGCTCCAAGGCACGCCGCTGCGCGTGCTGCGACTGCTCGCCCTGTACCGCTGCGTGGTCGCGGTGGCACTGGCGGTTGCCGCCGGCTCCGACAGTCTCGCCTCGTTCAGCTATGCCGCAAGTTCCGCCTACGCCGTCTGGGCACTGATCAGTGTGACGGCACTGGGCCGCGTGCGGGGCGGCATCGGTGCGCTGCTCCTCGTGCAACTCGCCATCGATCTGCTGTTCATCGTCGCCACCTATCTCGATGCCCGCCCCGTGGCGACCACCGTTGCCACGTTCCTCTACCCGATCCTCGCCGCCCACGGCTGGTTTCTGCGCAGCCGCATCGCCGTGGCACACGCCGCGCTCGCCGCCATCGCGTTGCTGCTGGCCGAGCTGCTGCTGCGCTCGAGTTCGGTGCAGGCCGTGACGCAAGCGGCACTGGTCGGCATCGGCTACTTCCTTCTCGCCTGGCTCGGCATGCTGCTTGGCGGCAGCGCCGCAGAATCCGAACAACGCGCCGCATCGCGCGGCGCCGATGTGCGGCGGCTCGCCCACATCAATCAGGTCGTCATCAACGAGCTCGACGATGGCGTGCTCGTGATCGGCGCGCTCGGCCAGATCGTGATGGCCAACCCGCAGGCCACGCGTTGGCTCGGCGGCGATGAAGCCATGATGCAGCGTGGCGTGCAGCTGCACGAACTATCGCCCGAGCTGCATGCGCGCTGGCAGGCGTTCTTCCTCAACGGCAGCACGATCGACGCCTCCCCCATCCGTACGCGCGACGGCCAGCGCACGCTGGCGCCGCGCATGATGCCCGTGGACTTCGATGAGCGTGCCGGCACACTCATTTTTCTCGAGGATCGCGATCAGGCCGAGGCACAGGCGCAGCAGATCAAACTCGCCGCGCTCGGACGTCTGTCGGCCAGCATCGCACACGAAATCCGAAATCCGCTGTCGGCCATTCGGCAGGCGGCGCAACTGGTGGGCGAGGACCTCGTCGACAAACCCGAGGCACGAGCGCTGACCGGGATGATCGACAAGAACGTCGAACGTATCGATCGCATCGTGCGCGACGTCTCGCTCCTGGGCCGCCGCGACCGCGGACAGCCGACGGCGATCGCGCTCGAGGCCACGCTGGAAGAGCTGATCGGCGAGCTGTGCTCGACCTTGCCGGCGCCGCGCGAAGCGTTTCGCGTGGCGAGCTTCACCGACACGGCGGTGTACGCCGACCGCAGCCACTTCGAGGAAATGCTGGTCAATCTGCTGGCCAACGCATGGCGACATTCCCAGAAGACCGAGGACAGCATCACGGTGACGCTGACCGTCGAGGACGACATGCAGCGCGCACTGATCACCGTCATCGACGACGGAGGTGGCGTGCCCCCCGACATCGCCGATCGCATCTTCGAGCCCTTTTTCAGCGGCAGCGGCAGCACCGGACTGGGACTCTATCTGGTGCGAGAGCTCGCTCTCGCCAATGGCGGCAACGTGCGCCTGGCGTCCTCGCGCAAGGGAGCGCGCTTTGTGCTCGAATTGCCGTTGCTGCCGCGCACACTCGGCGCACCCATCGTCACGAATTAGCCGATCGCAATCCATGGCCCGCAGGCTCGAATCCACCCCGCGCGTACTCGTCATCGATGACGAGCCCGATCTGCTGACGCTGATGCAACTCACGCTGACCAAGCTCGGGCTCGACGTCGTCACCGCCGATTCGCTGCACGCTGCGCTCGACGCACTCGGCCGCGAATCGTTCGCGCTCTGTCTCACCGACATGCAACTCGGCGACGGCACCGGCCTCGATGTGCTCGCCCACATTGCCGAGCGCGAACTCGATCTGCCTTGCGCCGTCATCACCGCATTCGGCAACGCCGACAACGCGGTCGCGGCCCTGAAGGCGGGCGCCTTCGACTATCTCGCCAAACCGGTGTCGCTCGACCAACTGCGCACACTCGTCAAATCCGCCATCAAACTGCCCGAGCGACGCAGCAGCACCCAGAGCAGCGGCAACGCGCCGACTGCGACGCCACCCGCTCCGCCGCGCCACGCACCGCGCGCCACGGTCTCCGGCCCCGAATTGATCGGCGAATCATCGACCGTCGAAGCCGTCCGCGCATTGCTTGCGAAGCTCGCCACCACGCAGACGCCCGTGCACATCCACGGTGAATCCGGCACCGGCAAGGAACTTGCGGCGCGCATTCTGCACACGTCGGGGCCAAGATCCGGCGGGCCATTCGTCGCCGTCAACTGTGGCGCGATCCCGGAAAACCTGATGGAGAGCGAATTCTTCGGTCATCGCAAGGGCGCCTTCACCGGCGCCGACAGCGAACGCGACGGGTTTTTTCAGGCGGCGTCGGGCGGTACGCTCTTCCTCGACGAGGTTGCCGATCTTCCACTGCATCTCCAGGTGAAGTTGCTGCGCGCCATTCAGGAGCGGCGCGTGCGCAAGGTCGGCAGCAACAGCGAAGATCCGATCGACGTTCGCATCGTCAGCGCCACGCACAAGAATCTGGCCGCCCTCGTGCAGGCGGGGCAATTCCGCCAGGATCTCTTCTACCGGCTGAACGTTCTTCAGGTCGCCATGCCTGCGCTGCGCGAAATTGCCTCGGACATTCCGATCATCGCGACCAGCACGCTCGCCCGAATCGCCGGCGACGGTGCGGCGCTGACGAACGCCGCGCTTGCCGCGCTCGCGCGGTACGACTTTCCCGGAAACGTGCGCGAACTGGAGAACGTACTCGAGCGCGCGTTGGCGCTGGCCGACGATCCGAGCCGCATCGGCGCGGCCGACCTTCGTCTCACCATCGATGACAACCCTGTCACGCAAGCCGCCGCCGTGGGCGCGACCCCTACGGCAGGATCGCTCGCCGGCCGCGCGCCACTGCAAGACTACCTCGATCGCGCCGAACGCGAAACACTCGAACTCGCGCTCGCTCAGACACGAGGCAACCGAACGCAGGCCGCGAAGCTGCTCGGCATCACCTTCCGCTCGATGCGCTATCGACTCGAGCGCCTCGGCTTCGATGTCGATGAGCCCTGATGACGACTGGCACGACGGCTGGTGGCACGCGGCCGAGCCTCGCGCGAGCCCCAACCACGACGCGCGCCCCACCGACACCGCCATCGATCTGGTCGTCTTGCATCACATCAGTCTGCCGCCCGGCGTATTCACCGGGGAGGCGGTCGCGGCGTTCTTCGAAAACCGGCTCGATCCCGCCGGTCACCCGGCGCTGGAAGCGATCCGGGCGCTGCGCGTGTCGGCCCATTTCTTCGTGCGCCGCGATGGAACCGTCCAGCAATTCGTCAGCGCCGACCGCCGCGCCTGGCACGCCGGCGTGTCGAGCTGGCACGGGCACCCGTCCTGCAACGATCGGTCACTCGGCATCGAAATCGAAGGCGACGCCGAGGCACCGTTCACCGACACTCAGTATGCCGCGCTCGATCTCCTGCTCGCGGCGATCGGGCGTCGCTATCCCGTTTCCGCCGTCACCACACACAGCGAAATTGCCGCCGGCCGCAAGATCGATCCCGGCCCGACCTTCGATTTTTCGCGCCTGGCGCGCCGGTGGCCCCTCTGAGCGATCGCCCCGGCGCGGCATAACCGCCTAAAATCGGCGGCCATGCAATTCGTTCTCGAATACGCGCCGATCATCCTGTTCTTCGTCGCGTACAAACTTCAGGATATTTACGTCGCCACCGGCGTCGCCATCGCCGCCTCCGTGCTGGCCATCGGTTACGCATGGTTCAGCACGCGCAAGGTGAGCACGATGCAGTGGCTCTCGCTCGCGATCATCGTGCTGTTTGGCGGAGCCACCCTGTTGCTGCACGACGAGACGTTCATCAAGTGGAAGCCCTCGGCCCTCTACGCCGCGTTCGGTTTGACATTGCTGTTCGGCAAGCTCGCGCTGCGTCGCGACTGGATCCGCGTCGTCTTTCAGCAGGCACAGATCGCCGCGCCGGATGCCGTCTGGAACCGCGTCACGTGGGCGTGGATCGCGTTCTTCGCGTTCATGGCGACGCTCAATGGCTACGTCGCCACGCACTTCAGCCTCGATGCCTGGGTCAATTTCAAGGTTTGGTGGGCGATGGGCATTTTTCTGGTTTTCACCATTGGCAACGTCGCGGTGCTCGCGCGCTACATGAAGGACGCCGACGCGCCTGTCGGTGCGACGCCGGGCCGCGACGACGCCTGAGCGCCGCCGCGCTGCGCCACCTCCCCCATGAACGACCTCCCGACCTTGTTGCGAACGCGGCTGGCGCCGCTGCAACCCCTTCGCGTCGACGTGACCGACGATTCCGCGCGGCACGCCGGTCACGCCGGCAATACGGGCGGCGGGCACTTATCGGCGACAATCGTGTCCAACGCGTTTTCCGGCCTGTCCACCGTGGCGCGCCATCGAAGCGTCTACCGGCTGGTCGCCGATCTGATGCCGGCACGCATCCATGCGCTGTCACTCGCGACGCTGACACCGGAAGAATGTTCATCAACCCAACCTCGATAACCGTACAGGAACTCGCATGATCCAACGTCAAACGCTCGCGGCAGCCCTGCTCGTCGCCCTGATCGCCACGCCGGCCATGGCCCAGAGCAAAAAGGCCGCCCCCGCGACGGCCGCCGCCAGCAAAGCCAGCAGCGGTGAACTCTTCCCGCAGGCGCAGTTCGACCTCATCCTCAAGGAGCGACTCTCGCAAGGACAACCCGATTCGCCGGAGCTTCGCGCCGCGCTGCGCGACGAACTCATCAATCGTGAGCTGTTCATCCGCGCGGCCAAGGCCAAGGGACTCGATCGCGATGCCACCGTGAAGACCCAAATGCAGGTGGCGAGCGATTCGACACTCATCCGCAACTACATCAACGACTACCTCAACGCCAATCCGGTCTCCGACGATCAGTTGAAGAAGGAATACGACTCCATCAAGGCGGGCCTCGGCGACAAGGAGTACCGCGCTCGCCACATCCTCGTCGAGAAGAAGGAAGATGCCGAAGCGCTGATCAAGCAACTTCAGGGCGGCGCCAAGTTTGCCGATCTCGCCAAGGCCAACTCGAAGGACCCAGGCTCGAAGGACAACGGCGGCGAGCTCGACTGGGCGGTCCCGTCCAATTACGTCAAGCCGTTCGCCGACGCGATGGTGGCGCTGCAGAAGGGCAAGTACACGCCGACGCCCGTGCAGAGCCCCTTTGGCTATCACATCATCCTGCTCGAAGACGTGCGCGACGCCAAAGTGCCGAGCTTCGACGAAGTGAAACCCCAGCTTTCGCAGCGACTGCAGGGTCAGGTCGTCGAGAAGCACCTCGCCGAACTGCGCGCCAAGGCCGGTCTCAAGTAAAGCACTTCGATGCTGCATGGCAAAAGGCCACCTCCGGGTGGCCTTTTTCATGTCCGCGCCCTCAACGGACAGACAGGCGACAGACTCTTGCCGGATAATCCTCCGGTCACTTGCAAGGAGGAGGAGTAACTTGAACAGTTTCTTGAAAAACAAGGACCTGCTCGCCGGTTTGATGTTCATCGTCATCGGCGTCGTGTTCCTGGTCGGGGCATACAACTACCAGATGGGGACGGCCGCCCGCATGGGGCCGGGCTACTTCCCGCGCATCCTCGGCGCCACCATGGCGGCGCTGGGCGTCGTCGTGGCCGCGATCGGACTCAAAAACCAGGCGCAATGGGCCGCCACCGAAGGCATCGGCTGGTCATGGAAACCCGTGATCATCCTGACCGTGGCGGTGGTGTTGTTCGGCTTCGCGCTACCGTTGGCCGGCATGGTGATCGCCATCGCGCTGCTCACCATGATCTCCGGCATCGCCGCGCACGACAAAAACTTTCGCGAGTTGGCAATCATCACGGTCATCATGTGTCTGTTCTGCGCTGCGGTCTTCGTCTGGGGCCTCAAGCTCCAGATGAAACTCTTCCCCTGGAGCTAGGCGACGACCATGGATCTGCTCAATAACCTGTCGCTCGGTTTTGGTGTCGCGCTGACCGTAACCAACATCCTCTACGCCCTGATTGGTTGCCTGCTGGGCACGCTGATCGGCGTGCTGCCCGGCATCGGCCCGGTGGCCACCATCGCCATGCTGCTGCCGACCACCTATGCGCTGCCGCCGGTGTCGGCGCTCATCATGCTGGCGGGCATCTACTACGGTGCGCAGTACGGAGGCTCCACGACGGCCATTCTGGTGAACTTGCCGGGCGAGTCCTCGTCGGTGGTGACGGCGCTCGACGGCTACCAGATGGCACGCCAAGGTCGCGCTGGAGCGGCACTGGGCATGGCCGCGATCGGCTCCTTCATCGCCGGTTCGTTCTCGACGCTGTTGGTGGCCGCATTCGCCCCGCCGCTATCGGAGGCAGCCTTGAAGTTCGGCCCGGCCGACTATTTCTCGCTGATGGTGCTCGGCCTCATCGCGGCGGTCGTGCTCGCGCACGGCTCGGTAGTGAAAGCCATCGCCATGATCGTGCTCGGCATCGTGCTCGGATTGGTCGGCACCGACGTCAACTCGGGCGTGGCTCGCTATAGCTTCGAGGTTCCCGAACTCACCGATGGCATCGGCTTCGTCGGCGTTGCGATGGGCATTTTCGGCATCGGCGAAATCCTCATCAACCTCGAGAAGGGCGAAGCGCGCGAAGTGTTCACCGCCAAGGTCGGCAAACTCATGCCCACCGCTCAGGACTTCAAGGACTCGGCCGGCGCCATCACGCGCGGCACCCTGCTCGGCTCGCTGCTCGGCATCCTGCCCGGCGGTGGCGCGTTGCTGGCGTCGTTCTCTTCGTATTCACTCGAAAAGAAAATCGCCGGCGCCAAGGCCAATCCACCGTTTGGCAAGGGCAATATCCGCGGCGTCGCGTCACCGGAATCCGCCAACAACGCGGGCGCACAGACCTCCTTCATCCCCTTGCTCACGCTGGGCATTCCACCCAACGCCGTCATGGCACTGATGGTGGGCGCCATGACCATCCACAACATCCAGCCAGGCCCGCAAGTCATCACTTCCAACCCACAACTGTTCTGGGGCCTGATCACCTCGATGTGGGTCGGCAACCTGATGCTGGTGATCCTGAACCTGCCGCTGATCGGCATGTGGGTGCAGCTCCTGAAGATCCCGTATCGGCTGCTCTACCCGATGATCCTGGTGTTTTGCTGCATCGGCGTCTACACGGTCAACAACACGACTTTCGACGTCTGGGTCATCGCCGTGTTCGGCGTGGTCGGCTACATCTTCGCCAAGCTCGAGTGCGAAGCCGCTCCGCTCCTGCTGGGCTTCATCCTGGGCCCGATGATGGAGGAGAACCTGCGGCGCGCGCTGCTGCTGTCGCGCGGTGACCCGATGATTTTCGTCGAGCGCCCGATCAGCGCGGTCATGTTGGTGCTGTCGGTGATCCTGCTCATCATCCTCGCTCTGCCCGCGATTCGCAAAAAACGCGACGAGACATTCGTCGAAGACTGAAGCGTATCAGCGCATCAGACGACGCAACGGGCGCTTCGGCGCCCGTTGTCTTTGTGCGATGGCGCTCGGACCATGCTTCCGCGCCCTGGCGTCGACCGACGTGAACCGGCACGCGCGACCCAGTTTCGCGCACGGCTACAATAGGTGCCTATCATATGCATCTTTTTTGAGCGCCGTCAGCGGTAACCCCGCTCCATCGCCAAACGCCGGATGAAACGCGCAGACGCACTGATTCCGCTTTCCCGTGAACACCACGTTGCGCTGGTGCTTGCGCGGCAGGCCGTCACGGCAGCGACGGATACGGCGACACAGCAGACACAGGTCATCGAGCGTACGTTGAACGCTTGGGATCAGCACATCATCGACCACCTCGTCACCGAAGAGACGTCGCTGTTGCCCGCCCTCGAAGCGGCCGGCGAACGAGCAGCGGCCGCGACCGCCCGGGCACAGCACGCAGCGCTGCGCGCGCTGATCGAGCGCTTGCGTCGACGCGATGCCTGCGCGCTCGCCCCCTGGGGTGAACAGATGCGCGAGCACGTGAAATTCGAAGAACGGTCGCTTTTCCCGCTCGCCGAGCGATCGCTCGATCTCACGGCGATGCGTGACGCGTTGCACCGACCCGATACCCGCCCAGCATCCCAACCCCCGCACAACCGGAGATCATCATGAACCAAGCACCGACGCAACCTCACCTGCATCTGTCACCGACCGCGATTTATCCGTTCGACGCGCGTGGCATCGCCAAGCGCTTCCGACATGCGGCGATCTTCGGCGCACTGGATGCGTTGAATACGGGAGAGACGATGCGCTTCGTCAACGATCACGATCCTCTGCCGCTGCTCGATCAGCTGCGCCATCGCTATGGCGAGCGCGTGTCGATCGAATATCAGCAGCGCGAACCCGGCGCGATCGTCATCGACTTCGTCGTACGCTGAGCATCGACGCGCCGCGGCGCGTCACTCGACATCCGGCGCCACCGCCGCACCCGCGCGCGGAGCTCCGGAACGACTGCGACGACGACTGCCGCGACGCCCCGCGGGCTTGCCGCTCGCGTTGCCTTTGGGCGCCACGTTGCCGTTGACGTCGCCGCCACGCGGCCGCTTGCCGGGTTTGATCTTGTTGCCGGGAACTCGCGGTCGCCGCGACGCCGCCTGCATTTCACTGGCACCACCAAAGCCGGGAAACTGTTGCTGGGTGAGCGAGATCGCCGACGTCGCGGCACCGCCACGGCCGCGCTTTCGGGCACCGCCTTCGGCATGCGGCCGCCTTCCACCGTGCATCGCCTCCGGCACAGCGCCTTGCCACAGAGCTTCGTGCTCGGTCGCGGAGCGCATCGGGCCAAGCGGCTGCTGCGGCATCTTGTTGCGACCGCCGAACCGCGCCGCCTTTTCGAGCTTCTTCTTTGAACGCAACCCAACCGCTTCGAGCACGTTGAAGGTTTCCAGTTCGTCGAGCAGCTTGTGCTGGCCGCGCTTCAGCCAGGAGGGCATCTGGACGCTGCCGTAGCGCGTGCGAATCAACCGGCTCACGGTCAAACCAAGATGCTCGAACATGCGGCGAACCTCGCGGTTGCGCCCTTCGTTCAGCGTCAGGCGATACCAATGATTCGCCGCGTCGCTGTCGCGATCGATCCGGTCGAGCGACAGCACGCGCGCCGGTCCGTCCTCGAGCTCGATGCCATCGATGAGTTGGTCTTCCTGTTCGGGTGTGAGCTCGCCGAGCACCCGCACCGAGTATTCGCGCAGCACTTCATAGCGCGGATGCATCAGGCGATTGGCCAGTTCGCCATAAGTCGTGAACAACAGCAGCCCCTCCGAGTTGTAATCGAGGCGGCCAATGGCGATCCACTTTCCGTGGTCAGGCTTCGGCAGATGATCGAACACGGTATCGCGCTGCTCGGGGTCGTCGCGCGAAACGATTTCACCCGCCGGCTTGTGATACATCAGGATGCGCGGCTTGTCGTCGCCGAGCTTCACGGTCACCTTGCGCCGCTTGACATGCACGCGGTCCTTCTCGTTGACCACCTGACCGACGTGGGCGCGAACGCCGTTGACTTCGACCTCGCCGGCGTCGATCAGCGCCTCCATGTCACGCCGTGAGCCGAGCCCCTGCTGCGCCAGAACCTTGTGCAACCGTTCGCCCCCCTCTCGCGGCGCAGAACGCGCCTCATCCGACGCGACCCCGTCCGTCGCGACTGCGGCGTCGGTCGGCCCGCGCGCAGCACGGCGCTTGTCGCGACGGCTGCGATTGCGACGCGCCGAGCGATCCATCGGCCGAGAGGGATCGCCAAACGCGCCCGGATTGGGTTCGGAGCGCCCGCCTTGGTCGCCGGCGTACGCTTCATCGGGCATCGACGGAGCACCATCGATGGATGTGTGCTCTTGAGTCTCGGAAGTGCCGACCACCGGCCGATCGTTGCCAGCCGTGTCACGCTGGGCACGGTTGCGCCCTCCCCGTCGATTGCGTCGCGCACCGCGCGGTCGCTGCGGCGTCCCTGCGTCGACGTCCGCCACAGCCGCAACGGGCGCATTCGGCGCGGCGTTACCCTCCTCGTCGCCGCCGCGGGTCAGCATTGCCGCCCCCGCCACCTTCGCCGTCGGAGCAGCGGAGCCCTCTCGCGGTCGCCGCTTGTTGCGCGGCGTGCGCTCGCGGGGTGCGCGTTGTGCTTTGCGGGCGAACGCGGGGTCGACGTTGCCGTTGACGTCACCGGGTTCGTGATCGTCGAAATCGCTGTCATGCATGGCGTTCATCTCAGTGAACCGTGGGCGGTGTGGGGAGCGCGGCAACCTCGTTCGCTTCCGATTCGAACAACGAGGATTCGGACGCCAACGAGCCCGCCTCGGTGAAGCCCTCGATCCGCGTCTGCTCGGGATAGACCGGCTCCTGCGGCACCTCCGGGAGTTCCAGCGCGGGATGGGCATCGAGTTCCGCAAGCGGCGGCAACTCCGACAGCGAGCGCAGCGCCAGATCGTTCAGAAACGCCTTCGTCGTGGCGTAAAGCGCGGGGCGTCCTGGCGTGTCTTTGTGGCCGATCACCTCCACCCAGCCGCGATCCTCGAGCGCCTTCAGGATATGGCTGGACACGGCAACACCGCGGATGGCCTCGATCTCGCCCCGCGTTGCCGGCTGTCGATAGGCGATGATGGCGAGCGTCTCCAGCACCGCCCGAGAGTAGCGTGGAGGCTTCTGCGGGCTGAGGCGATCGATGTGAACCTGCATTTCGCCGCGCGTCTGAAAGCGGTAGCCGGACGCCACCTGCACCAGTTCGATGCTGCCGCGTTGTTTCCACTCGGCCGCAAGATCGGCAAGCAGCAGCCGTACGGTTTCGGTCGGCACCGGAGGCTCGAACACCTTGATGATTTCGTCCAGGGGCAGCGGTTCGTGGCTCGCCAGAAGCGCCGCCTCAAGTACACGTTTGGCTTGGGTGAGTTCGTCCAATGAAATGGCTCATCGCAAAGGTTGGGCAACGCTTGTTCGCCGTTGCATGCGCTCGCGCCGCGGTTCGCCAGCGCGTACGCGCGCCGAATTCGACGCGGAGCACCGATGACAGCGGTCAGGCTGCGTCGTCGTTCGCCGCTGCCGTGCCCGCTTCGGGTGTGGCCGCAACCATCACCCCGCCATCGCTGACGAGTTGCACGTAAATGGGACTGTAAGGCTCAGTCTGCGCGACCGCGATCAATCGTTCGCGCGCCAGCTCCAGAATCGCGAGGAACGTGACGACCACCAGGGCAACCGTGGCCTCTTCCTCGAACAGTTGGCTGAATTCTACATGCAGACCGGGTTTCAGGCGTCGCAGCAGATGACTCATGCGGGCGCGCACGGAGAGTGCGTCGCGCGAAATGAGGTGGCTTCGGTTCAACTTGGCGCGGGCGAGGATGCTCGCCCACGCGCGGCTCAGATCGTCCGGAACGACGTCGGGAAGATGCACCAGTGCCTGCTTCTCGATGACGACGCGCACGATGGCGAAGTCGCGTTCGGCCTGCGGCAGTTGGTCGAGCCCTGCGGCCGCGAGCTTCATCTGCTCATATTCGAGCAACCGCTTGACCAGTTCCGCGCGCGGATCGACCTCCTCGGCGACGGCCTGTGGCGGCCTCGGCAACAGCATGCGCGACTTGATTTCGATCAGCATCGCAGCCATCAACAGATATTCGGCGGCGAGTTCGAAGCGCTGCGACGTTTTCATCTTCTCGACATATTCGAGATATTGATGCGTCAGCGCCGCCATCGGAATATCGAGGATATTGAGGTTCTGCTTGCGAATCAGGTAGAGCAGCAGATCGAGCGGCCCTTCGAAGGCATCGAGGAACACCTCGAGCGCTTCGGGCGGGATGTAGAGATCCTTGGGCAGCTCGGCGAGCGGTTGCCCGTAGATGCGTGCAAGCGCGTGATCCACCGTCGCCCCATCGACGATGGCCGCATCGCCCGCGTGACTCACCGCCTCGGCCGCGTTCTCCGGCATCGTCTCACTCCACCTTGCAGGCACGCGCCCTGATGAGGCGAAGCCCATCCGCGCCGTCACTTCCCATGGCGTGTGCGGTCATGGCTTGGCGAGCCCCATCGCTTCGCGCACGTCGCGCATGGTGTCTTCCGCCACCTGTCGGGCACGGGCGCAACCGGAGGCGAGCACGTCGTGGACATAGCCTGGCTTCGCCTCGATCTCGGCGATGCGAGCCTGCATCGGCGCCAGCTCGGCGTTGATGGCATCGATCAGCGGCTGCTTGCATTCGAGGCAGCCGATGCCTGCGCTGGTGCAACCCTGCCATACCCACTCGCGCGTCTTCTCCGACGAGTACACCTGATGCAGCGTCCACACCGGACAGCGTTCGGGATTGCCCGGATCATGGCGATGCACGCGCGCCGGATCGGTCGGCATGCGTCGCACTTTTTTTTCAACCGAGGCCGGCGGCTCGCGCAGATCGATGGCGTTGCCGTAGCTCTTGCTCATCTTGCGGCCGTCGAGGCCAATGATTTTCGACGTCGGCGTCAACAGCGCATGCGGTTCCGGCAGGATCGTGCGGCGCGCGCCGGTGATCCATGCCTCGAGCCGTTCACGCTCGGCCGCCGACAACGAGCCGGCCGCAGCGAGCAACGCCTTCGCCTCATCGACCGCCTCGGCAACGCCATCCTGCTGATACGAGGTGCGCAGCGCCTCGTAGCGCTTGCCCGCCTTGCCGCCGAGTTTTTTGACGGCAGCCGCCGCGTTGGCCTCGAATCCGGGTTCGCGGCCGTAGATGTGATTGAAGCGGCGGGCGATTTCGCGGGTAATCTCCAGGTGCGAAACCTGATCTTCGCCGACCGGAACGTGCTGGGCGCGATAGACCAGAATGTCGGCCGCCTGCATCAGCGGATAGCCGAGAAAGCCGTACGTCGTGAGGTCTTTCTCTTTCAGGTTTTCCTGCTGCTCCTTGTAGGTCGGCACCCGTTCGAGCCAACCCAGCGGCGTGATCATGCCAAGCAACAGCGTGAGTTCGGCGTGTTGCGGCATCTGACTTTGCAGAAATATCGTCGCTTGCTGCGGATCGAGCCCCGCGGCGAGCCAATCGGTCACCATGTCGAAGGTGGAGCGTTCGATGACGCGCGGGTCGTCGTAATGACTGGTCAGCGCGTGCCAGTCGGCCACGAAGTAGAAGCACTCGTGCTGCGCCTGCAACGCGACCCAGTTTTTCAGCGCACCATGAAAGTGCCCGATGTGCATGAGTCCGGTCGGACGCATGCCGGAGAGAACGCGGTCTTTTCCCATGAAGTGTCTAGAGTCCGACGAGCGCGGCGAGCGCGGCGTAGACGACGCGATACAGCGGATACATGATGACGCTCAGCGCCCCGACGAGGGCGAGTCCGAGCACGATGAAGAGCCCGTAGGGTTCGAGCCGGGAATACTTGTACGACAGCGGTCCCGGAAGCAATCCGGCAACGATGCGCCCGCCGTCGAGCGGCAGGATCGGCAGCAGGTTGAGCACCATCAGCGCAACGTTCCAGGCCACGCCGGCCTTGGCAATGGCGGCCACCGCCTCGGACGGCGCGAAGCGCAGCAGCAGCACCCAACCGACGGCCATCAGGAAATTGGACAGCGGGCCGGCCGCGGCCACCCAGATCATGTCCGTTTTCGGGTTACGCAAGTTGTTCGAATTGATCGGTACCGGCTTGGCCCAACCGAAGATGAAACCGCCCAGCAGCAAGGTCAGCGCCGGGACGACGATCGTGCCCAACAGGTCGACGTGGCGAATCGGATTGAGCGAGATGCGGCCGAGCATCTCGGCCGTGCGGTCACCGAACATGCGGGCCGCGTAACCATGCGCCGCTTCGTGCAGCGTGATCGCGAACAACAGCGGAATCGCGTTGACCGCGAGCACGTAGATCAGGTTATCCATGGCAACGATTGTACGGTGCACTGCACCATGCGCGCGTCGAAGGCGCCGCAGCGAATGCGACCGACGCCGGCGAGAAGGCGCGCGGCGTCGCCTCGTGAGGCTGCCGCGCTGTGCGCGCCGCGCACGCGGAGCATGACGCCCCGCAAGCGCCGGGGGATCAGAACTTGTGACGCAGCGAGAACTGGATCGAGGTCGCGTTCTTGCCGCCGTGCGCCGTCACGCCGCCGAGGAAGCCGTTGCCGCCGGGCAGCACCTGCGCGTTCGGGTTGTTGTCGACCTGCGTCACGGCGAGGTTCAGGTCGGTGCGCTTGGACAGCGGGTAGGTGTAGGCCGCGCCGTAGGACGAGACATCGGCATTCGTCGCGCGGCGGTCATCGACGTGCGAATAGCCGACCGTCAGGGTGCCGACGCCGAGCGGCACGCGGGCACCGACGTGATAGAGGCGCGCATCCTGCAGGAAGCGCGGCAGGATGCCGGTGTCGACCAGCACCGAGGGCACGCCACCGGCGATGAGGCCGGCGCGCAGCTCGGGTGCCGAGGCGCCGTTCGGCTCCTTGATTTGCGCATAGAGCGCGAAGACGTTGGCCAGACCGAAATCGAAGTTGGCGCCACCGGCGAGCGTGTTGAGCGACTTCTGCCCCGCGCTGTTGGTGCGCTCGTTGTAGCCGATGCCCGCACCCCACTTGGCCGACTGATAGCCACCGTTGATGCCGACCAGGCGACCGGCCTTGGCGCTGCCGACCTGCTCGCCGAACGCGTAGTAGCCCGAACCATAAAAGCCGTTGAGTTCGATGCGATACATCAAGGAATTGCTCTCGCGGATGTCGACCCCGGCCGGAATCGACAGCAGTTGCCCCGGTGATGCGGCGCTCATGTTGGCGAACGCGTCGTAGCGGTTGGTGATTTCGAAGGCCGGCGTGTATTGGCGACCGGCGAGGATGGCGCCGAACGGCGTGACAAGGCCCGCGAAAGCCTGTCGATCGAAGAGTCGCCCCGGCAGGTTCACGCCGAGTTGAGCGCCGACCGCCGAACCGAGCGCGGCGGCGACGGCGGGCGGCAGACCGGCCGTGAGGCGCGCGGGCAACTGGTTGCCCGACAGCGGGCGGCTGCTCATGCCACCGGTGTCCGCCTCGAAACGGTTTTCCAGCACGAACATGGCCTTGTAGCCATTGCCGAGATCTTCGGTGCCACGCAGCCCCCAGCGCGAGCCTTCCATGATGCCGCTGGCGAGGCCCGTGTACGAACCGCCCTTCAAGCCGCTCACATACTGCACGCCGACGTCGACGATGCCGTAGAGCGTGACGTTGGCGTTCTGCGCGGTGGCACTGGCCATGGCCAGCACGAGCGGCAGCACGGCGAAGGCAGCCACGGCGCGCGGCGCGCGGATGGAACGGACGTTGCGATTCATGAATCCTCCTGGTTGCATGGCAAGGCGGCGGCACGGGCTGCCTGACGAACGGGATGCGGCACGGGGAGGTGCGCGGCCAGCGCCGCCCGACGTTGCGCGAATCGTCGCGCCCCTCCCGTGCGCGGACGGGGGCCACCGATCGACTCGCCGAAACCTCCGTTCCGCCTTGCGGCAATTGTGTACCGAAACCGGTGGCTTCGGCGCATTCGCCGTCACCCACGCGGTGCAGGGGCGTTGGTTTGTTGCTCGCTCGCAACCGCGCAGGGCGTTTGAATCGCGACGCGCCGGCGCATCGCGCAACGTTGGCGCCGAAAGGCTCGCGCCGACGCGGCGCGCCTCGCCGCCGCCGCGCGGCGCGGGAGCCTTCGATGGGTCCGGTTTTCGCGTGTCGGCGCACCATTTCGGCATCGAATCGGTCGACTTTCGGCAAAAATCAGCTCCAAGCCCTTTATGGATGCGGCTTGCAACAAAAAGCTGTTGCATCGAATTGTCGCGAAAACCCAACGTCGCGGGCAGCGGCTTTCGGCGTTGCCGCGCGTTTGCTTGCGAGCGTGGCAAACACGGCTACATTGCATGACAAGCCGAATGCAATCGCTCAAGTTCTTCTCCCGCGGCATCGAGCTGCCCCCAACCTCGGACGCGCGCCTGCCGTCGCCGCGCCGCCCGGTGCGCTGATCGTGCGTTCGACACGCGTTCGTGACGCCGCACCGCTGCCGCCACATCCGCCTCTCCCGTTGTCACTGCAAGGAACGTCATGACGCCTCCGAAATCGCGTGTGGTCCCGATTTCAGCGCGCGCAAGCAAAGCGCGCCCCGCTCCGGCCAAGCTCTTCGTGCTCGACACCAACGTGCTGATGCACGACCCGACGTCGCTGTACCGGTTCGAGGAACACGACATCTTCCTGCCGATCTGCACGCTCGAAGAGCTCGACAACCACAAGAAAGGCACCGCCGAAGTCAACCGCAACGCGCGTCAGGCGTCGCGCTTTCTCGACGGGCTGATCAGCGACTTCGAAAACGGCATCGACGAGGGCGTGCCGCTCGGCCCCGCCTCGCACGGCGCCGCGAGCGGGCGCCTGTACCTGCAAACCGAGCCGATCGGCGTGCAGCTACCCTCCTCGTTCGCGCCCGGCAAGGCCGACAACGAAATCATCGCCGTCTGCCTGCACCTGCAACGCAAATGGCCGAAGCGGCAGATCGTGCTGGTGTCGAAGGACATCAACATGCGCATCAAGGCGCGTGCACTGAACGTCGACGCCGAGGACTACTACAACGACAAGGTTCTCGAAGACAGCGACCTGCTCTACACCGGCGCGCAGGAACTCCCGCCCGACTTCTGGGACAAGCACGGCAAGGGCGTCGAGAGCTGGCAGCAAGGCGGCGCCACGTTCTATCGCGTGACCGGCCCGCTGGTGCCGAAGCTCCTCATCAACGAATTCGTCTACACCGAGCGCGACACGCCGTTCTACGCCCGCGTCATCGCCATCGAGGGCAAGAGCGCGACGTTGCAGACGCTGCGCGACTTCGGCCACCACAAGAACGCGGTGTGGGGCATCACCGCGCGCAACCGCGAGCAGAACTTCGCGTTGAACCTGCTGATGAACCCGGACATCGACTTCGTCACGCTGCTCGGGCAGGCCGGCACCGGCAAGACGCTGCTCACGCTCGCCGCCGGACTGCAATTGACGCTCGACCAGAAGATCTACAACGAAATCATCATCACCCGCGTCACCGTGCCGGTCGGCGAAGACATCGGCTTCCTGCCCGGCACCGAGGAAGAAAAGATGACGCCGTGGATGGGCGCCCTCGAAGACAACCTCGACGTGCTGATGGGTAGCGACAACCACGAGGGTGGCGACTGGGGCCGTGCCGCGAGCAACGAACTGATCCGCTCCCGCGTCAAGGTGAAGAGCTTGAACTTCATGCGCGGCCGCACCTTCCTGAACAAGCTCCTGATCATCGACGAGGCGCAGAACCTCACGCCCAAGCAGATGAAGACGCTGATCACGCGCGCCGGCCCCGGCACCAAGGTCGTCTGCCTCGGCAACATCGCGCAGATCGACACCCCCTACCTGACCGAAGGCTCCTCCGGGCTCACCTACGTCGTCGACCGCTTCAAGGGCTGGGCGCACTCCGGCCACGTGACGTTGCAGCGCGGCGAGCGCTCGCGCCTGGCCGATCACGCCGCCGAAATCCTGTAGCGCGCCCGCGCGGGCAACGGAACGCCGTAAGGAAAACGACGGGAAAAATAGTGCATCATTACAGATGGCCGCCCGGTCACCCGGTCGGTCAGGGAAGGCGTGCGCGTCGAATGCCCGGCGGCACGCCTCCCGTTTCACGTCGAGGTCAGCGCAAAACGCCACCCGGGCCACACCCGTACCGCCGCACGGCGGGCCGGGACGGCCGCGCGGCGCGCGATTGGCGACGGAAATCATCCCCCAGCGATTGTCAGGAGTTTCACCTTGTCCGCCACCAGTCTCGAAGACTTCATGCGCAGCGTCGCCGCGCGCGACCCCCATCAACCCGAGTTCCTGCAGGCCGTGCGGGAAGTGATGGCGAGCCTGTGGCCGTTTCTCGACCGCAATCCGCATTACCGCGAATTCGGGCTCCTGCAGCGGCTCGTCGAGCCCGATCGCGCCATCCAGTTTCGCGTCGCCTGGGTCGACGATCGCGGGCAGACGCAGATCAACCGCGCCTTTCGCGTCCAGCACAGCATGGCGATCGGCCCGTACAAGGGCGGCATGCGCTTTCACCCCTCGGTAACGCTGTCGATCCTGAAATTTCTCGCTTTCGAGCAAACATTCAAAAACGCGCTGACCACGCTGCCGATGGGCGGCGGCAAGGGCGGCAGCGACTTCGACCCCAAGGGCAAGAGCGACGGCGAAGTGATGCGCTTCTGCCAAGCGCTCATGCATGAGCTCTACCGCCACCTCGGCGCCGACACCGACGTGCCGGCCGGCGACATCGGCGTCGGCGCGCGCGAGGTCGGCTTCATGGCCGGCATGATGAAAAAGCTCGGCAACACCGCCAGCAGCGTGTTCACCGGCAAGGGCATCGCCTTCGGCGGCAGCCTGATGCGCCCCGAGGCGACGGGCTACGGCACGGTGTACTTCGCGCAGGAAATGCTGCGTCGACGGCAGATGGGTTTCGAGGGGCGCCGCGTGAGCATTTCCGGTTCCGGCAACGTCGCGCAGTACGCCGCGGAAAAAGCCATGGAACTCGGCGCGCGGGTGCTCACGCTGTCGGACTCCGACGGCACCATGATTTGCAACGAAGGCATGAGCAACGGCATGCTCGAGGACGTCATGGCGTTCAAGAACGTCGAACGCGGTCGCCTGAAGGATTTCAGCGCCAAGCACAAACTCACGTTCGAAGCGGGCAAGCGGCCGTGGCATGTGCCCGTCGACATCGCGCTGCCTTGCGCGACGCAAAACGAACTCGACGCGACCGACGCCCGCCACCTCATCGGCAACGGCGTCGTCTGCGTGGCCGAAGGTGCGAACATGCCCAGCACGCTCGACGCCGTGGACGCCTTTCTCGCCGCCGGCACGCTGTACGCACCGGGCAAGGCGAGCAACGCGGGCGGCGTGGCGACCTCGGGGCTCGAAATGAGCCAGAACGCGATGCGTCTTTCATGGTCGCACAGCGAGGTCGACCTGCGCCTGCACGAAATCATGAAGGACATCCACGGCAACTGCGTGCGCCACGGCGAGCGCAGCGACGGCAGCATCAACTACGTCGAGGGCGCCAACATCGCCGGCTTCGTCAAGATCGCCGATGCCATGCTCGCGCAAGGCGTGTCCTGAGCCTGCCGCAGGTGAGCGTTTCGCGTGCTGCGGTGACCCGCGGCTACGCCACCGGCACCACGCCCGGCTCCGCGCTCGGGGTCGGCGTGGCGCCAGCGGCTTCGCGCTCCCGGATGCGGGCAATCTGGCCGCGCAACCATACGACCAGCGGCTGCCATGCCTCGAGTTGCTGCTCGGTGCGATTGCGCGGCAGATCGTAGATGGACGTGCCGTCACGCGCGCATTGCGGATAGACGACGCTGTCGGGCACATAGAGCACCACCGGCAGCCCGCTGCGCTGGAAGAACGAATGCAGCTCCTGCGCCATGCGGGTGCGGCTGTCGGTGCGGCTGCCGACCATGCCGATGGCGACCTTGCCCGACTTGACGTTCGGGTCCTGATGCAGCTTCAGCAGAAATTTCGCCGTGGCCTCGATGTCGAACACCGACGGGTTCACCGGCACCAGCACGATGTTGGCGCGCGACAACAGATAGGTGCGATCCGCCCGACGCAGCCGCGCATGGGTGTCGATGATCATCCACTGCGGCGCGAACGCGCGCAACTCTTCCATGTCGGTGTCTTCGTTCCACGCCATGATGCGTGGCAGGGAAGCCGGCCGTCGCGCCAGCCAGTTGGTGGCCGACTGCTGTTTGTCGAGATCCATGATGACGACGCGCTGCTTGGTCTGTGCCAGCAGACCGGCGACCTGCGTCGACAACGTGGATTTGCCCGCTCCGCCTTTCGGATTGGCGACGAGAATGGTGTACATGCGCAATGATCAGGCGGTGGTTGACGGGCGGCGGGTAACGATCGATTCAGCGATGCGCCGCTTTCGTGCTGACGAGACGCTGCAGCCAGTGCAGCACCGGTGGCCAATCGGCCCAAAGCTCCTCCGCCCGCGAGCGTGGCTGATCGAACACCGACAGCCCTTCGCGCGCGGCGTGAACGTAGAGCTGGGAGTCGCGGATGTGGGTGAGCACGTCGAGCGCGAGCGGCGCGAGAAACGCATCGAGGTCCGCCGCCGCCACGGTGCGACCGTCGACCCGCGAGCCGACGATCGCAAGCGCACGCCGGCCTTCCTTGACGGGTTTCAGCGTGGCGAGCTCGGCGAGAAAATCAGCCGTCGCCTCGAAGTCGAAGGTGGAGGTCGACACCGGCACCAGCACGGCGTCGGCGCGTCGGACGAGTTCCGCCAGCGCCGCGCCATGCAACGCGGCGGGGGCGTCGATGATGAGCCATTGCGGGCGATAGTCGCGGATGGCGCTTCCCTCGGCGTCGGGCAGCGCGCCGCGCACTTCGGGAAAGCCGCGCGGTCGCCGCGCCAGCCAGCGCGTGGCCGAGCGCTGGCGATCCATGTCGAGGATCATCACGCGCTGATGCTTGCCGGCCAGATAGCCGGCGAGGTTGGTGGCGACCGTCGTCTTGCCGGCGCCGCCCTTGGGATTGGCAACCACAACCGTGAACACCGCGCACTTCTCCCCTGACCCGTCGTGTTGCGCCGAGTATAGGGGAGCGGCGCGGCAGCGCCAACGCCCGGCGCACGGGGCGCACCACGCGCACCGCGCGCACGCGCCCGATCAGTGCAGCCCGCTCACTCCGCAGTGATCCTGCAGCCAGGGGCGCAACGTGGCCCAGTCGCGCCGCGCCGCATTGGCGGGCAGCGTGATGCCGTCGAGCACCCGCGCATCGCGCCATCCCGCCGCCAGCCGCGCGTGAATCAGGGCGTCCGTGGCCGCGCCGTCGATGCCATCGCCATCGAGATCGAGCGCACACGACGGTGCCGACGCCGGGCACAGCGAGCGCAAGTGCGTGTCGATGGCCGCGAGCGAGCGGCGCGGCGACGACAGCGGCAACACGATGCCGTTCATGCGCACCGCCGGCGGTACCGCGAGCGCGTAGCGCAAATGCAGCAAGGCATCGGTGGTGAGCGCCGATTGCCCGCTGCCGTCGAGGTCGAGCAGACAGACCGGGGGCAGCGCTTCGCCCTGGAAGCGGGCAAAGCAGAACACCGAACCATTCGGGTTGGCGTCGCCCGTGTTGCCCACGGCGCATGAACCGCTGAAGAGTATCTTGCCGTCCGGCAGCAGCATGACGTCGCTCGGATAGCGATAGTTGCTGTAATGGCCGAGCGAAAACACCCGTTTGCCGGCGCTGGCGAAGCTCGGGTCGAGCGCGCCGTTCGCCGTCAGCCGCAGCAACACGAACTGGCCCCACCCCCAACTCGGCGCGCAGGTGGTGGCGCCATCGCGGCGGTCGCGGCAGGCGCCGGAGACGAGCAGCCGCCCATCGGGATAGAGATCGACGCCGCCGAGCAGGAATTCGGGAGCCACGTTGAGCATCACACGACCGTTGTTGCCGAAGGTCGAATCGACGGCCCCGTCGGGCAGATAGCGAACGGCGCAGAGAGCGTCGTCATAGTCGCCGCCCGCCGTCGGCGGCGCGTCGCAGCGCCCCACCGCCAAGAGCTTGCCATCGGCCAGAAGGCGCAGCCGATACAGCTCGTCGCGTCCGTTGCCAACGGGCGTGAAGACGAAGCCGTGGCTGCCGAAGCTCGTGTCGAGCGTGCCGTCGACACCGTAGCGCGCGAGGCAGAAATCCCAGCCGGTGAAGATCTGCGACGAATCGACACGACAGAATCCGCCGACCACGATGCGACCATCGGCCAGCGCGACGCCGCTCTGCCCGGCGTCGAAATCATTGCTGACGTCGGTTCGCACCAGTCCGGTCTGGTTGAAGCTCGTGTCGAGCTGGCCGTTGGGCAGCAGGCGGGCGAGGCAGAAGCTGCGCTGCCCCTCGCAGTTGCCGACCAGCACGATGCGGCCATCGGCCTGCAAAAACATCGAGCGCGAGGCATCGTTGTTCAGCGTCAAGCCGAAATCGAAGATCCGTTTGCCGCCGGTGCCGAAACTGCCGTCGAGCGAACCATCGACGTTGTAGCGGGCCACGCAGAAGTCGCTGCCGTTCGTGCTCGTGCAACTCCCGGTGAGCAAAAGCTTGCCGTCGTTCTGCAACGCAAGGGCAAGGCCGCTGTCCCAGGTGCCGACCGTGGACATCGCGGTGGTCACGACGCCGCTGCCGTTGAAGCTCGTGTCGGGCGAGCCGTCGGCGAGGCGGGCGCTCAGACAAAAGCGGCGCGTCATGCCCTGCCCGCAATCGCCGGCAACCACGAAGCGGCCATCGGGGCGGCGCACCGACGATGCCAACGTACTGTCGCTGTCGATCGGCGCCGCAAACACGACGCCGGTGCCGGCGCCAAACGTCAGATCGAGGTCGCCCGGCGCGGCCACGACCTGCCCGACCATCATCACCGCGACCACCGACAGCGCGGCCCGCAGTGTGGTTCGCGCGCCATATCGTCGAATCCTCATGGGTGTGCTCCTTTCGAACCGAAAAAGCGCGCGTTTCGGTCAGGCGGCATCGGCCGCACCGGTCGCATTTCGCTGCCAATCGTCGCCTCGAGCCCCCCCCCGGACCGGCGGATTATGGGAATTCGCCGCGTTCATGTCAACAGCATATTGGCGTTGGAGCCACGAACGACGGGCCGCCATCGGACGGCGGCGTCCGATAATGTGTCGCCGTTTCGTCGTCAGGAGCCTCGCCATGCGACACCGCGCGTCATCCGCCGCCTTGGCGGTCTGCTTCAGCCTTGCCCTCGTCAGCCAGTTTGCGGCGTGTGCGCAACAGGTGGCGATTCCCAACCCGCCCTCGGACGCCGCGCCGGTCATCGAGGGCTACCGCTTCGTGCCAGTCGTCGAGGGGCTCGATCACCCGTGGGCCGTGGTGTGGTTGCCCGACGCAGCGGACAGCCTGCTGATCACTGAGCGCCGTGGCCGCCTGTGGCGCATCGATGGCGGCGCGCGGCGCGAGGTGCACGGCGTGCCCGCCGTCTACGCCTCGGGCCAGGGTGGGTTGCTCGACATCACGCTGCATCCGCGTTTTGCGCAGAACCGGTGGGTCTACCTCGCCTTCGCCCGCGGCACGGCTGGCGCCAACGCGCTCGCCGTCGCCCGCGGGCGGCTCGACGGCGACCAGTTGCGCGACGTCGTGGTCATCTTCGAAGCGACGCCGAAAAAGGCAACCCATCAGCACTTCGGCAGCCGCTTCGCGTGGCTGGCCGACGGCACGCTGCTCGTCTCGGTGGGCGACGGTGGCAACCGCCCGGCGGCGATCGACGGCGAACTGAGCCGCCTGCAAGCGCAAAACCCGAAGAGCATGCTCGGCAAGGTGCTGCGCATGAAGGACGATGGCACGCCGCCACCACCGGCGCGCGAGGGTTGGAGCCCCTACGTCTACTCGATCGGGCACCGCAACATCCAGGGCATGCTGCGCGACGCCGCAACCGACCGCGTGTGGGCCACCGAGCACGGCTCGCAAGGCGGCGACGAGCTGAACCTGATCCTGCCGGGCCGCAACTACGGCTGGCCGGTCGTCAGTTACAGCAACGAGTACGGTGGCGGCCCGGTCGCGCCGGTCGGCACCCGTGCCGACATCGAAGCACCGCGCACCGTGTGGACACCGTCGATCGCCCCCTCCGGCCTCGCGCTCGTGCAGGGCGATCGCTATCCCGAATGGCGCGGCAACCTGATCGCCGGCGCGCTGCGCGGGCAGCAACTGCGCCGCATCGTGCTCGACGCCGATGGCCGCGTGCTGCGCGAGGAGCGGCTACCGACGCCGTGGCGTGTGCGCGACGTGCGTCTGGGGCCGGATGGCTATCTCTACCTCCTCACCGACGAATCGCCCGGCGCCCTGCTGCGCGTCGAAAAAAAGCGCTGAGCACGGCGCAGCGAGCGCAGTTTCTTGCATTGGCTTTTTCGTCAAAGCACGTCCATAACGGGCTTCCAGCGCGATTTCGCCGAAACTCGACTTCGGCTGTTTCATGGCCCGAAGCCCGTTATGGATGCGGCTTTCAGCAAAAAGTCATTGCCTGAATATTCGATCCAAACGTGCCTCCGACGGCCTCCGCCCGTCGCTCAGCGCCCGATGGTTCGCCGCAGCAGTGCTTCCATGCGGGCATAGAAATCGATGCGGTGATCGAGGCTCGCGAAGCCGTGTCCTTCGTCTGCGTGCAGCACCCACTCGAAGCTCTTGCCGTGGCGCTCGAGCGCTTCGCGCATGCGCTCGCCGTGCGCGAGCGGCACCCGCCGGTCCTCGCCGCCATAGGCGAGCAGCACGGGCTTGACGATGCGCTCGGCATTCAGCGCCGGTGACGTGGCCCGCAGTTGGGCCGCGTCGCGCTCGGCGTCCCCCACCATCACCGGAAACAAGTGACGCATGAAATCGTTGGCGCTCATCTCCGACCAGCTCACCGACTGAAAAAGCGTGAGATCGGTGACGCCGACGTAGTCGATCGCGCACTGATAGAGCTCCGGCGTGCGCACCAGCCCCTGCAGCGCCGCGTAGCCGCCGTAGCTCGCACCGTAGATGGCAACGCGGCGGGCGTCGGCGATGCCCTGCTGCATGGCCCACTGCACGCCGTCGGCCAGATCATCCTGCATCGCAAGCCCCCACTGCCGGAAGCTCGCGACCCAATGCCGCGTGCCGAAGCCGAGCGTGCCGCGAAAGTTTGGCTGCAACACGGCAAAGCCGCGTGAGGCCAGAAACTGCGCCTCGGCGTCCCACTGCCATGTATAGCCCGGCACCCACGGGCCACCATGCACGACGACGACCAGCGGCAAGGCGCGTGCCGGCACGCCGCGCGGCAGCGTCAGGAGCGCCGTCAGCGGCAGGCCGTCGCGCGCCGTGAAGCGCACGAAACGCGATTCCGCCATCTGCTCGGGCTTGATCCACGGCCGCGCATCGAGCAGAAATTCCAGCCGGTTGCTCTGGAAGTCATAGAGGTACACGGTGCCCGGATTGCGGTCGGAAAACGAATAGACCAGCATGCGCCGCCCCTGCGCCGGCGGCAGGAAATGGTTCACCGCGCCCGGCAGTTGCTGGTCGAAGCGCCGCTGCAGCGCCGCCCAGCGCTCGTCGAACCAGCGCACCGTCGGCCGCTCGCCCCGGTAGCGCACGCCGACCAGCCGCTTCGTGCGCGGGTCGAAGACCGGCGCCTGCGCGTCGAACTCATCGCTCTGGGCGAGCACGGCCACGGTTTGTCCGCGCTCATCCAGGCGCACCAGCGCCGCCGTCTGTCGCGGGTCGGCCCCGCCGCGCGGCGCGAGGCCGATGATGGCGCCCTCGCCGTCGATCGCGAGCGGCAGCGCCGACGGCTCACGAAAATCGCTCTCGGCCCAGCGCTGCCACGGCGAGCGATCGTCGCGGCGGTAGGCGACGCGGTCGACCAGCCCCTTGCGGGTCAACGCGGCGCGCGGCACGCCGTCACGGTCGAGCGCCCAGCGCACGACGTCACCGGGGTTGTCGAAGGTGAGGAGCGTCTTGCGGCCGCTGCGCGTGTTCAGCCGATAGACGTCGCTCGCATCGAAGTTGCGCTCGTTGCTGGCGACGATCACGTCGTCGCTGCCGTCGCCCGGCGCCATCAGCATGCGCGTGTGGCGCGGCCGCACGATGACCGTGGCGCTGTCGCCGGCCGCGAGCGCCAGCCGCCGCGCATGGCTGCCGTCGACATCGACGGCGAAGAGCCCGCCGCTGCGCCCCGGATTCACGCTGCCGGCCGGGTCGGACACATTGCCGCTGACGAACACCAGCCGCTGCGCGTTGACCCAGTGATGCTCGACGATGTCGGTGCCGGGCAAGGTCGCGATCATGCGCGACGTGCGCCGCTCGATGTCGATGACGGCGAGGCCGAGATGGCTGCCGGCACGCGCCAGAAACGCCAGATGCCGACCATCGGGCGAGAGCTCGGGCCGAAAGACGTCGGGCAGACGAAAGAAGTCGGCAACCGGAATCGCCGCCGCGCCCTGCCCTGCGGCCTGCGACTGGGCGCGCGTGGAAAGCGGCCACAGCAGCGCGCACGCGAGCGCCGCAAGCATCATCGCCTGCGCCGCCAGCCGCCGTGCGCCGCCTCGTCGTCCGATACCCCTCATGCGGCGCAGTGTGCCGTCGGTCGCCCCGGTGTGCCAGCGGCTTGCGACGAACGACGAACTGCGCGCACCGGGCGCCGACGCGCTACATCTGGCGAAACAGATGAAAGAAATGCCGACTCACCGGAATTTTTTCGTCCGTGCCGCGCAGCACGAGCGAATGCTTCTCGCTGCCCTCGCGCAGCACGCGCTGGATGCGCCGAACATTGACGATGGCGCTGCGATGCACCTGCCAGAACTGCTCGGGGTCGAGCGCGTCCGCCAGTTCGCGCAGCGAGGTGCGGATCAGCACATCCTCGCTGTCGGTGACGACCCGCGTGTATTTCGTGTCGGCCTGGAAGAAGATCACCTCATCAACCGCGAACATGCGCACGTCGTGACCGACCAGCGCCTTCACCCACTTGAGTCGTGGCGTAGCGCCGGCCGCAACCGAGCCCTCGCGGCTGCGCAGCAGATGCAGCAGCGGCGTCATATCCTCGGGCGGACCCTGCACGCGCGTGCGCAGCCGATCGAGCGTGAGCTCGAAGCGTTCCTCCTCGATCGGCTTCAACAGATAGTCGACCGCGCCGCGCTCGAAGGCATCGACCGCGAATTGCTCGTACGCCGTGCAGAACACGATGTGCGCCCGCTCGCCGATCTCGGCCGCCACCTCGAGCCCCGAGCGCTCGGGCATGCGGATGTCCAGAAAGCAGACCGCGGGCCTCTCGGATTCGAACAGCGCGAGCGCCTCGCCGCCGTGGCTCGCCTCGGCGACCAGAGCAAAGTCCTGCGCGTGCGCCGCGAGAAGTTCGCGCAGCCGCTCGCGCATCAGCGGTTCATCGTCGGCAATCAGGCAGCGAATGGGGGTCGTGGTCATGGCAGCCTCGGACAAGGGATGCGGGCGCAGCGGTGTCGCGCCCTGTGCGCCACGTTCGCCACGAGCGGCCGACGGCGCGCGCACATGCTCATTGCGCCTCGCCCTGGCCGACGAGATCGGCGCGCGGCAGCGTCAGCGTGGCGATGCAGCCACGCGGCGTGTGGGTCGTCAGATCCAGCTGCGCGCGCTCGCCAAAGAGCACGTGGAGCCGGGCGCGCGTGTTGGCGAGGCCGACCCCGCCTTCATCGGTGACGGCCTCCGCCGTGGCGCCCGTCGCCGTCGTCGTCACCGCACGATCGAGCCCGACGCCGGTGTCGACGACGCGGATGATCAGCCGTTCACCGTCGCGCTCGGCACTGACCTCGACCACGCCGCCATCGGCCGAGGGCTCGATGCCGTGCTTCACGGCGTTCTCCACCAAGGTCATCGCCAGCGCGGGCGGCAGCAACAAATCCTCCACCTCGGGCGCGGCACGCACCGTGAAGCGAAGGCGCTCGCCCATGCGCGTCTGCATGATCGACAGATACGCCGTGATCTGCTCGAACTCGCGCGACAGCGCGGCGCGCTCGTGCCGGAGCGAAGGCATCGAGATGCGCAGAAAGCGCACCAGTTGCCCGATCAGCCGTGCTGCGTCGGGCGCTCCCTTCTGCGCCAATTGCTGCGCCGAGGCGAGCGTGTTGAACAGGAAATGCGGCTCGATCTGCGCTTGCAGCAGCCGCAGCCGCGTCTCGGTCAGTTGCCGCCCGACCTCGCTCGCCTGTTTTTCGGAGGCGAGGCGGCGATTGGCCAGCGTGATCTGCTGCGCGCGCAGATAGACGATGGCGCCGGCCACCGCCGCATAGAGCAAACCGGCCGAGAGCCCCGCGATCAGCGTGGTCTGGAAGCGCAGATAGAAGGTCTGGCGCAGATCGTTGCCGTAGTAACGATCGAGCGCGGCGCCGATCAGCATCGCCAGAAACACCGCCGCCACCGGTGCGGCGATGGTGATGTGCAGCAGCCGCCGCGCGAGCGTCGCCGTGCTCGACATGAGCGGAATGACGGCGAGCCCGCACAGAAAAAAGAGCACGTTGAGCGCGGGCCACGCCTCGAAGAACCCGATGTCCGGCACCCACCATGCGGCCAGTGCGGCGAGCAGCACCGCCAGCGGCACCGAGGCGAAGAGCCAGCGTGCGTGACGCGGCTCGTGCGGCGCGGACGGCGCGTTCATGTCTGCGCTCAGCCTCTCTCTCAGTTGAAGAGCTGGAAACTCAACCACCACGCGAGCGCTGCGACGAAGGCCGACGCCGGAATGGTGAAGATCCACGCCCACACGATGCTGCCGGCGATGCCCCAGCGCACGGCGTTCACGCGGCGCGATGCGCCGACACCGACGATGGCGCCGGTGATGGTGTGCGTCGTCGACACCGGGATGCCCATCGACGAGGCCACGAAGAGCGTGATCGCCCCTCCGGCTTCGGCGCAGAAGCCACCGACCGGCTTCAACTTGGTGATCTTCTGCCCCATCGTCTTCACGATGCGCCAACCGCCGAACAGTGTGCCGAGCGAGATGGCCGCGTAGCACGAGATGACCACCCAGTACGGCGGATGCGTGCCGTCGCGCGCCACGACGCCCGCGAAGATCAAGAGCAGCCAGATGATGCCCATCGTCTTCTGCGCATCATTGCTGCCGTGACCGAGGCTGTACATGGCGCACGACACGAGTTGGCCGCGCCGAAACCAGCGATCGACACGCCCCGGCATCGCACGGCGGAAGATCCACGCCACCGCGAGCATCATCAGCGCCCCGAGCACGAAGCCCATCAGCGGCGACAGCACGATGAAGAGCACGGTCTTGCCGATGCCGGCGCCGAGCAGCGCGCCGGTGCCCGCCTTGGCCACGGCGGCGCCGATCATGCCGCCGATCAGCGCGTGCGACGACGACGACGGAATGCCGTAGTACCAGGTGACGACGTTCCAGACGATGGCGCCGATCAGCGCCCCGAAGATGACGTGATGGTCGACCACGCTCGGGTCGACCATGCCCTTGCCGATCGTCGCGGCCACGTGCAGCCCGAAGATGAAGAGCGCGAGAAAGTTGAACACCGCCGCCCAGATCACCGCCTGACCGGGCTTCAGCACGCCGGTCGAGACGATGGTGGCGATGGCGTTGGCGGCATCGTGAAAGCCGTTCATGAAGTCGAAGGCCAGCGCGAGCGCGACCAGCAGCACGATGACCCAGAAGGCGAGAGCGGAGGCGTCCATGCAATGCGCAGTGTGTGGTGTGAGCGGCGCGCGGCGCTCAGGCGTTCTCGATGACGATGCCTTCGAGCACGTTGGCGACGTCGTTGCAGCGGTCGGTCACGCTCTCCAGCAGTTCGTAGATCGCCTTCAGCTTGATCAACTGCACGGCATCGCGTTCGCTGCGAAAGAGCTTCGAGATGGCGCTGCGCATCACGCGGTCGGCGTCGGATTCGAGGCGGTCGATCTCCTCGCAGATCTTCATGATCGCCACCGCGTGCTCCATGTTCGAGATCAGCGCCACCGCCGACTTCACCCGCTCGCAGCAACCCAGGCAGATCTCGGCCAGCTCGGTGGCCTCGGACGTCACCGCCGTGATGTCATAGAGCGACACCGACTCCGCCGCGTCCTGCATCAGGTCGAGCACGTCGTCCATGTTCGAGATGAGGCGATGAATCTCCTCGCGGTCGAGCGGTGTGATGAACGTCTTGTGCAAGAGCTGGATCGTGTCGCGCGTGTGCACGTCGGCCCGCTTCTCGATGGCGTCGATGGCGCGCGCGTGGCGCTCGATGTCGTCGGTGCCGGACCCGATCGCCTTCATCAGCGCCAGCAGTTCGCGCCCGCCCTCCTCGATCTCGTGCGCATGGAGATTGAAGAGATCGAAGAAACGTCCCTCCTGCGGCATGAAGCGACCCAACATGGCAAGCCCGGCGAAGTCAAAGGTGGCGCGATTCTAGTGCAGTGCACCATGTCGCCGTCATCGCGCGCCGCCCGCGAAGCCGGCGCACGCGATGAATCGGTAACGCCTTACCGCGCGTCTCGCGGATGCTTCGCGAGCCAGGCTCGGACGGCAGGGATGCTGCGCAACGTGCCGCGCAGGTCGAGCGCGTCCGACAGATTCTCGTTCACCGCCCAGACCTTCGGTTCGGATCTCGACTCGATGATGACGATCGTCGTGACGCCGTGCGTATTGGGCGAACTGCCCTCATAAATGAATGCGATGCGATCGACGCCGCGCGGCGCCGGCACCACCCCGAAGGCCTTGATGCCGTCGCAGTTCAGCGTTTCCCTTTCGCCGGTGCCGACTAGCACCAGCGATTGCGCCGACGGTTCCCCCGCTGTCTGCAAACGGACGCCACACCAGTAGACCACATAGAAGGCGTCCGACTCATTGGACAAGGGTTTACCGCGCAGTGGAGTAACGTGCACCTTGTTGGCGCCACGGAGTGACACCGTGGCCGCGCGACCATCGACCTGCCACGACGAAAGATCCGGGCCTGCGCTCGGTGGCGTCGCGCCACCACCCTCGCCGCGATCGGGGGCCGAAGCCACTGCGGCCTGATTCGCCATCGGAGCTTGTTTCAGGGCGGACTCGGCACGAGCGGGACTCAGGTGGGCCAGCGCGCCGATGATCGCCAAACCCAACCCGCAGCGATGCAGGATCCTGTTCATCGATTTCCACGTCCGGGCGTGCATCGGAAATGACTCACCGGTTGCCTTGCGGATGCTTCGCGAGCCACGCTCGCACGGCAGGGATGCTGCGCAACGTGCCGCGCAGGTCGAGCGCACCCGAGAGATCCTCGTTCACCGCCCAGACCTTCGGTTCTGACCTCGACTCGACGATGACCACCGTCCTGATGCCACGCGTATTGCGCGAACTGGCGCCATAAATGAAAGCAATGCGATCGACGCCGCGCGGCGCCGGCACCACCCCGAAGGCCTTGATGCCGTCGCAGTTCAGCATTGCCCTCTCGCCGGCGCCGACCAGCACCAGCGACTGCGCCGTCGCTTCCCCCGACATTTGCAGGCGGACACCACACCAGTAGAAGGAATAGAAGGTGTCCGACTCAGTGGGCAAGGGATCGCCGCGCAGCGGCGTGACGCGCACCTTCTTGGCGTCGCGGAGCGACACCGTGGCGGCACGACCATCGGGTTGCCACGACGACAGATCCGGGCCTGCGCTGGGTGGCTTCGCGCCACCACTCGCGCCCCGCTCAGGCGCGGATGCCACCGCCGCCTGATTCGCCATGGGAGTCTGTTTCGGGGCGGAATCGGCACAAGCGGGACTCAGGCAGGCCAGCGCGCCGATGATCGCCAACCCCAACGCGCAGCGATGCATGATCCTGTTCATCGATTTCCACGTCCGGGCGTGCATCGGAAATGACTCACCGGTTGCCTTGCGGATGCTTCGCGAGCCAGGCTCGGACGGCAGGGATGCTGCGCACCGTACCGCGCAGGTTGATCGCGCGCGACAGATCCTCGTTCACCGCCCAAGCCTTCGGTTCGGACCTCGACTCGACGATGACTACCGTTCTGATGCCGTGTGTATTGGGCGACCTGCCTTCATAAATGAATGCGATGCGATCGACGCCGCGCGGCGCCGGCACCACCCCGAAGGCCTTGATGCCGTCGCAGCTCAGCACTTCCCTCTGGCCGGCGCCGACCAGCACCAGCGACTGCGCCGCCGCTTCCCCCGTTGTTTGCAAACGGACGCCACACCAGTAGACCACATAGAAGACCACATAGAAGGCCTCCGACTCATTGGACAAGGGTTCGCCGCGCAGCGGCGTGACGCGCACCTTCTTGGCGTCGCGGAGCGACACCGTGGCGGCACGACCATCGGGTTGCCACGACGACAGATCCGGGCCTGCGCTGGGTTGCGTCGCGCCACCACCCTCGCCGCGCTCGGGCAGCGATGCCACCGCGGCCTGATTCGCCAGGGGCGCCTGCTTCGGGGCGGACTCGGCGCGTGCGGGATTCAGGTAAGCCAATGCGCCGATGATCGCCAAACCCAACGCGCAGCGATGCAGGATCCTGTTCATCGATTTCCACCTCGGGGCGAGCATCGGTGACGCCTTACCGCGCGTCTCGCGGATGCTTCGCGAGCCACGCTCGGACGGCAGGGATGCTGTGCAACGTGCCGGGTACGTCGAGCGCATACGACAGATCCTCGTTCACCGCCCAAGCCTTTGGTTCGGACCTCGACTCGACGATGACCACCGTACTGATCTTGGGCGCATTACGCGTACTGCCGCGATAAATGAAAGCGATGCGATCGACGCCGCGTGGCGCCGGCACCACCCCGAAGGCCTTGATGCCGTCGCAGTTCAGCATTTCCGTCACGCCGATGCCGACCAGCACCAGCGACTGCGCCGACGCCTCCCCCGTTGTTTGCAAACGAACACCACACCAGTAGGCCACAGAAAAGCTGCCCAACATGTCTGGCAAGGGCTCACCGCGCAGCGGCGTGACGCGCATCTTCTTGGCGTCGCGGAGCGACACCGTGGCGGCACGACCATCGGGTTGCCACGACGAAAGATCCGGGCCTGCGCTTGGTTGCGTCGCGCCACCACCCTCGCCGCGATCGGGGGCCGAAGCCACTGCTGCCTGATTCGCCAGGGGAGCCTGTTTTGGGGCTGACTCGGCGCGAGCGAGATTCAGGTAGGCCATTGCGGCGATAATTGCCAAACCCAACCCGCAGTAATGCAGGATCCTGTTCATCGATTTCCACGTCCGGGCGTGCATCGGAAATGACTCACCGGTTGCCTTGCGGATGCTTCGCGAGCCACGCTCGCACGGCAGGGATGCTGCGCAACGTGCCGCGCAGGTCGAGCGCACCCGAGAGATCCTCGTTCACCGCCCAGACCTTCGGTTCTGACCTCGACTCGACGATGACCACCGTCCTGATGCCACGCGTATTGCGCGAACTGGCGCCATAAATGAAAGCAATGCGATCGACGCCGCGCGGCGCCGGCACCGCCCCGAAAGCCTTGACGCCGTCGCAGTTCAGCGTTTCCCTTTCGCCGGTGCCGACCAGCACCAGCGATTGCGCCGAAGCCTCCCGCGACATTTGCAAACGGACACCGCACCAGTAGACCACATAGAAGAGATCCGACTCATTGGACAAGGGTTTACCGCGCAGTGGAGTGACGTGCACCTTGTTGGCGCCACGGAGTGACACCGTGGCCGCGCGACCATCGACCTGCCACGACGAAAGATCCGGGCCCGCGCTCGGTTGCGTCGAACCACCACCCTCGCCGCGCTCGGGGGCCGAAGCCACTGCGGCCTGATTCGCCATCGGAGCTTGTTTCAGGGCGGACTCGGCGCGAGCGGGACTCAGGTGGGCCAACGCACCGATGATCGCCAAACCCAACCTGAAGCGATGCAGGATGCTGTTCATCGATTTCGCCCCCCAGCCGCGACTTGTTGCGCCCGCAACGCGTCGTACCGTGTTTGCAGCTTGGTGTCGTACGCGTTAGCTGCGTAGTTCCGACCGTTGTACAACAACGCGAATGTTGCCCATTGTTTGGCCTTCAGGGCTTTGTGCATGCCGCTGTTCGCCTGGATGAAACGCACAAAAGCAGCGAGATGGTCAGCCTCTTGGCGCATCATGGCGGTTACGAAGTCGCCAACCGTTGCGAATCCGCACTCGACATGATTTTCCCCGAGAATCTGGAACGCGCCCCATGACGCCGACTTGAGCGCAGCTTCTTCGTCGAGCATCGCGGCGCGCTTGAGCTTCGTGTAGTCGGCGCTGCAAAATTCACGCAGCCGCCCGTTTCAAGCGATCCATCGCGGCCTTTGACGCGCCCAATGCTTCCATGAGCGCTGCCAGCAGCGTGACAAGCGCAGCAAACACGGGCGCAAAACAGCCCTTGAGCCAACTCTTCGTCGCTGAGCTTGAAGGCGTGCTTCAGATACAGCAGGCTGACCATCAGACGGATGGGCAAGCGGCGCCGGCCTGCGGCGGCGATGCCAAAACCGAGCACTTGCACGGATGGGCCGAACAGTTCGTCTTGTGCAATGGTCCGATCTGCTTGGCGGGCCAAACATGGGGCAACGCCGCCTCGATCTGAGTCCAAGACAACCGGGCGGCCAGCGCCGCCAGTGGGTGGCCAAGATCGATCATCCCGGCCAGCGGCTGGCGAAAGAAGTCGGCGGCGTGGGCCGGATCGGACATTGGAAAAACTCCCAGAAATCGGATTCCGATCCCGCGATTCTCCGGGGATCAGGCTGCGCCTGCAATGGGCGAAAACCCAGTGTGCGTGCGGCTTGGCAGGGTTTTGCAGGGCGGACGAGGCTAAACCGACGGCAGCGGGTCAGCCTGAACAGTGGGTTGGATCACTCGCATTCGAAGCGCCCTTTTAAAGCCTTTCCTGGCTCCGCGGTCGAAACAATAGCAAGGCATTTCTTTGCAGCTGCGCCAACAGCGTGCGCGAGCCTGAAGAGGCCATCTGCGTAGTCACATGAGACCCAGCCGTCTCGGACATGACTCTCGGAGAAATTCCAGATGATTCTCGACCCGCCCTTAGATATAGCGCTCGGTATTAGCGAGGCACCTTCTCGTGGGTGCCCGTCGAAGGCCGACATTCCACTGAGCCGGACACTGGATCGTTCGACGTAGGTTTCAAATCCCGTCTTGATCGGCTCAAAGCGGACGGTCGCCGCTTCCAGTTTTACGGCATCTGGACAAACTATGATTTGTCTGGCCATGCATCCAGTGGCAGCGAAGAGCAATAGAGTGCCCAGCGCCAAAGTTCGACAATCCAACAGACGTCTGGTACTCATTTTCTCTCAATTACCGAAAATGCTTCAGCGTTGTTGCTTGGATCGACAAAAGAGCCATCCGATTTCTTTCCTTTTCGTCGAATATAGCGTCTCGAAACTTTGGGTTTTGTCTTATCGTCAAGCCATTGATCCATAACATATATACCACTTGCATCTTGGGAAATGTATAATGCCGCATGATTGCCGTGGCGAAGGTTTGGGTATTTTCCATTTATAAATGTTGCAATAGCCGTCCCTTTTGCAATATTGCTTGCCCCAAAAACAATTTCCCCTTCCTTCCACTGCAAGATTACTGAGGCCTTGGCATAATATTGCACGAGTGCCACACACTGTTTATTACCGACTTTAGCAGTATTGTCAAGACTATCTACCTCTGAATAAATGTAAGACATTACTATTCTCCTTGCTTCGGGTAAAAGCTGCTATCGGAAAGTTGCATGGGAATCGCATATACCTAGTTGTCAAGTCCCGCACCTTGAATCTGAAACGATTTTATCGCTGCGATGGTGTCTTCTCCGCACACCCCGTTTGCGATGGGTACGGGAGCGGGGCTAACCCAAGCGCGGTGCCGGGCAAGCAATTGTTGTACAAGCAAAACATCGGCGGCCAGATTGGCTCCGCCCTTCCCAACGTTTTTGGTAATCACACGCGGCACCTTTCCATATCACAAATCGCTTTCATTTATCGAAAAACAACGACATTGAATCCAATTCACCACGAGCATCAGAGCCGATGATTGGAAGAAAAACACATTTGGCGCGCTGAAATCATCGAATGACCCTCGCGACAACCGCCATTTGGATGCCAGAGAATCATTGAACCTCCCTCGTCGGCAGCGCCCCACACGCGAAGAAATTGAACTGCGTCGCTCCGATCACGCCATCCGATTCCTCGGCCCCGTGCGCGTACCGATTCGAGCGCGCGGCGCAGCGTCCTTCCAGCGGCATGAAACAACCCAACACGTCGAGCGCGGCGAAGTCAACCGTGGCGCGATTCTAGTGCATGCGTCATGTCGTTGTCATCACGACAACGATTAGCCCGCCACGATACCCGCAGCGAGTTTGCCGAGCGTCAGCGGGGCCGAACCTTCGGCCTTGTTGTTGGCGATGACGTAGGCATCGCGACCGAGCGCCACCGCTTCGCGCACCAGCGCGGCGACCTGCGCGCGGCCCTCCGGGTCTTCATCGACCAAGGCGGAGAACGGCGCGTAGCGCTCCTTTGCCGCCTCGTAGTCGAAGCCCGAGTGCAGGCTCCAGCGCACGGTGAGCGGCAGCGCCCCCGATTCGCGCCAATAGCGTCCCTGCGCTTGCGCCGACGGCATCCGCGCGTGGATGGCGAGCGCGTGCGTCGCGCCGCCGGCGTTCAAGGCCGCGAGGTAATCGTCGCCCAGGAGTTCCGGATCGCGCACCTCGACCGCGTAGAACGCCGCGCCCGACAAGCGCGGCAGCGCCAGCAGAAACTCCGCCAGGCGATCGGCGAACGCGAGCGGCGAGCGCGTCAAGCGCGCCCCGAGCGGCGGAAACTGGAAGGTCAGCGGCCCGCAGTGCTCGCCAAGCCCGGCGAGTGCCGGCAGCACGAACTCTCGCGCCGCAAGCGCGGCATCGAGAAACGCCGGGTTGTCGCTCCAGCGCCCGTCCTCGCTGCGCAGGCGCGGACCGGTCACCCTCATCGGCGCCTTCACCAGAAAGCGAAAGCCCGGCGCCACGGCATGCACCTGCGAGGCATAGCGACGGAAGGCCGCCTCGTCGATGGGCGCGTAGAACGTGCGATCGATGCCGACGCTGCGCAACAACGGGTGCGCGGCATAGGCGGCAAGCCCCTCGCGCGCGAGCTTCGCCTCGGCGTAGTCACCGTCGTAGACCAACCCGGCCCAACCCGGAAACGCCCACGACGAGGTGCCCAGCCGCACGCCTGGCGGCAGTTGCGCCGCCAATGTCGTCACCTCGGCATCGACGCGGGCCGCAGCCACGCCATCGCGGCGCGCGCGGCGCGGCTTGGCCGGCGACGGCGGGGTGCCTTCGGCGAAGAGATCGAATTGATCGGGTTCGGTCATGATGCAGCAGTGCGGCCCTCCGGTTGGCGTGCCGGCGGATGCGGCGAGAGTATGCGGCATGCGCTAACGTCTCGCCGATGAACGTCTTCGCCGCCCTCGCCCGTCGCTCGCTGCCCGCGCGGCGCACGCTGCGCATACTCTGGGCCGCGCCGGTGAGCCTGTGTGCGCTGCCGCTCTTGCCGCTCGCGCTGTGGCGCGCACAATGGCGCGTCATCGACGGCACACTGGAAATCGCGAGCCCCGCGCTCGGCTGGTTTCTGCATGGCCCGTGGTTTCGGCTGCTGACCGGCGGCAGCGGCTTCGCGGCCGCCACCATCGGGCAAGTCATCGTCGCCCGCGACAGCCACGCCCTCGCCGAGTGCCGCGTGCACGAACACACGCACGTCCGCCAATGCCTGCGCTGGGGCGTCCTCTTTCCGCTCGCCTACATCGCAGCCGGCCTCTACGCCGCATGGCGCGCCCGCCGCATCAGCGCGTACTACGAGGACAACCCCTTCGAGCGCGAAGCCCGCGCCGCCGAAGCCGCCGCCGCGTGCATCGGGCAACCGTTTTGAACGATCAACTTTTCCTGCAAATGACGTTCATGACAGGCTTGCAGCATGATTTCGCCTAAAGTCGGGTTTGCACAAAAACGAGCGCCAAGCCCGTTATGGATGCGGGTTTCACGAAAAAGCTGATGGCACCGTTCGGGCGCGCACGGCGTGCGCGGACGGCCGCGAGCGGCGTCAGGCGCGCGGGTCGTCCGGCAGCACGGCGATCAGGTCGTGCTCGGTGGCTTCGACCACCCGCACCTGGATGACGTCGCCGATGGCGAGGTGCCCGCCGTTTTGCACATGCACGAGGCCGTCGATCTCCGGCGCGTCGGCCCACGAGCGTGCGACGGCGATGTCATCCTGCACGTCGTCGATCAGCACGTCGATGTCGCGGCCGATGCGCTCGCGCAGCCGCGCTTCGCTGATCTCGGCCTGCACTTGCATGAAGCGCTCGCGGCGCGCTTCGCGCACCTCGTCGGGCAGCGCGCCCGGTAGTTCGTTAGCGGTGGCACCGGCGACCGGCGAATAGGCGAAACAGCCGACACGGTCGAGCCGCGCTTCGCGCAGGAAGTCGAGCAGTTCTTCGAACTCGGCCTCGGTTTCGCCGGGAAAGCCGACGATGAAGGTGGAGCGGATCGTGAGCTCCGGGCAGACGGCGCGCCAGACGCGGATGCGCTCGATGTTCATTTCGGCACTGGCGGGGCGCTTCATGAGCTTCAGGATGCGCGCGTTGGCGTGCTGGAACGGCACGTCGAGGTAGGGCAGCACGCGGCCACGCCCGAGGCTCGATTGCGCCATCAGGGGCAGCAGTTCATCGACGCTCGGGTAGGGGTAGACGTAGTGCAGCCGCGTCCAGACGTCGAGCCCGGCGAGCTCGCGCGCGAGCTCGAAGAGGCGCGTGCGAACGGGTTTGCCGGCGACGAAATCGGTGCGGTATTTGCGATCGACGCCGTAGGCAGACGTATCCTGCGAAATGACGAGCAGTTCGCGCACGCCGGACTTCACGAGCGATTCGGCCTCGCGCATGACCTCGCCGATCGGGCGGCTTTGCAGGTCGCCGCGCATCGAGGGGATGATGCAGAAGCTGCAGCGGTGGTTGCAGCCTTCGGAGATCTTCAGGTAGGCGTAGTGCTTCGGCGTGAGCTTGATGCCGTGGTCGGGCACGAGGTCGATGAACGGCTCGTGCGGCTTGGGCAGATGGGTGTGCACGGCGTCCATGACTTCGTTGGCCGCGTGCGGGCCGGTGACGGCAAGCACCTTCGGGTGCACCTCGCGCACGAAGTCGCCACCCTGCTTGGCGCCCAGGCAGCCGGTGACGATGACGCGGCCGCTCTCGGCGATCGCCTCGCCAATGGCGTCGAGCGACTCGGCGACGGCCTCATCGATGAAGCCACAGGTGTTGACGATGACGAGGTCGGCCTCGGCGTAGTCGCCGACCGTGACATAGCCCTCGGCGCGCAACCGCGTGATGATCTGCTCGCTGTCGACCAGCGCCTTGGCACAGCCAAGCGAGACGAAACCGACCTTGGGGGCCGCCGCGCGGGCGAGCGGACGTGCGCTCAGCATGCTCGGGCACCGGCGCGTTCAACGCGCGGCGACGTCGGGATGCCGCCGGCCATTACTTCTTGTCGTTGCCCGGAAAACCCGGAAACGGAAAGCCGGGGAAGAACTGCTTCGTGCTTTCCTGCATCTTCTGCTGCATGTCGAGGAAGACCTTGCCCGACTGCTCGAGGTAGTTCTGCATGACGCCCTGCATCGCGGGTGCCTGCATCTGGAGGAACTGCTGCCACACGTCGGAGCCGATCTTGCTGGCGTCCGCGCCCAGCAGCGCGCCGCCCTGCTCGGCCATCTTCTTCTGGAAGTCCATGAAGGCGCGCACGTTCTGCTCGAAGAGCCCGCCGACCACGCCCTGCATGGCGCCAGCGTAGAAGCGAATCATCTGCGCCAGCATGTCGTTGGAGAACATCGGCACGCCGGCCGCTTCCTCGTCGAGGATGATCTGGAGCAGGATCGCGCGCGTCAGCTCCTCGTTGGTCTTGGCGTCGCGCACCTGGAACGGCGTGTGCTCGATGACCATCTGGCGCACGTCGGCCAGCGTGATGTAGCCGCTCGTCGCGGTGTCGTAGAGCCGACGGTTCGGGTACTTCTTGATGATGCGCATCGCGGTGCGCGCGCTGGCCGCGCGAGCGCCGAATCCTGACTTGGTCGCCATCGGTCACGTCCTCATGGTGCAGTGCGCCATTGTAGAGCAGGGTCGAGCCCCCGCCGCGCCGCGCCCCGGGGCGTGCGGCCGCTCGCAAACGCGTTGTTTGAAACGGAATTGGGAGTGGCGACTCTAAATTGTTGCATCGCACAAAAAAGTGCTTGACTACCGGCACGAGCACCCCTAACATTCGTTTTGTGCGATGCAGCAAAAATCACTTGGCTGCCAACCCATTACCCACAGGAGTCCAACATGATCCCCGTTTTCGAACAAGTCGCTGAAATGAACCGTGCGCATGTCGCCAACGTGCTCAAGGGCTTCGACGCCGCCGTCGCGTTCCACACGAAAGCCGCCACGTTCGCCGTGAAAGCCGCCAACGAGTGGGCCGCCACGACCGCCGCCGAACTGCACGCGCTGGCCGCCGTCAAGGCGCCGCAGGACATCGTTCCGCTGCGCGCGAAGCAACTCGAAGAGCAGGCCGACTGGGCCAGCGCCACGGGCCGCGCCGCGCTCGACCTGATCGCCACCGCGCAGACCGAAGCCATGCAATACGCCGAGCTGCAAGCCGCCGAAGCCGCCAAGAGCTTCATCGCCGGCATCGACAAGATGGCCAAGAATGCGCCGCAAGGCCTGCCGGGCGCCGATTACGCGCTGTCGGCAGTCAAGGCCGGTGTCGAGACCTCGATGGCCGCTTTCGAAACCGTCGCCAAGGCGACCAAGGATGGCGTCGAGTTCGCCGGTTCGCAAGTGAAAGCTGCGAGCAAGGCCGCGCCGAAGCGCAAGTAATGACCAACGCGCGCAGCGGCAACGCCTGCGCGCACCGGCCCGACGGTCGCTTCCCTCCTCCGAAGCAAAAACAGCGACCGTCGCGCCACGCTCCGCCCACCCCGGCAAACCCGGCGTGGGCGTTTTCTTTCCTGGCGGGGGCTCTGCACAACTCGCGGCGCGGCAGGCATCAGTGCAATCGGGTCAATGCCTCACCGATCGTCGCCGCGCCGGGGGCAAGATAGTCGACCAGCCACCCCAGCCCCCCAAACATCAGCAACGCCGCCGCAACGAAGCGCCCGCTGCCGCGCGCCGCAGTGGCGAGCCAATTCGCGTGGTCGCGCGCACCGATGCGCCGGTAAAGCCAGGTGCCGACGCCGCCATCGATCAAGAGTTCGGCAAAGAACGTCGGGGCGCTATAGACGAAATAGAAGGCCAGCCCGAACACGACCAGGGCGGCCACGGCGGCAGCCACGAGGAGCACGATGAAGGCGCCGGCGTCGCCATCGCCGAGATCGAAATCGAAGCCGCCGCCCTTCCCTCCGCCACCGCCGCCACCACCACCCGAGCCGCCTCCTGAGCCACCGAAGTCGAGCATCGGCAGCGATGAGCCCGCGTCGCCACCGCCGTCGCCGATCGCCGGAAGCACCGGCCCGATGTCCCCCGGTGGCGCAGCCGCCAGCCCCTGCAGCGGCACGCCGGGCGCGTCGGCAAACGACCCGCTCGCGCCGCCGCCGCCGAAGCCGCCACCGCCACGGCCGAACACGCCGCCACCAGAACCGCCGCCGGAGCCGCCGCCAGAACCTCCACCGCTCGGCAAGTCCCACGATGAACCGGACTTGCTCGACGAACGCCCTGTGCTGAACCACGACGCGCCGTCGCTGCGCGCCGACGGATCGTACTGGCGCCGCTGCCACCAAACCCAGATGCCCACCAAGGCGAGAAACACCCCCCACGCGACCAGCACCGCCAGCGGGTAGCGCAGCATCGGGTGGTGCACGCCAACGCGGTGCATGCTGACCGAAGCGAGGAAACCGGCGCCCACCGTCGCGGCGAGCATCATCGACATCATCAGCCGCGGCGAGCCCCGCGTGAGCACCCAGTTGCGCGCCCGCTCGCGCAGGGTGCCAACGCTTGTCTTCGTCGAGTCCGGCCCGTTCTTCGTCGCCGATTGCCGCGACCCCTTCGCCCGCTGTGCCATGTCAGCGCTCCTTGTGCATCGCGCCACGCAGGCGCGCCATCAGCATAGACGCATTGCGGCGCGGCAACGCGTCAAGGCGGCGACGAGGCGGGCGAGGCAACTTCGGTCAAGGCACCCGTCGCGGCGATCACCTCGCCACGCAGCCAGCGATGGGCAGCGAGCGCGTGCGTGCGCCGGTACCACACCATGTCGACGTGCACCGGCGGCAGTGCGAACGGCAGTTCGAGCACGACGAGCTGATCTTCGATGCCAGTGGCCGGCAGGAAGTGACGCGGCAGCACGGCGAGCAGGTCGGAACCGACGACGACGCGGCCGGCCGTGAAAAACTGGTTGACCGTGAGCACGACGCGGCGGCTGCGATCGAGCGCCGCGAGCACCTCATCGACGTAGCCGTGCGCTCGCCCGGAAAAACTCACCAGCAGATGCCGTGCGGCGCAATAGGCATCGAGCGTCAGCGCGCCACCGTCGAGCGCACCGAGCAACGGGTGCCCCGCCCGCAGCACGCAGACGTACTCGCCGCCGTAGAGCCGTGTGTGGGCAAAGCCGTCCGGCGTGTCCGAGCGCATGCCCTGCAGGCCGATGGCTGCGATCATCGTCGGAAAGTAGCCCACCGCGAGATCGATTTCCCCCGACTGCAACAGCGCCCTCGGGTCACGCGTGGCAAGGGGGCGCACGCGCAGCGTGACGCCGGGCGCCGTCGTCTCCAGTCGCCGGATCAAGGGCGGCATCAGCAGCGCGGCGGTCGCGTCCGCCATCGCGATGACGAACGACAGCACCGAACGCGCGGGATCGAAGGCGTCGGCCACCACCGCCGCCTGCAGCGTCGCCAAAGCTTCGCGCACCGAGGGCCACAGCGCCACGGCACGCGGCGTCGGCGCCACACCGTAGCCCGCGCGCACGACGAGCTCGTCGCCCAAGGCATCGCGCAGGCGGCGCAACGCGTTGCTCACGGCTGGTTGCGTCATCGCCAGCGTCTGCGCGGCGCGGGTGAGGTTGCGCGTCGCCATGACCTCGTCGAACACACGCAACAGGTTCAGGTCGAGCGTGCGGAAGTTGACGGAGCGAGGGAGAGCGGAGCGCGTCACGGCATCACCGGAGTGCCTATATCAATTCACAACAGAAATGACAACCATTACAAACATCCATTGGCAATATATCAGGGCTTACCCTACATTGCTCCTATCGCCACCAGCGAGAACCTCAGGAAAGCGTCATGGTCATCCCATCACACCCCACCACCCACGACGGCCTCGACCGTCTCGTCGGCGGCACGGTCGCCGCCCGCAGCCTGCTCCGCGCCGCGCTGTCACCCAAACAACTGCCCCTCTATGTGCTCGGCGCCGCCGTCATGGCCGTCGTCACCGCGACCGAGCGCGCGCTCGATGCGATCGGCACCGGCTTCGCGCTCGAGTGGCTGATCCTGACCGCGGTCGCCCTGCTGAGCTTCGGTCTCCTCGCCAACGTGATCGTCGGCGGCACCCGCAGCGTGCAGGCGCATTTCGCTGCGCGTGCCGAGCGTCGCGCAGCGCTGCATGCCGACCGCGAACTGTGGCAGCTTGCGTTGACCGATCCGCGCGTGATGCACGACCTGCAGATCGCCGAAGAACGGGCGCGCGACCCGTGGCTGGACAACGAAGCGGCGATGCGCGTCAGCATGAGCGTGCGCGACGACGGTCTGGCCGCCGTTGCCCCGTGGCCGCAAGCCACCCGCTACTACTGATCGATCACCGAGCGCGATCACCGAGACGACGCCCGCGAGGGCGAAGTCGGTGACGTGCCAAACCAAGGGCGAACCGCCTCGACGAAGGCGGTCCCCTCCTCCTCGACGGGCCATTCGGCCCGTTTTCTTTTGCTAACGCGCCGGCATCAGGCTCACCGGATCAACCGGTTGCCCTTGGCGGCGCACTTCGAAATGAAGACGTGCGTCGCTGCCGCTCACCCCATCGGCGAGTTTCTGGCCGAGCAGAACACGCTGCTCTTCCTTGACCTGAACGCGATCGACCGGGAAGTACACGCTGACCACGCCCTTGCCGTGGCTGACCACGATCATCTGGCCGCTGCCACGGACTTCCTTGCCGACGTAGATGACCTTGCCGGTGGCGGCCGCAACGATGGCGGTGCCCGCCGCCACGGCGATGTCGATGCCCTTGATGGCGGCCTTGTCGTTGAATTTGCTCACGACGCGACCGGCGGCCGGCCAACTCCAGGTGACGCCGTCGCGATCGACGCCGTTGCCCGGTTTCACCTCGAGGTCGACGCCGCCGACCGCCGCCGGTGGGGTCGTGGTGGTGGTTGGAGTCGCCGTCGGTGCCGGCGCGGTGGCGGCCGGAGTTGCCGCGCTGGCCTGCGGCGTCGCGGCCGGCACGCCGGGCGTCGTTTCGCCGCGTTGCAGCGACGCCAACGCCGCCTCGCTGTACGGCAGACGTTGCGCCTTGGGTTCTCGTTTCAGCGGCGCCTCGATCACGGTGACCGGTGTCAGCGACGGTGCCGGCGACGGCGTGGCGCTCGGTGCGCTGGCGCCGGGTGGCAGCGGCTGCCCTTGAATGGCGCCGGTCGCGGGCGCGGCGCTCACCGTGGTGCCGGGCGCAGTCACCGCAGGCGCCGAGCCGAGCGGTGGCACGACCCGCAACACCTGGCCCTCGCGCAGGCCGGCACCCGCCGCCAAACCGTTCCAGCCCGCGAGCACGGCCGGCTCGACACGATGGGCGCGTGCGACACCGAACAGCGTGTCGCCCTTTTGCACGACGTAGAACTGTGAACCCGGCGTCACCGTTGGCGTCGCCGCCGGTGTCGGCGCGGGCGCCGGCCGAGCGGGTGGCGCGACGGGGGCGGGACGCGCCGTGCGATCGACGACCGGAGCCGGTGTCGTGGTCGAACACGCGGTGAGAACGACGGCGAGCGTGGCTGCAAGCAGCATCGAAGTGGGGAGTCGTTGCATCGTGATCCTGTTCATGCGATGGCTAGTGCAGTGTTTCGCGTAGATTGGTACAAAAAAATGCGATGGATTTTGGTTCGAATCGAGGCGCAAAGCGCAGCAATAGCGAGCTATTGCGAGCATTTGCAACGA
>JAFEDD010000011.1:0-27908 GCA_018241765.1 Pseudomonadota bacterium | reverse complement strand
GAAGAGCGAAACACTGCACTAGAACAAAAAACTTGCGTCGCCAGCAGCGCGTGCACGGCGGCGGATGTCTCCGCGCCCGCTGCCAGTCCGTGCGATCGAGTCATTCCTGTCCCGATTTGAGCGGCACGAAGACGACGTCGTCGAAAGTTTCGCGCTCGAATTGCTCGCCATGCCGCGTCAGTCGCGTGAGCCGCTGATGTTCGGCGCCGCCGAGCGGGATGACGAGACGGCCGCCGTCGGCAAGCAGTGACGGCAGATTGGGCGGTATCGTGGCACTGGCGGCCGCCACGACGATGGCGTCGAACTGCACGACGTTCGAGCTGGCGTCACGGCCGTCTGCGTTGCGCACCTTGACGTTGCCGATGCCCGCTGCCGCCAGCGTCTGGCGCGCCCTCGCGGCCAGGGCGCCGATGCGCTCGATGGTGTAGACCTCGCGTGCGAGGCGCGCGAGCACCGCCGCCTGATAGCCGCAGCCGCCGCCAATTTCGAGGACCAGATCGAGCATGCGACCGGCGCGCGCCAGTTCGCACGAGCGCGCAACGACCCAAGGTTGGGAAATGGTCTGCGCGAACCCGATCGGCAGCGCCGTGTCTTCGTAGGCCCGGCTCGCGAGCGCTTCTTCGACGAAGAGATGACGCGGAACCTGCGCCATCGCCGCCAGCACGACTTCGTCGGTGATGCCCTGCTCGCGCAGTCGGGCCACCATGCGCAGTCGGGTGCGCTCGGAGGCCATGCCGAGCCCTGCGGCGGAACGCGCGAGCGTCGCGCTCATGCGAGCCAGCTCGCCACGTGGCGAAGGTTGTCGTAACGCGTCAGATCGATCAGCAACGGCGTCACCGAGACGCAGTGCTCGGCGATGGTGCCGAAGTCGGTGTCGGGCCCCGCATCGGCGGCCTTGCCCGAGGGACCGATGCGCCAGACCTGAACGCCCGGTTCATGGTGGTGACGCGTGCGCGCGACCGGCTCCGACTGGTGCCGCCGCCCCAGGCGAACGACGCGCATGCCGGTGAGGTCGTCTTCCGCGACGTCGGGGACGTTGACGTTGAGCAGCCAGGGCATCGGTGGCCGCTCCACCTTGAAGCGTCGCGCGAGCCCGGCCGCCACGTGCGCGGCAGTCGCGAAGTGCGTGCCCGGACGCTCCGCGAGCGACACCGCGATCGAGGGAATGCCGAGCAGGTATCCCTCCATCGCCGCCGCGACAGTGCCGGAGTAGATGGTGTCGTCACCAAGGTTCGGCCCGTTGTTGACACCGCTCACGACGAGGTCGGGGCGAAAATCGAGCAGGCCGTTGACCGCAATGTGCACGCAATCGGCAGGCGTGCCTTCGACGAAGTAGCGATTGGCTGCCACCTCGTGCACGCGCAACGGCTTGCGTACGGTCAATGAGTTGGACGCAGCGCTGCAATCCTCGGCCGGCGCCACCACGGTCAACTCCCCAACCACCGAGAGCGCCTCGATCAGCGCGAGAATGCCGGGAGCCTGATAGCCGTCGTCGTTGGAAACTAGAATCTTCACGGTCGCAAATTATAAAGAGCCCCTACTTGCGCAAAGCCCCGTCTCTGGCCGCGTACTCGCTGGTGCTGATCGCCGTGGCGCTGCCGTTCGCCACGTTGCTGCGCGAGATGTTCGCGGCCGACGCCAGCGGCGTATGGCTGCACTACGCCACGACGGTTCTGCCAACCTACGTCGGCAACGCCTTCGTGCTGGGTACCAGCGTGGCGGTGTGTGCGTGCGTGCTCGGTGTGGGCTGCGCCTGGCAAATCGAGCGGCACGACTTTCCGCTGCGACACTTCCTCGCGTGGGCGCTGCTGCTTCCGATGGCGATGCCCGCCTATGTCGCGGCGTACGCGCTGACCGACTACTTCCAGTTCAGCGGCCCGGTTCAAAGCGCCCTGCGCGCGACCTTCGGCTGGCAGAAGGGTGACTACTGGTTCCCCGAGTTCGTATCGCTTCCCGGCGCCATCGCCTGCTTCAGCCTGACGCTCTACCCCTACGTCTATCTGCTCGCGCGCACGGCTTTCGCCGAACGCGGCGCGGAGCTGTTCGAAGCGGCGCGCACGCTCGGACTCGATGCGCGCGCGGCGTGGTGGCGCGCGGCACTGCCGGTGGCCCGCCCTGCCATTGCCGGTGGCGCGTTGCTCGTCGTCATGGAAACGCTCGCCGACTACGGCACCGTGAGCTACTACGGCGTCGAGACGTTGACCACCGGCATTCTGCGCGCGTGGCAGAACATGGGCGACCTGGTCGCGGCGGCACAGCTTGCCGCCGCGCTGCTGGCGACCGTCATCCTGCTGGTGTGGCTGGAACGGCGCGGGCGAGGACGCTCCCGCTACGGCAGTACGCGAGCGCGCCGGGATCGCCTTCGTCCGCGTGCCGTCGGTTGGCGTGGCTGGGTGCGAACGCTGTTGTGCCTGTCTCCGTTGCTGTTCGGATTCGCCTTGCCAACGGCTTTGCTGGTGCGCCTGCTGGTGCGCGAATGGACCAGCGTGTCGCCGCTGGCCGTGGCGCTTTGGACGCGCAACACGCTGTGGATCGGCTGCCTTGCCGCGTTGGTCGTCGTGACGTTGACGTTGACGCTCAACGCCCGCGCACGGCTCTACCGCGAGCCCATGGCGCTCGGTGTCGAACGCGTCCTTTCGTTCGGCTACGCGGTGCCGGGCGCCGTGCTCGCGATCGGCATCCTGCTGCCGCTCGCGTGGCTCGATGGCGAGTTGATCGAATGGAGCAAGCGCTGGTTCGGCATCAATCCGGGGCTTTTGCTGACCGGCAGCATCGTCGCCCTCGTCTACGCGGCGAGCATCCGCTTCTACGGCGTCGCGGCGAGCGCGGTGTCGGCCGCCTATGCGCGACTGCCGGCGAGCCTCGACGACAGCGCGCGCGTGCTCGGCGTCGTGGGCGCTGCCGCATTCCGGCGCGTCCATTGGCCGGCCGTGCGGGCCAGTGCGCTGGCCGGCATGCTGTTGGTGTTCATCGACACCTTGAAGGAACTGCCGGCGACGCTGACGCTGCGCCCCTTCAACTTCGACACACTCGCCACCCAGACGTACAACCTGGTGAAGGACGAACGACTCGGCGAGGCGGCGCTGCCATCGCTGTTGATCGTGTTGGCCAGCCTGCCCGCGGTGGCGCTCCTCGCGCGCGCACGGACGGCGCGTGCGACGCGCACCGAATGACGACGCCTGCGATGCCGCCGTCGCATCGCAAGCCGCGCACGGCGCGCCGGCGGCGTGATATCGTGCCGCCGTCGCGATTGCGTTTGCTGGCGCATTCGACGATCATCTCCTCTTGTCTTCGTTGCCCGTGATGAACGTGTCCGATACCTCCGCAGCCAACGATCCAGCGAGCCCGACGTCCGACGAACCGGGCAAGCTCGCCCTGCTCAGTTGGGACGACGTCTCACGCGCGCTCGACGACATGCTCGCGCGCAGCACGCGCTCGTTCGATGTGCTCGACCATTCCCTCGCGCTGCAGGACTGGGGCAGTCGCGCACGATGCGAAACCTTGCATCGTGCGGCGTTCGAGCGGCGGGTGCGCATCCGCATGCTGATCGCCGATGGCGACTACGTCACGACCCGTGCGCCGCGCCTGATGAACTTGCTGAAGGTCATGGGCCACCGCATCGAAATCGTGGTCAGCGAGGCACACGAATTTCCCGCTTGGGCACTCGCTGTTGCAGACCGGCAACACGCCCTTTTTCGCCCCAATTCGGTGCATTCAACGGGCGGGCTGTATCTGGATAACCCAGCGAAATCAATACCTTACGAAAACACATTTCAAGTGTTTTGGGAGCAAGGCGGTCAGCGTATCTTCCCCGAGTCGCTGGGGCTCTGACCGCACCCGCTTCGGGCGGAAATGATTTCGCTATACTGTCGTCCTCACTCAGTTTCTATCCCGGTTTCGCTCACTGGGGTGGTCTCCGCTGAGGGAGATTCTCCTTAAGGCACACACATTCGTTAACGATTCACGTTGTAAGGATACAGAATGAAAAAGTCCCTCCTGGTTGCCGCGCTCCTCGCGGTTGGTCTCGTCGCCTGCGGTAAGAAAGAAGAACCGAAAGCGGCTGCTCCGGCTCCGGCCGCCGCTCCTGCTCCGGCTCCCGCCGCTGCGCCTACTCCCGTAGACGCCGCCAAAGACGCCGCCGCCACCGCTGTCGACGCAGCGAAAGATGCCGCCGCCAAGACGGCTGATGCTGCCAAGGATGCCGCTGGCAAGGCTGTCGATGCGACCAAGGACGCTGCCGCGAAAACGGCAGACGCCGCCAAGGACGCCGCTGGCAAGGCTGTCGAAGCCGCCAAGGATGCAGCCAAGGACGCCGTGAAAAAGCCGTAATCGGCTCGCGTTAACGCACGCACTAAAAGCCGGTCCTCGTGACCGGCTTTTTTTGTGCCCGCCTCGACCATCCGAGTCTCACCGTCGGTGGCGCGTCATGCGTCGCACCGCCGTGTCGCACGCGACTCGACCCAAGACGCCCGGCCCCTCGGCGTTGCTTCAGCCGTCACCGCCGCGAAGCCAGCGCTCGACCTCGGCCAGCGAGCCGATCGTCTCGACCTCGGCCGGCAGATCATGCGCAGCGATGTGTGCGATATCGGGCACCCAGTGCGTTCGGGCGCCCGCCGAGGTCGCGGCCCTGAGGCCAGGCAATGAGTCCTCGAACGCCCAGCATTGCGATGGCACCGCAAAAAGTCGCTCGGCAGCCGTGTGATAGGCATCCGGGGCGGGCTTGCCGTTGGCCACGGCGTCGCGCCCGACGACCGCAGCGAAGTAGTCGAGCAAACCGGCACGCTCGAGCTTGCGACGGGCGAGCGCCGTCTCCGTCGACGTGGCGACCGCCAGGCGAACGCCACTCGCGCTGAGCGCAACGAGCGCGGACATCACCCCCACCTTGACCGGCACGCCCGACTCGATGCGCTGCTGATAATCGTCATACCAGGCGTCCCAAAACCGCGCCACCGGAAACGCCTCCCCGAGCATGCTGCGCAACACTTCGCTGCCGCCGTCGCGTCCCAAGCCAATCAGCCGATGCGCCTGTGTCGCATCGAGCCGATAGCCGAGCGCGGTGGCTGCGCAGTCGACCGACGCCAGCGCCAGCCGCTCGCTGTCGAGCAGGACGCCATCCATGTCGAACAGCGCCGCCGCCGGAGGTTCGCGTCTCATCGCAGCATCCGCCAATCGCAGCCTTCGTCCTGCGACGCGACCACGATATCCCCGGGATCCGTCGCCAGCGCCTGCGCAAAGGCTTCACGCACCAGATCCGGCCGATTGTTCTCCCGGCTCAGGTGCGCGGCCACCACATGCTGGAGTCTCGGGTGTGCGAGTCGCGCCAGCAGCGCGGCCGCCATGCGGTTGCAAAGGTGACCATAACGTCCCGCAATCCGCGCCTTGAGCGCCGCCGGGTAGCTCGAGCCTGAGAGCATCGCTTCGCAATGATTGGCCTCGAGGAACAGTGCGTCACACCCCGCGAGCGCAGCTTCGATGATCGGCGTCGTATCGCCGACGTCGGTCAACACGCCAACGCGCCGCGCACCGTCGGAAAGCACGAGCTGCGCGGGTTCGCGCGCGTCGTGCGGCACCGGAAAGGGCTGCACCTGGATGTCGTCGATGACGAAGGATTCGTGCGAATCGAAGTTGCGCACGATGCAACCGTCCCAGCGCGACGAAGTCGCCGCGAGCGTCCCGAAGGTCAGCCACACCGGGATGCCAAAGCGACGTGCAAAACGCGCCGCGCCGCCCACGTGGTCGCCATGCTCGTGGGTGACGACGATGGCGCCGATGCTCTCCGGCTCGATGCCTGCGCGCCCGCAGCGCGCCGTCGCCTCACGCAGCCCGAATCCGCAATCGACCATGACGGTCGTGCGGCCAGCCTGGACCAGCAACGCATTGCCCGCGCTGCCGCTGCCAAGACTCGCAAAGCGCACGTGCTCAGAGCATCAACGCAATTGTTCGAACAGCAGCGTGATGATGCGCGAACCGATGGCCGTCGCGTCCGGCTGGCCACTCTTGTCTAGCACGCGCACTTCGGTCTTGCCGTTCACTTCCTTCACGCTGATGCGGTATTGCTCGGCGACGTCCTTGCTGTCCGACTGCCAGAACTTGAGTCGATCAAGAATGCCCGGTTCATTCTTGGCGAGCATGTCGGGGTCGGCATAGCGCACGAAATACGTGCCGACCGCACGGTCGCGGTCGACCACGGTGAAGCCGACCCGATCGAGGGCCAGCCCCACGCGCCGCCAGCCACGATCGAAGGGGTCATTGACGCTCAGATAGGACACGTTGCCAGCCTTCACCACCTGCGCCTGATCGACGCGTGCGGCCGGGCCCGACGTCGGTGGATTCGGTGCCACGGCCGCCTGCGCGAGTTGCGTTGCCTGCTCCTTCGGCGCCCCGAGGAAGGTCATCAGCCGATAGAGCATCTCGGCTTCGTATTCGGGTTCGGGCTTGCGCGGCTCCCAACGAAATGCGGGCGACGCCGAAGTGCCGATGTTTTTCTCCTCCATGCCACGGTGGCTGATGAAGATGTCGGTCGTGCCGTTGGCGCCACGCTCGACGCGGGTGCGGTATTTGTCGCGGGTGCCACTCGAATAGAGGCTGTCGAACACCTTGCCGATGACCCGCCGGATGGGGTCATCGAGAATTCGCGCACGGTTTTCCGCCCAGTCGGTTTCCATCAAGCCAATCCGCGGATCATCGAGCACCAGCGTCATGTTGATTCCGCTCCAGAATTCGCGGATGCGCGGAAAGATCGTCTCGGGTGTTCCCGGCACCACCAGCCATCGCTCGCTGCCGGCGCGCTCGACACGCATACCGGTGACGGCCGGCAGCACGCCACCGGCACCCGAGAGGATCGCCGCGCGGTTCTGCGCATTCACGCCCGACAACGTGGCCGTGCCGGCACGATAGCGGTCGTCATATTTGGGTGGCGCGAGATCGGGCGGCACCTCGAGCGCAGGCCCGGACTGCGCCGAGCGATATTCGATGCGCTTCGATTCGAACGGGTTGAGTTCGCTGACAGTGCTGCAGGCGGTCACTGAGAGTGTGGCGACGGCCAGCGCGGCGAGCGCAAGTTGCTTGGGTGCGGACATCATGGCGGGAGACGAGACCTTCAAAAATGGCGAACGGAATCTCAGAGTAGTGCCGCATGCCGCAGCGCAGCTTCGACGATGGGCTCGAACTTGGCGGACATGGTGGTCATCGGCAACCGCGCGGTGGCGCCACAGCGCCCCATGCGAGCGAGCGCCCATTTGACCGGAATCGGATTGGCCTCGACGAAGAGGTCGAAATGCAAGGGCAGCAGGGTGTCGTTGATGGCGCGCGCGCCCGTCAGATCCCCGGCGAGCGCAAGACGACACAGATCGGCGATCGCCTTGGGGGCGACGTTGGCGGTGACGGAAATCACGCCGTCGCTGCCCATCGCCATGAGTGCGAGCGCCGAATCGTCGTTGCCGCTGTAGACCCCGAATCGCCTGCCGAGCGTTTTCTCCATGAGCCGGAGACGACGAATCAAGTCACTGCCACGCGCGATGTCGCCGGTGGCGTCCTTGATGCCGACGATGTTGGGCACTTCGACCAGGCGCAGCGTGGTGGCATTGGCAAGATCCGCCACGGTGCGACCGGGCACGTTGTAGAGGATGAGCGGCAGCGGCACCGCCTCGGCCACGGCGCGAAAGTGCTGATAGAGGCCTTCCTGCGTCGGCTTGTTGTAGTACGGCACGACCGACAGCGAAGCATCGGCGCCCACGCTCTGGGCGTAACGGGCAAGCGCAATCGCCTCCTTCGTCGAATTCGCACCGGTTCCCGCCACCACCTTGACGCGACCAGCCGCGTGTTCGACCGTCGTCTTGATCAACAGCGCGTGCTCATCGACGTCCACCGTGGGCGATTCACCGGTCGTACCGACGACGACGATCGCCGCGGTGCCCGCTTCGACATGCCAATCGATCAAGCGCTTCAGGGCATCGAGATCCAGCGCACCGTCGGGATGCATCGGAGTCACGATGGCGACGAGGCTGCCGCGAATGGGCTGGAATAGTGCGGCGGACATGCGTACAGCGTCCTCGGTGCGGTGACGGAAACGGTGAATGTTAGCGTAGCGGTGAAGGCGCATTCCCCGCCGTGTCGCCGCCATGCGACAAACGGGCAGCGCCGCGGTACAATCGACCGAATGCAGGCCACGAAAACCCTCCTCGCTTCGACGCTCGTCGCACTGGCGTTTGCCGTGTCGGCGCTACCGTCACATGCCGAGCCGTCCGTCGCCGCCAATGACACGGCAATCCATCGCGCCGAGAAGACGCTGCGCGATTTCGGCAGCAAGGCGCGCGACACCGCAGGCGACATCACCAGCTACGCGTTGTCGCTGATCGGCGTGAACTACAAGTTCGGCGGCAACTCCCCCGAACAGGGGCTCGACTGCAGCGGTCTGATCCGCTACGTATTCCAGCAAGCCACCGGTATCGCACTTCCCCGCACCGCGCGGGAGCAGGCCCGCGTTGGCGAGTCGGTGGCGATGGAGCAGTTGCAGCCGGGCGATCTGGTGTTCTTCAACACCCGCCGTTTCCAGTATTCGCACGTCGGCCTCTATCTGGGCGACAACCGCTTCATTCACGCACCGAGTCGTGGCGGTTCGGTCGAGGTCGTCAGCCTCGATCAACGCTATTGGCAGAAGGCATTCAATGGTGCTCGTCGCATCGTCGGCGGATTACCTGACCTCAGTGCCGTGATTCCGGCCGCGGAAGCCGCCATGCCGAAAGTCGACGCGCCCGCGCCGCGCTTGCTCGAACGCGCGTCGCCCGAGCCCTGAGCAGCACGCGCCTTAGCGCGCTTTTTTCAACATGTCGATGATCGACTGAAAGTTCTCGCGAACGGCCCAGTCGTAGGCGGTCTCCCCTCGCTCGTTTTTCTGCGCCGGGTCGGCACCGTACTCGAGCAACACCTGGACCGCTGCCGTGCGGTTGCCACGCGCCGCCATCATGAGCGGCGTCACGCCGTTGGCCCCGGCGGCGAGCGGATCGGCCCCTTGGTCAAGCAAGTAGCGCACGAGTGGCGCGGAGCCGCTCGACGCCGCGTAATGCAGCGCCGTCCAGCCGGAATTGTTGATCGCAGCCCCCTTCTCGCGCAGATAGCGGACCGTATCGAGATGCCCACCGAGCGCCGCCACCATCAGCGCCGTGTCGCCCCAGCGATTTCGCTGATCGAGACGCGCACCCGCAGCGACCAGAATCTCCACGATCTCCTGTTGCCCGCCGCGCGCCGCCACGAGCAGTGCCGGATCGCCACGCGCGTCGACGGCATCGGGTTTGGCGCCACGCAGCAGCGCCGTGCGCACGGCGCTCGGGCGATCGATGTCGATCATGTGGAAGAGCTCCTGACTCGTCTGCGCCTGAAGCGGCAGCGAGGCGAGGAGGAGCGCGAGCGCGAGCCCCGCAAGCGGCAGACTCCGAGTCATGGTGTCACCTGGAAGAGGGAGAAGAAATTCTGACTGGTCGCCCGCCCGATCGTTTCAGCGTCGGTTTCGCGAACGGCGGCGAGCGCCTCCGCCACGTGCGCGACATACGCCGGTTCATTGCGACGGCCGCGATGTGGCACGGGCGCCAGATACGGCGCGTCGGTTTCGATCAGCATGCGCTCGAGCGGCACCCGTCGCGCCACGTCACGCAGCGACTCGGCGCTCTTGAAACTGACGATGCCGGAAAATGAAATATGGAAACCGAGATCGAGCGCGGCACTGGCGACGTCCCAAGTCTCGGTGAAGCAGTGCATGACCCCGCCGACCTCCTGCGCCCGCTCTTCGCGCATCAGGCGCAGCGTGTCCTCGGCGGCGCTGCGCGTATGGATGACCAGCGGCTTGCCACACTCGCGCGCGGCGCGGATGTGGATGCGAAATCGTTCGCGCTGCCACTCGAGATCGCCCTGCAGCCGGTAGTAGTCGAGCCCCGTCTCGCCGATCGCCTGTACCTTCGGCCGCGCCGCGCGTTCGACCAGTGCCGCGACACTGGGCTCCTCGATGCCTTCATAGTCGGGATGCACGCCCACCGTCGCGTAGAGGTTGCCATGCCGTTCGGCCAGTGCATACACCCCCGGCCAGTCGCTCAGCGTCACGGCGATGCACATCGCGTGGCTGACGCGGGCAGCCGCCATGCGCGCAAGCAGCGCGTCCGTTTCGCCGGCGAACTCGCGGAAATCGAGATGGCAATGAGAATCAACAAACACGGTTCGTGGGGTGCAATGCCGAGGCACAAGGCTCGCGCGGGCTGAAGCGCCCGCGCCCGCCGCGCCTGAGTCCGACCGGCGACGCTACATCGTATGCGTTGGCCGCGACGAAGCAAGCAGCGCACCGAGGATGCCTTCGATGCGCCCCTTCGCGGCGCGACCGGTGTCGTCCTTGGTGAACTGCACGCCGATCCCCTGGGCACGGGCACCCTGAATACCCGGCGGCGTCAGCCACACGACCCGCCCCTGCACGGCAATGCGATTCGGATCATCCATCAGCGTGAGCAGCATGAAGACTTCATCACCCAGGCTGTACGGGCGCGTCGTCGGAATGAAGATGCCCCCGCCATCGACCCACGGGATGTAGGCGGCGTAGAGTGCCGTGCGCTCGCGAATGTTCAGCGACAAAACCCCGGAACGAACGCCCGGCGGCGTCGCCCGATTGCTGCCCGTCATCCCGATGCCGGTTGGCGTGTCAAGTCCGCCGGAGTCGCTCATGCGGTGGATGTCCTATCGCGAAAAAAGTGCCCGGTAGTCGAGCAGCACGGCTTCGAACTGCAAGCGCGCCGACAACGTGGTGTCCGGCAGATGGAGCTTGCGTAACAGGTCGCGATGATAACGGAGACCCTCCGCCAGCGGCAAGCCGGGCGCGAGTTGGGCGAGCGCGGCGCGACGTTCGACGTGCACCGCGGGCGGCTGCGCCGCACGAACCCGCGCCCAGTCTGCCGTCCAGTCCAGCAGCACGGTCAGCATCAACGCGAAGCGCTCACGCCGATCGACCTTGGCACCACTGTCGAGCCACGCCCCCCACTTCAGAGTCCACGAGCGTCGCGGTTGCTGCAAATCCTCGATCAGATCCGACACCGCTCGCGCCGCTTCCGATCCGGCGAGCATCAATGCCGTCAACGGAGCACCGCGCGCCTGACGCAACAGCGCCGGGATGGCGTCGGCAGCCACGCCCTGCTCGCCCAGCCATGCCCGCGCGGCCTCGCTCGACGGGCGCGGCGGTGCCAACTGCAGACAGCGGCTGCGAAGCGTAGGAAGCAGTCGGGCGCGCTGTGTCGCCACCAGCAGCCAGCGCGTGTTGGCGGGCGGCTCTTCCAGCCCCTTCAGGATGGCGTTGCCACTGTCGCGCGACAGCGCCGTGGCCGGATTGATCAACAGCACGCGCCCGGCCGCGCCGTCCGACGAGAGTTGCATGAAGTCCAGCGCCTCACGCACCGGCTCGATCTTGATCGTCGGCAACTTGACCGTTTCGCCGTCGCCCTCGTCCAGCGTCAACGCCCGAAAATCCGGATGCACGTCGCCCGCGAGCCAACGGCAGCTCGAACACGTTCCGCAAGGCGCGCCCTCGACAGGCGCGGCGCACAAGACGCTGGCGGCCAACGCCGTCGCCGCCTCCGCGACACCGTCGCCACCACGCCCGACGATGAGCCAAGCGTGATGCCGCGCGGCGACCAGCGCTCGCGCCTGCGCGAGCCACGACCGATGCCAGGGCAACACCTGCACGCGCATCACGCCGCCTCGCTCGCCACGAGCTGCATCGCGTAGGCAAGGGCGCGCGCGCGCACCAGGTCCTTCGACTGATCGCTCGAGAGCACCTTGATGCGCTCGGGTTCGGCCTCGGCACGGCGTAGATAGGCATCCCGAACCCGCGCGTGAAAATCCGCCTGCTCGGCCTCGATGCGATCGGGCCCGCCGCGATAGTGGACGCGATCGCGGGCGGTGACGGGCGCGAGATCGAAAAGCAAGGTCAGATCGGGCGCGAAGCCCGGGTGCACCCACGCCGCGAGACGCTCGATCGCGTCGAACCCCAGCTCTCGCCCCCCGCCCTGATAGGCGAACGTCGCATCGCTGAAGCGGTCGCACAGCACCCAGTCGCCGCGCGAGAGCGCCGGCCACACGACACGCTCGAGATGCTCGCGACGCGCGGCAAACACCAGCAGCGCCTCGGCCGCCGGCGTCATCGACTGTGCAAGAAACAGCGCACGAATGGCTTCGCCGAGCGGCGTGCCGCCCGGCTCGCGCGTCATCACGACGCTATAGCCGCGTGATGCAAGAAACGCGCGGACCGCCTCCATGTGCGTGCTCTTGCCGGCCCCGTCGATACCTTCAAAGGTGATGAATTTGCCTCGCATGGACTTTCCGGCACGGTCAGCGTTGGAGTTGATACTTGGCGACAGCACGATTGTGCTCCGCGAGCGTACGCGAAAACTCGCTGCTGCCGTCACCGCGCGACACAAAGTACAAGAAGTCGCTCTTCGGTGGCGCCACCGCGGCGCGCAACGAGGCACGCCCCGGCAGCGCGATCGGCGTCGGCGGCAACCCGCTGCGCGTGTACGTGTTGTAGGGCGTGTCGGTCAGCAGATCGACCTTGCGCAGATTGCCATCGAAACGATCACCAAGCCCGTAGATCACGGTCGGATCGGTTTGCAGCCGCATGCCGATCCGCAGCCGATTGATGAACACCGAGCCCACCAGCGGCCGATCGGCATCGCGCCCCGTCTCCTTCTCGATGATCGAAGCGAGGATCAGCGCTTCGTAAGGCGACTTGAGCGGCGTATCGGGCGAGCGCTGTTCCCACGCCCGCTGCAGCTCCTCGCGCATGCGGCGATGCATGAAACGCAGCAGTGCCGTCGCCGAACTGCCGGGCGCCACGAAGTAGGTATCGGGAAAGAAGCACCCCTCGAGCGACGCCCCCGGCGGCACGCCCAGTCCCTTCGCCTTTTCGGCTTCGCTGCCCAAGGCCTCGGCGAGGCGCTCGCGTGCTGGCAGCGTGCCGGTGGCGAAGGTCGCCACGCCGGGCTGCGCCGGATCGGGTTCGAGCAGATGGTAGAGGTCGGCAAGCCGCGTGCCCTCGACGACGGTGACCGCAAGTTCGCGCGCATTGCCCGCCTCGATCGCCGCGAGGACATCACCAACCGTCTGCGGTGCAGCAAACAGGTATTCGCCGGCACGCAGCCGCCGTGCGCTGCCGCGCATGCGCGCGACCGCCTGCACGACCAGCGCCGGCGCCGCCTGCTGGCGCTCGAGCTCGCTGGCCAATCGCGCAAGCGAGCTGCCTTGACGGACGCTGAGGCTCAGACCCTCACCCGCGATGGTGACCGGCCAGTGCGGCAAGCCGAACCAGAGCGCGCCGGCGAGCGCGGCGAGCACGATGAGCCATGCGACGGCTCGTCTCATGGCGACACAACGGCCGGGACGAGCGCGCAGGCGTATCGCCGTGCCGCCCGGCGCGCATCGGGATGTCGATTGGGAGCCATGTAATCAGCGTGTTGTCGAAAAAGGGAGGCCGTGACGCGCGCACTCGCCGCGATCGCGCCGCGCGTGCCACACGACATGCCAAACCTATAATTGTGCCCATGTTCGAGCGAACGCCGCACCCACTTGCCCATCCGGCCCGTCGCGCCGGTGGTTTCACGCTGATGGAACTGATGATCGCGGTGGTCATCATCGGCATACTTGCCGCCATCATCGCGCCCAACGTGATCGGCCGACTGCATGACGCGAAAGTCTCTGCCGCGAAGCAGGACGTCGCCACGCTCGTGCAGTCGCTCACCATGTACAAGCTCGACAACGGCCGTTTTCCAAGCGCCGAACAAGGGCTGAAGGCGCTCGTCGAAAAGCCAACCAGCGATCCGCAGCCGGGGAACTGGCGCAGCGGCGGCTACATCGCACGGCTGCCGAACGACCCCTGGGGCAACCCGTATCAGTACGCGAACCCCGGCCTGCATGGTGACATCGACGTGTTCAGCTTCGGCGCCGACGGCAAAGCGGGTGGCGATGGCGAGAACGCCGACGTCGGTTCCTGGAATCTGTGATCGCAGGCCCGGCGCGAGTGACCATGGGGCGGCGTCAGCAGGCAATCTTTTCACCGCCCGTTTCGCCCGCGTGGCGATGGTCGCTTGCTGCCGCTCCGGCGCTTCATCGCGAATGACACGATGACGCACGTTCCACCACGCGTCGCTGCGGGCTTCAGCCTGATCGAGGTGTTGGTGGCGACGGCCATTCTCGCCACCGGACTCATCGCGGCCTCGCGCGCGGCGCTGGTGGCCACGGCCGATCAGGACGTGCTGCGCGAACGGACGCTGGCGCGATGGGTTGCCCACGACACGCTCGCCGAAATTCGTCTTCGCCCACAACAGGCCGCCCCCGGCAGCACGCTCACCCGAAACGCCCGGCAAGGCGGCGTCGCCTTCGTCGCCGTTGCTCGTGTCGCAGCGACGCCGAGCCCGCTCTTCTCACGCGTCGAAGTCTCCGTCGCCCGCGCCGACGGGCAGGGACAGGTGCTCGCGCAGGCGGTCGGTTTTTCCTCTCCCCCATAGCATCGACACGCGATCCACCATGAATCGGTCGCCTTCGCTAACACGTCACGGCACCGGCCGGCCGTTGCGCCGTGCCGTCGCTGCGGGGTCACGTCGGCACCGCCTGACGGGCGGCATGACGTTGGTGGAAATCCTGATAGCGATGGCGATCGCTTCCCTGATGACGCTGACCGGTTGGCGCGCCATCGATGCCCTGCAGACCTCACGTGACCGCGTGCAGCAGGACGCCTCGCGCTGGCAGCGACTCGACGACTTCTTTGCCACGCTGGAGGCCGATCTGAGACGCGCCTCACTGACCGATTTCGAAGGTACTGCCGACGGCATGTCGCTCTTGCAACCTTCTCCCGACGGTGGCATCGCACACCACGTCGTGCGCTATCGCACGCAGCCGCTGGCTGCCGCAACAACGCCCGAGACGGCCGCGTTCAGCGTGCTGCGCGCCGTCGATGGCGAACGGCCGCTCCCGCTCGCCGACGTGCGTAGCGTGAGCTTTGCCTACAGCGTCGACGGCACGAACTTCGAGCCGGCGACGCGTGCCTACCCGCGTGCGCTGCGGGTGATCATCGTCGTGCCTGGCGCGTCGGGCGCCGTTGAACGCCTGCTGGCGCTGCGATGATGCACCGCCTGCGGCATCGGTTGCGTTCCCCACGCCATGACGGCGCCGCCCTCGTCGTGGCCATGTTGCTGACCGCGCTTGGCGCCGCGGTCGCCGCGCAAATGCTCTCACCGCTTGCCGGGTGGCTCGCGCGCGAGCAGCGGGCCCGCGACACGCAAGCGAGCTACACGCTGGCGGACGCCGCCACCGCCTGGGCGCAAACCGTGCTCGCTGCGGACGCGAGGCTCGGCCCCGTCGATCACCTCGGTGAACTGTGGGCGACGCCGCTGCCGCCGACGCCGGTGGAAGGCGGTACGCTGGAAGGCCGCATCAGCGATCTTCAGGCGAACTTCAACCTCAACAGCATTGCGCCACAGGGCATCGCCAACGCCGCCAACATGGCCGTGGCGCGCGCGCTGTTTGCCGACGCGGGCGTACCGGCGCAACTGGTCGACGCATTGGCCGACGCCATCGACCGCGACGACGTGACGATCGATGGTCAGAGCGAGCGGCAGCGCTACGGTCGCGCCTTGCGCAACGCACCGCTGCGCGACTACGCCGATCTGCTCGAGGTGCCCGGCTTCACGGCAAGCCACGTGCAGGCGCTCGCGGCGCTCACCGTCATCCTGCCGGAGGCAACGCCGATCAATCTGAACACGGCACCGCCTCGCGTGCTTGCGCTCGCGCTGCCGGCCATGCCGCGTGACGTGTTCGAGCGCCTGCTCGCGCGGCGCACGCAGCAACCGTTCTCCAACGTCAGCGATGTCGCAACGTTGATCGGTCAGCCGCTGCCGGAAGGCGTGTTCGGCGTCGGCAGCCGCTACTTCGGCGTCGAGGCGGTCATCCGCTTTGCGCATGTCGCACATCGTCTACAGTTGCGCATTGCCCGTCCGCCGCAAGGACGCACGAGCGTGATCTCACGCCTGATCACCAACGCCGCCTGAACGCCATCGCCCTGCCCGAGCACTCACCGTGAATCCCGCCGCCAAGCGCTCCACACATCGGCCCACGACGCGCATCGTGCCGCCCGAACTCGGCGTCGCGCGACTCTCCATCGCGGGATTCGCGGCACTCGACGACTCCGAACGGATGCGCGCCGCAGCGCTCGGACTGCAACGCGACCTCGGGCTTCGCGCCGACTCATTGCTGCTCGCCGCCGCGCCGGCGCCGACCCGCAGTACGCAGGGCGGTGAAGCGTTGGTCGCCTGGTGCCTGCGCCGCAACGAGAGCGACGGCGCGATGCCGGTCACGGATGTCTTCGCGGCCATGCAACAGCCGCGCCTGCATTGGGTCGACGCACCGGGCGGCTATCTGATCGGCCCGATGGGCGCGGCCACGGTCGAACCCGATGCCGGCACCCGCGACGCGCTGCCCGAGAGCCTCCTCACGCTGCTCGCAACACCGGGCTCGGATGCACTGTCGGAATGCGTGTTGGTACAGCGCGACCGCGCGGCGCTCGACGACGATCGCCTCGCGCTGTGGTCGGCGGCGAGTGGCATCCGCTTTCGGGATGGCGCGTGGCCCGAATCACAGGCGGTAGCGCTCGTCGCACCCGTTCTCGCCGCGCCTCGGCAAGCGCCCGCGGCGCTCGATCGTGCTCTGCGCTGGGCGCTCGCCTTCGCGCTCGTCTGCGTCGCATTGTCGGCATGGCGCTTTGCCTCGCTGTCGCCCGTGGCGGTCGGCGCGACCACGGGGGCGACCCAGGCAGCCGCCGCCGGCCCCCTGCTCGGTCGCATCCAGCGCGTCGTGCCCGCCCTCTTCGCTTCGCTGCAAGGGGCGAGCTATGGTGGCGGCGCCTGGGTTCTGACGTTCGCGCCGGGCGTCGACGCCGAATCACTGCGCACCGCGGTCGCGCTGCTCGAAACCAACGGCTTCGCCGTGCAGAGCACGAGCCAGCCCGCGCCTCGTCTGCGCGTCGCGCTGGCCGACGCCGGAGCGGCCCGATGAAACGCGGCCTGCGCCTCACGCTGTCGCCACGCAATCGAACGCGCATCGTGCTCGCCGCCTTGACCGCGCTCGCGCTCGTCACGGCGCTCTGGTTGCAACAGGCGGCGGACGCGCGACAGGCCGCCGCGCGCGACCGCACGACCGCCGCCGCATGGGCCGAGTCGGCCGCGGACGCCAACTCGGCATCGCCCGAAGCCATCGCGCAGCGCTTCGCCATGCAAAGCGCTGGCAACGGGCGCGAACTCGGCTGGCAGGCCGGCAACCTCGATGAAGTCATCGCAGCGCTGCGCGCCCTCGCGGCGACAGGAGCGTCGCCGCGCGAAGTGCGCTTGACACGGCCGCAGGCGAGCGCCGCCGGAGGTTTCACGGTCAGCGCGGTGCGCGCGCCATGAAGCGCCTGCTCGGCATCGTCGCGCTGGCGCTGATCGCGCTCGCCGTGCTGGCATGGCGCATGCCCGCCTCGGTCATCCGGCTGGCATTGCCGGCACAGACGACGCGATTCGTGCAACTGCACGCACTCGACGGCACGTTGTGGCAAGGCCGCGCGCGTTTCACGCCCACGGCCGTGCCCATCGCGGTGCCGATCGCGTGGTCGTGCCGCCCTTCGCTTGCGCCGCTGGGTCTGCGCTGCACGCTCCATGATGGACTGTCCGCGGAGATCACGCTCGACGCCTGGCGAGCCATGATCCACGTCAGCCGCTTGACCAGCGCCGCGCTTCCCGTGCAGTACGCCGCTGGCGCCATTCCCATCGTCGAGGCCTCCGACGTCGTGTTCACCATCACCGACGGGCGCGCTGCGCGTGACACGCTCACCTTGGGCGGCAATGTCCGCGCGCGCAACGTCCGCGCCACGTTGGCTGCGGCACCGCTCGCGCTCGGCGAGGTCACGCTCGACTGTGCTCCCGACACGGCGCCGGCATCAGCTCAGACCCGCTGCACGCTCGCCAACCGCGGCGGCGGCGCGCGCCTCGATGGCACGCTGACGCTCGGTATGGGCGGCGCCAGTGGCACCGTCACGCTGACTCCGGTCAACGGCGCGGCCCAGCAACTGCGGTTTTGACGCCGATCGGCGCCAGGCAATCGCCGGGACGAAAAAAGCGAAAGGGCGAGCGACGGACTTCTAACCGCGCTTGCGCCGGCGCTCGATGATCGCAAGCAGACCAAGCGTGGCCGAAAGCGCGAACACGCTGCCCGCGGACAAGGCGGGAACCGGCGTTGCCGCACCGTCTTGAGCGTTCATGACGATCAGATGCAGCGTCGATTCCTTTTGAATTCCGTAGTCTGCGAGCGTGCGATCATCCGCAAGCGGGACACCAGAGAAAACAAGTCTCTGCAGAGCAACCGGAATTTCCTCCTGCTCCTGAATTTTCAGCTTGACGCTCGCAATCGTGTCGTTGCCTTCGACTTCGAGAACGATGGTTCTCTGGAGGCTGATTTGAATGAAGATTTGCATGGCGCCAAACCCAAAATTCTCGTGAAGATGGCTGCCACCTCGCAGACGCGCATACGACGCCCGCTCGGTGGGAACTCAGGCCTGACTTGTATCACTGCCGCACCTTGCCCTTGATCCGTACGTGGGTACACGGAGCGCGCAGCGCAGCAGCATCCGCGCCAGGTCCTCGCCACCGCGCCAACGGCGAGTCCTTGGACCAAGCGCGGTCAAGCCCGCACCTACAGCGCGGCAAACGGCTCGACGTCGCTGCCCCCTGTAGGCGACGGCTTGACGTCGCTCCGGTGCAATTACCGATCGTCGACCGCCGCCAAGCGCGGTCAAGCCCGCGCCTACAGCGCGGCAAACGGCTCGACGTCGCTGCGCGCTGTAGACGACGGCTTGACGTCGCTGCCCCCTGTAGGCGACGGCTTGACGTCGCTCCGGTGCACTTGCCAATCGTCGAGCGCCACCAAGCGCGGTCAAGCCCGCGCCTACAGCGCGGCAAACGGCTCGACGTCGCTGCGCGCTGTAGGCGACGGCTTGACGTCGCTACCCCCTGTAGGCGACGGCTTGACGTCGCTCAGGTGCAATTACCGACCGTCGACCGCCACCGAGCGCGGTCAAGCCCGCGCCTACATCGCGGCACATCGCTTGACCGTCATCAAGCCGTGGGCGCGGGTGACGCGCTATGGTGAGCGTAGATAGCGAATCTCCACCACCATGAAAGGAAACCCCACGATGATCCGCGACGTTGAAGGCGACATCCTGCTCAGCGAGGCCCAAGTCATTGCGCACGGAATCGCAACCCACGACCCGTTCGATTCCGGTCTCGCGCTGGCGCTGCGCGAGCGCTTCCCGGCGATGGTTCGCGACTATCGGCACGCCATGCACTCGCACGAGCCAAAGACCGGCGACGTGTGGGTGTGGGGCGGCGTCAACGAGGACGGCAGCGTGCGCGGCATCGTGAACCTGCTGACGCAGGGCATGCAGAGCCAGGCGAAATCCGCGCGGCCGGTGAAGGCGAAGCTCGAGGACGTGAACCGTGCGCTGCGTGAACTGGCCCGCGTCGCCCGCGATCAGGGCTTTCGCAGCATCGCGCTGCCGCGCCTCGCCACCGGCGTGGGCGCGCTGCCGTGGGCTGACGTGAAGCCGTTGATCGCGCAGCATCTCGGCCCGCTCGGCATTCCGATCGTCATCTACGAGGTCTACCGCAAGGACCTGAAGGCCAACGAGCAGCTCGCCTGAGTTGCCGTGTCTTGGCGTGGCGTGCCCGCAGCGCGCCGCGCCGCTTCCTTTTCCCCCTGACAACTTTTGTCGCCATGCCGCATCCATGACGGGCTTGGCGGCCGTTTTGCGCGAATGTCGACTTTTGCCGATTTGCAGCGCCAAGCCCGTTGTGGATGCGGCAATCGAGCCAAAGTTGTTGCCGAATTTTGGCACACCAGGCACCGCGCAAGGCCACGTAACGTCGTTTTGCGGCACGCAGGAAAACCACGACAATGACGAGCGCCGGTCAACGCGGAGCGCGGGCGCGCGTTGCGGACGTCGCGGCGATGCGATCGGGGCGCACCGCCTCGGCGCCGCCCGACCGGCAACCCGCCACCTGAAGGAGCCAGCGCATGCGTGACGCCACATTGCCCGTCGTCCTGATCGCCGGAGGCCTCGTCCTCCTCGCTTGGAATTACGGCTGGCTGCCCAACTGGAACGCACTCGTCGCGCTGGCGCTCGCGGTGGCGGGCGCGCTGATCATGGTGCTCGACGGCATCACGAAGAAGTCGCTGGTCGCCGGCCCGGTACTGATGGCGATGGGACTTGGTTGGTATGGCTACTTTGATCTCGGCTGGCGCTCGCGGCTGATCATTCCGCTCTTGATGATTTTCGCCGGCCTGATGATGCTGATCGGCCGCTTCGCGCCGGTGCCGGAACGGCGCACGCACGGCCTGCTGGCACCGCGCGAGCACGACGACGCGCCCTGACCGGCGACGACGGCGATCAGCGAACGCGCACCGTCAGTTCGGGCAGCATCGCGCAGCGCGCCAGCAACACGTCGCCCGCCGCGACGGCGCCGACGCCTTCCGGCGTGCCGGTCATGATGAGGTCTCCCGGCGAGAGTGCCCACGCGGCGCTCAGGTGCGCGATGATGTCGCGCACGCCCCAGATCATCTTCGCGATGTCGCTCGACTGCACCACGCGATCATTCACCCGAAGCTCGATCGGCCCGTCAAGCAGTTCACCGCACTGCGCGGCGGGCACGATGGCGCCGATCGGCGCCGAGCCGTCGAACGCCTTGCCGATCTCCCACGGCCGCCCCTGCTTCTTCGCTTCGCCCTGGCGATCGCGCCGCGTCATGTCGAGCCCGACCGCATAGCCGAACACGTGCTCATGCGCCCGCTCGGGCGCGATGTCACGCCCACCCGGCCCGGCGATCGCCACCACCAGTTCCACCTCATGGTGCAAGTTGGTCGTCGCCGGCGGATAGGCCATCTCGACCGTCTCCCCCAGCGCGCAGGGCACCACGGCATCGGCCGGCTTCATGAAGAAGAACGGCGCCTCGCGCCCGCTGAAGCCCATCTCCTGCGCGTGTTCGACGTAATTGCGGCCGACGCAGTAGATGCGGCGGACGGGAAAACGATCAGCACACCCAACGACGGGCAGTGACACGATGGCGGGCGGAGCGATGACGTAGGGCATGGATTGATGCAGGCTGGCCGGCGCGGAATGCGCCGGCGCCAGTATGCAGCAAAAGCAGCTCGACCGTTCCGCTGTTGACGGAATTCCCAATGATGCGAAAGGCGTGAATGCGCACGTCGTGCCACGATAGTTATTAGGACCTCACCGTGCGCCCGACAAGGAACTGAAGACCGCGGAAGGGGTTTGACTCAGGCATGCAATCAGTGCGGTCCGCTTGGGGGCTCCGCCGGAACCAAGTGCGGCATGCGAGACAACGAGCGCAGTGCCCGCCCAGTACAGACCAAAACTGCCAGTACCACCGTTGACGTAGGCTGCTCGGATGAGATAAGGCAAAGCTGGTGCAACGCACTTGAAATCGGGGCGACCAAAATATGTCAAGCCACTTTTCTCTTGAGCCAAGAACGCAGTATCAGCGAGCCACGCCTCAGCCGTGCCGAGTTTTGATGCCGGAACCTCAAAGAAAGACGTTGGAGGAATTTCACTCCAGTCTCGCCAAGTGCCAGCCGAAGATGGCAATCGCTCAAGCCAAACTATTGATGGCGCGGCGGTTATTGGAAACGCCAGGAGCACCAACAACAAGCTTGCGAGATATTTCATATGAGGAACAATCGTGAATTAAGTCGCACCGCGAAACCGCGGCAGCAAGTGTAGCCTCGATGCAACGAAGTGGAATCGAGGGCTCTGTGGCACGCCATTGACTGTGTCAGCGATTCGCTCAACGACCGCAGGCGCTTGGTCACGACAGCGAAATCGGAGCCGTTTGGCGGCAGCGATTGGAAGAAGGGGGACTGTTGCTGGGTTGAGCCGCGTGTGCCCCGCCGCTTGCATTGCAACCTACGCCTTGCGGCGCCCTCTGGGTTGCACTGGGCTTTCCGGGTTTGCTGTCTTGCCGACTGGAGCATCTTCTCACGCGCAGACTGTCTGACGTGCTCCCTCGATTCCACTTCGTTGCATCGAGGCTACGTTGGCTGCGCCGCCACCTTGGCCGATTCGCTGCTCGCCGCGACCTCCGCCCGGGTGGCGGGATCATGTTCGCCATGGGTAAGTCGGCTGTTCTCGTTGATCGGCGCGGCTTGCAGGGCAACTTTTACGTCCCGACGCCGTTTGCGCGTCGCTTGCATGCTGGCGATATCCATGGATGTGCATGCAACACATTGATTAGCATGGACAATTGCGTCTGAGATACCTGCCGCGCACTTTCTTCATGATTTCAAGTCGACTTTGGCCGCATTTCGCGCTCCAAGCCCGTTATGGATGCGCCTTCCAGCATCGAGCTGTATCGCACGCACAGTCCATTCCGCGGACGAGTGGTCGAGGGCGCATGCGGCACCCGTAGCAACCGTAGCCTCGATGCAACGAAGTGGAATCGAGGGCCGCCACTGCACGCCTACGACCGTGTCGACGACTCACGCAACGACCGCAGGCGGTGGGTCATGGCGCAGAAGTCCGGGCCGCTTTGCGGCAACGATTGGCGAAGGCGGGATGGTTGCCGGGTTGGGTGTCGCGGAACGCCCCGCTCGCGTTGCAACGCCACGTCTTCAGGCAACCCTCCGAGCGCGGCTTGGGCTTTCGGGGTTCACTGTCTTGCCGATTGAGGCAACTTCTCGCGCACAAAATGCCTGACGCGCTCCCTCGATTCCACTTCGTTGCATCGAGGCTACGCTTGCTAACACATGAATTAAGCAGTGTCGCGAAGCGGCGTCGGCTTGAATGAATTGTTAGGCCGAACCCAGTAAAGCATGTCTGCCAGTTTCATAGCTTGCCTCCCAGACTCAGATGTAGCTGGCCAACGGCTAGAAAAGTCAAAAAAAACCAAAACAGGGTAAGCAATATACCTGTTGCGACACCAAGAACCACCTTGATCCGTGAAGGGTCGAAAAGATATCCGTTGATAAGCACGAAGAGCGTCAGAGCGAGTAAGGGTAACGCAAAATCAAACGGCCAATAAAGAAGTACGTCTAAGCCAATCCCCGGTTTATTTCCAAGTGCAGCAGCGCCCAATTCGACGAGCATCGGAGCGCTGAGAAGTGCAAACCCAAGAGCAATGTTTGCTTTGAGAAAACGCATAAGCTGTGTGCGGCCTAACGCTCTGAATTCAGCCGTCGCCGAAGGCGGTCGGCTGCGATGAAAAATTAGACTGCAGCCAGCTTGAGCTTTCCAACACTTTGCAGATTGACGCTTTGACGAGCAAGCCACAAATCATGAGAGTCCTGCATGGCAAGCCAACTCTCGGGGCTGCGACCAATGGCCTTGGACAGGCGCAGCGCCATCTCGGGAGTGACTCGGCTGGAACCCTTGAGGATGCGGCTGAGAGTAGATGCCGCCACATCCAATTTGTCCGCGAGCTCGCGACCACTGATGCCATTTGGCTCAAGATAGATATCGGAGATGAATTCGCCAGGGTGGGGGGGATTGTGCATAGTCATTAGTGATAGTCCTCATAGTCCAAAACATAGGCGTTTCCGTCCTTGAACTCGAACGTAACCCGCCAGTTGCCATTGACCGTAATTGACCACCGCCCTCGTAATTCACCTTTGAGCGGATGAAGGCGAAAACCCGGGATATCCAGATCCTCGATTGTCCGGGCGGTATCCAGGGCGGCCAATTGCATCCGAAGCCGCTTGGCATGACTGGCCTGAACGCCAGAAGTGCCGCCTGTCTCAAAGAGGAGGCGCAACCCCTTGTGCCGGAACGTCTTGATCATGGCGCCAGTGTACCATGTTGCGCACCACGCAACAAGCTACCTTGTCCGCCCTGCAAACCCCCGCCAAGCCGCACGAACACTGGGTTTTCGCCAACTGCAGGCGCAGTCTGATCCCCGGAGAATCGCCGGATCGGAATCTGATTTCTGGGAGTTTTGCCAATGTCCGATCCGGCCCACACCGCCGACTTCTTTCGCCAGCCGCTGGGCGAGATGATCGATCTTGGCCACCCACTGGCGGTGCTGGCCAGCAGGTTGCCTTGGACTCAGATCGAGGCGGTGTTGGCCCCATGTTTTGCCCGCCAGGCGCGCGAAGGTCGGACCATTCCACAAGACGACCTGTTCGGTCCCAGCCAGTGTAGCCTCGATGCAACGAAGTGGAATCGAGGGCTCTGTGGCACGCCTACGACCGTGTCGGCAACTCGCTCAACGACCGCGGCGATTGGTCATGGCGGAGAAGTGGGGGCCGCTTTGCGGCAGCGACTGGCAAAGGCGGGATTGTTGCTGGATTGGGTGTCGTGGAACATCCCGCTCGCGTTGCAACGCCACGCCTTCAGGCAACCCTCCGAGCGCGGCTTGGGCTTTCGGGGTTCGCTGTCTTGCCGACTGGGGCATCTCCTCACGCGCAGACTGTCTGACGTGCTCCCTCGATTCCACTTCGTTGCATCGAGGCTACGTTGGCTGCGCCGCCACCTTGGCCGATTCACTGCTCGCCGCGATCTCCGCCCGGGTGGCGGGACCATGTTCGCCATGGGTAAGTTGGCTGCTCTCGTTGATCGGCGCGGCTTGCAGGGCAACTTTTACTGCCCGACGCCGTTTGCGCGTCGCTTGCATGCTGGCGATATCCATGGATGTGCGTGCAACACATTGATTAGCATGGACAATTGCGTCTGCGATACCTGCCGCGCACTTTCTTCATGATTTCAAGTCGACTTTGGCCGCATTTCGCGCTCCAAGCCCGTTATGGATGCGCCTTCCAGCATCGAGCTGTATCGCACGCACAGTCCATTCCGCGGACGAGTGGTCAAGGGCGCATTGCAGCAACCGTAGCAACCGTAGCCTCGATGCAACGAAGTGGAATCGAGGGCCGCCGCCGCACGCCTACGACCGTGTCGGCAACTCGCTCAACGACCGCAGGCGCTTGGTCACGACAGAGAAATCGGAGCCGCTTTGCGGCAACGATTGGCGAAGGCGGAATGGTTGCCGGGTTGGGTGTCGTGGAACGCCCCGCTCGCGTTGCAACGCCACACCTTCAGGCAACGCTCCGAGCGCCGCTTGGGCTTTCGGGGTTCACTGTCTTGCCGATTGAGGCAACTTCTCGCGCACAAAATGCCTGACGCGCTCCCTCGATTCCACTTCGTTGCATCGAGGCTACGCTTGCTCGCGCCCTGCAGCTTCATGCTTGCGATCACCATTCGCTCTTCAGGTCTGAGTTGCTTGTACGTCTTTCGTTGTTCTTCCATCGCAGCACCTTACACCGGGTGAGGTGTTGCACTTCAAATTTGAGGCCGCCAATTGTTAGGCCTTGCTGCTTGGCCAGGCAATCTGCCTTCAGCAAGTAAGTTCGGCGTTTGCAACCTGACTTCCGTTCTATTCTGTCTTTGATGACCGCAGCAGCTTCAAAGCGGCCGCGAGTGCCGAATCGGCTTCTGGCCCCTCGGGCGGCACCACTATTCTTGGCGAAAATTCCTCTCGTGGCTGGCCATTCACGTGATAAAGCCGGGCGACGGGAATGCGAACGTCAATTTTTGTGTGCGGCAGCGTGATCCCGCCTATTTCTCCCTGTAAACGCGCCATCTGTGTACCAATTATCGTTGCGCGTTGCATGGCGTCGAAACCAATCGCGAGCCCTTCACCCATGCTTCCTGTCCAGCGACCTACCAGAACGGTCATGGGCTTGTCGTTTGTGAAGGGACCACGCGGCGCAACATATTCCACCCAGATCCGACGCACGCCATAGCGCTGTTCTTCTGCCGGCAGTTCGTGTCGCTGGTAAGGGTGTTCCTTGGAAATCAGTCGACTCATGATTGCACGTGCGACAGTCGTGTTACCGCCGCTTGGCGTATCCCGCAGGTCAAGCACCAATCCGTGAGTGTCGCGAAGGGAGGTCAGAGCCCTGTCCCAGTCTGCGATAAGCCGTTCTTCGCCCAATGAATTGTGGAGGCGCACGTAGCCGATGTTCCCATCCAGGATCGCAGTCGTGAGAAGGGTAGTTGGTGGATGCGTCAGTCCGGGTCGGAAGTCGAATGTTTGTTCGTGTTTATCCGCTCGAACGCTTAGCCTGACGACAGCGTTGTGACGGCCCGCCAGGACAGCCCGAAGTGCCCAGTCACTTGCAGCAGGGTCCGGACTTCGCAGAGCTTTTGGGAGCCGCTTCTCGACGATCTCCCGGACTGGCTGCCCGTTGACAAGCAGCACCTCCATGCCACTACGAAGCCCAACGCGCTCCGCTTCCGAACCCGCCCGGACCGCTGTAATGACCGGGTGGCCATCCTGCCATTCTGCCCATAGGTCGGTTCCACTCGGAACGAGTCGCGGCGACGAGGCGGTGTTGATCCCCAGAGTTGCGTGAGGGTCATAGAGTTCCTCCAGCATATCTTCGAGCACGCCAATGAATTCCCGATCATCTCCTGTCGAGGCTGCACGGGACGCATATAACGCACGCACCTTCGGCCAGTCTGTCTTCTCTTTAAAGAAATAGGCGTAATTGTCGCGGACGAAGGTCCAAGCTGCCTCAAAGTCTTCGCGATAGCCTGTGGACAAAGAACTATCCGTTGTACTGATTTGCCCCAATGCGATGTTCGGAGCAATCGCACCCACTGCAAGAAAGCAAGCGAAAGTGAAGTTTCTCAACCAACCAAACCGAACATGAGCAGCCGAGGCGGCTTCCATAACAATATCGGGCTCGTCTGCTGTCAGCCTGCTGCGTAACTTGCGGACACTCATGCGTTTACTTCCTTTGCGGCCTAACACCAGAGTCAAGCCGCGCCGCTGCACGGCCACAATAGAGCACGAACATACCCGAAAAATTTGTGGCCGTGCAGCGGTGTCGGCTTGGACGAATTGTTAGGCCTCTGCTGGGCTGTAGCGGTTGCTACGCTGCGACGAAGCGTGCAATGCGGCAGGAAGCCTAGGACAAGCGCACACACAGCGCGATGCCGAACGTGGGGAACGCGAGACCGCGAGGCCCGGAGAGGCGCCCGTGAAAAAGCGCTGATGGCAACGCGGCAAAGCGAGCTTTGCAACGCGTTTGCCGTTGCGCTTTTCTAGCATTTCGAGTCGGATTCAGGATATGGGAAATCACCGCAGAGCATGATAGGCGAGGCGTGAATATTTGAATCAGGCAAAACCTCGACAGCAATACTCCCCTGTTTAACGCGCTTTACCATTCGGACCAGAGAGGTCTAACACCTGAGTTAAGCCGCGCCGCGAAGCGGCGTCGGCTTGAACGAATTGTTAGCCGCCAACACGATTTGACCAGTTGCTCGGATCACGGCGATGGTGAAAAACAGCGAAGACAAGAATGCCGTTTGATTCGGGGCGGTAAATGACTGAGTACGGGAAGCGGCGCATGAAGGTGCGGCGACAGCTTCCCTCAATCTCGCGGAAAGCCAAAGGCATACGAAGTGCAGACTCCACGGCAGCGTCAAGCGCTCGCGCGAACTCAAGCCCTAAACCTGGCGATTGCGTCTCGTACCATGCCTGCGCCTCCAGAGCATCAAGGCGCGCCTCCGGCCTGAACCGGGCGTGCATTAGTGGTTGCTCTGGAGAAGCTCCGCCCGCACGGTGCTCCACGGTACGGCAAAACTTGGATCAGCATCATGTGCAGCGACACGACGGCGGAGCTCCTCGCGTTGCGCACTTGTGAGACCCACGGACTCAGGAGCATCCGCAGCAATGCTGTCCCAAATGTCCTCAACGAGCTGGATGCGCTCGGCAATGGATAGGGCACGGAAGTCGGGCGTGGGGCTGTTCATGGCTGGAGTGTACGCCATCTTTCCTCGGGCGGCTAAC
>JAFEDD010000010.1 GCA_018241765.1 Pseudomonadota bacterium | reverse complement strand
CGGCCACAAGAGCCACACGAGCACACGCTGCATGTACTCAAACGCTTGCGGCCAGGGTATTGCCCGAAAAATGCCGCTGATGATTGATGCCAGCAAAAGGACCAGGACGGGAAATATCATGATGGTCCCGGGCCAAATGCTCACTATCGGCGCTCCCGCGCGCACTTCGTTGGGGACGTCTAGAACGGTCACGTCGGGAAAGCTAACGAAGGTGAATGCACCAAGCGCGAAACATAAGAGCACCATCCAAAGCAGCCCTTTGCGGGCCATTCGCACTTCCTCCTCGGAAACCGTTGGTCGCTTGCGGGCCACGTCGAATCCCTCAGCGACAGCGGCGAAAGAACAAGCGCGCCGCGTTCCTGCTGGCCACGTCCGATGCCTCGCAGCGTGAACGGCTCAGGGATTCGAGCAGCTTCAACGCATGCTCCTCAATTCGGTAATAGCCCGACTCGAGGTTTCCGGCGGCGTGCCTGCCGAGGGCACGGCCGTCATGGCGAGCGCGGCTTCTCGGCCGCCTCTTTTGCCTCTTTCGCCTCTTTCGCCTCTTTCGCCTCTTTCGCCGCCTGCTCCTTGACCCAGTCGGACCCCTTGCCGGGCACGCACCACTTCGGATCCTTCACCCAATCGGTGAACCACCGCCGGGTTGCTGCGTCCGCGAAGCGCTCGCAGCGATGGTAGCCGTGCGTCGACATGTAGTAACTCGACAGCGACGGGACACCGATCACGGCGAATGCCCCGACTGCCATACTGGCCAACGTAACCCACAACAAAACTCTTTCTGCGCGAACGTAAGCCACGGGCCAGGGAATAGCGCGAAAAACGCCCGTGACGATTACCGTCATCAAAAGGATTGAGAAGGGGAATTTGATGATGGTCCCAGGCCAAATGCGCACTATCGGCGCCCCCGCGCGCACTTCGTTGGGAACGTCGAGAACTGTCACCTCAGGAAAGGTAACGAATGCGAACGCAATAAGCGCGAAACATAAGGGCACGCCCCAGAGCAGACCTTTGCGGGCCATTCGCACTTCTTCCTCGGAAACCGTTGGTCGCTTGCGAGCCACGTCGAATCCCTCAGCGACAGCGGCGAAAGAACAAGCGCGCCGCGTTCCTGCTGGCCACGTCCGATGCCTCGCAGCGTGAACGGCTCAGGGATTCGAGCATCAGCAACGCATGCTCCTGAACTCGGTAATAACCGGACTCGACGTTTCCGGCGGCGTGCTTGCCAAGGGCACGGCCGTCATGGCGAGCGCGGCTTCTCGGTCGCGTCTTTCGCCTCTTTCGCCTCTTTCGCCGCCTGCTCCTTGACCCAGTCGGGCCTCTTGCCGGGCACGCACCACTTCGGATCCTTCACCCAATCGGTGAACCACCGCCGCGTTGCTGCGTCCGCGAACAGCTCGCAGCGATGGTAGCCGTGCGTCGACATGTAGTAACTCGACAGCGGCGGGACGCCGATCAGGGCGAAGGCCATGGTGGCTAGGGTGACCAACATAACCCATACCGCAACTTTCCCCGCGCGTATGTACGCCACCGGCCAGGGAATGGCGCGAAAAACAATTACCACGAGGCACGTAAGCAAAAGGACTGGAAGAGGATATTTGATGATGCTCCCAGGCCAAATGCGCACTATCGGCTCCCCCGCGCGCACTTCGTTGGGAACATCGAGAATTGTCACCGGACTGCCAACGAGTATGAGCGCACCAAGCGCGAAACATAAGGGCACGCCCCAGAGCAGCCCTTTGCGGGCTATTTGCACTTCCTCCTCGGAAACCGTTGGTCGCTTGCGAGCCACGTCGAATCCTTCAGCGACAGCGACGAAAGAACAAGCGCGCCGCGTTCCTGCTGGCAACGTCCGATGCCTCGCAGCGTGAGCGGCTCAGGGATTCGAGCATCTTCAACGCATTCCCCTCAATTCGGTAATAACCCGACTCGAGATATCCAGCGGCGTGCTTGAGCGCCGCAGAGACACGTTCCTTTACCCGATAGGTATCGCCAAGATCGTTAAGCAGAATGCCAGCGCCAAACGCAAAGGCCGCCGCAACGGCAAGCGGCACGATCGCCACCGGTATCACGATCGCCGCGGCCGCCCCAAACGCCAACCCCGCCAACGTCGCCAAGCCCGCCTTCACGGCCTCGACCCCAATCCCTCCGACGAGGTCATACATCGTTTTCTCGTCGTTGAAGAAAAAATCGGCGACTTCGATGCTCGACGAGACGACCATGCCGAGCACAAAACCGCCGCGCGCGACGTGTTTGAGCCCCTGCATGCCGAGCCCCATCTGAACGATGCGCGGGTTCGATGCAAGGTAGCGCGTGCCTTGGAGCACGTTGCGCATGCCGGGCCGGCCCTTGAAGATGAGGTAGGTTTTGCCGTTGTAGACCTTGCGGTAAACCTGGGTCCCCACCACGCCGAGCGCAGTCATCGTCTTGCCGAAGTTGTAGGCGTCGGCAGCGAACTGCCCCGTGGGCACGACGAACGGCTCGCCGAGGTTGGGCGAGAGTGTTTTGGTCCAGTCTTCAGGCTTGTCAGCGCAACGGCGGCTTCAATGCGGGCCGCTTGGGCGGGGTTCTTTTTCGCGTGGTCCTGCAACACACTGAGCCATTCGGCCGGTGTGAGCGCGATCACTTCGACGGCGTTGCCGTCCATCGAGTGTGCGAGCGTACCCTCTCGCGCAAAACCCACGTAGGGTGAGCGAGGAGCGGGAATGCGGGCGTAGGGGGGCATCGGAGCGAGTTTTCTTGAAAACATTGGAATCGTAGCATCGCTCAAATATGCCATTGGAAACATTCATGGCAAACGGTTGTACCTCTGCCGCCGCCGACGGCGTACCACGAGGTATGGCTCTCTACCGAAAGGCGCATTCACAACGGGCTTGCAGCCCGATTTTCGGCAAAGTCGAGTTCCGCCCCATTTCAACGCGAAGCCCGTTGTGGATGCGGGTTTCGGCACGGAGCCATTGCCACGATTCGCGCGGATGCGGCACCCGGCATGGGTGCCCGATCCGCTTCCACGATCGGCGGCGTCGTGCGCGGCGCGGTACAAAAACAAAAAGCCCGGGCACGATGCCTGGGCTTTTTCGTCGAGTATCCTGGTCGGGGTGAGAGGATTCGAACCTCCGGCCTCTACGTCCCGAACGTAGCGCTCTACCAGGCTAAGCTACACCCCGTGCTTGCGTTGCGTGCCGCAGCGTCGTCAGACGTCGCGGTTCACCGCATAAGCGCACAATTCTAGCATCCATTGTCGCGCGTTGCTCGCCGGGAGTGCGGCGAGCTCGCCGGCGGCGGCGTCGGCCTCGCGTTGCGCACGAGCGAGTGCGGCATCGAGGGCGCCGGTCGCTTCGAGCACGGCCATGATCTGCCGGAATTGCGCGGTTTCGACGGCGTGCGGCTTGGCGAGCACGCCGAGGATCAGCGTGCGCTCGCTCGGGCTGCCGCGTTGCAGTGCGAGGATGATCGGCAGCGTGAGCTTGCCTTCGGCGAGATCGTCGCCGAGGCTCTTGCCGAGCGTGTGCGCGTCGCCGCGATAGTCGAGCACGTCGTCGGCGATCTGGAAGGCGACGCCGAGCCGGCGGCTGTATTCGGCCAGCGCGCGCTCGGTGCGGAGATCGGCGCCTGCGGCGATGGCCCCGAGCGCGCCGGCCGCCTCGAAGAGCTTGGCGGTCTTCGCCTCGATGACCTGCATGTAGTCGGCTTCGGTGATGTCGAAGCGGCCGAGCGCCATCAGTTGCATCACCTCGCCTTCGGCGATGCGATTGGTCGCCTCCGCCATCAATTCCATGACGCGCATGCGGCCGCAGCCGACCATGACCTGAAAGGCGCGGCTGTAGAGGAAGTCGCCCACCAGCACGCTGGCGGCGTTGCCGAATTCGGCGTTGGCCGTGGCACGGCCGCGACGCAGCGCCGACTCGTCCACGACATCGTCATGGAGCAGCGTTGCCGTGTGGATCAGTTCGACGGTGGCGGCGAGATCGACGGTGGTCGGCGCGAGCGCGTTGCCGCCTGCCGCCTGTGCCGCCAGAAAGACGAGCACCGGGCGCAGCCGCTTGCCGCCGGCGGAGACGATGTAGTCGGCGATCGAGCGCACCAGCGTGACGTCGGAATCGAGCGTGGCGCGCAGCCGGGCGTCCAGCGCCCGCAGTTCGTTTCTCAGAAAATGCTGCAAGCCTTCGGCGGTGGCGGCGGGCGGAGCGCTCGTGGCGCGGTCCGCGCCGGGCGCAAGCCGGGTGACGACGACGTCGGTTTCCATGTCAGGCATTGTAGCCAGCGGGCGAGGGGCGTCGGCGCCCCGCGCATCGGCGCGGGCGAGCGCGGCGACCGAGCGACGCGCGCGCGGCGCGCGGATGCAACGACTTTTTTGAAAAACGGCGTCCACTACGGGCTTCGAGCGCGAAAAATTGAAAAGTCGACTTTTGATGATTCGCGGCGGCAAGCCCGTTGTAGACGCCATTTGTTTGAAAAGCTGCATGCGGCGCTGCGCCTTCGTGACCGGGCGCGACGCCATGATGGCTGCGCCTTGGCGCGAAAACACCTATAATTCCAGGTTCCCTTTGGCGCCGTCCCGCAGGATGGAGCGCCGCGGGGGAGCAATCGAAATTCACATCGAAGGTTTGTCATCCATGTATGCGGTCATAAAAACCGGCGGCAAGCAGTATCGCGTTGCCGCTGGCGAAAAACTCAAGGTAGAACAGATACCGGCAGACATCGGCGCAACCATCACGTTCGACCAGGTGCTCGCAGTGGGCTCCGGGGCGGATCTGGTGATTGGGGCTCCGCTCGTCGCAGGTGCGAAGGTCGCGGCAACGGTCGTGGCGCAAGGGCTCGGCGACAAGGTGCGCATTTTCAAGCTGCGCCGTCGCAAGCACTATCGCAAGAGTCAGGGCCATCGCCAGCCCTTCACCGAGGTTCAGTTCTCGGCCATCTTCGGTGCCGACGGCAAGGAACTTGCCCGCGCGGAAGCCGCAGCGAAATAACAGGAGTCAGTCATGGCACACAAGAAAGGCGGCGGCTCGACACGCAACGGCCGCGATTCCGAATCGAAACGCCTGGGCGTCAAGTCCTATGGCGGCGAACTGATCAACGCCGGCACCATCATCATGCGTCAGCGCGGCACGACCATCCACCCCGGCGTCAACGTCGGGATGGGCAAGGATCACACGCTGTTCGCCAAGGCAACCGGTCACGTGCGCTTCGTCGTGCGTGGCGCGAAGAACCGCAAGTTCGCGGACATCGTGCCGCTGCTCGCGGCCGAGTGATCGCAAGGCGTAGCGGTCGCGGCGGCGCGAGCCACGCGACCCGCGGCGCTGCGATACCAAAAAAAGCACCTGCGGGTGCTTTTTTTGTGGGCGTCGCGGCTGCACGCAGCCCCAGCGGCGTCGTTCAGCGCCGCTCCAGCCGCAGCAGCATCACGGTGCCGGCAACGAGAAAGATCACGGCCGGCACGATGGCGCCCAGGAATGGCGGCCACTCATAGAGCAGCGCCAGGTACGAGAACAGCCGGTTGCCGACGATGAAGACCAGGCCGAGCAGGATGCCGACGAAGATGCGCATGCCGATGCCGCCGGCGCGCTGCTGGATTTGCGCGAAGGGCAGCGCCAGCAGCATCAGCACGCAGGTGGCCAGCGGGTAGACGAACTTGCCCCACAGCGCCACCTCGAAGCGGCGCGCGTTCTGCTGGTTCGCGTTCAAGTGGTTGATGTATTCCCACAGCCCGCCGATCGACAGCCGCGCCGGTTCCACCTGCAACACCGAGAGCATGTTTGGCGTCAGCACCGAGTGCCAGTCGGTGCGTTCGTGCTGCACGACGCTGACATCGCTGCCGAACGTGGTTTCGGTGACGCGATCGAGCGCCCATTGCTGGCCGCCGAGAAAGCTCGCCGATTCCGCCGTCAGCGTTCGCCCGAGGTGCGTCGCGTCGCGGTACTCGAAGACGCGCAGCTTGCGCAGTCCGCCATCGGGCAGCACGCTGCCGATGTTGATGAAGGTGTTGCCGTCCTTGAACCAGAAACCCGAATCGAACGCCCGCGCCACGTAGGGGCGGGTGCCGGAGAACGCGCGCACCCGAACCAGCAATTGCTCGGCGCGCGGCACGACGTATTCGCCGATCACGAACACGACGCCGGCGAACACGAGGCTCACGCTGAGCAGCACGAAGCCGACCTGCCACACCGAGACGCCCGAGGTGCGCATCACGCCGTATTCGCTGTTGGCGGCGAGTTGCGCCAGGGCGAACAGCGTGCCGATCAGCGCCGCCACCGGCAGCAGCTCGTACAGGTGGCCGGGGATGGTGGCGGCAACCAACACCAGAAGCTGTCCCGCGTTCAGCGCACGCAGCGCGCCGAGTTCGGCGAGCAGGTCGTAGAAAACCCAGAGCATCAAGAGCGCGGCGAGCATCAGCGCGGTGGCGCTGATGACTTCGCGTGCGAGGTAGCGCGACAGCGTCTTCATGGCGCGGCCGCGGGCGGTGGGTCGGCTGCGGCATCGCCGCGATGGAACGCCACCGCGCCACGGAAGCGGTAATAGAACACGGCTGCGACCAGCGCCGCGAGCGATAGATGGAAGATGACGAGCGCGCTGATCCAGCCGATTTTTTCGCGATCGATCTGCGCCTGCATGATGTTCATCACGTTGAGCGAAATCATCAGCAGCAGGATCGCGATGATCAGGTTGACCGAACGCCCGAGGCGCGGGTTGACGTACGCCAGCGGAATCGCCAGGAGGGCCAGCGCAAGGCCCGCGAGCGGCACCGAAACGCGATAGAACACTTGCCCGAGCCCCGAGGGCGAACCCTCGCGCAGCAGCGTCAGCGTGTCCTTGGCGCGCTCTTCGAACGAGGTGTCGGTGACCTCGTTGCCGGTCATGCGGATGCCGTAGCGCTCGAAACTCGCCAGCTCGTATTCGCGCGTGGCGGGGTCGGCGTTCAATTGCCGCACCCGGTTGCCATCTTCGAGAATGACGTAGCGGTCGCCGCGGGTGTCGGGCAGCAAAAAGCCCTGCCGCGCGCGCACCGTCCACGCGCCGTGGGGGTCGTCGGCGAACACGAAGACATTCTTGATGACGCCTTCGATCAGGTTGACGCTTTCGACGAAGTACACCTGCCGAGTCTTTCTCAGCTCCTGAAAGAGGCCGGGCGCGAGCACCGAGAGTTCGTCACGCGCCTCGAGCACGCGGCGGTATTCGATCGAGCGCCGCTCGGCCCACGGCGACAGCGCCGTCGACAGCACCATCGCGATGATCAGCATCGGCAGCGCGAAGGTGAGCACCGGGCGCACCCACGCGAGGAGGCTCTGCCCGCAGGACATCCAGATCGCCATCTCGCTGTCGCGCCAGGCGCGTGACAGCGTGAGCAAAATGGCGACGAACATCGCGATGACGATGAGCGGCGGCAACTGCGAGATCAGCCGGAAGCCGACCAGCGGAATCAGCCCATCGCTCGGCAGCGAACCCGACGAGGCGGCGCCGATCAGCTTGATCAGGAACTGCGTGAGCAGGATCGCCACGAGCACCACGAACACGTAGATCGCATTGGCGGTCAGCTCGCGCAGCAGCGCGCGTCGAAAGATCATGGAGCGGTCGTGGCAACTCGCGGGGAGCGGGAGTGCGCGCTTTGGCGATAATTGCAAAGTTTACCCATTGCCAACCGAGATGAAGAAGGAAGCTCACGCCATGATCGATGTCACGCTGCGCAGCGAACGCCCCTCCAAGACCAAAGCCGACGCCGTGGCCGTGGCCGTGCACGATGGTCGCGTGCTCTCGGCGGCGGCCAGGGACATCGATGAAGCCAGTGGCGGCGCCCTGGCCAGCGCGCTGAAGACCGCTGCGTTTGCCGCGAAGGCGGGGCAGGTGCTGTCGCTCTTCAATTTGCCCGGCGTCGCGGCGGCGCGGGTGTTCGCCTACGGCGCGGGCAAGGCTCAGGCGCTCGAAGCGAAGGATGCCCGCGCCGTCGGTCGCGCCGTCGCGCAAGGCGCGAGCGAGCAGCAATTGGCCGAAGTCACGCTGTTCACGCCCGTCGAGGGCGCGATCGCCGCGATGCGGCAGATGGTGCTCGGCGTCGGTGATGCGACGTCGCGCTACGTCGAGACGAAGAACGTCAGCCTGAAGCCGGCGCCGACCCTCAAGCGCGTGCGCTTTGCGCTGCCCGACGGCATGGCGAAGGAGGGCGCCGACGCGTTGCGGGTGACGACGGCGACGAGTCACGGCATCGAATTCACGAAGTACCTGGGCAACCTGCCGCCGAATCACTGCACGCCGACACGGCTGGGTGAAGAGGCGAAGAAGCTCGGCAAATCGCATGGCCTCAAGGTCACGGTGATGGACCGCAAGGCGATCGAGAAGCTCGGCATGGGTTCCTTCCTGTCGGTCACCAACGGCAGCGAGGAGCCGCCGCGCTTCATCGTCTTCGAGTACCAAGGCGGCAAGAAGGGCGCCGCGCCGACGGTGTTCGTCGGCAAAGGCGTCACCTTCGACAGCGGCGGCATTTCGCTGAAACCCGGCGCCGACATGGATCACATGAAGTGGGACATGTCGGGCGCGGGCACGGTCTTTGGCGTCATGAAGGCGGTGGCCGAACTCAAACCGAAGCAAAACATCGTCGGCCTCGTCGTCGCCTGCGAGAACATGCCCTCGGGCCGCGCCACCAAGCCGGGCGACGTGTTCAAGAGCATGAGCGGGCAGACGATCGAAGTGCTGAACACCGATGCCGAGGGGCGGCTCATCCTGTGCGATGCGCTGACCTACGCCGAGCGCTTCAAGCCGCGCGCCGTCATCGACATCGCCACGCTGACCGGCGCCTGCGTGGTCGCGCTGGGCAAACACAATGCGGGCCTCTTCTCGAACAATGACGCGCTGGCCGATGCGCTGCTCGCGGCCGGTCGCCGCACCAACGATCGCCTGTGGCGCATGCCGCTGGAAGAGGACTATCAGGAGGCGCTCGACTCCAACTTCGCCGACATGGCCAACGTCGCCGGGCGCGACGGTGGCGCCATCACGGCGGCGTGTTTCCTGTGGCGCTTCGCCAAGAAATACGACTGGGCGCACCTCGACATCGCGGGCGTCGCCTATCGCGGCGCCGGCAAGGAGAAGGGCGCCACCGGGCGTCCGGTCGCCGCGTTGGTCGACTACGTGATGGCCGGCGAGTGACACGTTGCCGCTGCGCCATGGCGCGGCGGCGACGTGCTTCGCGCGGAGCGACGCGGTGACGCACATCGAGTTCACCACCGGGGTCGTCGACCCGGTGCGCTCCTGCGCGCGGCTCCTTGCGAAGGTCTACGCGCAGCAGCGCGTCGCCCGCGTCGTCACACCCGATGAGGCGACCAGCGAACGGCTCGATCGCCTGCTGTGGGAGGAGCCGCCCGAGAGCTTCGTGCCGCACGTCCGGCTCGCCTCGCCGTTGGCCGCGCGCACCCCGATCATCATCGACCATGCCCATGTGCACGAGGGGGCGCACGACGTGCTGATCAACCTCGCGCTCGAGCCCCCGCCCTTCTTCGCGCGCTTCGAGCGGCTGCTCGAACTGATCGCCACCGATGAGGCGAGCATCGCGGCGGGCCGTCGTCGCTGGAACTTCTACCACGAGCGCGGCTATCCGCTGGCGCACGCGGTCGCAGGCGCTACTGCGCGTGCGCGCCCGGACGGGCGGTCGTGACGGGCCGCCTGCGGGCGTGTCCACGGTGCTCGGCACGCGCATAATGCGCGCATGAGCACACCGGGCGCGAAGGATCTTCTGGCGCAGGCTGACCGCCTGATGCGGCATCGCGCCCCGGAGGAGCTGCCGGTGTTGACCGATCTGGTGGTCGAGGAGATCGAGATCGGAGACGCCGTGGCGCTGCCACCGCGTGCGCCCCATGCAGCGCCCGTGCCACCGAGCGCGCCGCCACCGGTCGCACGCGCGGCTCCGGCGCAGCCTTCGGTGCCGACGGCGCCGCCGCCCGCGCCGGGAGGGATCGCCGGCACGCCGCTGACGACGCCCACGCGCCCGTCGGCGCGAGCGATGGCCGCCTTCATCAACGCTCGCGCCGAGGCGTCGCCGGACGCGCCGGCGGCACCCGGCTCCGGCGCGGCCAGCCTTCGCGAGCAGTTGAACGCGATGCTGGTGCCGCGCCTCGAGGAGCTGCGCCACAGCGTCTACAGCCAGGTCATGCAGCAACTCGAACTGCACGCGGGCGGCTCCTTGAAGGCGCATCTCCAGGAGGCGTTGAGCGTCGCTCTGGCCGACATCGCCCGCGACATTGCCGTGCAGGTCGCCGAGGACACCTCGACGCAGGTGCGCCAGGTCGTCTCCGACGCCGTCGATGCGGAAATCGCGCGGCTGCGCGAGCAACTCGCCGCCAAACGCCGCTGAGCCGCGGCGGATGCGTGCCGCGCGGGGCATTTGGCGCCCCATTTTCCTGATCAGCTTTTTGTTCAAATGGCGTCCATGAAGGGCTTGCATCGCTAAACAGGAAAAAGTCGAGTTTTCGCAATTTGCGGCGCCAAGCCTGTTGTGGATGCGGCTTTCAGCGAAAAGACATTAACCCATCGCGTACAATTTCCGACGTTTCCACCCTCGTTGTCTGCCGCGTTTCGCGGCGTTGTCGTGCCGATGTCCGCCAGCTCTTCCGCCCCCGCCGTCGCCCACCCGAGCGCGCTCGACGCGCTCGCCAAGTCCTTCGAACCGCAAGCCATCGAGGCGAAGTGGTATCCGCGCTGGGAAGCCGCCGGAGCGTTCGTGCCGCACGGTGATGGCAAGCGCCCGACGTTCGCGATCCAGCTGCCGCCGCCCAACGTCACCGGCACGCTGCACATGGGCCACGCCTTCCAGCAGACGCTGATGGACACGTTGATGCGCTATCACCGCATGCTTGGCGACGACGCCAACTGGGTGGTCGGCACCGATCACGCCGGCATCGCCACGCAGATCGTCGTCGAGCGGCAACTCCAGGCGCAGGGCAGCTCGCGCCACGACATCGGCCGCGAAGCGTTCGTGCGCCGCGTGTGGGACTGGAAGGAGCATTCCGGCTCCACCATCACGCGGCAGATGCGCCGGCTCGGCGCCTCGGCCAACTGGAGCTTCGCCGACGCCAGCGGCGCGCAGCAGGGCTACTTCACGATGGACGAGCACATGTCGAAGGGCGTGGTCGAGACCTTCGTGCGGCTCTACGAGGAAGGGCTCATCTACCGTGGCAAGCGCATGGTCAACTGGGACCCGGTGCTGCAATCGGCGGTCAGCGATCTCGAGGTCGAATCGGTCGAGCGCGCCGGTCATCTGTGGCACATCCGCTACCCGCTGAGCGACGGTAGCGGTCACGTCGTGGTCGCCACCACGCGCCCCGAGACGATGCTCGGCGACACCGCGGTCATGGTCCACCCCGATGACGAGCGCTATCGCCACCTGATCGGCAAGACCGTCACCTTGCCGCTGACCGGACGCACGCTGCCGATCATCGCCGACCCCTACGTCGACCGCGAGTTCGGCACCGGCGTGGTCAAGGTCACGCCGGCGCATGACTTCAACGACTACGCCGTCGCCCAGCGTCATGCGCTGCCGATGCTGATCGTGCTCACGCTCGCCGCCACCATCGTCGATGGCGCGGCGGCCGATGCGGCCGGCATTCCGGCTGATCTGCGCGGACTCGACCGCTTCGTCGCCCGCGAGCGCGTCGTCGCCCGCCTCGAAGCCGAGGGCGCGCTCATCGCCACCAAGCCGCACACCTTGCAGGTGCCGATGTGCGAGCGCACCGGTCAGATCGTCGAACCGATGCTGACCGATCAATGGTTCGTCGCCGCGAGCAAGGCCACGACGAAGCACCCGCGCGGCCTCGCCGGTCGCGCGCTCGACGCCGTCCGAAGCGGCGACGTCCGCTTCTTTCCCGAGCACTGGGCGCAGACCTACAACCACTGGCTCGAGAACATCCAGGACTGGTGCATCTCGCGCCAGCTCTGGTGGGGGCACCAGATTCCCGCGTGGTACGACACCGATGGCCGCATCTACGTCGCCCGCAGCGAGGCCGAAGCGCTCGCGCAGAGCGGCGGCAAGGCGCTCAGGCGCGACCCCGACGTGCTCGATACCTGGTTCTCCTCGGCGCTCGTCTGCCACACGACACTGGGCTGGCCCGACGAAGCACGCTTCGCGCGTGACCAGCGCTATCTGCCGAGCAACGTGCTGGTCACCGGCAACGACATCATCTTCTTCTGGGTGGCGCGCATGGTCATGATGACGCTGCACTTCACCGACCGCGTGCCCTTCCGCGACGTCTACATCAACGCGATGGTGCGCGACGCCGAAGGCAACAAGATGAGCAAGTCCAAGGGCAACGTGATCGACCCGATCGATCTGCTCGACGGCATCGCGCTCGAGCCGCTGGTCGCCAAGTCCACCACCGGCCTGATGCTGGCCTCGCACAAGGAGAAGGCCGAGAAATACGTCCGCCGCAACTTCCCCAACGGCATCGCGGCCTACGGCGCCGACGCCGTGCGCTTCACCTTCGCCTCGCTCAGCAACCTCTCGCTCACGCTCAATTTCGATCTGAGCCGCTGCGAGGGCTACCGCAACTTCTGCAACAAGCTCTGGAACGCCACCCGCTTCGTGCTGATGAACGTCGAAGGCAAGGACTGCGGCATCGATGGCGGCGAGCAGTCGCTCTCCTTCGTCGACCGCTGGCTGCTTGGCCGCTTGCAGCTCGCCAAGCGCGATCTGGCCGAAGGCTTCGCGAGCTACCGCTTCGATCACGCCGCGCGCTCGCTCTACGAATTCGTCTGGGACGAATACTGTGACTGGTACGTCGAATGCGCGAAGGTGCAGCTCGGCGTCGCCGAGCGCGCGGGAGACGCCGCCGCCGCACGCGGCACACGCAACGTGCTGCTGCGCGAGCTGGAGGCGACGCTGCGTCTGGCGCATCCGATCATGCCCTTCATCACCGAAGAGCTTTGGCAGAAGGTGGCGCCGCTCGCCGGCAAGTCGGGCGAGACGATCAGCACGCAGTCCTATCCGCAATATCGCGCCGATCGCATCGACGCGGCGGCGGATGCGCGCATGGCGCAATTGAAGGCGCTGGTCGGCGCCTGTCGCACGCTGCGCAGCACGATGAAGATTTCGCCCGCCGAGCGCGTGCCGCTGATCGCCACCGGCAACGCCGCCGAGCTCGAAGCCTTCGCGCCCTACCTGACGGCGCTCGCCAAGCTCTCCGAAGTGCGCATCGTCGAGGCGCTGCCCGACAGCGAGGCGCCGGTGCAGGTGGTGGGCGACTACCGGCTGCTGCTCGAAATCAAGGTCGATCCGGCCGAGGAGCGCTCGCGGCTCGACAAGGAAATCGCACGCCTCGAAGGCGAGGTGAACAAGGCACGCGCCAAGCTCGGCAACGCGGCGTTTGCCGACAAGGCACCGCCCGCAGTCGTCGCGCAGGAGCGCGAGCGGCTCGCCGCGTTCACCGCGACGTTGGAGAAGCTCGTCGCGCAGCGCACGCGGCTCGGCTGAGGGCGGCGTCGATGGCTTCGACCGCCACGTTGCTGCGGCCACGGCGACCGGCCTGGCCCGCGCGCATCGCGATTCTGGCGCTCTCCGGCGCCATCGCGCCGGAGCGGCTCGCCGCGGGCGTCCAGCGGCTCACGGAGCACGGCTGCACGGTGCAAGGGGTCGATGCGGCGCAGGTGCAATGGCGCTATTTCGCCGGCGACGACGCGGCACGGCTCGCCGCGCTCGATGCGGTACTCGCCAGCGACGCCGATCTCGTGCTCTTCGGGCGCGGTGGCTACGGGCTGTCGCGGCTTCTGGATCGCATCGACTGGGCTCGCGTGGCGGCCTCCGGCAAGGCCTTCTGCGGTTACAGCGACGTCACCGCGTTCTCGCTTGCCGCGCTCGCGCGGGGCCGTTTCATCACCTTCGCCGGGCCGGTCGCTGCGGGCGACTTTGCGCAAAGCGAGGACTTGGCCGCCCGCGAATTCACCGAAGCGCAGTTCCTCGCCGTCCTCGGCGCCAACACGCACGTCTATCCGCGCGTCACGAGCGACATCGATCACGGCCGCGCCGTCGTGCGCGGCACGCTGTGGGGCACGAACCTCGCGATGATCAGCCATCTGGTCGGCACGCCGTTCATGCCGGCGATCGACGACGGCATCCTGCTGATCGAGGACATTGGTGAGGCGCCCTATCGCGTCGAGCGCATGCTCCATCAACTCAGGCTCGCGGGCATCCTCGAGCGCCAGCGCGCCATCGTGCTCGGCGGCTTCACCGACTGCGACAGCGCGCCCGGCGCCCGTTTCCCCTACACGATGCCGGAAGTGGTCGAGACGCTGCGGCAACTCGTGCCCTGCCCGGTGCTGACCGGCTTTCCGTTCGGCCACATCACGGCCAAGGTGACGCTGCCGATGGGGGCGGCGGCGGAGCTCATGATCGACGGCGCCGACTACACGCTCGCCGTGCGCGACTACTGGCGCGACTGATCCTCGTCGCGCTCGGTGCGCGTGGCCAGCGCGGCGAGCGAGTCGCCGGTCGTGCGCACGATGCGCCACTCGGGCAACACCTTCGCGCCCATCGCCTCGTAGAAGCGGATCGACGGTTCGTTCCAGTCGAGCACGCTCCACTCGAAGCGGCCGCAGCGGCGCTCCACGGCGATCTGCGCGAGGCGCACCAGCAGCGCCTTGCCATAGCCCTTGCCGCGATGCGCCGGTTGCACGAAGAGATCTTCGAGGTAGAGGCCGCGGCGCCCGAGGAAGGTCGAGAAATTGTGAAAGAAGAGCGCGAAGCCGACCGCGTGGCCATCCTCGCGTGCGATCAGGCATTCGACGATGGCCTCGGGGCCGAACAGTTCGCGCTCGAAGTCCGCGGTCGTGCTGACCATCATCGCTTCAAGCTTTTCGTAGACGGCGAGCTCGCGCACGAGGGCGACGATGGTGGCGACATCCTCGCGTCGGGCGGGGGTGATTTCGAAGTGCGGCATCGGAGTGGTTGAATGCAGTGGTGGCGTGCAGTCGCGCGGCGCTCAGCGCGTTTCCTGCCGGACGTCGGCGACGCGCGCGCCGCTGAGGCGGACGAGCTCGTCGGTGGCGATTTCGAACATCGCGTGGGGTGTGCCGCCGGCGGGGAACACGGTGGCAAAGCGCAGCAGGTCGGCATCGAGCAGCACGATGCCGGGCTTGGCATGGGCGACGGGCGGCACGCCGCCGATCACGAAGCCGGTGTGTTCGCGCACGAAGTTGGCGTCGGCCTTGGCGAGCGTGACGCCGGTCAGTGCGGCGACTTTCGCTTCGTCCACACGGTTGGCGCCGCTGGTGATGACGAGCACCGAGCCGCCAGCCGTCGCATTGCGAAAGATGATGCTCTTGGCGATCTGCGCGATGTCACAGCCGAGCAGTGCGGCGGCTTCGGCGGCGGTGCGGCCGGGTTGATCGCGCTCGAAGACGACGGCGCTGCTGCCGTGCGTGATGAGCCAGTCCTGGACGATTTGGGCGGAGGCGGAACGTTCGGTCATGACGGGTGCTGAACGGGGCGGGGGTCGACGCGCGGCGTGCGGCATGGGTGAGATGCCGCGGGGGCGCTGCGCGGTGGCGTCGTGTGGGTCAGGGGCTGCTCGCCGTCGCAAGCGGCGTGTCGATGCCGTCGTCGCTGCCCTCGTTGTCATCGGCGAGCGGGCTGGATGACGCCGGCGGTGCGCGACGCACCGGTGCCTTCAGCAGCGCGCAGACTTCGAGCGCGGCGCGGCGGCCGAGCGCCGAATTGCGGCCGCCGCGGGCGCCCCGCGCGTTCGGCGCCGAGACGGCGATCGGCTGATCGGGATTCAGGTCGTAGTGCGACTTGTCGCGCGGTCCGCGCTCGCCGCTGCGGCGTGGCTCGGTGGGCGCGCGGCGCACTTCGCCCTCCTCGCGCGGCGCGCGGCGCGGGCCGTAGCGATCACCGTAGCGGGAGAGGTCGGGCTGCGGCATCTCCTCGATCTTGCGCTTGATGAGCTTTTCGATCTCGGCCAGCAGTTTGCCGTCGTCGGGTGTGACGAAGGAGATGGCGGTGCCGCTGGCACCGGCGCGGCCGGTGCGCCCGATGCGGTGCACGTAGTCTTCGGCCACGAAGGGCAGTTCGTAGTTGACGACGGTGGGCAACTGATCGATGTCGATGCCGCGGGCGGCGACGTCGGTGGCGACCAGGATGCGGATGTCGCCGTTCTTGAACCCTTCGAGCGCCTTGATGCGCTCTTCCTGCGTCTTGTCGCCGTGGATGGCGCTGGTCGAAAAACCGTCGCGCTCGAGCGCGCGCGCGAGCCGCGCGGTGTCGAGCTTGCTGCGACAGAACACGAGCACCTGCTGCCAATCCCCCGCCGTGACGAGGTGGCCGAGCAGGCGACGCTTGTCGTCGGCATGCACGCGGTAGATCTGCTGGGTCACGGTTTCGGCCGCGGTGTTGCGTCGCGCGACCTCGATCAGCACCGGCGACTTCAGCATGCGGTCGGCGAGCTGCTTGATCTCGTCGGAGAAGGTGGCCGAAAAGAGCAGGCTCTGCCGCTTTTCGGGCAGCATGCCGATGATGCGCACGATGTCGGGGATGAAGCCCATGTCGAGCATGCGATCGGCCTCGTCGAGCACCAGCACTTCGACCTGGTTCAGCGCGAGGTTCTTCTGCTCGACGTGATCAAGCAGCCGCCCCGGCGTGGCCACGAGGAGCTCGACGCCGGCGCGCACGGCCGCCTTCTGCTCCTTGATGTCGACGCCACCGAAGACGACGGTGGAGCGCAGCCCCGTGTGCTTGGCGTAGGTCTCGACCGACTCCGCGATCTGGATGGCCAGTTCGCGCGTCGGCGCCAGCATCAGCGCGCGGATCGGGTGCCGCGCCGGCGACGGCGAACTGTTGGCGTGCTTGAGCATCCGGTGCAGGATCGGCAGCGTGAACGCGGCGGTCTTGCCGGTGCCCGTCTGCGCGCCACCCATGACATCGAGCCCCGCCATGACGACCGGAATGGCCTGCGCCTGGATCGGGGTGGGTTTCACGTACCCGGCTTCGGTCACCGCCCGCAGCAGCGGTTCGGCGAGGTTCAGGCGGGCGAAGGTCAGCTCGTCGGTCGCGCTCTCGGGCGCGGCGGGCACCGACGCCGGCACGTCGGTGGCGGCTTCGGAAGCGGGTTGTGGTGGCATCATTGCTTAAATTTTACGCGAAAAGCCTCGTCGCGACGCCGTCCAAGGCGCATGAACAGGAGCCTTTGCCATCAATGGCTTTCATCGCAAATGACGCCCATGACGGGCTTGCAGCGATGAAATGAAGAAAGTCGACTCCGTGGAAATTGTGTTTCGAAGCCTGTTGTGGACGTCATTTCAGTGAAAAGTTGATGACAGTTTGAAGGTGGCAGGCGCTGCCGCGAACAGGCCCGAAATCGGCGCCACGGCGCCGCCGCCGCGATGGCTCCCGCGCGGTGTTCGCTTTCGCCTATCAAGTTGATCGATATTGTTCGTCGCAAGCGATCGACATTGCGACCATACTTCGCCTGAGCGATCGGCCACATCGGGCCCGTCGCGTCCATCCGATCAGGAGAGCACACATGAACCTCAAAGGAACGAAGACCCACCAGAACCTGAAGGACGCGTTCGCCGGTGAAAGCCAGGCGAACCGCCGCTACCTCTACTTCGCCAACAAGGCCGACGTGGAAGGCCAGAACGACGTTGCCGCATTGTTCCGCTCGACCGCCGAGGGCGAGACCGGGCACGCGCACGGCCACCTCGACTACCTCGCGCTGGTCGGTGACCCGGCCACCGATCTGCCGATCGGCGCCACGCGTGACAACCTGAAGTCCGCCGTCGCTGGCGAGACGCACGAGTACACCGACATGTACCCCGGCATGGCGAAATCGGCGCGCGAAGAAGGCTTCGACGAAATCGCCGACTGGTTCGAGACGCTCGCCAAGGCGGAGCGCTCGCACGCCAACCGCTACCAGAAGGCGCTCGACGCGCTGCAGGACTGAGCGCTCGCGGTTGCGCTGGCGTCGTGCCGTGATGTTTCGGCATGACGTCGGCGCGCGCCGCGCATCGACCCCCCCGATGTCGCCGGGGCGCGCCACGCGGCGACGTCCCGCCCCGATGTTTTTGTTGCAAGGCAGGCTCCCATGCGTGAAGGCAACCTCGAAGCCCCGACCCGTCACCCGATCGACTGGAAGAACCCCGAATACTGGGATGCCGACGCGCTCGACCGAGAGCTCGAACGCGTCTACGACATCTGCCACGGCTGCCGCCGCTGCGTCAGCCTGTGCAATGCATTTCCGACGCTCTTCGATCTCATCGACGAGTCCTCGACGATGGAGGTCGATGGCGTCGCCAAGGCCGACTACATCAAGGTCGTCGACGAGTGCTATCTGTGCGACCTGTGCTACATGACGAAGTGCCCGTACACGCCCCCGCACCCGTGGAACGTGGACTTTCCGCACCTGATGCTGCGCGCGAAGGCCGCCAAGTACAAGCGCGGCGGCGTCAGTCGCGCCGAGAAGTTCCTCGCCTCCACCGACACCCAGGGCATGTTCGCCGGCATTCCGGTCGTCGTTCAGGTTGCCAATGCCGTCAATCATTCCACGCTTGGCCGCAAGGTGCTGTCGAGCCAGTTCGGCGTGCACAAGGACGCCTGGATTCCGACCCTGGCCGACAAGAAATTCCGCGCGCAAGCCAAGTCGGCGGCGCGCTCCGACGCCCCGGTGCGCGACGGTGAACGCACGCCGGGCAAGGTACTCGTCTTCTCGACCTGCTATGTGAACTACAACGAGCCCGGCATCGGCATGGATCTGCTCGCCGTGCTCACCCACAACGACATCGCGTGGGAGGTCGTGAACAAGGAGAAATGCTGCGGCATGCCGAAGCTCGAGCTGGGGGACCTCGACGGCGTGGCCGAACACGCCGCCGCCAACCTGCCGATCCTCGCGCGCTACGCCCGCGAGGGCTACGCCATCGTCACCGCCATTCCTTCGTGCACGCTGATGTTCAAGCAGGAAATTCCGCTCCTGCTGCCCGAGAGCGCCGAGGCGAAGCTCGTGCAGCAAGCGATGTGGGATCCCTTCGAATACCTCGTCGCGCGCCACAAGGACGGCTTGCTGAAGACCGACTTCAAGGTCGAGCTCGGTGCGGTCAGCTATCACATTCCCTGCCACGGTCGCGTGCAGAACGTCGGCCGCAAGACCGAAGAGCTGCTGAAGCTCTTGCCCGGCGTTCAGGTGAACACGGTCGAGCGCTGCTCCGGTCACGCCGGCACCTACGGCGTCAAGGAAGTCCATCACGCCACCGCGATGAAGATCGGCAAGCCGGTGTTTCGGTCGATGGCGCAGGGCGAGCCGCGCTTCATCGCCTCCGACTGCCAGCTCGCGGGGCACCACATCGAGCAGGGCATGCGCGAGGCCGCTGGCGGCGCCGTGCCCGAACTCGCTCACCCGATCAGTCTCGTGGCGCGCGCCTACGGCCTCGCCACTCATCCATGAGAACCCAACCATGAGCGCACTGACCCCCGCCGACTTGATGACCCTCGAGGCCTGGAGCAAGCAACTGAAGGCGAACAAGCCGCAACTGATGGCGCACCGCCGGGCGCGCACCGTGCACCTGGGCGAGCACATCACGTTGCAGTTCGAGGATCGCGCGACGGTTCAGTATCAGGTGCAGGAGATGCTGCGCATCGAAAAAATTTTCGAGGAAGAGGGCATCCAGGGCGAACTCGATGCCTACAACCCGTTGATTCCCGATGGCAGCAACTGGAAGGCGACGATGCTGATCGAGTATCCCGACGTCAACGAGCGGCGGCGCGAACTCGCGCGGTTGATCGACGTCGAGGATCGCATGTTCGTCGAAGTCGAGGGCCAGCCGCGCGTCTACGCGATCGCCGATGAAGACCTGCCGCGCGAGACGGCCGAGAAGACCTCGGCCGTGCATTTCCTTCGCTTCGAATTCACCGCGCCGATGCGCGCGTCATTGCTTGGCGGCGCGGCCGTCAAAGTGGGCTGCGACCATCGCAACTACCCGCAGCACATGACGCTCGCCCCGGAGACGCTGGCCGCGCTGATCGCCGATCTGCGCGCTTGAACCTAGAAACCGCAGTTGACCGCTCCCCAACTTCTCGAAATTCGCTTGGATATTGACTTCATCTGCTCCGATTACGCTCATCGGTTGGGTGATCGCGCTATGCACCCGTCAGCACCGCCCACAACGCGCCGTGCGGCGTTGCTCCTCCTTGCGCACAACAGTGCGCGGCGTCGTCGCGCCTTGCCCGGCACGCCGTGGCCGGCACCGACGGGCGCATCCAACTGCGGTTTCCAGGTTGAGCGCGTTTCGCCGAGCGCCCGCGCGCTTGCCTTCACTCAGCGGCTGAAGCTGACCTCGGCGAGCGTGGTGAACGCCTCTCCCGTGGGCTCGTAGCGCCACTGCTGCAGCGCGGCGCGCACGGCGCGGTCGAACACACGGGGCGGATTGGCCTCGATGATGTCGACGCCGGTCACGCTGCCGCTGGCATTGACTTGCAGGCGCGCGCGCACGGTGCCGCGATCGGCGTCGACGCCCCGCGGGAAGGCGGGTTCGACGCGACTGATCAATTTGATTTCACGCGGCGCCGGCGCCGGCGCCGGCGCCGCCTTCGGCGCGGCCGGGGGCGCGGCGGCGACGGCCGTGGCTGCGGGTGCCGCGGCGGGGGCCGCGGCGGGCGCGGGCGCTGGCGTTGTTGCCGGGGCGGGTGCCGGGGCCGTCGCTACGGCGGCCGCTGGCGTCGGCGCCGGCGCGGGTGCCGCCTTCGCGGCCGCCTGCTGTGCGGCGGCCGCCTTGACGTTGGCCGCAGCCTCCTTGGCCGCCGCTTCACGGGCGGCTTCCTTCGCGGCCTCTTTGGCCGCCTCCTTGGCGGCGTCGCGTTCGCGCGTGCCCGGTGTCGCGTCGCCCGCAGCGGCCGCGATGGCGGCGGCGCCACTGCGTGGCAGCACGAGGTCGGGCAAGTCGCCTGGCGCGGGGGCGGGGGCGGCGGCGGGTTTGGCGGCGGGCGCCGCCGCGGCCGTCGCTGGCGCCGCGGCGCGCGTGAACCACCAGATGGCGCCCACCGCGAGCAACGCGACGATGCCGATGCCGGCCAGCAAGGGCGCTTTCGATTGACCGTGCGCGTGCGCGCGGGGCGACGACCGCAGGTGCATCGGGTTCATCACGCCGGCGCTTGCTTCGGCGCGGACGAGGTCGAGGCTCGCCAGGTGCGCGAGCGTCTTTTCCACCTCGTCGGCGGAAAGCGCGGCGTCGCGCATCAGTTGCTCGGTGCTCGCCGGTTGACCGAGCGCCGCAAGGAGCTTGCGTTCACGCACCGAGAGCGCGGCGCAGGCCACGGTGGATTCGTCGTGTGCGAGCGCCGTGGCGCTCCATCGTGAAGTGTGCTCAATGGCGGACATGGCAGCGCCCCGTCGTGGTGCAATTTGGCTTTCGCCCAAGCGCACGACCGCGCGGCCCGTCGACGCCTTGCATCGTTGGGTCCCTTGCCGCCCGGTCGGCAACATTCGCCTCGCGTCCACTTGACATGGATATTGGTTATGGCGCGCGGCTTCCGGCAGTTCTACCAGAAGCTCCGCGCGAAATGACTAACGGCAAATACGATGGCATCGGGAAAACCCTGAGCCTGCGCGGGCGCGTGCCCCGGAAAGGCGCATCGGACGGCGCTTCCGCTGCCGATGGATGAACGGCACGGGCTGTCGCATTTTCGCCACGCTGGCGGCGCCGTGCAGGCGGACGGATGGCTGGGGAGCGCGGTCAGGTCGCGGTTGCTGCAGCGGCCATGCGGCGCCCGATGGTCACGCTGATGAGGGTCGCGGCCACCATGGCGAGCGCGGCCCCGAAGAACACGCTGCGCGGCATGCCGTGGTCGAGCATCCAGCCGAAGATCGGCGCCGACAGGGCGAGACCGGCGTCGAGGCCGGAATAGACCGTGCCGTAGACGCGGCCGGTGGCGCCGGGCGGTGTGGCGCGCTTGATGAGCAGATCGCGCGAGGGGCCCGCGATGCCGGTGCCAAAGCCGGCGATGATGACCAGCGCGAGGGTGGCGATGCCGCCCCCCAGCGCGGTGGCGGCGAGCGCGAGCAGCACGGCCGACGAAGTGAGCGCGATGGCGATGACGCGCTCCGGGTCGGCCCAGCGCCGGCTCACGGCAAAGCCGCCGGCGAGCTGGCCGATCGCGCTGCACACGAGATAGCCGGTCAGCGCCGTGGCCGCGAGCGTGAGCGGCAGCCCCACCATCGCCTGCAACGCGGGGGTCGAGAAGTTCTGGATGGCGGCGCTGCTGATGGTGCTCGCAAAGAAAAACGCGAAGCAGAGCCACACCACGGGGTTGCGCAGGAAGGCAAGGCCGGAGGTGTCGGCGCCGGTGCTCATCGTGGTGGCGGCGCTTGCATTGCGGCGATGGTGATGGGTGTCGATCGCCGTGCGGAACAAGAAGGTCAGCGCCAGCACGCAAAGCGCGTAGACCATCGCCACGAAGAGCGCGTTGCGCCAGCCGATGCGCTCGGCCAGGAGCACCATGACCATCGTCGCGGCGGCATAACCGAGCGTGCCGGAGAGCCCGTGCGCGCTGTAGGCGTGCCCGAGGCGCTCGTTCGATATCCGTTGATTGAGGATGCTGAAATCGACCGGATGGAACGATGCATTGCCGAGCCCGAGCAGCACCGAGGCGATGACCAGCATGACGTAGCCGGTGGCCAGCCCCGCCACCAGCGCGGCCGTGGCGAAGAGCGCGAGCGCGGCGAACATGACGACGCGGGCGCCGACGCGATCGACGACGAAGCCGGAGGCCGCCTGCCCGATGGCCGAGGTCAGGTAGAAGAGGCTCGCCAGCGTGCCCAGTTCGGCGAACGACAGCGAGAACTCGCGCCCGAGCCACGGAAAGAGGGGCGGCAACAGGAGCTGGAAGAAGTGGGAGGTGCCGTGGGCGACGCTGACCACCCCGATGGTGGTGGCATCCGCCCGAAAGGCGCTGGCGCCGGAATCGGTCGCGGTGACGCTACTGCTCATTCGCTAAGCTTACACGCATGACACACGCGCTCCCCGCTCCCCGTTCCGGCGGTCACCTCGTCGCCGATGCCCTGATTCGCCACGGCGTCGACACCGCGTTTGGCGTGCCCGGTGAAAGCTATCTCGAAGTGCTCGATGGCTTGTATGGCCACCGCGATGACTTCCGCTTCATCATCTGCCGCCAGGAGGGCGGTGCGGCGTTCATGGCCGAGAGCTACGCCAAGCTCACCGGCAGGCCCGGCGTCTGCATGGTCACGCGCGGGCCGGGTGCCACCAACGCGGCGATCGGCGTGCATACGGCGTTTCAGGATTCGTCGCCGATGATTTTGCTGGTCGGGCAGGTCGGCAACGATTTCGTCGAGCGCGAAGCGTTTCAGGAGGTCGACTATCGGCGCATGTTCGGCCCGATGGCGAAGTGGGTGGCGCAGATCGATGACGCGGCGCGAGTGCCCGAGTACATGGCGCGAGCGTTCCAGATCGCCACCAGCGGGCGCCCCGGCCCGGTCGTGCTGGCCTTGCCCGAGGACATGCTGTCGGCAACGGCTTCGGTGCCTGATGCGCGTGCCCACCAGCCGCTGCAACCGCACCCGGCGGGTGCCGACATCGCGCGACTGCGCACGATGCTGGGCGAGGCGAAGCGCCCCTTCGTGCTGGTCGGCGGGTTCGGCTGGACGCGCGAGGGGGCAGCGCAGTTGCGCTCCTTCGTCGAGGGGAACGACCTGCCGGTCGGCTGCGCGTTCCGCTTTCAGGATACGTTCGACAACGGGCATCCGAACTACGTGGGCGACGTCGGCATCGGCATCAACCCGAAGCTCGCCGCGCGCATCCGCGAGGCCGATGTCGTCCTCGCCATCGGCGTGCGGCTCGGCGAGATGACGACCTCGGGCTACACGCTCTTCGAGGTGCCGGTGCCGCGCCAGAAATTGATTCACGTGCACCCCGACGTGAACGAACTGGGGCGCGTCTATCAGGCCGATCTGATGATCGCCTCGGGCAGCAACACGGTGGCCGGCATCCTCGGTGCTTTGCGCCTCTCGGGCGAAACGTCGGAAGCGCGCCGCGAGCAGCTCGCCGCGATGCGCGAGGAGCTTGCCGCGTGGCGCGCGGCGCCTGCGCTCTATCGCAACCGCGCGACACCGGCGCGCCTCGATTTGTGGCAGCTCGTGCAAAGTCTGCGCCGGCTCGCGCCGCGCGACGCCCTGATCGCCAACGGCGCCGGCAATTTCGCCACCTGGGCGCACCGCTTCTGGCCCTACGCCGGAGTCGAGCAATGCGGCCGCTCGCAACTCGCACCGACCAGCGGCGCCATGGGCTACGGCGTGCCCGCTGCCGTGATGGCCTCGATCGTGGCGCCGGAGCGCACGATCATCAACGTCGCCGGCGACGGGGATTTCCTGATGACCTCGCAGGAACTGGCCACCGCCGTGCAGTATGGCGGCGCACCGATTTGCATCGTCTTCAACAATGGCATGTACGGCACCATCCGCATGCACCAGGAGCGCGAGCACCCGTCGCGGGTGTACGGCACCCAACTCATGAACCCCGATTTCGCGAAGTACGGCGAAGCGTTCGGCGGCAAGGGCTTCACCGTACACACGAATGCCGAATTCGATGCCGCGTTTGCCGACGCGCTCGCCTACACCCGCAGCGCGAAGAAGCCCGCCGTCATCGAACTCAAGGTCGATCCTCAGGACTTGACGCCCGGCGCGAGCCTGGACGCCATCCGCGAGGCGGCGAGCAAGCCCAAGGCGTAGCCCACGCAGGCAATCCGCGCGCCGCGAGCGCGAATCGTTCTGCTCGCCGTGGGATCAACGTTTTGCGCAAAGGCGCATCCATGACGGGCTTGCAGCAAGCGTAGCCTCGATGCAACGAAGTGGAATCGAGGGAATCCGTCAGCGAGCGTAGCCTCGATGCAACGAAGTGGAATCGAGGGAGCCCGTCAGCAAGCGTAGAGGGAGCAAGCGTAGCAACCGTAGCCTCGATGCAACGAAGTGGAATCGAGGGAATCCGTCAGAAATTTCGCGCGCGAGAAGTCACCCCATTCGTCAAGACGGCAAACCCCGAAAGCCAAGTGGAACTCGGAGGGTTGCTTGAAGGCGTAGCGTTGCAACGTGAGCGGCGAGACACACGACACCAGCCCCGACAACCATCCCCTGTTGCCAATCGCTGCCGCACAACGGCTCCGGCTTCTCTACCATGACCCATCGCCTACCGCCACCGAGCGAACCGCCGACACGGTCGTGGGTGTGATGCGGGGACCCTCGATTCCACTTCGTTGCATCGAGGCTACGCTTGCTGCTTGGAACGGTAGCAGCTTTTCACAGAAATGCGCATTAATGACGGGCTTGCCGCCGCATTTCGTCAATAGTCGACTTTTGGCAAAATTGCGTTCGAAGCCCATTGTGGATGGTGCTTACAGCAAAAAGTTGATAGCGAGCGTAGCCTCGATGCAACGAAGTGGAATCGAGGGAATCCGTCAGGAATTTCGTGCGCGAGAAGTGCTCCATTCGTCAAGACGGCAAACCCCGAAAGCCAAGTGGAACTCGGAGGGTTGCTTGAAGGCGTAGCGTTGCAACGCGAGCGGCGAGACACACGACACCAGCCCCGACACATCCCCTGTTGCCAATCGCGGCCGCAAAGCGGCTCCGGCTTCTCTACCATGACCCATCGCCTACCGCCACCGAGCGAACCGCCGACACGGTCGTGGGTGTGATGCGGGGACCCTCGATTCCACTTCGTTGCATCGAGGCTACGCTTGCTGCGGCCATCGAGCGAACCGCCGACACGGTCGTGGGCGTGATGCAGGGACCCTCGATTCCACTTCGTTGCATCGAGGCTACGCTTGCTTCGTTGCATCGAGGCTACGCTATCCGCGGCGGACTCCCAAACCTTGGGTTCAACCGAACTGAAATCGGCCCGGCCACAGCCAGAGCGCGCCGGCGGTCATCACCACGTAGCGCAGGAATTTGCCGAGCGCGCCCCACAGGAAGCACGGCCAGAACGGCAGCTTGAGCCAGCCGGCCACGGTGGCGAGCGGGTCGCCGATGATCGGCAGGAAGGTGAAGAAGCACGCCTTCGCGCCGAGGTGTTCCAACCAAGCGAGCGCCCTGGCCTGCACGGCCGAGTGCTTGTAGCTCTCGTAGGCGCGTTTGATGCCGTAGCCCATCCACCAGTTGATGGCACCGCCGAGCGCGTTGCCGAGCGTTGCGACGGCAATGGCCGGCCAGAAGAGTTCGGGGTTCAGCTTGACGAGGCCGAACACCGCCGGCTCCGAGCCCATCGGCAACAACGTCGCCGACACCAGCGCCACCACGAACACCGTGGACAGCCCGAACTGCGGCAACGCCAACCACTGCAACACATCCGCAAACCAAGCGTCCATGCGGCGCATTTTGCCGTAGCGGCCGCCGCCCGCCGTGGCCGTGCCGGCCGCCTCAGCGCAGGCGATCGAGCGCCGCCACGGCGTCGTTGAAGCGCGCTTCGCCGTGCCCGTGAATCGGCGCGACGGGCAGCGCGGCGCGTGCGAGCTCGCGCTCGATCAGCGCGTGAACGCCCCGCTGCGCCTGCGGCCCGTCGCGCTGGTGCCCGTCGGCCACCCAACCGAGATCGGGCATGCACAAGAGCGTCAGTGCGTACCGGGCGTGCAGCGTGCGGCCGCGGGCATAGAGCGACGCGTCGGCGAACACGTAGTCGCTGTAGATCGCCGTGGTGATCGGCGCGGTGTCGCAGAAGACGAAGGGCGTCGCGGGTGCAGCGCCGGCGATGGCGGCGAGTTCGTGCCGATGCTGCGTCTCGAGGATCAGCGCCTGCTCGTGCCGCAGTGGCGTGCGACCGCGTTCGTCGCAGAAGGCGCGCAGGTACTCGGGCACCCACGGGCACGCGAACTGCGCCGCCAGTTGCCGCGCCAGCGTGGTCTTGCCGGTGCTTTCGGCGCCGAGGATGCAGATCAGCTTCGGGGTGCTCATGCGCGTGCCGTGCTGCGCGCGAGGCGCCGCTGCCAGCCGATCCAGCCCCAGATCGCCAGAGCGAAGAAGATCGCGTAGAGCAGCACCGTCAACGTGAGCCCCTTGTAGGCGAACAGCGCCACGCTCGCCGCGTTGACGATCAGCCAGATCGCCCAGTTCTCGATGAACTTGCGGCCGAGCAGCACGGTGCCGACGACGCTGCCGGCGGTGACGAAGCCATCGGCCCACGGCACATCGGAATCGGTGATCGTGTGCAGCAAGCGTGCCGCGACGAGCCACAGAGCAACCCACAGCGCGGCCGTCGCCGCGATGCCGCGGCGGTCGAGCCGCGCCACCGCGAGCGGCGCCTCCGAGCCGGCGCGGTGCCCGCGCAGCCACTGCCACCAGCCCCAGAGCGCCGCCAGCGCGAAGAAGACGTTGACCCCCGCTTCGCCATAGAGACGGCTGGCGTGAAAGAGCCACGCGTAGAGGGCGCTCGCGATGATCGTCAGCGGCCAGCCCCAGTGAATTTCGAACACATTGCAGACGATGTTGGCGAGCGCCAGCACGAAGGCGGCGACCTCGAGCCAGGTGACGGCGGTGCCGAGCAGCGTGAAGGCGGTGTCGAGCATGGGGGGCGGGTCTCCGTCTAGAAGTCCACCGTCACGCTCGCG